>DASUXA010000016.1:0-87266 GCA_036378155.1 Micromonosporaceae bacterium | reverse complement strand
GAGCTCGAAGCGGCCGTCGGCGTCCGTGGGGCAGCGGGCGAAGCCGCGGAACCCCGGGTGGCGCACCGCGCCGCGCGGGTCGTCGGGGTGGTCGAAGCGCCCCTCGGGATCGGACTGCCACGTCTCCACGAGCGCGTCGGGGATCGGCTCGCCCGCGCCGTCGAACACGCGGCCGGCGATCCGGATCGCCCCCTCGCTCCCCTCGCCGACCACGTAGGGCCCGTCGCTCCAGGGCAGGCCGACGGCGAAGAACGGGCCGACGGTCTGCGACGGGGTGGTCGGCGGCATCAGGCGTGGTCCTCGTCGTCGAGGGGCGTCGCCTCGACGCCGCGCAGGACGATGTCCCAGCGGAACGCGAGCGCCCACGCTGGCTCGGTGTGCTCCAGGTCGAACGCGCAGATCATCCGCTCCCGCGCGTCCGGGTCGCGCACCGAGTTGAAGATCGGATCCTGGAAGAACAGCGGGTCGCCGGGGAAGTACATCTGCGTCACGAGGCGTTGCGTGAACGCCCGGCCGAACAGCGAAAAGTGGATGTGCGCCGGTCGCCACGCGTTGTCGTGGTTCTTCCACGGGTACGCGCCCGGTTTGACGGTGACGAACCGGTACCACCCCTCGGCGTCGGTGAGTGCCCGACCGACGCCGTCGAAGTTGGGGTCGAGCGGGGCGGGCCAGTTGTCCACCGCGTGCCGGTACCGTCCGGCGGCGTTCGCCTGCCAGATCTCCACGAGCGTGTGCGGTACCGGACGCCCGTCGCCGTCGACGACCCGGCCGTGCACGATGATGCGCTGCCCCAGCGGCTCCCCGGCGTGCTGGCGGGTCAGGTCGTGGTCGAGTTCGCCGAGCCGCCCCTCGCCCAGCAGCGGACCGGTGAGCTCGGTAAGCCGGTGCGGCAGGTAGGTCAACGGTCGCCGGGGCGCGCGCAGCACGGTCGACCGGTACTGCGGGCTGAACAGCGGCGGATGGACCGCCGCGTCGTCCCGGCGGTATCCGGGCAGGAACAGACCGGCAGCGGCACCGCCCGGCGTCGCGTCGGCGTGGTTCGCGCCGCGAGGCGCGGTACCGACATGCGGGTCACTCATCAGGCCCCTCCGGAACGCTTGGTGTCCTCGAGAGCGCGCAGGACCGACAGCTCCACCGCGGTCGGCGGCTCGACGACGCTGAGGTCGTCCGCCACCGCCAACGGCCAGCCGGTGGCTGTCGTCGCCTGTTCGACGGTCGCTCCCGGATGCAGATGCGTCAACGTCAGTTCGCAGGTACGCGGGTCCGGTTCGAGGATGCCGAGGTCGGTGATGACCACGCGGGGACCGCGCCCACGCAGCCCGAGGCGCTCCCGTTCACCGGGACCCGAGCCGTAGCCGAGCGAGGTGACGAAGTCGACGCGGTCGACGAAGGTACGCAGGTTCTGCCGGACCACGACCACCACGTCGCGGCAGGAGGCGGCGATCTCGGGTGCGCCGCCCGCGCCGGGCAGTCGTACCTTCGGCTCGGCGTAGTCCCCGCCGATCACCGTGGTGTTGATGTTGCCGTACCGGTCGATCTGCGCCGCGCCGAGGAAACCGACGTCGACCCGGCCCGGCTGCAGCCAGTAGTTGAACACCTCGGGTACCGAGACCACGGCGTCGGCGGTGTCCGCCAGGATCCCGTCGCCGATCGACAGCGGCAGCCGGTCGGGCTTCGCCCCGAGGCATCCGGACTCGTAGATGAGCACCAGGTTCGGCGCGTGCGTGGCGCGGGCGAGGTTAGCGGCGGTACTGGGTAACCCGATGCCGACGAAGCACGCCGCGCCGTCGCGCAGTTGCCGGGCCGCCGCGACGCACATCATCTCGTCCGCGGTCCAGTCGCCGGTCATGCCCGCACCTCGCTCCCGGCTTCGACGATGTGCTCCACCCACCGGGCGAACGCCTCGCGGTCCCGGCTGATCGCGTCCCACGCCACGTAGAAGTCGTTGTCGCGGTCGGAGTAGCCCTGGGCGTACGAGGGGTGCGCTCCGCCGGGCACCTCGGCGACCGCGGTCACCACCCAGCACGGCAGGATCACCTGACCGGGTACCGGGTCCAGTTCGTCGACGATCTCCTCGACGGTGACCAGGGACCGGCGGGCGGCGAGGACCGCCTCCTTCTGTACCCCGGTGATGCCCCACATCTGTACGTTCCCGGCACGGTCGGCGCGCTGGGCGTGCACGATCGTGACATCGGGGTGCAGCGCGGATACCGCGGTCAGCGACTCCCCGGTGAACGGGCAGGTGATCGTCCTGATGTTGTCGGTATGGCGGGGCAGGTCGGTACCCCGGTACCCGCGCAGCACGGCGAACGGCAGCCCGGAGGCGCCGGCGACGTACCGGTTCGCCATCCCGGCGTGGCTGTGCTCCTCCAGTTCCAGCGGCGCCGGCCAGGAGTTCTGTACCGCGTCACGGAACCGGTGCAGGGACCCGACGCCGGGGTTGCCGCCCCACGAGAAGACCAACTTGCCCGCGCAGCCGGCGCCGATGAGCTGGTCGTAGATGACGTCCGGGGTCATCCGTACCAGGGTCAGACCGCGCCGTCCCTGACGGATGATCTCGTGTCCGGCGGCGAACGGGATCAGGTGGGTGAATCCCTCCATGGCCACGGTGTCGCCGTCGTGGACCAGTTCCGCGACTCCCTCGGACAACGAGACGATCGTCGCCATCGGCCTCCCGCCCTCGTCCTCCGCCGATTGCCGAGCTTGTGTTCGGCATCCGGACTAGCGTCCTCATGTCGAACGTAATGCTCCCTCGCGCACCTCGTCAATGACGCGCCACCAGGCAGGCGGGCAGGTCGACGGGCGCCCGCCGGGCGAACCGGCGGCGTTGCGGAAATGTTGCGGCGAAGCGTTGACGTGACCCACGCCACCGTGCAAACGTTCTAGATGAGAACAGCCGTTCGGGTAGCGAACAACCTACAAAGCTCCTTCGATCCGGTTCGCCAGCGCGGTCCCGTCGACCGCCGTCCGTAGGAGTACTTCATGCGCCGTCTCATCCTCAGCGCCGCCGCCGCTACCGCCCTGCTGGCGAGCGCGGCGTGCGGCTCCTCGAATGGCAGTTCGGGCACGGCGAACGGGTCCGGAGGCGTCGACAAGATCAAGGTCGGCGCGATCCCGATCGTCGACGTCGCCCCGCTGTACATCGCCCGGGAAAAGGGCTTCTTCAAGGAGCAGAACCTCGACGTCGACATCGTGAACACGACCGGCGGCGCGGCGGCGGTACCCGGCGTGGTCAGCGGGCAGTTCGACTTCGCGTTCGGCAACGTCGTCTCGCTGATCCTGGCGCATTCGCAGGGTCTGCCGCTCAAGGCGATCGCGGAGGGCAACTCGTCGACCGGCAAGCAGGGCGCGGACTTCGGCGGCGTGGTGGTACCGCAGGACAGCCCGATCCGTACCGCCGCCGACCTGTCCGGCAAGACGGTCGCGGTGAACAACCTCAAGAACATCGGCGACACCACGGTCAGGGCGTCGATCCGCAAGGCGGGCGGCGATCCTGCCACCGTGAAGTTCGTGGAACTGGCGTTCCCCGACATGCCCGCGGCGGTCGCCAACCACCGCGTGGACGCCGCCTGGATCGTCGAGCCGTTCTTCACCGTGTCCCGCGACCAGGGCGCGCGGGTGGTCGCGTGGAACTTCGTGGACGCCGCGCCCGACCTGACCGTCGCGGTGTACTTCACCACCCAGAAGACGATTCAGCAGAAGTCCGGGCTGACCAAGCGCTTCACCGCCGCGATCGAGAAGTCGCTGCAGTACACGCAGACACACCCGGACGAGGCACGCGCCATCCTGCGCACGTACACCAAGATCGACCCGACGGTCGCGCAGAAGATCACCCTGCCCGCCTGGCCGACGCAGATCAACAAGCAGTCCGTACAGACCATGGCCGACCTGATGGTCCAGGACGGGCTGATCAAGGAAAAGGTCGACGTGTCGGAAATCCTGCCATGACCGAAGACGTCGCCACGCCGAACGAAGACGTCGTGTCGACCGGTGCGGCTCGCGCCCCACTGGTCGGCAGGCGCGGCGCACACCCGCCGCGCGGCGCGAACGCGCTGCTCGGCGTGCTCGGCTTCGCCGTCTTCCTCGCCCTGCTCGAAGTCGTACCGCGCAGCGGGCTGGTCTCGGCGAAGTTCCTGCCGCCGACCAGCCGGATCGCCGCCGCGCTCGGCGACCAGCTCGGTCAGGCGAGCTTCTGGACCGCCGTGGCGGACACCGCGCGCGGCTGGTTCCTCGGGCTCGCCATCGCCGTCGTGCTCGGCGTCGTGGTCGGGTTCGTCGTCGGTACCGTGCCGCCGCTGCGCGAGTACACCGCGTCCACGATCGAGTTCCTGCGCCCGATCCCGTCGGTCGCGCTGATCCCGCTGGCGGTGCTGCTGTTCGGCACCGACCTGCGCTCCGTCCTGCTGCTGGTGGTGTACGCGTCGTTCTGGCAGGTGCTGATCCAGGTGTTGTACGGGGTGCAGGACGTCGACCCGGTCGCCCGCGACACCGCGCGCACCTTCGGGCTGGGCGGCTGGGCACAGATCCGGCACGTCGTGTGGCCGACCGCGCTGCCGTACGTCCTGACCGGGATCCGGCTCGCGGCGGCTGTGGCGCTGATCCTCGCCATCACCGCCGAACTGGTCATCGGCGCGCCGGGACTGGGCAACGCGATCGGGACCGCGCAGTCCAGCGGCGCCATCCCGGCGATGTACGCCCTGGTCATCGTGACCGGGCTGCTCGGTGTCGCGGTCAACGTGGCGGCTCGGCTGATCGAACGGCGGCTGCTGTCGTGGCACCAGTCGGTCCGCCGGGAGGTTGCGCCGTGAGCGCGAGGAGCGCAGCGAAGCGGAGCCCCGCAGCCGCGAACGAAAGCAGGCAGCCGTGAGCGCGAGGAGCGCACCGAAGCGGAGCCCCACAGCCGCGAACGAAAGCAGGCAGCCATGAGTGTCGTGCGTCGGGTCGCGCGCCCGGTGGTGGCGGTCGCCGCCCTGCCGATCGTGCTGCTCGCCCTGTGGTGGGTGTTGTCCGCGAACAGCCAGAGCTACTACCTGCCCCCGCTGTCGCGGATCCTGTCCCACGTCGGCGACGTCTGGGTGTCGTCCGGGCGGCTGCGCGCCGACGTGCTGCCCAGCGTGCTGCGGCTGCTCGCCGGGTTCCTGCTGGCCGTACTGATCGGCGTCGGGCTGGGCGTGCTGGTCGGCTCGTTCCGGCGGGTACGCGCGTTCTGCGAGCCGGTGCTGGAGTTCCTGCGGGCGATCCCGCCGCCGGTGCTGGTTCCGGTCCTCATCCTGTTCGCCGGTATCGGCAACTCGATGAAGGTGCTCGTCGTGCTGTCCGGCTGCGTGTGGCCGATCCTGCTGAACACGGTGGAAGGGGTCCGCGCGGTCGACGAGGTGCTGGCGGAGACCAGCCGCTGCTACCGGATCACCGGTCCCGCCCGGCTGTGGCACCTGGTCATCCGGTCGGCGAGTCCGCAGATCGTCACCGGCATGCGCCAGGGTCTGTCGATCGGCATCATCCTCATGGTCATCAGCGAGATGTTCGCGGCCAGCAACGGGCTCGGCTTCACGATCATCCAGTTCCAGCGGTCCTTCGCGATCACCGAGATGTGGACCGGGATCCTGCTGCTCGGCGTACTCGGGTTCGGGCTCGCCTTGCTCATGCGGGTGTTCGAGCGCCGGGCGCTGCGCTGGTACTTCGGGCTTCGGCAATCGCAAAGAGGTGGGAGTGGATGAGCACCATGACCCAGACCAGGGCCCGCACCGAGGTGCTGCTCGACGTCCGCGGCTTAGGCAAGGTGTACGAGGGCCACGGGCGGTCGGTCGAGGCGGTCCGCGACCTCACCTTCGAGATCGGCAAGGGCGAACTGGTCTGCGTGGTCGGGCCGTCCGGCGCCGGTAAGACCACCCTGCTCAAATGCGTCGCCGGGTTGCTGGCGCCGACGTCCGGACAGGTCGTGCTGGAGGGCCGCCCGGTACAGGGACCGCCGCCGGGCATGGCGGTGGTGTTCCAGGAGTACGGGCGCAGCCTGTTCCCGTGGATGACGGTGCGCGGCAACGTCGAGTTGCCGTTGAAGCAGAAGAAGCTGCCCAGGGCGCGACGCGAGGAACTGGTCCGGTCCGCGGTCGAGGCGGTCGGGCTGGGCGACGTGCTCGGCGCGTACCCGTGGCAGCTGTCCGGCGGCATGCAGCAGCGCGTGGCGCTGGCCCGCGCCGTGGCGTACGAGCCGCACATCCTGCTCATGGACGAGCCGTTCGCGGCGGTCGACGCGCAGACCCGCGCCGACCTCGAGGACCTGGTCCGATCCCTGTGGCACCGGTTCGGCGTGACGATCCTGTTCGTCACACACGACATCGACGAGGCGGTGTACCTCGGTCAGCGGGTCCTCGTGCTGTCCTCGTCCCCCACGGTCGTCATGGACGACGTCACGGTCGACCTGCCCGACGAACGCGACCAGCTCACCACGCGGTCGTCGGCACGGTTCACGGAACTGCGTGCCCGGGTGTTCGAGCAGATCCAGCGCGCCAAGCAGCAGACGGGGGCGGGATGACCACGGTCCGGGAGGCGACCCTGGAGGTGCTGCGCCGGTACCGGATGGACCGGGTCTTCGCCAACCCCGGCTCGACCGAGGTCGCGTTCCTCACCGACCTGCCCGACGACCTCGAATTCATCCTCGGGCTGCACGAAGGCTCGGTGGTCGGGATGGCGACCGGGTACGCGATCGCCACCGGTCGTCCGGCCTTCGTCAACCTGCACACGACCGCCGGGCTGGGCAACGCGGTCGGCGCGCTCGCCACGGCGCGGGTCAACCGCGCGCCGCTGGTCGTGGTCGTCGGTCAGCAGGACCGCCGGCATCTGGCGCTGGAACCGTTCCTCGCCGGGCGGCTCGACCGGCTCGGCGGGCCGTACCCGGTCTGGGTCGACCAGCCCGTCCTGGCGCAGGACGTGCCCGCCGCGGTACGACGGGCGTGGCACGAGGCCGTCCAGCACCGGGGACCGGCGATCGTGGTGGTGCCGATGGACGACTGGGCGGCGAACGTCGACCCCGACCTCGGTCTCGCCGCGCCGGTCGCGGTGACCCGCGCCGGCTGTGATCCCGGCCCTGTGCTCGACGACCTCGCCCGGCTGATCGACGGGGCGTCGGCTCCGGTACTGGTCGTCGGGGCGGGCGCGGACGACCGGCGTACCTGGGACGCGCTGGTGGCGCTCGTGGACCGGATCGGCGCGCCGGTGTGGCAGGAGGCGTTCGGCGCGCGCGCCGGGTTCCCGCAGGACCATCCGAGGTTCGCGGGGCATCTGCCCGCGGGACGGTCGCGGCTGCGCTCCGTCCTCGCCGGACACGACCTGGCGCTGGTCGTCGGCACCGGAGCGTTCCGGCAGTACCCGTACGAGCCCGGTCCCCTGGTACCGGACGGGACGACCGTCGCGGTGATCTCCGACGACCCGGACGAACTGCACCACAGCCGGGCGGAGTACGCCGTCCTCGGCGACCCCGCCGCGATCTGCGCCGCGCTGGCGCGACGCTCGACGCCCCCGACCGCCCCGACGTCCGCGCCCGCGCCGCCGTCGGCGACCGGGACCGCCGTGCCGGTACCGCGCGCCGCACAGCCGGTCGAGCCGCCGTCCGGAGACGAGCCGTTGCGGGCGGTTCACGTGTTCGCCGCGCTCGCCGAGCGACTGCCCCGCGACGTCGTCCTCGTCGAGGAGACCCCGTCGTCCCGGCCGGACCTGCACCGACTGGTACCGGCGCGGGAGCCGCGCGGCTTCGTCAGCGCGGCGATGGGCGGGCTCGGCTTCGGACTGCCCGCCGCCGCGGGGCTGCGCATGGGCGACCCGAGCC
This sequence comes from Micromonosporaceae bacterium, assembly GCA_036378155.1. GTDB lineage: Bacteria > Actinomycetota > Actinomycetes > Mycobacteriales > Micromonosporaceae > DASUXA01. Next base: position 79,444 of record DASUXA010000016.1, on the reverse strand, counting down.
GTCCCGTGGTCGCGGTGCTCGGCGACGGGTCCGCGCTGTACGCGCCGCAGGGGTTGTGGAGCGCCGCCCGGTACGGCTGCGGCGTGCTGTTCGTGGTGCTGTCCAACGGACGGTACGCGATCATGGACCGGCTCGCCGACAAGCACGGCGGCAAGGCGCCCTGGCCGGCGTTCGACGACATCGACATGGCGGCGCTCGCCCGGTCGCTCGGCTGCCCCGCCCGCCGGGCGCGTACCCACACCGAACTGCTCGACGTCCTCGACGAGGTCGTGCCGACCCTCGCCGGACGCGCCGAACCGCTGCTGCTCGACGTGCCGGTGGTACCGGACACCCGTTTCGAACCGTGACCCGCGCCGCGCGCCGGGACCCACCAGCTTCCGCACCAGTACCGCCAAGGAGGACGCAGTGACTTTTCTCGACACAGCCGTCTGGCACGGCAAGGTCTACAGCGACGGCTGGATCAAGGCCGACGGCGGTGACGCGCCGGTCATGGAACCGGCTACCGGCGAGCAGATCGGGCTGACCGGCATCGCCAGCCCGGACGACATCGCCCGCGCCGCCGCCCGCGCCGCGCAGGCACAGCCCGCCTGGGCGGCGACGAACTTCGAGGAACGCGCGGCGGTGCTGCGCCGCGCGGGACAACTGTGGGAGCGGCACGCCGCCGAGATCCAGGACTGGCTGGTACCGGAGACCGGCTGCGTCCCGCCCAAGGCGGCGATGGAGACCCACATCGCGGCACAGGAGTGCTACGAGGCGGCGGCGCTGCCGTCGCAACCGCTGGGGCAGATCATCCCGACCACGCAGCCCCGGATCAGCCTCGCCCGCCGGCGCCCGGTGGGCGTGGTGGGTGTCGTCGCGCCGTTCAACTTCCCGCTGATTCTCGCCATCCGGTCCGTCGCACCGGCGTTGGCGCTGGGCAACGCGGTCGTCCTCAAGCCCGATCCGCGCACCGCGGTGTCCGGCGGGGTGACCATCGCCCGGATCTTCGAGGAGGCGGGGCTGCCCGAGGGGGTGCTGCATGTGCTGCCCGGCGGTCCCGAGGTGGGCGAGGCGCTGGTCGCCGACCGGCACGTGCACGTCATCAGTTTCACCGGTTCGACCGCGGCGGGTCGGAAGGTCGGCGCGGCGGCAGCGCGCCACCTCAAGCGGGTCCACCTGGAACTGGGCGGCAACTCGGCGCTGATCGTGCTGGACGACGCCGACCTGGACCTGGCGGTCTCCGCGGGCGCCTGGGGTTCGTTCCTGCACCAGGGGCAGATCTGCATGACGACCGGGCGGCACCTGGTACACGAGAGGGTCGTCGAACAGTACGTCGCGGGACTGGCGGAGAAGGCGAACCACCTGCCGATGGGAAACCCCGCGAAGGAACAGGTGGCGCTCGGGCCGGTCATCGACGCGCACCAGCGCGACCGGATCCATTCGCTGGTCACGGCGAGCGTGGACGCGGGCGCGCGACTGGTCGCCGGCGGCACGTACGAGAACTTGTTCTACCGTCCGACGGTGCTCAGCGACGTCACCACGACCACCCCGGCGTGGGCGGAGGAGGTGTTCGGTCCGGTCGCCCCGGTCGTCAGCTTCCGCGACGAGGACGAGGCGATCGCGTTGGCCACGGATACCGAGTACGGTCTGTCGCTCGGCATCCTCAGCCGTGATGTGATGAAGGCGCTCGCGCTCGCCGACCGGATTCCCAGCGGCATCGTGCACATCAACGACCAGACGGTCGACGACGAGGCGGTGGCTCCGTTCGGCGGGGTCGGCGTCTCGGGTACCGGGTCGCGGTTCGGCGGGGCGGCGGCGAACATCGAGGCGTTCACGGAGACCCAGTGGCTGACGATGCGGGGCAGCATCAACCAGTACCCGTTCTGACCGCGACCGGTTCGCCGGTTCGGGACAAGAGACGATCGCCGGCGGGATGGCTCGCCCTGCTCGGAGTCATCCTGCTGGCGTTGAACCTGCGGGCGACGATCGCCGGGCTCGCCCCGCTGCTGCCCGACGTCCAGACGGACCTCGGACTGTCGCGGGGCACGGCGGGGCTGCTGACCACGTTGCCGGTACTGTGCTTCGCGCTGCTCTCCCCGGTCGCGGCGATCCTCGGCCGACGGATGGGCATCGAGGTGACGCTGCTGCTGGCGATGCTGGGCATTGTCGTGGGCAGCGCGGTACGGGTCACGGGTGCGACCGCCGGGATGGTGGTTGGTACCGCGGTCGTCGGCGCGGCGATCGCCGTCGGCAACGTCCTGGTACCGGCGATCGTCAAGCAGGACTTTCCGCACCGGCAGGGACTCGTCAGCGGGTTGACCACCGCCGCGCTCATCGCCGGGGCGGCGCTGGCGGCGGTGGTCGCCGCGCCGTTGGCGCACGCCGCCGGACTGGGCTGGCAGGGCGCGCTGCTGGTGCTGGGCGCGATGGCGGGCGTGGCGGCGCTGGTCTGGCTGCCGCAGATCCGTCGCCGCCACGTCGCGACCGTGGCGCGGGTGGGCGGCACGAGTCTGCTGCGCTCGCCGGTGACCTGGTACCTGTCCGTGTTCATGGGCATGCAGTCGCTGACGTACTACGCGATGCTCGCCTGGCTGCCGACGCTGCTGACCGAGAACGGGGTCTCGATCGCCGGGGCGAGCGGCGCGCTCGCCCTGTTCAATCTGCTCGGTATCGGTACCGCGCTCCTGGTGCCCACGGTCGCCGCCCGCCGCGCCGACCAGCGCGGTATCGGGCTGCTCGTCTGTGCCGCGTGGACGGTCGGGCTGGTCGGGCTGCTCGCCGCGCCGTCGCTGTACCTGCTGTGGGCGGTGGTCGCCGGGCTCGGGCAGGGCGCCGGCATCAGTCTCGCCCTGGCGCTGCTCGTCCTGCGCGCCCGTACCGCCGAGTCGGCCCGTAACCTGTCGGGCACCGTGCAGTCGATCGGGTACCTGCTGGGCGCGACCGGGCCGGTGCTGGTGGGGCTGCTCCGGGACGGGTCGGGTGGCTGGACGGTACCGCTGGTCGCGCTGCTGGTGACGGTCGCGGTCATGGCGGTGGCGGCGCTGGGAGCGGGGCGGAACCGGCAGGTCTGACCGGGGTCGCCGACGGCGCGAGGCGCGACGGCGACCGACTGGCGGACCGACGACAAGGAGGACAGATGCGGACGCGGGTTGGAATCGTGGGAGCCGGTCCCGCCGGGCTCATGCTGTCGCACCTGCTGCACCTGTACGGCATCGACTCGGTGGTCCTCGAGTGCCGCAGCCGGGAGTACGTCGAGAAGCGGGTCCGCGCCGGCGTGCTCGAGCAGGGCTCGGTCGACCTGCTGTGCCGTACCGGGCTCGGCGAGCGGCTGCTGCGCGAGGGGCAGCGCCACGAGGGCATCGAACTGCGCTTCGCCGGGCAGTCGTACCGGGTGCCGATGACCGAACTGACCGGACGCGCGATCACCATCTACGGGCAGCAGGAGGTGGTGAAAGACCTGATCGCGGCGCGGCTGGCGGTCGGCGGACAGATCCTGTTCGAGGTGGAGGACGTGAGCCTGCACGGGCTCGACTCGGACGCGCCGGTGATCCGGTTCCGGCACGAAGGGCGCGACGAGGAGATCGCCTGCGACTTCGTCGCCGGTTGCGACGGGTCGCACGGCGTGAGCCGGGCGTCGGTACCCGACGGCGTGTTCACCGCCTACGAGCGCACGTACCCGTTCGCGTGGCTGGGCATCCTCGCCGCCGCGCCCCCGGCGGTCCACGAGCTGATCTACGCCAATCACGAGCGGGGCTTCGCGCTGTACAGCCTGCGCTCGTCTCAAATTTCGCGGCTGTACCTGCAGGTCGCGCCGGACGAGGACATCAACGAGTGGCCCGACGAGCGGATCTGGGCGGAGTTGCGGGCGCGGCTGGAGACGGTACCGGGCTGGTCGCTGAACGAAGGTCCGATCCTGGAGAAGGGCATCACCCCGATGCGCAGCTTCGTCGCCGAGCCGATGCGCTGGGAGCGGCTGTTCCTGGCGGGCGACGCGGTACACATCGTGCCGCCGACCGGAGCGAAGGGCATGAACCTCGCGCTTGCCGACGTCGAGTTGCTGGGTGAGGCGTTCGCCGCCTGGTACCGCGAGGGACGGTCGGATCTGCTGGAGAACTATTCCGCGACGGCGCTGCGCCGGGTGTGGCGGGCGCAGCATTTCTCCTGGTGGATGACCTCGATGCTGCACCGGCTGGGCGACGACCCGTACGAACGGCAGCTTCAACTGTCCACCCTGCGGTATGTGGCGACGTCGACGCCGTACGCGACCAGCCTCGCGGAGAACTACGTCGGGCTGCCGCACGTGTGAGGTGTCGCGGCGCGGCTCGCCTGTCGGGCGGACCGCCGCTGTCCGAGCCTCGCCCGCCGTCGGCATATGCCCATGAAGTCGTACGACGCTGGGGATGTGCGTACATCGCCAGCGTTGTACGACTCGAACGAGACACCCTCGGCGCGCGACGCGACGCGAGGCGACGCGAGGCAGACGAGGCGAGTCGAGGGCAGGGCAGTCACCGCCGCGCACCGGACAACTCGGTTGATCCGTCACGACGGCGCGACTAGCGTGCGCGCCGTGGAGATCCGCCCGTTCGCCGACGCCGACTGGAATCAGGTGTGGTCGATCGTGCAGGAGGTCGTCAAGGCGCAGGAGACCTTCGCGTACGACCCGGCGATGACCGCCGACGAAGCACGCGACCTCTGGGTCGAGACACCGCCGGGGCTGACCGTGGTCGCGGTCGAGGACGATCTCGTGCTGGGCACCGCGAAGATGGGACCCAACCGGGCCGGACCCGGCGCGCACGTGTCGACCGCGAGCTTCATGGTCGCCGCCGACGCACGGGGGCGCGGGGTGGGCACCGCGCTGTGCCGGTTCGCGCTGGACTGGGCGAAGCGGCAGGGGTATTCGGCGATGCAGTTCAACGCCGTGGTCGAGACGAACACAGCGGCGGTCGAGGTGTACCGGCGGCTGGGCTTCACCGTGATCGGCACGGTTCCGCGCGCCTTCGAGCATCCGACGCACGGTCGGGTCGGCTTGCACGTGATGTACCGCGACCTGTGAGCACCCGCCGCGCGGCTGTCGTCGCGACCGTCTTCGCCGTGTGCGTGGCGCTGGTCGGCGCGGTCACGGTGACGGTGCGACGCGACCGCGAATGGTGCCACGGCGGCGACCGGGTATCGACAACCGTGCGGACCCGGATCGCCGCCGACGACGTCGCCGGGGCAGCCGCGGTCGTCGCGCTCGGTGGACCGCCGGGTCGGGTGTACGGGCTGCCGGCGAGGACCGGGATGGTCGTCGTCCGGGTCACCTGGAACGGCCCGCGGCAGTCGGGCGGCAGCCGGTACGAACTGGTCGCCCTCGACAAGCGGGTCACACCCGCGCAGCCGTTACGGGTACTGGACGGGTGGAACGCCGACGGCGGCACCGGGAGCAACTGGGCCGGGGCGTACCAGACACTCGCCGAGCACTACCCCTGGCTGGCCGGTACCGCCGAGGTACAGGACGCGTCCGGCGGCTGGGCGTCGCAGGCGGAGGCGGTCGACGCTCGGGCGACCGCGACCGGTACCGTGACCGCCGCGTTCCTGCTGGGCGACGACCGCGAGTTCACGCCCGACAGCGATCTGCTGCTCGCGCTGTTCCTTGTCGACCGACAGGGCGAGGTGCGCTGGGCGAAGCGGGTGTACGGCTGACCCGTCGGCGAACTCGCAGGGCGTCGGCACGGGCCGCCTACCGGACCTTGCCGTACACGAGGTACAGAATCCCGCCGAGCGGCATGGTGATCAGCATGATCAGCGCCCACGTCCACTGGTTGACGTAGCGGACCTGCTCGGCGCGCGCGCAGTCGACCAGGCAGTACCCCTCGAACGTCGCGATCACCAGGAGCAGGGCAACGGGACCGACAAAGCCGGGTGTCATGGCGCGCTCCGTACCGTCGAGGGATCGGCTTCAGCATCGCACGCCGACCCGGCGCAGATGCCGCGCGGCGTCGGCAGGCGCTCGTCCTCGGCCGGCGGCAACGGCGCCAGGCGTTCCTGGTACACCTCGATCTCGGCGCGGAACCGACGAGCCGCCGGATGCCAGATCTCGTCGAACGGACCCATGACGTCGCCGCCGACACCGCGGCGGCGAAGGCGCGAGCCGAGCCATGCCAGCGCACCGAGTACGGCCGCGAAGCAGCCAACGACCAGCAGGACCGCCAGCACGTCGCGCATGCGTCCAAGCTACGCGGGCAGCGCCGAGGCGCGGTACTCCGGCACGCGGCTCGACCCCGACACGCAGCCGCGTCGTTGCGTTCCCGGCGTGAGGTCACGATTGGATCGCGAGTCGGATGAGCCGACCTAAGGCGACCGACGCCCCGATCGGGCCATGATGCCTAGTCCGAACGGTCCACGTACCGCGCCTTCCCGCGGAGGTAAGTTGATCACCGTGACGACTCCCGCCTGGCAACCCCTGCCGCCTCCGGTGCGTCGTACCGGGCTCAGCCGCCGCACGGTGTCGATCCTCGTCGTCGTCGCTGTCGCCCTGGTCTGCGGAGGCGGCGGGGTCCTGCTGTACCGCACGGCGCAGCGGGCAGTCGGACCGGCTCGTCAGACCACCGTGGAGTTCATCACCGACCTGCAAGCCGGTAACGCGACCGCCGCCTACGACCGGCTCTGCAACGGTACCCGGACCCGAATCAGCCGTGCGGCGTTCATCCAGGGAGTCGCCGCCCAACCCAGGATCCGCAGCTACAAGATCGAGCAGGTTAAGGTGAGCGACATCAACGGCAAGGTCTCCGCGACCGTCGCCGCGAACCTCACCCTCGACAGCGGCTTCGTCGACCAGCACACCTTTCCGCTGGTCAAGGAAGGTGGACAGTGGAGGGTGTGCGGGCAGCCGTACTAAGTGACCACACTGATGCGAGCCGGAACGCCGACCACCGCACTCCGTGACCGCCGATGAGCGAGCCACGGCAGGCTCACGACGCCGCCCGCGCGATCGCGACTGCCGCGCTGGGCCGCGACCCCGGCACGATGGTTGTGTCGCGTACTCGAGGGCGGCGTCCTCAAGCGCTCCTGGTGGCGTCCGTGATCCCGGCGGTCAGCGTGCCGACCCGCCGAACGGCTCGTGAAGATCGACTTCCCAGTCCTCCCAGGCGGGAGTCACCGGTTCGCCCGTCATGTACTGGTGGATGTACCCACCGTCCCGGCGGCGACCCAGTACGCAAACGTACGCAGGGCGCCGACGGTCGGTCCGCTGAGTCGCCCCAATTGGTCGGGTTGGGTTCCGCGCACGGCTTCAGGCATGTCGACGCACCAACTCCAGTTCGTCACCCCAGGCGTCCAACACATTGCCATCCACGTTCCCGCGCCACGGGTTCAAGGTCGCCGAATGCGGTCAGCGGTTTCCACTCGGACTGGTCCAGTCATCGAGAACGTTCGCGATGAGCTGCCGGTACTCGATGTGGGTGTGCTCCAAGCCGGGGAAGTCGGCGGTCCACCGCCACCACAGACCGTCCGGGGCGACATACCGGTCGGCGTGATGTGTGCCCAGCGCGGTGTCTAAGTACAGGAGGGCGCCCAGCGCCCATCCCTGGTCGTACCGTAAGTCGGGCCGCGACAAGTAGCGGTCGAGGTAAGCGATCAGGAGATCGGCGTCGGGCTGACCGCCGAAGGCGGCGAGCGCGAAGCAGTACCCCTGCCCACTGAAGCAGACCTCGCTGCCCAGCAACAGGTGCCCCAAGGCGTCCCGGAAGCCTGTCCGCCGGTCCAGCCCGATCAGCCAGGCGGCGGTGAGGCGGGCGCGCCAATTGGGCAGAGCCTGGCGTCCGAGGAGCGAGGTGAGTTCCTCATCGCTGATCTGCCGCGCATCGCGGCGCAGGGCGTCGAGGAACCTGGTGCGGTCCGCGGCGGGCAACGCGGCGAAGTTCCCGTGGAGCAGGTCCAGGTAGCGAGGGGTCTGCTGACCAGGCGTGACGATCACGTAGCGGCGGATCGTGCCGGCCGGCGGGTCCGGTACGGGCGGCGTGGTCTCGCTCATCGGCACATCGTGCCGTTTCTCTGAAATGGGCGGTAGCTCGGGTATTGGCGCGTGTCGGACAGATGCGCCACGCTCTAGCCAGGGGCGAATCGGGCAGACGACGAACGGCCGGACCTTTATGGTGGACCGATGGCGTCGGTCAAGCAGTTCCAAGTCACCTTCGACTGCGCAGAACCTGAGCGCGTCGCTCGGTTCTGGTGCGAGGTGTTGGGGTACGTCGTGCCGCCGCCACCGGAGGGTTTTGCCACCTGGGACGATTACGATCGCGCGCTGCCGCCCGAACAGCAGGGCAAAGCGTTCGCATGCGTCGATCCTTCAGGTGTGGGCCCGCGACTGTTCTTCCAGCGCGTTCCCGAAGGCAAGGTCGTCAAGAATCGGGTGCATCTCGACGTACGGGTCGGCACCGGACTCGTGGGTGACGAGCGCTTGGCCGCCCTTGAAGCCGAATGCGCACGGCTGGAAGCGCTCGGCGCGGTACGCGTGCGACTCTTGCGTGCCGACGGCGTCAACGAGTCGTGCCTCGTGATGCAGGACATCGAGGGCAACGAGTTCTGTCTCGACTGAGCGGCCCTGGTCCGGGGCACCCCCTCGGCGTTCACGAACACGAATCCGGCGGCGATGGGCGCGAACATGCATCAGCCCCCGGCCGACAAAGCCGGATAGACAAGGGCTGCCGAACTCGTCCCTACGAACCAATACGCCGTGCCCACGCGGAGACCTGTCGTCCCCGCGCCTGCGGCGGCGGCACGTCGGCTCCGGACGGAGCCATCCCGCCTGCCATCGACCAGGACAACCGCAGAAGACGTGGCCCGAAGCCGCCTGCGTCGACCGCAGACGGGATGGCGAGATATCGCTACCGTGCTTCTGAAAGGTCGTCAATCAGAGGATCGGGATCGCGCGGTGAGCTGGTTGAACCCGTGGTCGTGGGACCCGGTTGCGGTGGACCGATGGGAACTTCGGATCGCCGGATTCGGCCGGTGGGTCATGGTTCTCATCATGGTCGGTGGCGCCGTCGGATTTCTGGCATGGTTCGGCGTGACCGCGACCGAGGACTTTCGACTGTCGCGGCACGGCGTGGTGGTCACGGCCACGGTCGAGGACAGCGCTCCGTACGGCAAAGACACCCAGTACCTGCTTGACTTCGCCATCGATGGTCGGGCCGACGCGCAATGGACGAGCGATGTTGGCGACGTGAAGGTAGGCACGCGATTGCCGGTGATCGTTGATCGAGGTGACCACACGCATCTCGAGTCGACGACAGTGTACGGGCGGCGGTGGGTCGGCTACGTGATTCAAGTCCTTGGGTCCGTGGCATTAGCATCGCTCGCCAAGATGTTCATTGGTATGGATGCAGCTGAATTCCGGCTGTATTCGAAGGCTCGCTACGGCCACGCCTGACCCCGTACCCGTGACATGCCAAACAGCATCTTTCCGGACAGGCCGGTGCCCTGCAGGTCGGTGCGGACGGTGACCTCCAACGCCGAGACCAGGTTCGGCTTGCGCCAGATCACGCCGTCCCAGCCGTCGACTGGCAGCTCGCGCGTCCCAGAACGCACCGTTCTCAATGCAGTGATCACAGGCGAAGGCAGCCGCGGCTGCGAGTCCGATCTCGTGCGACGCACGGACGAGCGTGGACCACGCCCGCAGCTCAGAGCCAACAGAGCAGCAGGTAAGCGCGCCGTGATTGTTGCCAGGGGGTCAAGTCACGTGTGTTGCCGGGTCCGACGGGGCCTACTCAGGGTGCCGATCGTGCACCAAGTGTACGGGTCTCCCGTCTACCGCCTCTTACTCCCGCCGGTTCGGCTTGCGCCTCGGGCGTCCCGGCGACGCCTGTTGTCGGGATGGTCGCCATGTGACGGCCCCACGACGGCCCAGACGGCCCAGAGACGGCCTGGCGATCGAGGGATGTTGATGGCGGCTGACCTCGCATCCGGCCTCGTGGACTCCGCCGGAGTTCTTGATCCAGTACGATCAGCCCCACAAATCGACCAACATCGACCGATGGCACCAATAAAAATCCCCTGGTCACAGCCTTGATCGAGACTGTGAGCAGAGGTGCGACGGACGAGTCGGCCTGTACGCCGGGTTCTGTGACCCGCGCGAACGCGGGCCGGCGGTCATCCATCTCGGCCTGCCGTCGCCGACAGGCTCCAGCGGCCTACCCGCAGGCATCGGACGGGCCGCCCTCAATCGCCTGCGCAGGTCACCACGGCGGGCGGTGACCCTTTTGGCCTTGCTCCGGGTGGGGTTTACCGAGCCACTCCGGTCACCCGGAGTGCTGGTGGGCTCTTACCCCACCGTTTCACCCTTACCGGGCGTACCGCCCGGCGGTCTGTTTTCTGTGGCACTGTCCCGCGGGTCGCCCCGGGTTGCCGTTAGCAACCACCCTGCCCTGTGGAGCCCGGACGTTCCTCGGCAGCGCGGTGAGCGCTGACGCGACCGCCCGGCCGACTCGTCCGTCGCGCCCCAATCGTATCTTGGGTACCCCCGGAGTCGCCGATCCCGGTCGCGACCCCTAGCCTCAGCAGCGATGGACCTCTCCGACATCGCGTTTCTGCTGGCTGCCGGGGTCGCCGCTGGGACGGTGAACGCGGTGGCCGGCGGTGGCTCTTTGATCACCTTTCCGACGATGGTCGCGGTCGGGCTGCCCCCGGTTTCCGCGAACGTGACGAATTCGGTAGCGGTCGCGCCGGGGTACCTGGCGAGCGTGTACGGCAGCCGTCCGGAACTTGCCGACCTGGTCAAGCGTCGCGGTCGCAAGGCCCTGCTCTCGCTGATTCCGACCACGGTCGTCGGTACCGCCGCCGGCTGCGCCCTGCTGCTCGCCACCCCGGCACGGGCGTTCGAGGTGGTTGTTCCGTTCCTGGTGCTCGGCGCGGCGGCGGTACTCGCCTTCCAGGACCGACTGCGTCAGGTCGTGGGGCATCCGCGCGACATGTCGCCACGGCGGCGGGATCTGTCGCTGCACGCCATGGTCGGTGTCGGCTCGGTGTACGGGGGGTATTTCGGCGCCGCCCTGGGCGTCATGCTGGTCGCCGCCCTCGGACTGGTACTGGACGAGACGCTGCCGAGGGTCAACGCGTTGAAGAACGCCGTCTCGGCGATCGTCGGTGTCGGTACCGTGCTGGCCTTCGCCCTGTTCGGGCCGGTCGACTGGGTGGCGGTCGCGGTGGTCGCCCCGGCGACCATGTTCGGCGGGTACGCCGGCGCCCGGCTCGCCCGCAAATTGCCGCCGAGGCTGCTACGCGCCCTGATCGTGGTTCTCGGTACCGCGGTCGGGATCATCCTGCTGATCCGCGCGTTCGGCTAGCGGCGGAACCGCCGGCTGCCGCATTCCGGGGAGCACCGACTCGCCTCGTACCCGCGTAGCGTGGGGCGCCCAGCCGTTCGGCTGGGCGCCCCGACAAGCCGAACGGCATTACGTCGCCGGTACCGGCTCGGGCATCTCCTCCTCGCCGCCACGCGGCCCCGGCACCAGCCGCGGGTCGCCCTCGTCGACGAAGTAGTCGTCGCGCTGGGTGACGTCGACGCCGTCCGGCGCCTTGACCGCCTTCATGATCAGCGTGACGATGACGGCGACCACGATGTTCACCACGACCGCGATGAACCCGACGTACATCGAGGTCTTCGGCGCCAGCCCGATCGCGGTCGGGTCGAACCACTTGCTCAGCGGGAACGCCGAGCCGCCGAAGTGGGCGTGCTTGGTGGCCGGGTTCGGGATCTGGTACAGCATCCACATGCCCAGGCCCATCCCGGCGAGCCAGCCGGCGACCAGGCCCCACCGGTGGAACCACCCGGTGTACAGCGCGAGCGCCACCGCCGGCAGCGTCTGCAGGATGATGACGCCGCCGATCAGCTGCAGGTCGATGGAGAACTGCGGGTCGATCGCCAGGATGACCGCGACCGCGCCCGCCTTGACCACCAGCGACACGATCTTGCTGACGTTCGCCTCCTCCCGCGGAGTGGCGTCGCGGTGCAGGTACTCCTTCCAGATGTTGCGGGTGAACAGGTTCGCCGCGGCGATCGCCATGATCGCGGCGGGTACCAGCGCGCCGATCGCGACCGCGGCAAACGCGACACCCGCGAACCACTGCGGGAACATCTTGTCGAACAGCAGCGGTACGACCGTGTTGCTGTCCAGCGAGCCGGGCTTGGTACCGGGCAGCGGCTTGATCTTCGCGGCGATCGCCATGTAGCCGAGCAGCGCGATCAGCCCCAGCAGGAAGCTGTACGCCGGCAGCGCCGACATGTTCCGCTTGATCACGCTCCGGTTCCTGCTGGCGAGTACACCCGTGACGCTGTGCGGGTACAGGAACAGCGCCAGTGCCGAGCCGAACGCCAGGGTGATGTACTGCCACTGGTTCGCCGAGTTGAGGATCGTGCCGTTGGTCTTGGCGAACTTCGCGTCGGCCGCGCCGAAGATGTTGTCCCAGCCGCCCAGCTTCAGCGGAATGTAGATGATCGCGACCAGGATCACGATGTAGATCAAGGTGTCCTTGACGAACGCGATCAGCGCCGGAGCCCGCAGACCCGACTGGTAGGTGTACGCGGCGAGGACCGCGAACGCGATGATCAGCGCCCAGGTGGTGGGCACGTGCATCGCCTTGAGCACCGCCTCGATACCGACGAGCTGCAGCGCGATGTACGGCATGGTGGCGACGATGCCGGTGAGCGCGACCAGCAGCGCCATCGTCGACGAGCCGGACCGGGCGCGCACGAAGTCCGCGGGCGTCACGAAGCCGTGCCGGTGCGACACCGACCACAGCCGGGCCAGCACGATGAACACCATCGGGTAGATGATCACGGTGTACGGCACCGCGAAGAACCCGAGCGCGCCGCCGCCGAACAGCAGCGCCGGCACCGCGACGAACGTGTACGCGGTGTACAGGTCGCCGCCGATCAGGAACCAGGTGATCCAGGAGCCGAAGTTGCGCCCGCCCAGCCCCCATTCATCCAGGTGTTCCAGGGTGGTGGGGCGACGCCAGCGGGCGGCGACGAACCCCATGGCGCTGACGATGAGGAAGATCAGCGTCGCGATGACAAACTCGGTGATGTGCTGTGACATAGCGCGTCAGCCCCGCTTCTTCGTCATCTGGTACACCAGCGTCGTGGTGGCGACGCCGAGGATGATGAACGCCATCTGCACCCAGTAGAAGCGCGGCCACCCCCACAGGTACGGGCTCTTCGCGTTGAACAGAAAAGTCAGCAACGGCACCACGACGGGCACGATCAGCAGCCAGTTCCATGGGCTGCGGTCCGACCGACGCTGTGGTACCGGCTCGGTCTTAGGTTCGGTCTTAGGCTCAGCCATGAGAACCTCCTACGAACGGAACCGGGTAAGCCCAGGTCGCTCTTGATGCGCTGGCAATGATCGCCCGGGCACGCGCACGGTACGCCGCGTGTTTGACTTTGCCGGACGCGCCGGAAAGCCGAAAGCGCTGGACGGTAACGAGTTGTCGACGAACGGCGCGATCGGTGCGCCGAACGGTCGCGTCGGCTGGTTGCCGTGGGCGGTGCGTACGGGTGGGTACGCCTCTGCCGGTCGCCCGACTGCCCGCCGTGCTCCCCCACGCGCACGTGCGACTGGACGCTCCGCTCACCCGGCATCGCTGCTACGACCCGCATCGAATCCGACGAACCTGCTCCCGTTCGCGGCGACCGGAATGGTTTTCTGACGTTCGCGATAGTCACGGCAGTACCGTGGCCCCTCGTCATTCTCGCGGAACATCTGTGATTCCGACGGTTTTTCGTCGGCGACCAGGACGCGGACCCTCGCCGCCGCGCGGACGCCTCCGCTTCACCCGTACCGGTAACGGCGTTTCGTCCGTTTGCCCGGTGACCGACGTTTCCGAGCGACAGCATGGGCACGGTGGGCACCGGAGCGACGATGGCAGACCCGAGCAGCGCTCACCCGCACCGACCCGGTGCGTACCGGTACCGGCCGGCGCTCGACGGCGTGCGTGCCCTGGCGGTCACCGCCGTGCTGCTGTTCCACGGCGGCGTCGGCTGGCTGCCCGGCGGATTCCTCGGCGTCGACGCGTTCTTCGTCCTGTCCGGTTTCCTGATCACCTCGCTGCTGCTCGCCGAGCACGCGGCAACCGGACGGATCAGGCTCGCCGCGTTCTGGGGGCGGCGTGCCCGACGGCTGCTGCCGGCGCTGCTGGTCCTGCTCGTCGCCGTGGCACTGGTGGGTCGTGACCTGCTCCCGCCGATCGAAGTGGGGCTGCTGCGCGGCGACGCGCTCGCCGCGCTCGGATACGTCGCGAACTGGCGGATGATCTTCCGGGGCAGCGGCTACTTCGCCCAGACCGCCGCGCCGTCGCCGCTGCAGCACACCTGGTCGCTCGGCATCGAGGAGCAGTTCTACCTGCTCTGGCCGCTGCTGGTGGTCGCGCTGCTGCGACTGCGCCGCTCGCGGGGCGCGCTGCTCGCGGTGACGCTCGCCGGCGCCGCCGCGTCAGCGGTGGCGGCGGCGAGCCTGTACCGGATCGACGACGTCAGCCGCGCCTACTTCGGTACCGACAGCCGGGCCCAGGCGCTGCTCATCGGCTGTGCGCTGGCGGTACTGCTGCACCGGACGCCGACCGCCCGGCCCCGGCACGGCGAACCGCCCCGCCGCCCGGTACTCGGCGCGCTCGCCCTCACCGGCGCGGTCGGTACCGGTTGGCTGTGGAGCCACGCCGACGGCACGTCCAGTTGGCTGTACCGGGGCGGGCTGACCGTCGGGGCGCTCGCCGTGGCGGCTGTCGTCGCCCACGCCGTGACCAGTCCCGCCTCGCCCACGGCACGCCTGCTCGCCCTGGCGCCGCTGGTCCGGCTCGGACGGGTGTCGTACGGCGTGTACCTGTGGCACTGGCCGCTGTTCCAGCTCGTCGACGCGGACCGTACCGGGCTGCGCGGTCCCCCTCTGCTCGCGGTGCGGTGCGCGCTCACCCTGGTCGTCGCGATCGCCTCGTACCTGCTGGTCGAGCAGCCGATCCGGCGCGGGCGCCGGATCGGCGGACTGCCGCGACCGGTACCGGTCGGCGCGACCGTCGCCGCCGTCGCCGGGACCGTCGTCGCGATCGTCCTCGCCACCGCCCCGACACCCGCCGTGAGCCACCTGGTCGCGGCACCGCAGTCGACCCTCGGCGCGGGCATGCCGTCCGCGCCCCCGACGACCGGTACCCGGAACAGTCCGCCCCCGGACCGGCGTCCGGGTCGGCACCCCGGACCGCCCCGAATCG
Source organism: Micromonosporaceae bacterium (assembly GCA_036378155.1). Classification (GTDB taxonomy): domain Bacteria; phylum Actinomycetota; class Actinomycetes; order Mycobacteriales; family Micromonosporaceae; genus DASUXA01. The sequence goes on along the minus strand of DASUXA010000016.1, from coordinate 64,228 downwards.
GCTTCTACGGCGACTCCGTCGCCTGGACCCTCGCCAAGTACCTACCGCCGCAGCCGAACGGGCAGGTGATCAACCGGGCGGTACAGGGCTGCGGCATCGCCCGACTGCCCGACATCCTCGAACTCGGCACCCCGCACACCAACCTGCCCGGCTGTACCACCTGGGACCAGCGCTGGCGGGCCGACCTCGGGCGCGACGACCCCGACGTGGCGGTGATCCTGCTCGACCGCTGGGAGTTGATGGACCGCCGGTTGGACGGGACGTACCAGCACGTCGGGCAGCCCGGATACGACGCCTACCTGACCCGCGAACTGGACCTCGCGATCTCCATCGTCGGTTCGCGAGGCGCGACCGTCGTGCTGCTGACCGCGCCGTACACCCACCGTGCCGAGCGACCCGACGGCGGGTTGTACCCGGAGGACCAGCCGCAACGCGTGGACGCCTGGAACGCCCTGCTGCGCGCCGACGCCGCCCGGCATCCCCGTACCACCGTGGTCGACCTGAACAGCCGGGTCACCCCCGGCGGATTCACCTGGTCCATCCAGGGACTACGGGTACGCAGCGACGGGCTGCACTTCACCCCGGCGGGCGTCCGGGAGTGGATCGCGCCGTGGCTGATGCCGCACCTGTGGGCGCTGGCGACCGGGCGGAACGGATAGGTCCAGCTCACACCAGGTGGGCGGTGTCGTTGACGGTCCGTACCGACACCGGACCGTCCGACCACAGGTCGACGATGGACAGCCCCGCCGGGTCCAGGTACAGCCGGTGCAGGAACGCGTCGCCGGCTGCCAGGGCGTCCCGCAGCAGCAACTTCACCGGCGTGACGTGGGAGACCAGGACCAGGTTCTGCCCGGTGTACCCGTCGCGCAGCCGCGCCGTCAGCCCCCGCACCCGCTTCGCCACCGCCTGGAACGACTCGCCGCCCGGCGGCGCCACCGACGTCGACGCCAGCCACGCGGACATCTGCTCCGGCCAACGCTGCCGGACCTCGGCGAACGTCATCCCCTCCCAGTCGCCGAAGTCGCACTCGACCAGATCCGGCTCGACCCGTACCGGCGGCCCGCCGAGCGCGTCGGCGATCCGCTCCGCGGTCTCGACACAGCGCGTCAACGGCGAGGTGAGCACGGCGGACACCGGGGTACCGAACGCCGCCAGCCGGGCCGCGACCCGATCCGCCTGCTGCCGACCCCGGTCGGACAGCGGCACGTCGCCCCGACCCGAGTACCGCCGCTGCGCGGTCAACTCAGTCGCCCCGTGCCGCACCAGCAGCAGCCGGGTCGCCGTACCAGTCGGGGGCTCCCACGACGTCCGGGTGGTCGCCTCGCGTTCCGCGCCCGGCTCGGCGACGGTACGCCCGCCCGACGTCCGGGCAGACCTGTCTTCGCGCTGCCCGGACGTCCGGGCAGCGGTATCCATCGCTTTGTTCGCCAGCGCGTCCGCGTGCTTGTTGCGTTCCCGCGGCACCCAGACGAACCGCACCGAGTCGAACCGGCGGATCAGGGCGGCAGCCTCGGCAGCCAACGGCCGCAGTCCGGGATGCTTGATCTGCCAGCGACCGGACATCTGCTCGACCACCAGCTTGGAATCCATCCGTACCTCGACGGCACGCGCACCGAGTTCGGCGGCGGCGGCGAGACCCGCCAGCAGACCCCGGTACTCGGCGACGTTGTTCGTGGTCACGCCCAGCGCGCCGAACCGCTCGGCGAGCACCTGGCCGCTGTCCGGGTCGCGGACCACCGCGCCGTACCCCGCCGGACCCGGATTGCCCCGCGCCCCGCCGTCCGCCTCGACGACGACCCGGTCGACCGGCGACGTCACAGCCCCGACTCCTCGGTACGCACCAGGATGCGCCCGCACTCGTCGCAGCGCACCACCTCGTCCGCCGGCGCCGCCTTGACCCGTGCCCGCTCGCTGCCCGCCAACTCCAGCCGGCAGCCGCCGCACCGACCGGCGCGCAGCAGCGCCGCGCCCACCCCGCCCGACGCGTCGCGGATCCGGTCGTACAACGCCACCAGGTCCTCGGGCAGGTCGGCCGCCAGCGGGCGGCGTCCCGCGACGCGGAACTCCTCCTCCTTGTCGATCTCCGCCAGCGTCTCGTCACGCCGACGCTCGACCTCGGCGCGCTGCTCACGGGCGCTCTCCTGGCGCCGGACCACCTCGTCCAACGCCGCCTGCGCCTGTTCGCGCTGTTCCATCAGTTCCAGTTCGGCGTCCTCCAACTCCGACTGGCGGCGGCGCAGCGAGGCGAGTTCGTGGCTGAGGGCTTCCAGTTCGCGGGCCGGGCCGGTACCGGCGTCCAACCGCGTCCGGTCCCGGTCGGCACGGGTGCGCACCTGGTCGACGTCGCGCTCCAGGCGGGCGATGTCGCGGTCCAGGTCGTCCACGGCGACCTGGGCGCGCACCCGTTCGTCCTCCAGCGCGGAGATCTCCCGGCTGAGCCGGTCGAGTTCGGCATGCTCCGGCAGGTTGCGCCGGCGGTGGGCGAGCTGGGCCAACGTGGTGTCGATGGCCTGCAGGTCGAGTAGGCGGCGCTGGGCTTGCGGGTCGGCCTTCACGGCGCGGCTCCTTCAGGCGGATGCGTGCAGGGTCCAGGGGTCGGTGTCGATGTCGCTGACCAGCGTCTCGATGCCGAGGCTGTCGGCGAGCAGCCGGGCCGCGTCGTCCAGCCAGGGCCGTTCGGTCGCCCAGTGCGCCGCGTCGAGCAGCGCCGGGCCGCCCTCCGCGATCGCCTCGCTGGCAGGGTGGTGACGCAGGTCCGCGGTGAGGTACGCGTCGACGCCGGCGCTGGCGGCGTCACCCAGGTAGCTGTCGCCGGCGCCGCCGCACACCGCCACCGTCGACACGGTCAGGTCGGCTGGGCCGGCGGCGCGTACCCCCCAGGCGGTCTTCGGCAACGCGACGGCAGCCGCCCTGGTGAACTCGGCGAGCGTGACCGGACGCGGAAGCCGACCGATCCGCCCGACGCCCCGCCCGCCGCCGGTCGCGTCGCCGGTCGCCGGGCGCAACGGACGCAGATCGGTCAGCCCGAGCCGGGCGGCGAGCGCGTCGGACACGCCGGGCGCGGCGACGTCCGCGTTGGTGTGCGCGGTGAACAGCGCGATGCCGGCCCTGATCAGCCGGTGGACCGTGTCGCCCTTGTACGTCGTGGGCGCGAGGCTGGACACGCCGCGCAGCAGCAGCGGATGGTGCGCGACGATCATGTCCACGCCACGGTCCAGGGCCTCCTGGACGGTCGACGGTACACAGTCGACCACCAACAGCACCCGGCGCGCCTCGGCGCGCGGCTCGCCGAGCACCAGACCGACCCGGTCCCAGTCCTCGGCCCAGCCCTGCGGGTACCGCTCGTCGAGCACCGCGACCACGTCGGCTACGCACGTCACGGGCGCGAGGTTACCAGTGATCGACGGTCGCCCGACCCGCGTGCGTCCGGCAGCGGCGCGCTCGACGGTGTTCGGGCTCGCGGTACCGGGTCAGGCGGGCACGCCGAGCATCGCGGCGAGCTCGACGAGCATCGGCGGCGGCGCTCCCCTGGCGCGTCGCGCCACGTCGGCGAGGACCTGATGGGCGACCGGCCGGCACCGTACCTCCGCCGACGCGACGCGGTCCGCCTCCAGCAGCATCTCGGCGGCGCGGGCGATGTCGCCGCCTTGGGTCAGGGCGCGAGCCATGTCGATGTGGAAGCACGCCCTGCGCTCCGGTACCAGCATGTCGAACGCGGCCCGGTCGAGGCTGTCGCCCACCTCGACGGCGAGCCGCCCTTCGCCGAGTTCGACCAGCGCGGCGACCCGGTGCAGCTGGACGTTCGTGGGTCCGAACGAGGTCCAGTAGTGGTCGTGGTCGCCGCCGAGCGCCTGCGCCGCGTCCCCGGCTTCGACGAGCAGGTCGCGCACGCTCGCCGCGTCCGCGAGCCGGGCGGCGGCCAGCGCCGCCGCGAGCAGCAGCACCCCGTACACGGAGACCTGTTCCGGCTTGGTCGCCGGTCCGGTCGGCGCCAACCGGTTGGCGATGTTCAGGTTGACCTCGAGCGCCGGGCGCGCCCGACCGAGCGCGAGCAGGGCCAGCGAGACCCGGTACGCGGCGGTGCCGGCGAGCAGCGGGTCGTCGGCGCGCTGCGAGACGGCGATGGAGCGGTCGGCGGCGAGCCACGCCAGCTCGTACTCGCCGAGCTTGCGCAGCACCGCCGAGGAGATCTGGTACACCTGCCCGAGCAGGTGCGCCGCTTCCCTGGCGTGCCCGCCGCCCGCGTTGGCGGTGTCCGCCGCCTGCGCCTGCCGCAGCAGGGTGGGCAGGGCGCGCGCCAGCACCCGGTACTTCGCCCGCTCGTAGGTCTGCCACGCGTGCGAGACGGACTGGACGATCTGGTCCAGCGGGGGCGGTTCCGGCGGCGGGTAGAAGAAGGCGCTGATCTGGTCGTACCGCTCCAGCGCGGACCGGATTTCCTGCACCTCGACCTGGTCCACGCCGGTACCGGCGTCCGGGCTGCGACTGACGTCGCGGCCGAGCAGGAGTTGGACGTCGACGTGCAGCACGTCGGCGATCTCGTGCAGTACCGAGAACTTGTCGAGCCGGCGTACCCCGCGCTCGACCTTGTCGACCCAACTCTTCGACTTGCCCATCCGGTCGGCGAAGACCTGTTGCGACATGTGGCGGCGCGATCGCCAGTAGGCGACACGTCTGCCGATGGGCAGCTCGTCCACGACCGCTCCTCCCCTTGTGCGCCGCCGCCGCGCCCGTCGCGGACGGTCGCTCGCGTACCGCGCGGGTCGGGCCGCGCGTCACGCTTCGGCAGCGGAGCAAGTCACGGTGCTCGACACGGACAACGACCCGTATCGGCGGCGGTGACGCCCGGGTCGGACGGTACGGGTGCGACGTGCGGTTCCGACGCTCCGTCGCGGTGCGATCCGAACCGGTTCATCCATGTTGGTTGCATTTCAACCGCATAGAAGGAGAATTAGCCGCGTACGCGGCATCTTCGTGGGAACCTGCCGAGGGTGTATCAGCGGTGCCCGGAACGCGCCGCGCGCGTCGCGGTACGGGGTGGGCCGGGCGCCGAGCCGGTGGACAACCGGCTCCTGACGAGGAGGCCTCGATGCGAGTCAGACACGGCCGGCGGTACTCGATAGCCGCAGGACTGGCGGCGTTCGCGCTCGCCCTCGCCGCGTGCAGCAGCAGCTCGAACAACGGCTCGAGTTCCAGCAGCGGTGGCGCGAACGTCAACGACGGATTCAAGATCGGGCTGCTGCTACCGGAGTCGAAGACCGCCCGGTACGAAGCGTTCGACCGCCCGTACATCGAGGGCAAGCTGAAGCAACTCTGCCCGAAGTGTCAGGTGTTGTACCAGAACGCCGATCAGGACAGCGCCAAGCAGCAGTCGCAGGCCGAGTCGATGCTCACCCAGGGCGTGAAGGTGCTCATCCTCGACCCGGTCGACGCGAAGGCCGCCGGCGGCATCGTGACCAGCGCAAACAACCAGAAGGTCCCGGTCGTGTCGTACGACCGGCTCGCCAACGGACCCATCAAGTACTACGTCTCGTTCGACAACCACCAGGTCGGCGTCGTCCAAGGCCAGGCGCTGCTGCAGGCGGTGAGCGCCGGTGGCGACCCGAAGCGCGGGCAGATCGTCATGATCGACGGTTCGCCGACCGACCCGAACGCCGCCGACTTCAAGGCGGGCGCGCACTCGGTCCTCGACGGCAAGGTCAACATCGGCAAGGAGTACGACACTCCGGACTGGTCGCCGGACAAGGCGCAGCAGGAAATGGACCAGGCCATCACGGCGCTGGGCGCGAAGCAGATCATCGGCGTGTACGCCGCGAACGACGGCACCGCCGGCGGCGCGGTCGCCTCGATGAAGGGCGCCGGGTTCGGCACCATCCCGCCGGTCACCGGGCAGGACGCCGAACTCGCCGGGATCCAGCGGATCGTCGCCGGCGAGCAGTACATGACCGTGTACAAGGCGATCAAGCCGGAGGCGGAGAACGCGGCGCAGATGGCGGTCGACGCGGCGACCGGCAAGAACTTCAGCGGACAGACCACCAAGAAGAACAACGGAACCGTGGACGCGACCGCGGTGCTGCTGCAACCCGTACCGGTCACCAAGTCCAACATCAAGGACACCGTGATCAAGGACGGCTTCTACACGGTGCAGCAGATCTGCACGCCGCAGTTCGCGCAGGCATGTGCGGCGGCCGGTCTGACCGGCTGACCACGGGAAGGAGGTGCGCGCCGTGGCCGACGACGGTCCCGTGCTCGCACTGTCGGGCATCTCCAAGCGGTTCGGCGCCGTCCAGGCGTTGTCCGACGCTCATTTGGAGGTGTACTCCGGCGAGGTTGTCGCCCTGGTCGGCGACAACGGCGCAGGCAAGTCAACCTTGATCAAGGTGATCGCCGGTGTCGGCCCTGCCGACACCGGCGAGATCCGGTGGGAGGGCCGGGCGGTACACATCGGCAAGCCCTCCGACGCGGTGGCGCTCGGGATCGCGACCGTGTACCAGGATCTGGCGCTCTGCGACAACCTGGACGTAGTGGCGAACCTGTTCCTGGGGCGTGAGGAGGTCCGGGCCGGCGTACTGGACGAGATCTCCATGGAGCGGCAGAGCCGCGAACTGCTCGACGCGCTGTCGGTGCGGCTGCCGACGGTCCGCATCCCGGTCGCCAGCCTCTCCGGTGGACAGCGGCAGTCCGTCGCCATCGCCCGGTCGCTGCTCGGCGAGCCGAAGGTGGTCATCCTCGACGAGCCCACCGCCGCCCTCGGCGTGGCGCAGACCGCCGAGGTACTCGACCTGATCGAACGCCTGCGCGAACGGGGACACGGGGTGATCCTGATCAGCCACAACCTCGCCGACGTCAAGGCGGTCGCGGACCGGGTGGCGGTCCTGCGGCTGGGGCGCAACGCGGGCGAGTTCGACGCGGGCGCGACCAGCCAGGAGGAGATCGTCCAGGCGATCACCGGAGCCTCGGACAACGTGGTGTCCCGGCGCCACCAGCGCACCAGCGGACGGACCGACGGGCAGGAGACGGTCCAGGCGGAGGAGGCACCGTGAGCGCTGTCACCACACCAGAGGCACCGACCGGCCGCACCGGCACCGAACCGGGCGAGGGCCCGCCGTCACTCGGTGGCGGGCTGCGCCGCATCCGCAACGGTGAACTCGGCGCGTGGCCGGTCGTCATCGGTCTGATCATCATCTGGGTCATCTTCCAACTGCTCAACGACCGCTTCCTGACCCCGCAGAACCTGTCCAACCTGGCGCTGCAGATCGCCGCGACCGGCACGATCAGCATCGGCGTGGTCCTGGTGCTGCTGCTCGGCGAGATCGACCTGTCGGTCGGGTCGGTGTCCGGGGTGGCGGCGGCAGCGCTGGCGGTACTGTCCGTGCGGCGCGGCATGAACGAGATCCTGGCGTGCGTGCTCGTGCTGATCTTCGGGCTGGCGATCGGCACCCTGCAGGGCTCGATCTTCGCCAAGTTGGGGGTACCGGCGTTCATCGTCACGCTCGCCGGCAACATCGGCTGGCTGGGGCTGCAGTTGTACCTGCTGTCGCCGGAAGGGACGATCAACCTTCCGTACACCGGGTTCATCGCGAAACTGACCCACACGAATCTGAGTTCGATCGCCGGGTGGATCGTGGGCGCCGCCGTGGTCGCCGTGTACGCGGCGACCGAAGTCGTCAACGCGCGGCGGCGCACCGCCGCCGGACTGCCGCACCGCTCGGTACAGGCGGTCGTGGTCCGCGTCGTCGGACTCGCCGTGATCGTCGGCGCGACGGTCGCGGTGCTGAACGCCTGGCAAGGGGTACCGATCGCACTGCTGATCTTCGTCGGACTGGTCGTGGTGTTCGATCTGATCCTGCGGCGCAGCCGGTACGGACGCAGCGTGTTCGCCCTGGGCGGCAACATCGAGGCAGCCCGACGGGCCGGCATCAGCGTCGCCTGGGTGCGGATTTCGATCTTCGCGCTGGCGTCGATGCTGGCCGCGCTGGGCGGCATCCTCGCCGCGTCGCGTGGGTACTCGGCGGGGCAGTCGACCGGCGCCAGCGATGTGCTGCTGATCGCGATCGCGGCGGCGGTCATCGGCGGGACCAGCCTGTTCGGCGGGCGCGGCAGCACGTACAGCGCGCTGCTGGGCAGCCTGGTGCTCGGCTCGATCACCTCGGGCATGTTCCTGCTGCAACTGGAGTCGTCGATCCGCTTCATGATCACCGCGTTGGTACTGCTCGCGGCCGTGATCCTGGACTCGCTGTCGCGCCGTGGCCGAGCCGCCAGCGGACGCGGGTGAGAATCGCCGCCGGGGTTGCCGGTCGGCGTGCCGCGAGGCGTACAACCCGGGAGGTGTGGCTCCATCACCAGACGTGTCGAGTCCCGCGAGGCCCCGTCGCGGCGTCGGGCATGTCCTTCGACGCGTACACCGCTCGTGATGTACGTACATCCCCAGCGGTGTGCGCCTCGGACGACACACCGCCGCTCGCCTGCCCGTTGAGCGGGGTGGCCGCGTTGCACGGCGATCAAGCCTGACGCGCCGCGCGACGCGGTCGCCCCGCCACGAGCGAGGCGGTCGCCACGCCCCGCCACGAGCGCTCAGCCAGCCAGTTCGTCCATCGCCCGGTAGATGCGCTTGTCCGACACCGGGTACGCGGTACCCATCGACTGGGCGAAGTAGTTGATCCGCAGTTCCTCGATCATCCAGCGGATCTGTACCAGCCCGGCTTCGGCAGACGGCGGCAGCTCGCGGCACAGTTGCTGGTACTCCTGCTCGACCTCGCGCAACCGCAGCATCTGCTCCCGGTCGCGCTGCGGATTGCCGGGCAGCTTGTCCAGCCGGTGCTGCATCGCGCGCAGGTACCGGGGCAGGTCCGCCAGCCGGTGCCAGCCGGTCGCCGCCACGAACCCCGGGTACACCAGCCCGGCAAGCTGCGCCTTCAGATCCGCCAGCGCCGGGGCGAGCAGCGGATTGCCGGTACCGGACAGTCGCCGTTCGACCTCACGCGCGGCGGCGAGAATCTTCTGCACCTCGTTGACGATCGCGAGCAGGGTGTCGGGCAGGCCGGCGCGTACCGTGTCGCGCAGCTTCGCGAAGCCGTCGGCGTCCCACGCCGGTCCCCCGCAGTCCGCGATCAGCTTGTCCACCGCCGCGGCCGCGCAGTCGGCGAGCAGCGCCCCGACCCCGCCGTGCGGGTTGCGGCTGAGCGCCAGCTTCGCCGGGTTGCTCAGGCGCCGGTCGACCAGCGCGATCGGCGACGGTGAGCCGAGCAGCAGCAGCCGGCGGGTGCCGAGCCACATCTGGCGCCGCTGCTCGACCTCGCTGTCGACCAGCCGTACCGCCACGCTGTCGCCCTCGTCGACCAGCGTCGGGTACGCGGTCACCTGGTATTCACCGCGCCGCTGCTCGAACACGCGCGGCAGTTCCCCGATGCTCCACTCGCGCAGCCCGCGCCGCTCGATGCCCTCCGCCGACGCCGCCGCGGAAAGGCTGGCGCGCACCTGCCCGCGCAACCGGCCCTGCAGGGCGGCGAGGTCCTTGCCTTCGGCGAGGGTACCGCCGTCCTCGTCGAGCACCCGGAACGTCGGTTTCAGGTGCTCCGGCACCCGGTCGAGCTGCCACGCGTCCCGTGGTACCGACACCCCGGTCAGCGCCCGCAACTGCCGTTCCAGGGTGTCCAGCAGCGGACCCTCCCCCGGTCGTACCCGCGACAGCACCGCCCTGGCGAAGTCAGGTACCGGTACGAAGTTGCGCCGCAACGCCTTGGGCAGCGACCTGATCAGCGCCGTCACCAGTTCCTCCCGTAGCCCCGGGATCTGCCAGTCGAAGCTGTCCGGGTCGAGCCGGTTGAGCACCGGCAGCGGCACCTGCACGGTCACGCCGTCGGATTCGGTACCCGGCTCGAACTGGTACGTCAGCGGCAACGCCAGGTCGCCGACCTGCCACGCGTCCGGGTAGTCGGCGGCGTCGACGCCGCCCGCACCGGCGTTGACCAGCAACGACTTCGGGAAGGTGAGCAGGTCGGGTCGGGTGTGGCGGGTCTTCTTCCACCACGCGTCGAAGTGCCGCCCGGACACCACGTCCGCCGGGATGCGCGCGTCGTAGAAGTCGTACAGCGTCTCGTCGTCGACCACGATGTCCCGCCGCCGGGCCCGGTGCTCCAACTCCTCGACCTCGTCGAGCAGTCGCCGGTTGTCGTGGAAGAACCTGTGGTGGGTCTGCCAGTCGCCTTCGACCAGGGCGTGCCGGATGAACAGCTCACGTGACAGCGCCGGGTCGATGCGGGCGTAGTTCACCTTCCGCGACGCGACGACCGGCACCCCGTACAGCGTGACCTTCTCGTACGCCATCACCGCGGCGGGACGCTTCTCCCAGTGCGGCTCGCTGTAGCTGCGTTTGACCAGGTGCCCGGCGAGCGGCTCGATCCATTCCGGCTCGATCCGGGCGACCACCCGCCCCCACAGCCGCGACGTCTCGACCAGTTCGGCTGCCATCACCCAGCGGGGCGGCTTCTTGTGCAGGGCGGAACCGGGGAAGATCGCGAATCGGGCGCCGCGCGCGCCGAGGTACTCCCGCTTGTCGCCGTCGTACAGACCGATGTGCGACAGCAGCCCGGCGAGCAGCGAACTGTGGATGCGCTGCGGGTCGGCGGGCTCGGTGTTCACCGGGACGCCGAGGGTACGCAGCACCTGGCGGACCTGGCTGTAGATGTCCTGCCATTCGCGTACCCGCAGGTAGTTGAGGAATTCCGCCTTGCACAGCCGGCGGAACTGGTTGGACGACAGTTCCTTCTGCTGCTCCCGCAGGTAGTTCCACAGGTTGACGAAGGTGAGGAAGTCCGAGTCCTTGTCCGCGAACCGGGCGTGCTTCTCGTCCGCCGCCTGCTGCTTGTCCGCCGGACGTTCGCGCGGGTCCTGAATGGACAGCGCGGAGGCGATCACCATCACCTCGTGGACCGCGCCGTTGCGTTCCGCTTCCAGCACCATCCGCCCCAGCCGCGGGTCGACCGGCAGCTGGGCGAGTTTGCGACCGATCGGGGTGAGCCGCTTGCGGACGTCGCGGACGTTCGGGTCCAGCGCGCCGAGTTCCTCCAGCAGTTGGACGCCGTCCTTGACCTGCCGCGCGTCCGGCGGGTCGAGGAACGGGAACGCCGCGACGTCGCCCAGCCCGAGCGCGGTCATCTGGAGGATGACCGAGGCGAGGTTGGTACGCAGGATTTCCGGATCGGTGAACTCGGGACGGGCGGCGAAGTCCTGTTCGGAGTACAGCCGGATGCAGATGCCCTCGGCGACCCGCCCGCAGCGTCCCTTGCGCTGGTTCGCCGACGCCTGCGACACCGGCTCGATGGGCAGCCGCTGCACCTTCAACCGATGGCTGTACCGGGAGATCCGGGCGGTACCGGGGTCCACGACGTACCTGATGCCGGGCACGGTCAGCGACGTCTCGGCGACGTTGGTCGCCAGGACGACGCGCCGACCGGGGTGCGGTGCGAAGACGCGGTGCTGCTCGGCGGTGGACAGCCGGGCGTACAACGGCAGGATCTCGGTACCGTCGGCGACGGTCCTGCGCAACGCGTCGGCGGTGTCCCGGATCTCCCGCTCGCCGCTGAGGAACACCAGGATGTCGCCGGGTCCCTCGCCGCACAGTTCGTCGACCGCGTCGCAGATCGCCTGGATCTGGTCGCGGACCACGTCCTTGTCGTCGTCGTCGTCTTCGAGCACCAGCGGCCGGTACCGCACCTCGACCGGGTAGGTGCGCCCGGACACTTCGACGACCGGAGCGTCGTCGAAGTGTCGGGAGAACCGCTGCGGGTCGATGGTCGCCGAGGTGATGACGACCTTCAGGTCCGGTCGTTTCGGCAGCAGCCGCTTGAGGTACCCGAGGATGAAGTCGATGTTCAGGCTGCGCTCGTGCGCCTCGTCGATGATGAGCGTGTCGTACTGCGACAGCGCGCGGTCCTGCTGGATCTCGGCGAGCAGAATGCCGTCGGTCATCAGCTTGACCAGGCTGTTCTCGCTCACCTGGTCGCTGAAGCGCACCTTGTACCCGACTGTGTCGCCCAACGGGGTGCCCAGCTCCTCGGCGATCCGGTCGGCGACGGTGCGGGCGGCGAGCCGCCGGGGCTGGGTGTGTCCGATCAGGCCGCGTACGCCGCGCCCGAGTTCGAGGCAGATCTTCGGCAGCTGGGTCGTCTTACCGGAACCGGTTTCCCCGGCGACGATGACGACCTGGTGGTCGCGGATCGCGGCGAGGATCTCGTCTTTCTTCCCGCTCACCGGCAGATCCGGCGGGTACGTGATGTCCGGCACAGCGGCCCGACGCCGCTGCAGCCGCTGCTGCGCCTGCTCGACTTCGGCGGCGAGTTCGTCGAGTGCGGCGAGGCGCTCGTCGCGGTCGCGGATCCGCGCCACGCCGTCCAGCCGTCGACCCAGCCGACGCTCGTCACGCAGAGAGCACGTGGACAGGCGGTCGCGTAGCTGGGCGACGGACGGTTTCACAGCGGGCGTTCCCATGTCGGAGGCGAGGATAGGCGACGGGTGGCGTGACAGCCTGCGGATTACTCCACCGGGGGCGGGCGACTCGGCGCGGCGGCTGCGCGCCGAGGGGTCGCCCGGCAATACCAGCGCCGTCGGCGGGCCGCGCATTCCCACCGTACCGAGGGTCCTGAGCAGGCGTTGGTTAGGAGCCGGAGCGTCGGGGTAACTGGCCGGGCGTGAAGTGGCGGATGTGGGGCACGATCCTGGTGGTACTCGCCGTCGCCTGGGCGCTGTTCGGATTCGAGCTCACCAAGCCGACCGACTTCCACGACTACCGGATCACCGCGGTCGAGTCCGCGCAGTCCGCGTACGACGCGCTGGTCACCGCGAAGGCGACCGGCGAGGCGCAGTTGGCGGGCAGGACGTTCGACACGTACGTGGAAAGCAACCTGGACGACGCGAACAAGGCCCTGGCCGGCGCGCAGAAAGACTTCGTCGGTACCGCGCCGGTCGACGCCCGGACCACGGCGATGCGCGACGAACTGGGTCCACTGCTGGCGGCGTCGACGCGGGCGCTGACGAACCTGCAGAAAGCGGAACAGACCCACGATGATGCCGGGTTGCGCGCCGCGTTGGCTGCCATCGATCCGATCGCCAGCCGGCTGTCGGACTTCATCGACAGACACCAGTGACGGTGACATGAAGAAACTGCTCGGCATCACCCTCGGGATCCTCACCTCGGTCGGCGGCTTCGTCGACATCGGCGACCTGGTGGCAAGTTCACAGGCCGGCGCGCGGTTCGGTACCGCGCATGCCTGGGTGCTGCTGGTCGGCGTGATCGGCATCTGCGCGTACGCCGAGATGGCGGGGCGGGTGGTGGCGGTCAGCCGTCGACCGGTCTTCGACCTGATCCGCGAACGACTCGGTCCCCGTGTGGCGCTGGCGAACCTCGCCGGCTCGTACGTGCTGACCGTGGTCACCCTGGGCGCCGAAATGGGCGGCGTGGCGCTGGCTCTGCAACTGCTGACCAGCGCCAACTATCTGGTCTGGATACCGCTGGTCGGGCTGGTGCTGTGGCTGGCGCTGTGGCGGCTGAAGTTCGCAACGCTGGAGCGGGTGTTCGGGCTGGGCGGGCTGGCTCTGGTGGTGTTCGCGGTCGCGGTGTTCGTGCTGCCGACGCACTGGGACACGGTGTGGCACCTGGCCAGCCGACCCGGCCCGCCGTCGGGGACGGAGACCTGGCCGACGTACTGGTACTTCGCGGTCGCGATCTTCGCCTCCGCGCTCACCCCGTACGAGGTGTTCTTCTACTCCTCGGGCGGGGTCGAAGAACAGTGGACGCCGAAGGAACTCAGCCAGTCGAAGATCAACGTGTTTGTCGGGTTCCCGCTCGGCGGGCTGCTCGCGCTCAGCCTGATGATCGTCGCGACGGTGGTGTTCCACCCGCTGAACACGTCGGTCAGCGCGCTGGGGCAGGTGGCGCTGCCGCCCACCATGGCGCTCGGCAGGATCGGGCTGGCGCTGGCGATCCTCGGGTTCTTCGCGGCGACGTTCGGCGCCGCGATGGAGACCGGGCTGTCCTGCGCGTACACGGTGGCGCAGTACTTCGGCTGGCCGTGGGGCAAGGTGCTGCGACCGGTCAAGGCGGCCCGGTTCCACACGGTACTGCTGGTCAGCATCCTGATCGGGATGGCGATCCTGCTGACCACGATCGATCCGATCCAGCTCACCGAGTACATGCTGATCTTCAGCGCGGTCGCGTTGCCGCTGACGTACCTGCCGATCCTGGTGATCGCGAACGACCGCGGGTACATGGGCGAGCGGGTCAACGGGCGGTTCGCCAACGCGCTCGGGACGGTGTACCTGATCATCGTGCTCGCCGCCGCGGTCGCCGCGATCCCCCTCATGATCATGACTAGGGCGGGAGCCTGACGATGACGATCCTGGTGGGACTGAACCTGCTCGACCGGCAGATCGTCGACCGGGACGGCGATCCGGTCGGCAAGGTCGACGACGTCGAACTCGGCGTCGACGACGACGGCGTGCCGTACGTCGCGGCGCTGCTCGTCGGGCAGGAGGTGCTCGGCGAGCGAATCGGCGCCGACCTGGGTACCTGGATGGCGGGCATCGCCCGCCGGCTGCGCACCGACCGGCACCCGAAGCCGCTGCGGATCGGATACGACCTGGTCAGCGAGGTGAACGCGGCGGTACGGCTGTCGGTGAAGCGGGACCTGCTGCCCGACGCCCCGCTCGAGGACTGGCTGCGCGATCACCTGGTACGCCACATTCCCGGCGCGCAGGAGAAGGAGTGACGCGATGAGCGACCGGTACCCCGGCGACCCGACGAAGGCGCTGAAGGCCAGCGACCTGCTCGGACGGGAGGTCGGCGACCGAAACGGCAACCGGCTGGGTCGCATCGCCGATCTCGTGGTGGAGCCGGACGTCGGCGGGTCGCCACGCGTGGTGGAGGCGATGGTGGTACGCGGTCCCTGGGGTCGGCTGCTCGGCTACGAAGACCCGCAGCACACGGGTCCGTGGCTGCTGGACGTCGTCGCCCGGCTGATCATGCGCCGCGACGTGCGGCGGATTCCGTGGCGGGACCTGGTCCTCGCCGACCCGACAGACCGTCGAACAGCAGGGTGAGTCCGGCGCCGAGCAGCCAGACGTCCTTCGCCAGGCCGATGCCCTGCGGGGTCGGTCGCACGTCGCCCGGCTCGTGCATGCCCGGGGTCTTCAGGTACAGCCGGACCAGCCCGCCGCCGAACGCGGCCAGACCCAGACCCGCTAACGCGGACGGGACCAGCGGGGCGAGCAGCGCGGTACCGAGGGCGATCTCGCCGACGGACAGCAGCCTGGCGAACCGCTCGGGCGGCATCCGGCGCACCATGGGGAAGGCGTTCGCCGCCATGCCCTGCAGACCCGCGGCGGGCTGTCCCTCCAGGTCACGCTTGGTCAGTCCGGAGTTGAGGATGTACGCGCCGGTCGCCAGACGCAGCGGCAGATGGGCGGGTCGCATGGCGGCTCCTTTCGGCGATGGGTGACACCCCCGCCTACCCCGCCGCCCGTCGCCCATGCGCCGGTACCCGAGCAGTCGGTCGCGGGATTCCGGGCCGGGTGGTCCTCGGCGACCGTTCCCGTCGAGTAGAGGTGTGCCGGTTGAGGTCCACACCCTTCGGGATGTGCGTACATCGCGAGCGAGGTAGGCATCCCAGGACGCTCACAACCCTGGTGGTGTGGCTACACCGCCAGGGTTGTCGACCTCCGGCGACACACCCGACCGGGCATCGCTGGCCAACCGGGCATCGCGAAGCGCCGCCCCGGGTGCCCTACGCGGCGCCCGCACCCCCCGACGAGTCGTCGCCGGGCGAGCGTGACCCGTCGCGGGAGATCACCCGGCTCTTACCCCGGAACTCGGCGACGACCTCGTCGCCGCAGGTGACCGTCACGTCGTAGATGCCGCTGCGCCCGTACCGGGTGCGTTCCTCGGCGCGCGCCACCAGCAGGTCGCCCTCCCGAGCCGGACGGACGAACGTGATCTCCGCGCCCGCCGCGACGGTCACCGGCCCGTGACTGTTGCAGGCGCAGGCGAACGCCGTGTCGGCGAGCAGGAACACGTACCCGCCGTGGGCGATGCCGTGGCCGTTGACCATCGCCGACGTGACCCGCATGGTCACCACCGCGTCGCCGTCGCCGGCCGACACCAGTTCCATGCCCAGCGCACGGGACGCCAGGTCGGCGTCGAACATGTCGTGCGCGGCGGTACGGTCGCCGGTCGCCTGAACCATGAGGCTCCCCTCAGTCCTTGGTACGCAGGTCCACGATGCGGCGCATCTTGCCGAGCGAACGCTCGACGCTGTCCGGCTCGACCACGTCGACCTTGATGGTGACCCCGATCGTGCTCTTCACGTTGTGCGCCAACTCGGCACCCGCCCGCGCCGCCGCCTCCGGCTCCGCGCCGGGCCGGCGCTCGACCTTCACCGTCAGTTCGTCCATCCGACCCGAGCGGGTCAGCACGCACTGGAAATGCGGCGACAGGTGCGCGCTGCGCAGGATCAGCTCCTCGATCTGGGTCGGGAACAGGTTCACCCCGCGCACGATCATCATGTCGTCGCTGCGCCCGGTGATCTTCTCGATCCGGCGCATCGGTCGGGCGGTGCCGGGCAGCAGCCGGGTCAGGTCGCGGGTGCGGTACCGGACCACCGGCATCGCCTGCTTGGTCAGCGAGGTCAGCACCAGTTCGCCCTGCTCACCGTCGGGCAGCACCTCACCGGTGACGGGGTCGATGATCTCCGGGTAGAAATGGTCCTCCCACAGGTGCAGACCGTCCTTGGTCTCCACGCACTCGTTGGCGACACCGGGACCCATGACCTCGGACAGCCCGTAGATGTCCACCGCGTGCATGTCCAGCCGCTGCTCCATCTCGCGGCGCATGTCGTCGGTCCACGGCTCCGCGCCGAAGATGCCGACCTGCAGCGACGTGGTACGCGGGTCGAGGCCCTGACGTTCCATCTCGTCGACGATCGCCAGCATGTACGTCGGGGTGACCATGATGACGTCCGGCTCGAAGTCGCGGATCAGCATCACCTGACGCTCGGTCATCCCGCCCGAGACCGGGATCACCGTGCAGCCGAGTTCCTCCGCGCCGTAGTGCGCCCCGAGCCCGCCGGTGAACAACCCGTACCCGTACGCGACGTGGACCTTGTCGCCGGGGCGTCCGCCGCTCGCACGGATCGACCGCGCCATCAGCTTCGCCCAGGTGCGGATGTCGTCGCGGGTGTACCCAACGACGGTCGGTCGACCGGTCGTCCCGGACGACGCGTGGATCCGGCTGACCTGCTCACGCGGTACCGCGAACATCCCGAACGGGTAGTTCTCCCGCAGGTCCGCCTTCGTGGTGAACGGAAAACGGGACAGGTCCGCGAGGTCGCGGCAGTCGTCCGGGTGTACCCCCGCCGCCTCGAACGCCTTGCGGTAGTGCGGCACGTTGTCGTACGCGTGACGCAGCGACCACTTCAGCCGCTCCAGCTGCAACGCGCGCAACTCGTCCACCGAGGCGCGCTCGATCGGCTCCAGGTCCTCCGGTCGCGGGGTGAGATCGCGCACGGTTCCTCCTCAGGCGAACGCTCGACCGCCGCGGCTCGACACGCGTCACGCCTCGACCCGCGCTGGTCGCTGCCCAACCGGTGTCCGGCGCCGAGAAGCGCCCGACGCCGCGACGATAGCGCCTGGCACGGACCACGGTCGACGGCTGGTGGCGTGGTCAACGGCAATAGTTTCGCCGGTCGCCGCGAGTAACCGTTGCCCGGTCGGGCAACCCCACGAGGTGAGTGCGGCCCGACGGCGAGTCGGTGATCGGGAGGCGGCATGGCGAAGATCGAAGGCGAGATCGTGATCGCGCGACCGCCCGAGGTGGTGTTCGACTTCGTCGCCGACGAGCGGAACGAGCCGACGTACAACCGGCGGATGCGGCGCGCCGAAAAGATCACCAATGGTCCCATCGGTGTCGGCACCCGGTTCCGCGCGACCAGCCGGACGACGCTCCGGTCCGCCGACATGACGATCGAGACCACGGCGTACGACCGCCCGACCCTGCTCGGGTCCACGACCCGCCTCGGCTCGGCGGAGATCCACGGCACGCTGACGTTCGACCGGATCCCGATCGGTACCCGGATGACCTGGTCGTGGGACGTCGAGCCGAAGCGCTTCGGCAAGCTGCTCGGTCCGATCGTCGCCCGGCTGGGTCGACGCCAGGAGGACGAGATCTGGATGAATCTCAAGCGGTACCTGGAGGGAACCGGCGAATCGCGGGCCGCGGCGAGTTGACGCGGTGCGCCGGGTGCCGCCGACGCAGGTCCTGCTCGGTAGCGTCGGTCGGATCACGCCGGCGCTTCCTCTGCCCGCGTGGCGATCGGGTCGCCGGTTCGGCGCAGCGGCGACCGGTACAGCCACAGCAGGGACACCACGCCGCCGGTGACCGCGACCCACAAGCTGCCACGTAGTCCGAGGACGGTGCCGAGCACTCCACCGAGGACGGCTCCGACCGGCAGGGTCGCCCAGGAGAAGAACCGGATTGTCGCGTTCACCCGACCGAGCAGGTGCTCGGCGCACAGCGTCTGACGCAACGTCAGCGAGACGATGTTGAACACCACCACGCAGAACGACGACACGCCGGCCCCGACCGCGTACATCGCCAACCTCGGGCCCGCCGCGGTCATCGGTACCAGCAGCACGAACGCGTGACCCACAGTGGCAGCCGACAGCATGGTGCGCGCCGACCCGTACCGGCGGGCGAGCCGCCCGGTGACGAGCGCGGCGACCACCGATCCGCATCCGGCGACGGCGGACAGCACGCCGATGCCGGCTGGGGACAGACCGACGGTACGCACCAGGAACACCACCTCGAGGGCTCGTTCCACCGACCAGAACAGCACCGTGGTGGCGTTGTACAGCATGATCGCGCGAAGGACCGGATGACCGGCG
Organism: Micromonosporaceae bacterium; assembly: GCA_036378155.1. Classification (GTDB taxonomy): domain Bacteria; phylum Actinomycetota; class Actinomycetes; order Mycobacteriales; family Micromonosporaceae; genus DASUXA01. Next base: position 45,295 of record DASUXA010000016.1, on the reverse strand, counting down.
GCCAGGCGCATCCCCTCGCCGATCTCGGTACGCAGCGAACCGCTGCGTCGGCGCGGTGCGCTCGCCGGTTCCCGCATGCGGATCGCGGTCACGAACGCGGCTGACCACAGGAAACTCGCGGCGTCGGCGAGCAGCGCGATCGGTGCGGTGAGCACCTGGACCAGGTATCCGGCGACGCTGGGACCAAGTACGTACGCGGTGCTCGCGCTTGCCTGCAGTCGGGCGTTGCCCTCGGCGAGGTCGGCACGGGCGACGAGGGACGGCAGGTACGACTGGTACGCCACGTCGAAGAAGACGGTGCATATCCCGAGGGCGAACACCACGACGTACAACTGGGCGAGGGTCAGCACGTGCAGGGTCGCGGCGAGCGGCACGGACGCCAGCAGCACGGCGCGCAGCAGATCCGTGACGATCAGAATGGTGCGCCGGCGCATCCGGTCCACCCACGCGCCGGCGGGCAGCCCGACGACCAGGAACGCGGCGGTCTCCAGCGCGGTCAACAGCCCGATCTGGAGGGTGCCGGCTCCCAGAGTCACGACCGCGACCAGCGGTACCGCGAGCATGCTGACCTGCGTGCCGAACTGGCTGACGGTCTCCCCGATCCACAGCCGACGGAAGTCGGCATGCTGTCTGATCAACGGCCGAGCGCCCATCCCACCACCAATCTTGAGTCGAACGGACTCAAGACTGGTGGTAGATCTCGACGCGTGTCAACTTCCCATCGGCTCCACGCCGCTTCGCGGTGTGCCGGCGCGAGGTCGTCGTGGGCGGGGAAGCGCCACCAGGGTGGAGATCCGGTCGAGCAGGTCGCGCACCTGCGGCAGGTCCCGGACCGCCGCGCCGGACACGTCGTCGACGACGTGTCGGAGCAGGTCGACAAGGGCGCCTGGGTCGGCGTCGAGAGCGATCCGCAGGGTGTCGCGGGCGAGCGCGGCGGACGGCGCCCGTTGATCCCAGTCGGGAACGCCGTCGATGACCGTCGCCAGTTCGACAGCCGCGTCGCGCAGCGCCGTGATACCGGACCGCACCGGAGCGTCAACGGTCTGTTGACGTCGTCGCGCCGATCGGTCCGCCGTGCCCCGACCCGTGCGCCGGGCGGCGAGCCGGACCCGGCGCTGCTCGGCTGCCTGCCGGCTGCGCAGCCCCAGCGCCGCGGCGACCTCCGCCCAACCGGCACCGGCGCGCCGCGCCGCGTCGATCGCGGCGCACTCGAGATCGTCCAGGTCCTCCCGTACCCGCATGATCTGCGTCAGCGCTTCGAGCGCCGCCGCGCGGGACGGCGACTGCCGGGTCAGCGTGTCGACGACGGCGTCGTACCGGTCGCGCGGGTGGGTCATACCCACGAGTATGTCAACGGGCTGTTGACGATCCGTCGTCGGTCGCCGTGACCGTCCCGGCGGACCGCCGGGCTCCCGCGCACCGTCGGTCAGCCGGTGAAGATGTCTTCGGATACGACCGCCGAGACCAGGAAGCTGGGCACGTCGACCAATTGGCTGATCTTGAGGTCGACGGCGACGCTGCAGATCGCGTACGCCTGCTGCCGGTTGTACCCCCGCTCCCCCAGGTGCTCGATCATGTTCAGCAGCGCGTTGCGCGCGGCGACCGTCGCGTCCTCGGCGTGCAGGTCGCCGTCCCTGGTCACCGAGGTCCCCGTGGTGGCGAAGAACCGGCGCGGCGCGGCGAACTCGGGAGCCACCCAGTAGTCGGTACGGGCGAACCTCGGGTCGTGGATGTTCCGCTCGCGAGCCGTCCCGTCGTGCACGGTGAAGCGCACCCGCAGGGTCGCGTTCATCTCGATCGCGGTACCGCAGGTCTCGCAGTCGCCCTGGGCGAAGTGGGCGTCCCCGGCGGAGAACAGCGCGCCCGGCGTGTCGACCGGCAGGTACAGCCGGGTACCGGCGACCAGCTGTTTGATGTCGACGTTGCCGGCCTGCTCGCGGGGCGGGATGGTGCGCAGGGCGGTGGTGGCGATCGCGGGATCGGACGGTACCGCCGAAGCGGGCGACGGCGGCAGGACGAACCCGCCCCGGTCCAGCGCCGCCTGTTCGCGAGCGGTGATCCGGGGCAGCGCGTCGTGCCCGGGTGACAGCCCGATCGTGCCCATGAACGGGGCGGCGGGCACCCGTACCCCGGGAAGGTCCGCCGACGTCGCCCAGCCGTCGGCGAGGTCCCAGCGGACCATGAACGGATCGGGGAACACGTCGCGGAGGAACCCGAAGCCCGGTACCTGGACGGTGTAGCCGTAGCTGTCCGGCACCACCTCGACGATCTCGATTTCCAGCAGGTCGCCGGGCTGAGCGCCGTCGATGTACACGGGTCCGGTCAGCGGATGGACCACGTCGAGGTTCGGCGCGCCGACGGTGTCCAGGGTCGCGCCCCGGTGCATCTGCCCGTCGAACGCGTCGCGGGTGTCGAGGACCACCTCGTCACCGGGGTCGCAGCGCACCACCGGCGGGATGTCGGGATGCCAGCGGTTGTGCCCCGTCTCCGGCTGCTCCAGCAGCGTCCTGGATCGGTCGATGCGTACCTCGTGGACCGCCATTCACCCAGTCTTCGGCACCCCGCCCGCCCTGACCGGGCTTTGCGCCGAGCGAGCGGTACCGTCGCCCCGGCAGGTTACACGGTCGGCGGAACGGCGCCGGCAGGTGACGCGTTCGGCGGAACGGCTCCGGCTCGAGCACGGGTCGCCTTGGGCATCCTCGACGGACGGGGGTGCCCGGTCCGGTCAAGACCGGACCGGGCACCCAGTTCCTCACGGGTTCTGCCCAGGAGGCGCGTGGCCTGCCGGGTTCTGGTTCTCGGTGTTCTGCGTCAGACCGCCGCCGGTGCACGTCGGCTGCTGGCCCTGCGGCAGGTTGCCGCCCTGGTTCTCACACGACGTGTCCACGGACGTGATCTTGGCGTTCGCTGCGCCTTCGGTGACCAGTACGCCGCCGAGCGCGACGCCGAGCGCGAACAGCGCCGCGATGATCCTTCGCCTCATCGGTTCCCTCCCTCGTACGGGTGACGAAGACCTTCACGCTGTCACCCGTACGAGGGACACGGGCTCACCCGCGACGGGTGGCGGGCGACGGCACGACCACCCGGCGCGGGTGGTGACGGGACGGCGACCGCGCCCCGTCGAACGCCCGGAATTTCGACTGTGCGACACGGCGTCACCAGCGGAAACAGCGCCCGGAGAGGGTTTTGTCGGTACCTGCGGCGAGACTCCCCCGCATGGCCACGTGGAAACAGTTCGAAAGTGAAGCGCCCGACCTCGCGGCGACCGTACGGGCACGGTTCGAGGCGCACGAGACGCACGTGCTCGCGACGCTGCGCAAGGACGGGTCGCCGCGGGTCAGCGGCACCGAGGTCGACTTCCGCGGACCTGACCTGTCGTTCGGTTCGATGCTCAACGCGGTCAAGGCGCGTGACCTCCAGCGGGACGGGCGTTGCGCGATCCACGCGCATCCGAGCGAGGGCGGCGACGCCAAAGTCGCCGGGGTCGCGATCGAGGTGACCGGCGACGACAAGGCGGTGTACACCACGGGCAGCGAACCGCCCGGCGACTTCCACGCGTTCCGGCTGGACCTCACCGAAGCGGTGCTGACCGCGGTCGAAGACGGCGAAATCGTCATTCGACTGTGGCGACCGGAGCAGCCGATGCGCGTCATGCGGCGCACGTAGCTCCACCTCGCTCAGTCGGTTGTGGACGTTACGGTCGGGCCCGGCGTGCGCCGGGCGCCCGACCCGCTGGACTACGCGTTCCTCGCGTCCAGCGAGGACGATTCGCTGTCGCGCGCATGGTTGATCGTGCTCAGTACGGTGCGAGGTGAGGTGACGAAATTTCATGGATCGCAGTGAGCCCGAGGCTTTGGAGCCCGCCCGACACCCGTTCGGCATCGGATTCCTTCAGCCGCTGGGCATCGACCTGTTGATCATCGCGCTGTTCGTGGCGTTCCAACTGGTCGCCGGTCCTCATGTGCGCGATCACCACTACGCACTGCAGGTCGAAGGCGCATTCATCCTCGCCTTGCTCGCGTCACTCGGGCTCTGGCGGCGGTACCTGCGGCAGGGCCGTCGCAGGCGGGCTGCCGGAGTCGTGGCCGGCACCGTGGTGTGGCCGATCGTCATGGGCGTCCTCTTTCTCGCCCTCGTCCTGTACGCGCTGGCCCACGCGGAATTCGTCGTGCCATAGGGGCGAGTCGCGACAGCAGGCGGGTCAGCTCGGGTCGGCGAACGCGACGGCGCCGATCAACGCGGCCAGGTCGTTCTGCCGGACCGTACCGCCCCGGACGACGCCGGCTTGCACACCGAACTGCACCTGGTGGACGCGCCCGAGCAGCTTGAGCAGCCCGGTTTCGGGCGCCAAACCGTCGTGGGGTTGCGCGGCGTCGACCATGACGCAGCGTGGCATGGGCGGTCCGAGGCACAGCACGACCTCGTCGCCGAGGGCGAGGTGTCGCCCCTGCCATTCGTCCTCGACGAAACCGGTGCCGTCGACGTCGAGCACGACGTTGGCGCGGAAGCGGGCGGCGTCGACGGGTCTGCCGAGCAGGTGTTCCAGGGCGCGGAGCGCGGCGGTGGTGACCAGGTGCACCGGCGATTCGTCGTGGTGCGGCACCGACGACTGCGGACACAACCGGAGCGGCTGACCCAGCGAGGAGCTGAGGGCGTGACCGGCTGCCGGGTCGTCGGCGCGGTATTCGCGCCCGTCGGGGAAGCTCACCCACGGCACGGCGGCAGCCGAGGTGGGCGCGGCACGCTCCAGACGAGCCCCAAGATCGAGGAGCCCGTCGATGCGACGGAACCGTCGCGTGGTCTTGCCGCTGCCGATGCCACCGTCCGTGGTGTACACCGCCCAACCCCGGTCGCCGTCGACCCCGCTGTCGGTGAGAAGCGCCTGGCTCAGCCGCTCACCGGCCAACGACTTCACGGGGTACCGGGACAGCGCGGCGACCCTGCCGACCGGCAGCAGCGGATGTACTGCCGGGTCCGGCGGATCGACGCAGCGACAGGAGAACAGCGAACGAACCTCGCTCATCGGCTCGCCAGAGCCACTCGCAGCCCGAAACCGATCATGACGGTACCGGTGGCGCGTTGCAGCCACCGCCGCACCCGAGGACGGTTCAGCACCGGTCGGAAGCGGTTCAGCAGCACCGCGTACCCGTACAGCCACAGCAGCGACAGCGCGGCATGCGTCAGCACAAGTCCCGCCATGGTCGCCGTCCTCGGGGCGGCAGGCGGGACGAGTTGCGGGAGCAGGCTGGTGTAGAAGACCGCGATCTTGGGGTTGAGCAGGTTGGTCAGCAGCCCCGCTCGCCACCCGGCGACCTTCGCCTCGCCGGGCGGTACGACAGGCGGGGTCTGCGAACGCCGCGTGCCCCACCACGAGCGCACGCCGAACAGCACGAGGTACACCGCGCCGGCGATCCTCACCACCGAGTACGCCTTCGCGGAGGCGACCAGCACGGCGGCGAGCCCGGCGACGGAAAGCAGCCCCCACAGCAGCAGACCCGTCACGACCCCGGTGGCGGTTCGCGCCGCCGCCCGTCGCCCGCCCGCGACGGCACTGCCGGTCACCACCGCCATGTCCGGTCCTGGTACCACCGTCAGCAGGCCAAGGGCGAGCACGGCGAACAGGATGGGACGAACCATCGCGGCTCCTTCAGGCGCTGGGCGATGCGTCATCGTACGACGTGTGCGGCGTCGGCGACCGGGTCATCGACGGGGAACAACGGATGCTCGATGAGCCGATCCGGAGTACTGCTGGAATGGATCGGAGGCGACCAGGACATGGCAGACGGCAGTCTTGCGGTCGGCTTCGACCTCGATCCGGCATGGCTAACCGTCTTCAACGCGATGGACGAGAACGGGTTCGAACACCAGAAACCAGGACAGCGCTACCGGCGTTACCGCACCGCTGTCTGCTTCTCTCAGCCCGTATAGGTGAGGGACGGCCGGCTGTCGTGAGCGCGGTTGCTGTCACGGTAGCTGTCGACGGCCCGAAGGATGATCTTCCGTCGGGCCGTTCGGCTGGTGGTACCGGGTGGGCACGGCTGGGTTCGAACCAGCGACCCCTCGCTTGTAAGGCGAGTGCTCTTCCACTGAGCTACGCGCCCGGACAGCGGGTCAGCTTACCTGACCGGCTCGCCGATGCCGAACCGGAAAGCACGCCTGGGCGGGGCCGCGAGCGGCCCCGCCCAGGCGACACCGTTCAGCTCGACAGTTCGGCGAGCGCCTTGCGCCAGGCGTCCTGGTCGCGAGCCTCGCCGGGCAGGTTCATCTCGGCGAACCGTACGACTCCCGCCTTGTCGATCAGGAATGTGCCCCGGTTGGCGATCCCTGCCGCCTCGTTGAACACGCCGTACGCCTGTGCCACGGCGCCGTGCGGCCAGAAGTCCGCCAGCAGCGGGAACTGGTACCCCTCGCGCTCCGCCCACACCTTGTGCGCGTACACCGAGTCGACGCTGACGGTGAGCACCTGCGTCTCGTCGTTGACGAAGTCGTTGAGGTTGTCCCGCACCTGGCACAGTTCGCCCTGGCACACGCCGGTGAAGGCGAGCGGGTAGAAGACCAGCAGGACGGTCTTCCGACCTCGGAAGTCGGACAGTCGGACCTCCTGGTTGTTCTGGTCCTTCAGCACGAAGTCCGGCGCTTGGGCGCCTACCTCGATCGGCATGCACGCTCCTTGATGCTCAACGGACAGGATCACACCGAGCATGCCATCCGACGCAGCGCCGGTGATACCGGGCGAGTGCGGGATCACTGCGTGTCGTGGACGGCTCGGCGTACCGCAAGCGTTCGGGCGGCGGCGGGACTTGTCCCGCCGCCGCCCGCCGCACGGGTCAGGACACGCGACCGTACCCGTGCCCCCACGAGACCGGGGGGCCGGGGCTGGAGACGCGCGCAGGCACGGGTACCGGCGCGGCTACCGCGCCGGACGGCGAGGTCGGGCGGATCCGGGGACCGGCCGACCGTGGCGTCCGCGTCGGTTGCGGCCGACGTCAGCGCCGGGTGCGTACCGCCCTGGGCGCGACCAGGCGCGCGGCGCTCCAGTCCTTGCCCGCGTTGACCGTGGAGGTCTGCTGCAGACCGGCCGTCGGCGCCGATTCGGTGATCTCGCTGGGCTCGACGTGACCGTCCCGGCCCGCCTTCGGGGTCAGCAGCCACACCACGCCGTTGTCCGCCAACGGGCCCAGCGCGTCGATCAACGTCTCGACCAGGTCGCCGTCGCCGTCGCGCCACCACAGCAGCACGACGTCGACAACCTCGTCGGTGTCCTCGTCGACCAGGTCACCGACCCGGTCGATCAGGGCGTCCCGGAGATCTTCGTCGACGTCCTCGTCGTACCCCATCTCCATAACGACCATCCCCGGTTCGACGCCGAACCGGTCCGCCAGGCTCCGTACGCCGTCGGCGGCCTGACCAGCGGTCGCGCTCACTGTCGCGTGCCTCCTCGTTCTCGTGCCACGACGCCCTGCCGACGCCGATAGCGGGTAGTCCACACAGTTGTCGTGCTGGACGCAAGTGGCTCACCGTACATCCGAAAAACTACGGCTCAACGAGCGAGCAACGCACGCGCCCCCTGCTCGATCACCTCTTCGGAGACCAGTACGTGGGCGGCTGCCGGACCGAGCGGGACGAACGAATCGACCGAGGCGACGCGGCGGGCAATACCGACATATCCGGCGTCAACCAGGGCGGCGAGCACGCCCTCCCCGACCCCGCCCGAGCGCCGGGTCTCATCGACCACGAGTACCCGACCCGTCGCCAGCGACTCGCGGATGATGTCGGCGACCGGCAGCGGCGCGAGCCAGCGCAGATCCACCACACGCACCCCGGTACCGGCCCGAGCCAGGCGCTGCGCGACCCGCAGCGCCATCCGCGTCCCGTTGCCGAAACTGATGATCGTCAGATCCTCGCCGGAACCGGCGACGTCGATACGCGCCCGACCGATCGGTACATGCGCCGCCACCCACTGCGCCGGGTCGGGGTACGGCGCGAGCCACCCCTCGTCGCCCTCGGCGTGCAGGTCGCGGGTGTGGTACAGCGCGATCGGCTCGACGAACGCGCACACCGACCCGTCGACCAGCGCCGACGACAGGCAGGTACGCAGCAGCGCGGTCGCGTCGTCGGGGCGGGACGGGCACGCCACCACCAGCCCGGGGATGTCGCGCAGCACGGCGACCGCGTTGTCGTTGTGGAAATGCCCGCCGAAGCCCTCCTGGTACGACAACCCGGCGATCCGGATCACCATCGGGTTGCGGTACGCGCCGCTGGAGAAGAACCGCATCGTCGCCGCCTCGCCCCGCACCTGGTCCTCGGCGTTGTGCAGGTAGGCGAGGTACTGGATCTCCGGTACCGGCAGCAGCCCGGACAACCCCATGCCGAGCCCCAACCCGAGGATCGAGGTCTCGTCGAGCAGCGTGTCGAACACCCGCGCCGCGCCGAACCGGTCGCGCAGCCCCTTCGTCACCCCGTACACGCCGCCCTTGACCGCCACGTCCTCGCCGAACACCACCGTCTGCGGCCAACTGAGCATCGCGTCGGTCAGCGTCGCGTTGATCGACTGGGCGAGGGTGAGCGGACCCGCCTGCTCGGGCAGCCGCCCGCCGAACGCCGCCAGCCGAGCCTGCGCGCCCGCTCCGCTCGCCTGCTCCGCCGCCTTGCCGAGGGCACGCGCGACCCGTACCGGGCGGCGCGGCGCCAACGGCGCCACCACCTGGGCGGCGCTGCTCAGCTTCGGTTCGCCGATCACTTCCTCGGCAGCCTGGCGCACCTGCCAGCCGACCTCGTCGTACCGCGCGAGCACCTCCTCGGGTGTGGCGACCCCCGACTCGACCAGGACGCGCGCCGTGCCGACCAGCGGGTCGCGGGCGAGGTCCGCCTCGACTTCGGCGCTCGTCCGGTACGCGATCTCGGCGTCCGCCCCGGCATGCCCCATCAGCCGGACCATCGACAGGTGCAGCACGGCGGGACGGCGGTGCCGGCGTACCCAGTCCGCCGCCTGTACCGCGGTGTCGTACGTGTCGACCAGGTCGCACCCGTCCGCGGCGAAGTACCGCAACCCGGGCCGCGACCGGAGCACGGCGGCGACCCAGCCGCCCGGCGAGCGGACGCTGATCCCGATGCCGTTGTCCTCGCACACGAACAGCACCGGCAGTCGCAGCCCGGCGTGGTCGCACCAACCGGCGGTGTTGAACGCCGCCGTGGCGGTGGCATGGTTGACCGAGGCGTCGCCGAACGAGCAGACCACGAGGGCGTCGCGGGGCCAGACCGGCTCCGACGGCGGTACCCGGCGCGACCGTTCGATGGCGAACCCGACGCCGACCGCGCGAGGCAGATGCGAGGCGATCGTCGAGGTCGTCGGTACCACCGCCAGCCGCGGGTGCCCGAACACCTTGTGCCGCCCACCCGCGATCGGGTCCAGCGCCGAGGCGACCAGCCCACGCAGCACGTCGCGTACCGGGTCGACGTCGTCGACCTGACCCGCGCGGGCACAGTAGAACGCGCCGGAGCGGTAGTGCAGCAGCGCCGGGTCGGTCGGGCGCAGCGCCTCCGCCACCGCCGCGTTGCCCTCGTGACCGGACGACCCGATCGTGTAGTACCCCTGCCCGAAGGTGCGCAGCCAGCGAGCCGCCAGGTCGAGGTGGCGGCTGGCGAGCTGCGACTCGAACAGGCGCTGGGCGACCTTGCCGGTGAGCGTGCTGCCGTCACGGATCGGTTCGGCGGCGTCGCGGCGGCTCGCCGACGTGGACAGCGCGGCGACCGCGTCCCGGAACCGCTCTTCCAGATCTTGCGGGGTGGTCACATCCGACAGCATTACCGACGTCGGGTGGTCGCGGCTAGCTTTCCCGCCCGGGCACGGTCCGGACATAAGCGGCATCAGGACACAACGGACAACCCGCTACAGGTGTCCGGTCCAACGCGTCGCGACGGTCAGCCGGCGAGGAACGAGAAGCGCACCTGACGGGTCTGGTTGTCGCCGTTGAGGTCGACCAGACAGATCGACTGCCAGGTACCCAGCGCGAGGCGTCCGCCCAGCACCGGGACCGTCGCGTACGGGGCGACCAGCGCCGGCATCACGTGGTCCCGGCCGTGCCCCGGTGAGCCGTGCCGGTGCCGCCACCGGTCGTCCGCCGGCAGCAACTCGTCGAGCGCGCTCAGCAGGTCGCGGTCCGAGCCGGCGCCGGTTTCGATCAGCGCCACACCGGCGGTCGCGTGCGGTACGAACACGTGCAGTAACCCGTCGCCCCGACCCGACACGAACTGTTCGGCCTCGGCGGTGATGTCCCGCACGGCGGGCCGACCACCGGTGCTGACGGTGATGACCGCGGATTCCACCCGGTCAGGTTACCCGCAGGTAGGTGTGTTTCGCGCGATGGTCCACCCGACCCAGGGTGACGCGACCACTGTGGTGAGGGCAGGATGGGACACAAGGGGTTGTGGACTACATCAAAGAAGGAACGCCTGTGGCCACGGAACGTAAGCGTCCGGTGATCAGCGAAGGCCTACCGAGCCAGCTGCCGGACATCGACCCGGAGGAGACCACCGAGTGGGTCGAGTCGCTCGACGGCGTGATCGACGAGCGTGGGGCCAAGCGCGCCCGGTACATCATGCTGCGCCTACTCGAGCGCGCCCGGGAGCGGCAGGTCGGCGTACCCTCGCTGACCACCACGGACTACATCAACACCATCCCGCCGGAGCGGGAGCCGTGGTTCCCGGGCGACGAGCACGTGGAGCGGCGCATCCGCGCGTACATCCGGTGGAACGCCGCGATGACCGTGCACCGCGCCCAGCGCCCCGGCATCGAGGTCGGTGGACACATCTCCACCTACGCCAGCGCCGCCAGCCTCTACGAAGTGGGTTTCAACCACTTCTTCCGGGGCCGCAACCACCCCGGCGGCGGTGACCAGATCTTCTTCCAGGGACACGCCTCGCCGGGCATCTACGCGCGGGCGTTCCTCGAAGGCCGGTTGACCGAGCACCAGCTCGACGGGTTCCGTCAGGAACTGTCGCACCCGGGCGGCGGTCTGCCGTCGTACCCGCACCCGAGGCTGATGCCGGACTTCTGGGAGTTCCCCACGGTCTCCATGGGGCTCGCCGCGATCAACTCGATCTATCAGGCGCGGTTCAACCGGTACCTGCAGCACCGCGGCATCAAGGACACCTCGCAGCAGCGGGTCTGGGCGTTCCTCGGCGACGGCGAGATGGACGAGCCGGAGTCGCTCGGCGCGATCGGGCTCGCCGCGCGGGAGGAACTGGACAACCTCACCTTCGTCATCAACTGCAACCTGCAGCGCCTGGACGGTCCGGTCCGCGGTAACGGCAAGGTGATCCAGGAACTGGAGTCGTTCTTCCGGGGCGCCGGCTGGAACGTCATCAAGGTGATCTGGGGCCGCGAGTGGGACCCGCTGCTGGCCGCCGACACCGACGGCGCGTTGGTGAACCTGATGAACGTCACGCCGGACGGCGACTACCAGACCTACAAGGCGGAGTCCGGGGCGTACGTCCGGGAGCACTTCTTCGGTCGCGACCCGCGCACCCGCAAGATGGTCGAGCACCTGTCCGACGACGAGATCTGGAACCTCAAGCGCGGCGGGCACGACTACCACAAGCTGTACGCGGCGTACAAGGCGGCGGTCGAACACACCGGGCAGCCGACGGTGATCCTGGCGAAGACCATCAAGGGCTGGACGCTGGGCTCGCACTTCGAAGGTCGCAACGCCACGCACCAGATGAAGAAGCTGACGCTGGACGACCTGAAGACGTTCCGCGACCGGCTGTACCTGGACATCCCGGACAAGGTGCTGGAGGAGAACCCGTACCTGCCGCCGTACTACCACCCGGGCAAGGACAGCGACGAAATGCAGTACCTGCGTGAGCGGCGCGAGCAGCTCGGTGGGTACCTTCCGGCGCGGCGTACCCGCAGCACGGTGTCGCTGCCGCTGCCGCCGAAGGAGGCGTACGCCGACCTGAAGCGGGGGTCCGGCAAGCAGAAGGTCGCCACCACCATGGCGTTCGTCCGGCTGCTGAAGGACCTGATGAAGAGCAACAAGGACTTCGGCAGGCGCTGGGTGCCGATCGTCCCGGACGAGGCGCGCACCTTCGGCATGGACTCGCTGTTCCCGACCGCGAAGATCTATTCGCCGCACGGGCAGACGTACACGCCGGTCGACCGGGAGCTGTTCCTGTCGTACCGGGAGTCGGAGACCGGGCAGATCCTGCACGAAGGCATCAACGAGCTCGGCTCCACTGGCTCGTTCATCGCGGCGGGCACCAGCTACTCGACGCACAACGAGCCGATGATCCCGCTGTACATCTTCTATTCGATGTTCGGTTTCCAGCGCACCGGCGACAACCTGTGGGCGGCGGCGGACCAGATGACGCGCGGGTTCATGCTGGGCGCGACCGCCGGTCGCACCACGCTGAACGGCGAGGGCCTCCAGCACGAGGACGGGCATTCGCTGATGTACGCGGCGTCCAACCCGGCGGTGGTCGCCTACGACCCGTCGTTCGCGTTCGAGTTGCCGTACATCGTCGAGGACGCGCTGCGGCGGATGTACGGGGACGACCCGGAGAACATCTTCTACTACCTGACGGTGTACAACGAGCCGATGCGCCAGCCGGCCGAGCCGGACAACCTCGACGTCGAGGGGCTGCTGCGCGGGCTGTACCGGTACTCCCCCGCCCCGGCGGTGGGCAACGGCGGCGCGCCGAGGGCGCGCGTCCTCGCGTCCGGTCCTGCCATGCAGTGGGCGCTCAAGGCGCAGAAGCTGCTCGCCGAGGACTGGGGCGTCGCCGCCGAGGTGTGGTCGGCGACCTCGTGGACCGAGTTGCGGCGCGACGCGGTCGAAGCCGAGGAGTACAACCTGACCCACCCCGACGCCGAGCCCCGGGTGCCGTACGTGACGCGGAAGCTCAGCGAGCAGGTGGGACCGGTCGTCGCGGTCTCCGACTTCATGCGCGCGGTACCGGACCTGATCTCCCGCTGGGTTCCCGGCGACTACACCTCGCTCGGTACCGACGGGTTCGGCATGTCGGACACGCGGCACGCGCTGCGCCGGCACTTCCACGTCGACGCCGAGTCGATCGTGGTCGCCACGCTGCGCCAGTTGGCGCTGCGCAAGGAGGTACCGGCGAACGTGCCGGCGGAGGCCGCACGGAAGTACGCGATCAACGACGTGTCGGCGGCGCCGGTCGGCGAGACCGGCGGCGACTCCTGACGGCGCTCTGATCGACGGGTGGGGCCCGGCGCGCGCAGCGCGCCGGGCCCCGTTCCCATTCAGAACCGCGCGACTCGGTCAGCGGACGCGAGGCGTCCCGTCCGAGGCGTACACCCGTCGTGATGGGCGCACACCACGAGCGGTGTGCGCCCATCGCGACATCTCGACCGTCGACGGTCGGCGCCACGGTCACGTCCGGCGACGCTTCGGGCGTTCGAGCCGCCCGGAGCGGTCCGGTCCCTCGTACGCCGCCCACGGGTCGTAGTCGACCTCCAGGGGCTCCTGAGCCGGGCGCGACCGCTCCGGTACGTGCTCCAAATTGATCCTGATCCGGGTCCACGTGGTGTTGCGTCCACGCATCGAGTCGACCAGCACGTCCGCCGGCTCGAGCAGCGGCACCACGTCCGGATGCCGCGCCTTCCAGCGCTCCAGCCCGGCCAGCGCCTCGTCGCGGGTCGCCGCACGAGCGATCTCGATGAGCGGCTTGGTGGTACGCCGCCGCCCGGTCGGACCGACCGACTTGCCGGGCGCGGGCTCCGGCACCACGCCGTCCGCCGTGCGCCGCTGCGACGGGCGTACCCGCGGCGGCTCGCCCTCCTGCTTCGCGTAGTGCGGCGGCCAGGGTGCGTCGCCCATGCCGGCGGCCGCCTGCTCGTCGGCGAGGGTCAACAGCGGTACCAGGGAACCGACCGACTCGTCGATGCCCGCCGAGGGGTCGCCGACCGTCGCGTACCGGTCCAGCACCGTGTCCAGGGTGTACGAGCCCAGCTCACAGTCGGGCACCTCGTCCCAGCGCAGCGGCGCGGACACGGTCGCGGTCGGCGTCGGGCGCACCGAGTACGCCGAGGCGACGGTGCGGTCCTTGGCGTTCTGGTTGTAGTCGAGGAACACCCCGTGCCGCTCCTCCTTCCACCAGGCGCTGGTCGCCAACTCCGGTACCCGTCGCTCCACCTCGCGGGCGAGCGCCAACGCGGCGCGGCGCACCTCGCCGAACGTCCACCGCCGCTCGATCCGCGCGTACACGTGCAGCCCCCGCGACCCGGACGTCTTCGGCCAGCCCACCAGCCCGAAGTCGGTGAGGGTGGTGCCGACCACCATCGCCACCTCGCGGACGTCCGACCACGGCACCCCCGGTACCGGGTCCAGGTCGACCCGCAACTCGTCGGGGTGGTCGAGGTCGTCCGCGCGGACCGGGTGCGGATTGAGGTCGATGCAGCCCAGGTTCACCACCCACGCCAGTTGCGCGGCGTCGCGGACGACCACCTCGTGGGCGGTACGACCGGACGGGAACCGCAACTCCACCGTCTCGATCCACTCCGGTCGCGACTGCGGCGCGCGTTTCTGGAAGAAGAACTCCCCGTCGATGCCGTGCACGTACCGCTTGAGCGCCATCGGTCGCCCCGCCACGCCGCGCAGCGCCCCGTCGGCGACGGTCAGGTAGTACCGGACCAGGTCGAGCTTGGTGTGCCCGGTCGCCGGGAACATCACCTTGCCCGGGTTGCTGATCCGCACCTCGCGACCGGCGACCTCGACGACCTCTACCGGGGTGGGCATCGGCGGACCCTCACTGGTGCCCGCGGATCGGGTGCGGGCGGTACGGCTCCTCGAGCGCCTTCATCTCCTCCGCCGACAGCGTCACCTCGGTCGCGGCGATGGCGTCCTCGAGATGGCTCAGCTTGGTCGCGCCGATGATCGGAGCGGTGACCCCGGGACGGTGCAGCAGCCAGGCAAGCGCGATCCGCGCCGGCGGCTCACCGCGTTCGCGGGCGACCTCGATCAGCCGGTCCACCACGTCGAAGTCGGCTTCGTCGTACAGCGTCTCGGCGAACGGGTCGCTGCCGGCGCGTACCGTGCGCCGCTCGCCGCCGCGGGTCCGGCTGCCGGTCAGCAGCCCACGCGCCAGCGGGCTCCATGGGATGATCCCGACCCCCATGTCGAGGCACTGCGGGATCATCTCCCGCTCCTCCTCGCGGTACACCAGGTTGTAGTGGTTCTGCATGGACACGAACCGGGTCCAGCCGTGCCGGTCGGCGACGTGCTGCGCCTTGGCGAACTGCCAGGCGTACATGCTCGACGCGCCGATGTACCTCGCCTTGCCGGCGCGCACCACGTCGTGCAGCGCCCGCATGGTCTCCTCGATCGGGGTGTCGTAGTCCCAGCGGTGGATCTGGTACAGGTCGACGTAGTCCGTGCCGAGCCGGCGCAGCGAGTCGTCGATCGAGGCGAGGATGTGCTTACGGGACAAGCCCCGGTCGTTGGGGCCGGGACCCATCGGGTTGTACACCTTCGTCGCCAGCACGTAGTCCTCGCGACGGTCGAACACCTTCGCCAGCAGCCGCCCGGTGACCTCCTCGCTCGCGCCCCGCGAGTACATGTTCGCGGTGTCGAAGAAGTTGATCCCGGCTTCGGCTGCCCGGCGCACGAACGGCTCGGTCGCCGCTTCGTCGAGCACCCAGTCGCGCCAACGCGGGTCGCCGTAGCTCATCATGCCGAGCGACAGCCGGGACACCTTCATGCCGGTCGAGCCGAGCCGTACGTACTCCATCCCGCCATCATGTCAACTGCGCGGGGATCGCACCCGGATCACCGCTACCGCGGGCGGCGATGCCGCGATTACAGTTCGCCTCACCGCTGTCGCGAAGGAGCGCCATGAGCGAACCGTTCCGCTTCCCGGCAGGCTTCCGATGGGGCGTGGCGACCTCGGCGTACCAGATCGAAGGCGCGGTGCGCGACGACGGTCGGGGCGTGTCGATCTGGGACACGTTCGCGCACGAGCCGGGTCGCATCGTCGACGGCGGTACCGGCGACGTGGCGTGCGACCACTACCACCGGTACGCCGAGGACGTGGCGCTGATGGCGGACCTCGGCGTCGACGCGTACCGGTTCTCCGTCGCCTGGCCGCGCATCCAGCCGGACGGCTCCGGTCCGGCGAACGCGCGCGGTGTGGCGTTCTACGACCGATTGGTCGACGCGCTGCTGGCGCGGGGCATCGACCCGGTGGTCACCTTGTACCACTGGGATCTGCCCCAGGCGGTGCAGGACGCCGGCGGTTGGCTCAACCGGGACACCTCGGCGCGGTTCGCCGAGTACGCCGGGCTGGTCGGCACCGCGCTCGGCGACCGGGTACGCCTGTGGATCACGCTCAACGAGCCGTTCGTGCACATGTCGCTCGGGTACGGCATGGGCAGCCACGCCCCGGGCGAGATGTTGCTGTTCAACGCGTTCCCGGTCGCCCACCACCAGTTGCTCGGACACGGTCGGGCGGTCGCTGCGCTGCGCGCGGCGACCCGCGCCCCGGTCGCGATCACCAACAACTACTCCCCGGTCTGGGTCGTCGGCGACCGCGACGCCGACCGCGTCGCCGCCGACACGTACGACGCGCTGCACAACCGGCTGTTCACCGATCCGCTGTTCGGGCGGGGGTACCCGGACGGCTTCGACACCTCGGCGGTGCGCGACGGCGACCTGGAGACGATCGCCGCGCCGCTGGACGCCCTGGGCGTCAACTACTACAACCCGACCGGGGTGCGCGCCCCGGACGAGGAGGACGGGTTGCCCTTCGAGTTCGTCGAACTGGAGGGGTACCCGCGGACCGGCTTCGACTGGCCGGTGGTGCCGGACGGGCTGCGGCAACTGCTGGTGCTGCTGCGCGACCGGTACGGTGAGGCGCTGCCGCCGCTGTACGTGACCGAGAACGGCTGCTCGTACCCGGAGCCGTTGCAGGACGACGCGCGCATCCGGTACCTCGACGGGCACATCCGGGCGGTGGCGTCCGCGATCGGCGAAGGCGTGGACGTGCGCGGGTACTTCGTCTGGTCGCTGCTGGACAACTTCGAGTGGGCCGAGGGGTACACCCAACGCTTCGGGCTGGTCCACGTCGACTTCGACACCCAGGCGCGCACCCCGAGAGCGTCGTTCGACTGGTACCGGGACCTGATCGCCGCGCAGCGTGGGCGGCGGTCGGCATGACCGCCGGGTTGCACGGCGACGCGCAACCACCGGGCGACGCCCCCGGCGACGCGCGGGTGGCGCTGCCGGCGGCGCTGCGCGAACCGACGTCGCCGGTCCGCGCGCCCTGGGTCGGGCTGCTGGTGCTGGCGAACCTCGGGGTGTGGATGGCGTTCTTCACGCCGATCCAGGTGCTGCTGCCCGAGCAGGTCGCGGCAATCGACCCGGCGCACAAGGAGGCGATGCTCGGCTGGGTGACCGGGCTGGGGGCGCTGGCTGCCGTCGTCGCGAACCCGGTGGCGGGCGCGTTGTCCGACCGGACCACGTCGCGCTTCGGTCGCCGGCACCCGTGGACCCTGGGCGGGGCGCTGGTCGGCGCGGTCGCCCTGGCGCTGCTCGCCACCGCGCACACCGTGCCGGCGGTCGCGATCGGCTGGGTCGCCGCCCAGGTCTGCTTCAACGCGATGCTCGCCTCGCTCAGCGCGGCGGTGCCGGACCGGGTACCGGTCGTCCAGCGGGGCGCGGTGTCCGGCTGGGTGGGCATCCCCCAGGTGCTCGGCGTGGTGCTCGGTGTCCTGCTGGTGACCCGTCGCGCCGTGCTCACCGGGTACCTGCTGGTCGCCGTCGCGGTGGTGGTGCTCGCGCTGCCGTTCACCACCGGCACCCGCGACGATCCGCTCCCGGTCGGGTACCGCCGGCGGGACGGCTGGCGCACCTGGTTGACCGGGTTCTGGGTGGACCCTCGGCGCCATCCCGACTTCGGCTGGGCGTGGCTCACCCGGTTCCTGGTCCAGCTCGGCAACTCGCTCGGCACGCTGTACCTGCTGTACTTCCTGACCGACGCGGTCCACTACCCGGACCCGCAGGGCGGTCTGCTGATCCTGATCCTGGTGTACACGGCGGCGCTGATGGTGACGACCGTGGTCGCCGGGCGGCGCTCGGACCGCACCGGTCGCCGCCGGGTGTTCGTCGTGGTGTCCAGCCTGATCATGGCGGTCGCGGCGGTACTGCTCGCGACCGTGCCGACCTGGCCGACCGCGGTGGTCGCGGCAGCTGTGCTGGGCGGCGGGTACGGGGTGTACGTGGCGGTCGACGCCGCGCTGATCACCCAGGTGCTGCCGGCTGCCGCGGACCGCGGCAAGGATCTCGGCGTGGTCAATATCGCCAACTCCGCGCCGCAGGTCCTCGCGCCGGCGCTCGCCGCGCCGGTGGTCGCGTCGCTGGGCGGATATCCCGTGCTGTATCTGCTGACAGCGGCGGTTACCGTACTCGGCGGGGTGCTGGTGACCAGAATTCGCAACGTCCCCTGAACCGGTATCTGAGACCCCGGCGTGCGCGAAGGTGTCCGAAACGTTAACCTTCCGGCACAACGTCATTCGCTCTGGCGGCGTCTACTGAGGAGACTCTCAGTACGGGGCTTGGAGGTCGTCCATGGCGCGTTCCCTCAGCACGTCACCGGTAGGCGCGGCTGGACGGATGAGCCGCCTGCCGGCGCGGCTCGGGGTTGTCGTGGCAGGGGCGCTCCTGGGTCTGGTCGTCGGCACCGGTCCCGCGCTCGCCTCGCAAACCCCGACCGCTGTCACGCTCGCCGGTCCCGACCTCGCCGGCCCGCTCACGTTCACGGCGAACGGCGACCGCGACGAGTTCGACACGTTGATGCTCGAGGTCGGCTGGATGTCGGGGCGCACCGGCGACCCGATCACGCCCGACCCGGCGGCGCTTGGGCCCAAGTACGAAGTCACCGTGCTCGCCGGCGACCAGCCCGTCGCCCGGTACGAGCTGTACCCGATGGCGAGCGGTGGACCCAAGGCGTACCGCCCGGCGGACCGCCGCCCCGGCGCGTCCACCACGGACGGCTGGTTCTACGCCCCGGTCACTCTGCCTCAGGTGCTCACCAACGTGACCAAGGAGGCTGAGGCGCACTCCGGCGACGGGGTCGCGGTCGCCGCCGCGCAGACCCGCCCGCAGTTCGACGCGATCACGGTCGACGTGGACGGCGCGTTCGGCAACTTCCTGCGTACCGTCGCGATCAGCGCGCTGGTCGCGCTCATCGCGGTGCTCGCGCTCGGCACGGTCGCGCGCTGGGTGCACCGCACCACCCGCTGAGCCCTGCCGTACCGACCGGCCACTGAGGACTCCCGGTTCGGCGGTCGCCACTGTCGCGACCCGTACCGCCACACCGCGCGCGTCCGCCCGCGCCGGGGGCCGCCCCGCGCGCTGGTACCGCCTCGCGCCCCGGTACCGCTCTCGGACGGCGAACGGGGTGGCATCCCGTGGATGCCACCCCGTTCCCCGTCGTTCCGCTCGTACGACTATCCGACCCGGATTACCACTGCGACCAGGGGATCACCCAGTCCCCCAGCCCGTCGCGCGGATTGAGGGTCTTCGGGCTGCCGGTCACCTCGACGACGTCGCCGGGTCCGAAGGTGTCGTAGAACCACTGGGCGTTCGCCGGACCGACGTTGATGCAGCCGTGCGAGGTGTTCCGGTACCCGTGCGCCCAGATGTTCCAGTCCGCCAGGTGCACGTATTCACCCGCGTACGAGATGTGCACGGCGAGCTTGATGTCCTCGTCGTAGTAGTACTTGCTCTTCGGGTCGGTGATGCCGTAGCTCGCCGAGCTCATCCGCACCACCGGCTGCTTGTCGAGCACGACGTGCGGACCGCTGCGCGTCCAGAAGTCGATGACCTGCCCGTTCGCGCCGACCGTGGACCCGCCCATGCCCATGCTCACCGGAATGTCACGGACCTGCTTGCCGTCGATGTACACGAGCATGTGGTGGGTGTTGTTGTCGGCTCGGGCGATCTTCGAGCGTCCGATGGTGAACGAGATGGACCGGTCCGCCTGACCCCACAGGTTGCCGCCGAAGTTCACCCCGTACACCTTCGCCTGCACGCTGACCTTGGTGCCCGGTGTCCAGTACTTCGCCGGTCGCCAGTGCAGCTCCTGCTTGTCGAACCAGTGCCAGCGACCCTCCACCGGCGGATTCGTGGTGACCCGCAGCGCCTTCTCGGCGATCGAACGGTCGGGAATCGGCTCGTCGAAGCGCACCACGATGGGCTCGCCGATGCCGAACGTCCCGCCGTTGGTGTCCGGACGCAGGTACGGCAGGGTCATGTTGCCCGGCTTGACCGTCGTGAACCTGCTCGTCTTCGTGGTCGTCTTGCCGGCGGTGTCGACCGCCTCGACGTTGATCGTGTACGTCTTGTCGTAGCCCAGCGGTTCCGCGGTCTTCCACGACAGCGTGTCCTCGGCGAGGGCGCCCTTCACCTGCTTGCCGTCCGGGTTGGTCATCACGACCGACTGGATGGTGCCGCCCGTCGCGGTGACCGTCACCGGATCGGTCGGTGAGATGTTCGTCGCGCCGTCACTCGGCGTGAAGGTCACCTCGACCGACGAGGTGGACGCGCCGCTGCCGGCGCCCGCGCCGGTCCCGCCGCTCCATCGAGCAGTCTCGCTGGATGCCGGACCGCAGCCGGCAACAAGTAGGCAGGTCAGCGTGGCGCCGACCAGATACATCCCACGCACGCGCCGCCCGCTTCGCCGTCGCGGCTCGAGCATCGTCCCTCCCCCGGGGTACGCAATGACGTGCGGAGGCTACCGCTTCGGGGACCAACCGGGAAGTGGACATCTGGTCACGTTGTTCGCGACGGGTGGCGGCGCGGAAACCTGGTGGCGGACCGGCGGGGCGGCGACCGTAGGCTGGTCTCGTGACGGTACGTGTACGGTTCGCCCCCTCTCCCACTGGAATGTTCCACGTCGGCGGCGCCCGGTCCGCGCTGCAGAACTGGATCTACGCCAAGCAGCACGACGGCGTGTTCGTCCTGCGTATCGAGGACACCGACGCCGCGCGCAACCGCCCGGAGTGGACCGAGGGCATCCTGTCCGCGCTGGACTGGCTGGGCATCAGCCGGGGCAGCTACGAAGGGCCGTACTTCCAGTCGAGCTACGAGGCGGAGCACCGCACCGCCGCGCGCCGGCTGTACGAGACCGGTCGCGCGTACTACTGCGACTGCACACGCGAGCAGATCCAGCAGCGCACCGGCTCGCAGTACACCGGCTACGACGGCTACTGCCGGGATCGCGGGCTCGGCCCCGGAGAGGGTCGCGCGCTGCGGTTCCGTACCCCCGACGACGGCGTGACCCGGGTCGTCGACCTGATCCGCGGCGAGCCGACGTTCGAAAACAAGCTCCTCGAGGACTTCGTCATCGCCCGCTCCGACGGGTCGCCGGTGTTCCTGCTTGCCAACGTCGTCGACGACATGACGATGGGGATCACCCATGTGATCCGCGCCGAGGAGCACCTGCCCAACACGCCGAAGCAGCAACTGCTGTGGCAGGCGCTGGGCCACGAGCCGCCGATCTGGGCGCACGTGCCGGTGGTGGTCAACGAGAAGCGGCAGAAGCTGTCCAAGCGGCGCGACAAGGTCGCCCTGGAGGCGTACCGCGACGAGGGGTACCTCGCCGACGCGATGCGCAACTACCTGATGCTGCTCGGCTGGGCGCCGTCCGGCGACCGCGAGATCGTGCCGTGGCACGTCATCGAGAAGGAGTTCCGGCTCGAGGACGTCAACCCGTCACCGGCGTTCTTCGACGAGAAGAAGCTGCGCGCGTTCAACGGGGAGTACATCCGCGCGCTCAGCGTGCCCGACTTCGTCGCTGCCTGCCAGCCGTGGCTGACCGGTACCGCCACCATCCCGTCGCCGCCGTGGCGGTCCGAGGACTTCGACGCCGCCGCGTTCGAGGCGGTCGCGCCGCTGGCGCAGACCCGCATCAGCGTGCTGTCCGAGATCGTGCCGAACGTGGACTTCCTGTTCCTGTCCGAGCCGGTCGTCGACGAGGCGTCGTGGGCGAAGGCGATGAAGGAGGGCGCCGCGGACCTGCTCGGCGCGGCGATCGAGGCGTTCGAGGCGGTACCGTCCTGGGACGCCGCCACGTTGAAGGAGACGCTCGAACGGGTCGGCACCGAGCGCGGGCTCAAGTTGGGCAAGGCGCAGGCGCCGGTACGGGTCGCGGTGACCGGTCGGACCGTGGGTCTGCCGCTGTTCGAGTCGCTTGCCGTGCTCGGGCGTGAGCGCACCCTCGCCCGGCTGCGCGCCGCGCTCGCCCGGCTCGCCTGAGCCCGGTCGTCGGTGACGATCCCGCCTCAGGCGGTCGCCGGGCTCCGGCTCGGGGTGGGGCTCGGTCGGGTGCTCGCCACCGGCTGTTCGGCGGTGGCGTAGAGGTACACCACGACGGTGTCCGGGGCGTCCAGGTCGACCATGACCCAGCGGGCGACCCCGTCCTGGACGTCGCGGTCCACCCCGGCGGCGTGCACCACCTGCTCCGGGTGCCAGCCCGGATCGTCGCGCAGCAGCGGTACCGCCGGACTGGGCAGGTCGGACGGCGCGGGCGCGGCGGTACCGGACGTGCCGCCGCTCGGCGCGACGCTGCCGGCGGGCGCGCCGGAAGCGCCGTCGGACGGGGTACCGGTCGGTTGCGGCGGCACGGTCGACACGTCGGGCAGCACCGGTACCGGTCGCAGACCGTCCACCACCGCGGGCAGGCCGCTGGCGCTGAGGAAGCCGTTGAGCGCCTTGCGATCGAACTGGACCCGAGCCGCGACCGCCCAGTCGTCGAGCACGTAGAACTCGGCGTACAGCAGTTTGCTGCCCTCCGGCAGATCGACCCGAGCCTGGTCTTCGACCTCGGCGAGGGTCAGCGGCTTGCTCTCGCCCTGCGGCGCGGGCTCGTGGTGACGGCCCGAGGTGTACTCGACGAAGCCGATGCCCGCTGCGAGCGCGACCACGACGACGATGGTGGGGATGATCCAGCGACGACGCATGTCACGGCACCTTAGTCAATGCCGGACCGGGCACGACGGGCCGCCGGTACCCCGCTGCCGACGACGGCTGCGCGCCGCGCCCCACCGGCGTGCGTCCGGCGCAGCGCCCGACCGAGGTCGGTCCGGCGTGCCGCCCGCCCCGTGACCGGTACCGGCGACCCGACGTGACACGCTGAGCTCATGTCGGCAGCATCCGAACCGCCGCTGACCGCCACGCTGCGCCGCATCGAGCGCTCGGCGGGCGCGTTGGCGACCGCGAGCGTGGCGCGCATGGACGACGTGCTGCCCTGGTTCCGCGAACTGCCGGCCGACCAGCGCTCGTGGGTGATGCTGGTGGCTCAGGACGGGGTGCGGTCGCTGGTCGAGTGGCTGCGGCGGCGTACCGACGGGCAGACCGACGGGCGGCACGAGATCCCGGAGGAGGTCTTCGACGCCGCGCCGCGGGCCCTCGCCCGGACGATCAACCTGCAGCAGACCGTCGCGCTCATCAAGGTCACCATCGACGTCGTCGAGGAACAGGTACCGCGCCTCGCCGCGCGCGGCGAGGAGGCGGCGCTGCGCGAGGCGGTACTGATGTTCAGCCGGGAGGTCGCGTTCGCCGCGGCGCGGGTGTACGCCCGTGCCGCCGAGACCCGCGGGGCGTGGGACGCCCGGCTGCAGGCGCTGCTGGTCGACGCGCTGTTACGCGGGGACTCCTCGGACGTGCTGGCCAGCCGCGCCGCCGCGCTCGGCTGGGGCGACGCGCCGCCGGTGGCGGTCGTGGTGGGTCGCTCGCCGGGCGGCGAGGCGGCGGCGGTGCTGCACACCGTGTACCGGGCGGCGCGGCGGCTCAACGTCGAGGTGATCGGCGGGGTACACGGCGACCGGCTGGTCCTGGTTCTCGGCGGGGCGACCGACCCGCTCGGGGTCGGCGCGAAGCTGCTCAGCGCGTTCGGCGAGGGTCCGGTCGTGGTCGGACCGGCGGTACCGAGTTTGGACGAGGCGACCGAGTCGGCGCGTGCCGCGCTCGCCGGGTACCGTGCGGCGCCGGCGTGGCCGGCTGCTCCCCGACCGGTCGCCGCCGCCGACCTGCTCCCGGAACGTGCCCTGGCGGGGGACGCGGAGGCGCGACGGGTGCTGCGGCAGGACGTGTACGGGGCGCTGAACCGGGCCGGCGGCGACCTCACCCAAACCCTGGACGCGTTCTTCGCCTCCGGCGGGGTGCTGGAAAGTACCGCCCGCGCGCTGTTCGTCCATCCGAACACGGTGCGGTACCGGTTGCGCCGGGTCGCCGAGGTGACCGGATTCGCGCCGCTGTCGCCGCGCGACGCCTTCGCGCTGCGGATCGCCCTCGCGATCGGTCGGCTCGACCCATCGTCGTCGATATCCGCCCCGCCCGCCGCGACGGCGGCCACCGCCGCGCCGCCCCCGGCACGAGCACCGGCGAAGACCAGGACAGCGTGACAGCGCGTCCGGTTTCGCACCGGTTCGCGGTTTTGGTACGCACTGGCGTTGTAGGAACCCGCCAAAAGATCTGGTCGGGTTTGGTGTCGGAAGATACCGACGCCGCGCGCTCACATCCCGCACAGTCGACATGTGCTCGCCGTTGTCGCTCCTGGTCAGGGCTCCCAGAAGCCCGGTTTCCTGACACCCTGGCTCGCGCTGCCCGGCGCCGAGGCCCGGCTGCGCTGGTGGTCCACGCTCGCCGGTCTCGACCTGCTCGCCCTCGGTACCGAGGCGGGCGCGGACGAGATCAAGGACACCGCCAAGACGCAGCCCCTGCTGGTCGCCGCCGCGCTGCTGGCCGCCGAGCAGCTGCCGATGTACGACGTGGCGACGGTCTCCGGCCACAGCGTCGGCGAGCTGAGCGCCGCCGCGATGGCCGGCGTACTCACCCCGGAAGCCGCGATCGCGCTGGCCGGGGTACGCGGTCGGGAGATGGCCGCGGCGTGCGCCGTCGAGCGGACCGGCATGGCCGCGGTGCTCGGCGGGGAGCCCGACGAGGTGCTCGCCGCACTCGACGCGCTGAACCTGTACCCGGCGAACCGCAACGGCGCCGGACAGATCGTCGCCGCCGGCGCCGTCGACGCGCTGGACAAGCTGGTCGCGTCGCCACCGGCCAAGGTGAAGGTGGTCCGGCTGCACGTCGCGGGCGCCTTCCACACGCCGTACATGGCGCCCGCCGAGCAGGCGCTCTCCGCCGTCGCCGGTGGCATCACGGTCCAGGACCCGGCCCGCATCCTGCTGTCCAACCTCGACGGCACCGCCGTCACCAACGGCCGCGACCTGATCGCCCGCCTGGTACGACAGGTGACCGCGCCGGTCCGCTGGGATCTGGTCATGTCGACCCTCGCCGACCTGGGCGTCACCGCGATCATCGAGCTGCCCCCGGCGGGTACCCTGGTCAACCTGGCGAAGCGGCAGCTCAAGGGCATCGAACTGCTCGCCGTGAACACGCCGGACGACCTGGCGGCCGCCCGCGACCTGATCGCGCGGCACGGTGACGCGCCGAGCGTGGAACCCGCGCCGCACTTCCGGATCGTGGTCGCCACCGCCGCCGGCACCTTCGTCCCGAACGCCGAGCTTGCCGAGGGCGACGAGGTCCGGTCCGGCCAACTGTTGGGTCACGTGAGCACCCGCCAGGGCGAGGTCGAGGTGACCGCGCACGAGTCGGGTCTGCTCACCGAGTGGCTCGTCAGCCCCGACGACCCGGTAGCTCCGGGCCAGCCACTTGCCCGGATCGGAGGGCAACCGTGATGAGAGGACAGCCAGTGGGCGCAACCGGATCCAAGATTGTCGCTATGGGCCACTACCAGCCGGCCCGGGTACTCACCAATGACGACCTCGCTCAGATGGTGGAGACCAACGACGCGTGGATCCGGGACCGGGTCGGCATCTCCACCCGGCGCATCGCCGACAGCGAGACGGTCGCCGACATGGCCGCCGCGGCGGCGGAGAAAGCGCTGGCGAACTCCGGTCTCGACGCCAACGAGATCGATCTGATCGCGGTCGCCAACTGCTCGTCGGTGGACCGGTGCCCGAACGTGGCGACGCGGGTCGCGGCGAAGCTGGGGGTACCGGCACCGGCGGCGTACGACATCAACACCGCGTGCTCGGGCTTCTCGTACGCGCTCGCCACCGTCGACCACGCCATCCGCGCCGGCGCCGCCCGGCACGCGATCGTGATCGGCGCGGAGAAGCTGTCCGACTTCACCGACTGGACCGACCGCTCGACCTGCGTGCTGTTCGGCGACGCCGCCGGCGCGGCGGTGGTCAGCGCGGTCGCGGAGAGCGAGGAGCCCGGCATCGGTCCGGTGCTGTGGGGCTCCGACCCGGAGAAGAACGACGTCATCACGATCGAGGGTTGGCGACCGTACATCCAGCAGTCCGGGCAGACCGTGTTCCGCTGGGCCACGTTCGCGCTGCCCGACCTGGCGCGACGCGCCTGCGCCGCCGCCGGGATCGAACCCCGCGAACTCGCGGCGTTCGTCCCGCACCAGGCAAACCTGCGCATCATCGACCCGCTGGCGCGCAAGCTCGGCATGGAGCAGGACGCCGTGGTCGCGCGGGACATCGTGGATTCCGGCAACACCTCGGCGGCGAGCGTCCCGCTCGCGCTGTCCAAGCTGGTCGAGCGGCGCGAGGTACCGGCCGGCGCGCCCGTCCTGCTGTTCGGCTTCGGCGGCGGCCTCACCTATGCCGGACAGGTCGTCCGCTGCCCATGACCGCAGCACAGCTGCGTGACCCATCCACCAAGAAGGGAAAACGGAACCGATGGCAATGAGCCGCTCCGAGATCACCTCCGGCCTGGGCGAGATCCTCGAGGAGGTCGCCGGTGTGAACCCGGACGACGTCGCCGAGGAGAAGTCGTTCACCGACGACCTGGACGTCGACTCGCTGTCGATGGTGGAGGTCGTGGTCGCCGCTGAGGAGAAGTTCGGCGTCAAGATCCCCGACGACGAGGTGCAGAACCTGCGTACCGTCGGCGACGCCGTGACGTACATCGAGAAAGCGCAGGCGTGAGCGGTAGCTCCGCCACGCGTCAGATATTGGACGACGAACGGAAGGCGACGCAGTGACCTCCACTGTGGACGTTGTCGTCACCGGGCTCGGCGCGACGACCCCACTCGGCGGGGACGTCGCGTCCACCTGGGACGCCATGCTCGCTGGCCGCTCCGGCGTGTCCGCGTTGACCCAGGACTGGGCGGCGCAGCTGCCCGTACG
Source organism: Micromonosporaceae bacterium (assembly GCA_036378155.1). Lineage (GTDB taxonomy): Bacteria > Actinomycetota > Actinomycetes > Mycobacteriales > Micromonosporaceae > DASUXA01. The sequence goes on along the minus strand of DASUXA010000016.1, from coordinate 18,111 downwards.
CATCGCGGCGCAGCTCGCGGTCGAACCCAGCGAGGTCCTCGACCGGGTGAAGCTGCGCCGGCTGGACCGGTCGGAGGCGATCGCGCTGATCGCCGCGCACCAGGCGTGGCGGGACGCCGGGCTGGTCGACCACCGACCGGAGCCGGAACGGCTCGCCGTCACGATCGGTACCGGCATCGGCGGCGCGACCACCCTGCTCGCCCAGGACGACATCCTGGAGCAGAGCGGGGCTCGACGGGTCTCCCCGCACACGGTACCGATGCTCATGCCGAACGGACCGGCCGCGTGGGTCGGGCTGGAGCTGAAGGCTGAAGCCGGGGTGCACTCGGTGGCCAGCGCGTGCGCGACCGGTGCCGAGGCGCTGGCGCAGGGGCTGGACATCATCCGCTCCGGGCGTGCCGACGTGGTCGTCGCGGGCGGTACCGAAGCGGTGATCCACCCGCTGCCGATCGCCGGGTTCGCTTCGATGCGGGCGATGTCGACCCGCAACGACGACCCGGAACGCGCGTCGCGTCCGTTCGACAAGGGTCGGGACGGGTTCGTGCTCGGCGAGGGCGCGGGTGTGGTGGTCCTCGAGCGGGCCGACCACGCGGCGGCGCGCGGCGCGCGGGTGTACGCGCGGTTCGCCGGGGCGGGGCTGAGCTCCGACGCGTACGACATCGTGCAGCCCGACCCGCAGGGGCGTGGTCAGCGGCGGGCGATCGCGGCGGCGCTGCGCGACGCCGGCGTGTCCCGGTCCGACGTGGTGCACGTGAACGCGCACGCCACCTCGACACCGATCGGCGACGTCGCCGAGATCGGTACGATCCGCGCCGCGATCGGCGACCACCCGGTGGTGACCTCGACCAAGTCGATGACGGGTCACCTGCTCGGCGCGGCGGGGGCGCTGGAGTCGATCGCGACGATCCTCGCAGTGCGTGACGGCGTGGTACCGCCGACCATCAACCTCGACGACCCGGACGAGGGAGTCGACCTCGACGTGGCCGCACACAAGGCGCGCCACATGGACGTCCCGGCCGCGCTGAACAACTCGTTCGGGTTCGGCGGCCACAACGTGGCCCTGATCTTCACCCGGGCCTGACCCCCTTTCAGGAGGATGTCGTGACCACCACGCCTGTGGCGGAGCCTGCCACCGTCGACCACCGGGACCCGGAGGTGCGGCTGCGGGCGCTTTTCGACCAGGGCTCGATGCGGCTGCTCGTACCGCGTGACGACTCCGGTGTGCTGTACGCGCGGGGCGAGATCGAGAGCACTCCGGTGATCGCGTTCGTGATGGACGCCACCAGGATGGGCGGCGCTCTGGGCATCGACGGTTGCCGGCGCATCGCCGACTCGATCGACGCCGCGGTTCGCGAGCGGGTACCGGTCGTCGGTCTGTGGCACTGCGGTGGCGCCCGGATCCACGAGGGCGTGGTCGCGCTCGACGGCGTCGGCCAGATCTTCGCGGCGATGGTGCGTGCCTCGGGGCGGGTACCGCAGATCTCCGTGGTGCTCGGTCCGGCGGCCGGCGGCGCGGCGTATGGACCGGCGCTGACCGACATCGTGATCATGAGCGGCTCGGGACGGATCTTCGTGACCGGCCCCGAGGTGGTCCGCAGCGTCACCGGCGAGCAGGTCGACATGGAGCGCCTCGGCGGCCCCGAGCCGCACGGTCGCCGCTCCGGGGTGGTCCACGTGACCACCTCGAGCGACGAGGCGGCGCTGACCGAGGCTCGCCGGCTGGCGGTGCTGCTCGGTCGCCAGGGCCGGCTGTCCCCCGCCGACGTCGCCGACGACAGCGACCTGTCGGCGCTGCTGCCGGAGCAGGCGAGCCGGGCGTACGACGTGAAGCACCTGATCAAGGGGCTGCTCGACGAGCCGGGCGTGGAGTTGCACGCCAAGTGGGCGCCGAACATCGTGACCGTGCTGGGTCGGTTCGCCGGTCGTACCGTCGGCGTCATCGCCAACAATCCGCTGCGGCTCGGCGGCTGCCTCGACGCGACGAGCGCGGAGAAGGCGGCCCGGTTCGTGCGGATGTGCGACTCGCTCGGGGTACCGCTGATCGTCCTCGTCGACGTGCCGGGGTACCTGCCGGGCGTCGGCCAGGAGTGGGACGGTGTGGTACGCCGGGGCGCCAAGTTGCTGCACGCGTTCGCCGAGGCGGTGGTACCGCGGGTGACGCTGGTGACCCGCAAGGCGTTCGGCGGGGCGTACATCGCGATGAACTCCCGCTCGCTGGGCGCGACGGCGGTGTTCGCGTGGCCGAACGCCGAGATCGCGGTCATGGGCGCGAGCGCGGCGGTGAACCTCCTGCACCGCAAGAAGCTCGCCGCGACCCCGGTCGAGGAGCGCGAGGCGGTACGGGCACAACTGATCGAGGAGCAGATCCGGGTCGGTGGCGTGCACCGGGCGCTCGAGATCGGTGTGGTCGACGACGTGATCAAGCCGGAGGAGACGCGTCGACGGATCGCCGAGGCGCTCGCCGACGCGCCTGCCGCGCGTGGCGCGCACGGCAACATCCCGCTGTAACTGGAAGGTCGGTCGCGTCGGGGGCACCCTGCGGGTGCCCCCGACGCATGTCCGGTGCCGGCTGGGGTCGCCGGCTGGGTTCGTCGGGACGTGTCGCGACAGTTGTACGCCGCTGGTGAGGTGTCCACATCACCAGCGGCGTAGGCGTCCTGGATGCCGTGCGGCTAGCCGCACGCCGAGCGGGGCAGGCCGCGCACCGGTACCGGCGAGCGGCCGGGCGCCCGCGCGGCACCGGCGAGCACCCGCGCGAGCGCGGTCATCGCCGCCTGCGTGGAGGAGTACGTCGCCAGCAGGGTCGGCGACCGGGAACTGGCGAGCAGGTACGGGGTGTCCATGCCGACCGTGACCGTCGCCGAGCCCGACAGGTCGCCGGTACCGTCGCCGTACCCGACCAGGTGGACCTGCGTCCCCCCGGTGGCGGTGACCTCCACCCCGGCGGCGCGCAACGCGTCGGTGAGCCATCGGCGCTGCTGGTCGCGACCGTTCGAAGCGGTCACCGAGACGGGTCCGTGGACCAGCGCGCCCGAACACGCCCCGCGCAGCACGGTCACAGCGGCCGCGGTGACCGCCTGCGCCGCGGCGCGGCGCTCGCTGCTGTCCACCGTCGACATGTCCCCCGGTCCGCCGGTGATCCGCAGCTTCAACGCGAGGATTCGGGTCACCGAGTCGACCAGGCGCTGCCGGGGCAGGCGGCCCGTGTGCAGCGCGTCCAGGATTCCCTGCCGGGCGGCGCCCACGTTCGGCGGCATCAGCAGCAGATCGTTGCCGGCGAGCAGGGCACGTACCGCTGCCTCGCCGGGCGACCACCGCTCGGCGGGCGCCATGTTCAGCGCGTCGGTGACCACCACACCCTGGAAGCCGAGTTGCCCGCGCAGCACGTCGGTGAGGACCTTGCGGGAGAACGTCGCCGGTATCCCCGGATCGATGGCGCGCACGTCCAGGTGACCGACCATGATCATGTCAGCGCCGGCGCCGATCCCGGCGCGGAACGGCGGCAGGTCGCCGGAGTCGAGCGTCGCGCGGTCCTGGCTCAGTACCGGCAGCGAGGTGTGGCTGTCCGTGGTGGTGTGCCCGTGTCCGGGGAAGTGTTTCAGGGTCGCCGCGACCCCGGCGCTCTGCAGCCCTCGTACCGCGGCGGCGACCTGGGTGCCGACCGCCGCCGGGTCGGCTCCGAACGACCGCGACCCGATCACGCCGCCCGCGCCGCCCACCACGTCGGCGTCGGGCGCGAAGTCCACGTTGATGCCCAGCGCCGCGAGGTCTGCCCCGGCGGCGGCCCAGGCTCGTCGGGTGAGCTCGGCGTCACCGGCTGCCCCGACCGCCATGGCGCTGGGCAGTTGGGTCACCCCGGACCTGATCCGGGTGACCACGCCGTATTCCTGGTCGGTGCCGATGAGCAGCGGCGCCCCGGCGGGCAGCGCCTTCGCCGCCGACTGCAGCCCCGCGGTCAGGGCGTGCACCTGAGTCGGCGATTCCATGTTGGTGGTGGGGTTGGTGCCGCTGGTCGGATCGTCCGCCGAGAAGCTGACCAGGATCAGCCCGCCCAGCCGGTATTTCCGGATCATCTCCGCCGGGGTGTCCACGCCGGCCAGCTTCTGGTTGCCCGCCCGCGACGCTGGCGAGACCTTGGTGGCGCTGTCGCCGTACGCGTACGGCATGAGCACCTGCCCGACCAGGTCCTCGTCGCCCAGCCGGGCGGCGATCGCGGCGGCGCGGGCGGACGGGTCGGCGCTGGGCGACGCGGCCGGCGACGGGGACCCCGGCAGGGCGGGGTGCCGTGCGGAACGCGCCCTATCACAGCCGGCCAGGGCGGCGACGAGCGCGATCGTGGTCAGGAGGGCGGCAGCACACCGGGACACCCTTGGTATCTCAGTCGGGTTGGCGCGCGGGGGCAAATCGATCCCCGCCCGGCTGTGGACAACCGCCGGCGCCCGGACGTGGACGAGCGGTGGCCCCGGACGGGCACGTCGGACCGTGCGACGGTTCACCCGACGCGGGTCAAGCGCAGGTCCGGGGCGCCCTCCCCGGCGTGCCGGTACGGTTCCAGTTCGGCGTCCCAGGCGGTGCCCAGCGCCGTGTCCAGCGCGTGCGCCAGCGCCTCGGGTCCGCGCGCGGAGCCGATCAGGGCGCGCAGCCGGTCCTCGCCGAGCAGGATGTCCCCGTTCGCGCTCATCGTCGCGGTGAACAGACCGCGACCCGGCACGTACATGAACCGCTGCCCGTCGATGCCGTCGCTGGGCTCCTCGGTCACCTCGAACCGGATCATCGGCCACTGGCGCAGGGCGGCTGCCAGGTCGGCCCCGGTCCCCGGTCGCCCGGCCCAGTCGCACTCCGCCCGGCGCGCGGTGGGGTCGACGGGCTGCGCGCTCCAGTGCAGCTTCACCGGGGCGCAGAGAACACGCGCGATCGCCCACTCGACATGCGGGCACACGGCGAGCGGCGTGGAGTGGACGTATACGACGCCACGCGTTGGCACAGAACCTCCCGGTGAACGAGGTGCGTCTTCCCCTACGACCTCGAACACCCGGTGTCCGGTCTCATGATGCCGTGGTGACGCAAGTTGCGCCAGGGAAACGCCGAGGTCGCGACGTGACACGCCGGGCAGAGCGGGCGACGCCACAGGTCACGGGCCGTCGGCTACCGCGATCCGTCCGGTACTCTGGGCGTGGCCCTTTCCGGCCCGACCACCCTCTTTTCGTTCTGCAAGGAGTCCCCGCGTGGCGAGCAACACCTCGAAGACCGCACGCGCGTCAGTCCGCGCCGGTCAGGGCGCGGCCGGTGGCGCCCTCAGCGTGCTGGGCGAGTTCAAGTACCTCATCCCGCTGAACAACGGCAAGAACGCGTACGTGCGCAACCTGACCAACGGCAAGACGGTGCACCTGCGCACCGATTCCGACGCGTTCGTCGAGGAGATCCGCGTACTGGCCGCCGCCGGCCACGGCGCGAAGATCCGTGCCGAGCTGGGCGCTCTGGCCAACGCGCACCCCGGCCACGGCTGGGACGCGACCGAGAAGCGCCTGGTCGAAGCCGGCGTCTTCGAGAGCTGAGCCGGCAGCCCCACGCCGAGCGTGGCTGGCCCCGTGATCGAATGATCACGGGGCCAGCGTCCGGTTCCGTTCGATCACCGTCCGGCGCAGGGTTCCGGCGGCTCCGCCCGGGTCAGGGCTGCAGCAGCTCCACCTTGCCGGAGTCGAGGTCGTACACGGCGCCGACCAGATCCAGCCGTCCGGCGTCGAGCCGCTCGCGCACCAGCGCGTCCTGCCCGAGGCGGGCGACCGTACGCCCGACGTGCCGCCGCAGCGCGGCGTCCACCACGTCGTCGCGGTCCATTCCCACCTCGTGTACCGCCGGGGCGATCTCGTCGACCAGGTACCCGAGCGACGCCGACGGACGCCGGCCGGAGCGCAGCGCGTCCACGGTCGCGCCGACCGCGCCGCACCGGACGTGGCCGAGCACCATCACCAGCGGTACCGCCAGTTCCCCGACCGCGAACTCGACCGAGCCGAGCACCGCCTCGTCGAGGACGTGACCGCCCGAGCGCACCACGCAGATGCAGCCGAAGGTCTGGTCGAACACGGCTTCCAGCGGTACCCGCGAATCGATGCAGCCGAGCACCATGGCGAACGGGGCCTGCCCGCCGGACGCGGCGGCAGCGAGCGCGATGTCGTGGCCGTACCGGGGATTTCCGCTGGCGAAGCGACGGTTGCCGTCGATCAGCGCGTCGAGCGCCTGAGCGGGAGTGTACGGGCCCACGGGGTGTGCGGAATCACGAGTCGTTGACGTCACGGTTCCAGGGTGGCGTACGACGCGCGCCGACGGCGGGCGGAGCGACCCACGTCACGTTCAGACCCGCGAACCGGTACCGTTACCGGTGAGTATGGACCTCACGGTGCGCGCCGACGACGGCATCCGGTTGCGGGCGACCGGCGCGGGGGACGTCGCCGCGTCGGTGGCGGTCGTGCTGCTGCACGGCTGGACCCTGGATTCGCGCCTGTGGCGGCACCAGGTCGCCGACCTGCCCGGCAGGGTCGGCACACCGGTCCGCGTGGTGACGTACGACGCGCGGGGGCACGGCAGGTCGGGTGCCGCCCGTCGCGACTCGGCGCACCTGGAACAACTCGCCGACGACCTGCGGTGCGTACTGACCGAGGTGGCGGGCGACAGCCGGGTGGTCCTGGTCGGACATTCGATGGGCGGAATGACCGTGCTGGAGTACGCGGCGCGGCACTCCGCCGAGTTCGCCGCCCGGGTGGGCGGCGTGGTGCTGATCTCGACCACCGCCGAGGGCACCCGGCACACCCGGTACGGTCTGGGCGTCGGCGCGGCGTACCTGGTGCGGGGCGCCGAGATCGGCGTCGCCCAGGTGCTTGCCCGGGGCGGGGCGTGGCGCCCGCACCGCGCGGTACTGCCCGCGCTCGCGCCCGCGTTGAGCTGGCTGCTGTTCGGTGACCCCGTGGACCCCGACGCGCTGCGACTGACCGTCGCCATGGTCGGCGGTACCCCGTTGGTCTCGATCGGCGGTTTCCGACCCTCGATCGGACGGCACAGCCGGGTCGACGCGCTGCACACCATGGCACCGGTACCGGTGACCATCATGGTCGGCGCGCGGGACCGGCTCACCCCGCCGCCCTGCGCCACCTCGATCGCGGACGCGCTGCCGCACGCCGGCCATGTCGTGGTGCCCGACGCCGGTCACATGCTGCCGCTGGAACGACCTGACCTGGTCACCGACGCGATCGCCGCGGTGGTGCGGCAGGCGACTCGAGGGCGAGACCCGGACGATCAGTCGGGCCCGTCGACGCGTACCCCGTCCAACAGGTCCACGTAACCGTCGCCGAACGCGATCGCCGAAGTCATCGCCCCGGCGCCGGTCGGGGCGTTGGGCGCCGACGCCCCGGCGCCGACGGGTCCCGCCGGACCCTCGCCGGTACGCAGGAAGCCGACCGCCCGCACCACGGAATCGGCGGTCAGGTCGTACCCGTTCGGCGTGGTCATCGTGGCGCTGCGTCGCCCGCCCGCGGCGTCCCGTACCTCGCCCCACACCTCGCCCCGGCTGGACCGGCGGCGCGCCTCGTACCACAGCCAGTCGTCGGCCACGCCCCGACGTTCGGGTGCGGCAGGCGCATCGACACCAGCCGAGCCGGCGGGTACCGTCACAGGACCGGTACACGAAGGGGGCGGGCAGGTGCAGGCGATGCAGGCGTGGCTCGTCGCGTTGCCGCCGCTCGCCATCTATCTGATCGTGGCGCTGGTGATCGGCGCGGAGAGCATGGGTGTGCCGCTGCCGGGCGAGGTGACGCTGGTCAGCGCCGCCCTGCTGGCGACCAGCGGGGTGACGAACCTGTGGACCGTGGCGATCGTGGCGAGCGCGGGCGCGATCGTCGGCGACTCGCTCGGATACGCGATCGGCAGGCGCGGTGGACGCCCGATGCTGCGACGCCTCGGCCGCCGGTTCCCCCGGCATCTGGGTCCCCGCCAGCTCGACCGGGCGGAGCGGGTGTTCCAGCGCTGGGGTCTGGGTGCGGTGTTCTTCGGGCGGTTCGTCGCGCTGCTGCGCATCCTCGCCGGTCCGCTGGCGGGTGCGCTGCGTGTGCCGTACCCGAGGTTCCTGCTCGCCAACGCAGCGGGCGGTGTGCTGTGGGCGGGCGGCACCGCCGTGGTGGTGTACTACGTCGGACGCGCGGCGGAGCACTGGCTGAAGGACTTCTCCTGGTTGGCGCTGTTTGTCGCGGTACTCGCCGGGCTCGGTACCACGGCGTGGCTGCGCACCCGTGGCCGGCGTGCCCACGTCGCTCTCGAAGCCGACGCGACCGCCGCCCAGCCCGACGCCGACCTCGCCTGAGTCAGTCGCGCGGCAGGGCCAGCGTGGCCCAGACCACCTTGCCGCCGTCGGTGACCGTGCTGCCCCAGGCTGCCGCCATCGCCTCGACCAGGAGCAGCCCCCGGCCGCCCGCGTCCGGGTCCGGCGTGCGGCGGCGCGGCGGTTCGGTGCTTCCGTCACGTACCGAGATGTGCAGGTAGTAGTCGCTGACGACGACCGCCACCATGATGTCCCCGCCGACGTACCGGACCGCGTTGCTGACCAGTTCGGTGACGATCAGTTCGGCGTCGGCGACCAGCGGGGCGAGGTCCCACTCCTGGCAGACCGTGGCGACCAGTTCGCGGGCGATCGCCGTGGCGCCGGGGTGAGCGGCGAGCCGTCGGGTGTACCGCTGGCGCGGCGGGATCGGACGGGCACCGACGAGCAGATCGCTCCAGTGCGAGTAGGTCGGCACGAACCGGGTGATGGACATCCGGCCCAACACGCCGCGCAGTTTGGGGTCGGGCGCGTACAGCAGCACCCGGCAACCGGGCCACGCCTCGGCGGCGCGGGCGGCTGCCGAGAACACGGTCAGCGCGAGATCGTCGGCGACGACCAGCCGGGACAGGTCGACCGCGACCGCGGTGGGCTGGGTGGTCAGCACCTTGTGCACGGCGTCGCGCAGGAGCACGAACGTGGCGAGGTCCAGGCGCCCGGTCGGCTTGACGATCGCGAGCGCGCCGACCGTTTCGACGGTCACGTCGAGTTCCTGCTGGGCGTTCATGGGGCGATACCTGGTGATCATCATGCCGGCAGGCTGGTTGAGCCGGGGAAACGAACCGACGACACGGTTGTCAGTGGGAGCCTCACAGCCACGCCATACCCACGGGACGGTGGTCGCAACACCAGATCATGACCGCCGGTGTCGGAAACCTACGCCACACCGGCTCCGGCGCACTAGCCTGGGTACCGGTGCCCGGGGCAGGTACTGCCGCGAGACCGCCTGACCGAGGAGGTGGGGTGCCACCAAACGCCCTGGTCGTGGTCGGTGCGTCAGCGGGCGGTGTGGAAGCGCTGCGCGCCCTGGTCGCTGGGCTTCCCGGCGACCTTCCCGCCGCGGTCCTGGTGGTACTGCACATTCCCCGGCAGGGACCGAGTGCCCTGCCGGGAATCCTCACCCGTGCCGGCGCGCTGCGCGCCGCCGCCGCGGTCCACGGCGAACGGCTGCGCGGCGAGCGAATCTTCGTGGCGCCGGCCGACCACCACATGCTGGTCTTCGACACTCGGATCGCGTTGTCCCGGGGACCCGCCGAAAACGGGCACCGTCCCGCCGTCGACCCGCTGTTCCGCTCCGCGGCGCACGCCTGGGGTCCGCGCACGATCGCGGTGGTGCTGTCGGGGGCGCGCGACGACGGTACCGCCGGCGCGGACGACGTGGTCCAGTTGGGCGGGCGGCTGCTGGTCCAGGACCCACGGGACGCGCTGCACGACTCGATGCCGCGCAGCGTGCTGACGCACGTGAAGACCGACGGCGTGTACCCGGCGGCCGAGCTCGGGCGGGCAGTGACGGAGCTGGTCGCGGCGGTAGCCGAAACGGACGCCGCGCCCGTCGCCACCGACACCGACGCGCCGGGCGTTCCGGTCGATACCGACGCGCCGCTGGAGGACGTCGACCTCGGCGCGGGTGCCGTGTCTCTGCCGTCGGTGGGGCTCGCCTGCCCGGACTGCGGCGGCGGCCTGTTCGAGCTGCCGGGTGAGCCGACCCCCCGGTACCGGTGCTGGGTGGGTCACGTCTGGTCGCCGGGCAGCCTGCTCGACGCGCAGGGAGTCGCGTTCGAGAAGGCGCTGTGGGTGGCGCTGCGCGGTCTGGACGAGAAGGCGGAGTTGGCGCGCCGGATGGCGGACGCGTCGCAGCGCCGGGGCCGTCACCGGTCGGCGGACCGGTTCGAGGAGGCGAGCCGGGAGGCGCAGCACGCCGGTCGCGTCCTCCGTGGCCTGATCGCCCGGCTCGCCGCGGCCGGTACCCCCGCCGAGGAACCGGAACAGGCCGGGTGACCCACCGCCGTGGTTGACCGTGGAGCTTCGATGACCGAGCCCGACACACCCTTCGAAGCGCTGCTGACGTACCTGAAGGAGTCGCGCGGCTTCGACTTCACCGGGTACAAGCGGGCGAGCCTGACCCGTCGGGTGGCGCGCCGGATGGCTGAGGTCGGCATCTCCGACCACGCCGACTACCTGGACTACCTGCAGGTACACCCGAACGAGTTCGTGGCCCTGTTCAACACCATTCTGATCAACGTCACCGGTTTCTTCCGCGATCCGGAGGCGTGGGATGCCCTGGCGACGCAGGTGCTGCCCGGAATCCTCGCCCGCCGGGAGACGGACGCGCCGATCCGGATGTGGAGCGCCGGGTGCGCGTCCGGCGAGGAGGCGTACAGCCTGGCGATCACGGCGGCGGAGGCGATGGGGGTCGAGCGGTTCCGACGCCGCGTCAAGATCTACGCCACGGACGTTGACGAGGACGCGCTGACCAAGGCGCGGCACGCCGTGTACGACGAGCGTGACCTGCGCGGGTTGCCGCCCGAGCTGCAGTCGAGGTACTTCGAGCCGAGCCTGGGCGGTTACGCGTTCCGCAAGGACCTGCGCCGCTCGGTGATCTTCGGTCGCAACGACCTGGTACAGGACGCGCCGATCTCCCGCCTCGACCTCATCGCGTGCCGCAATACATTGATGTACTTCAACGCCGAGGCGCAGGCACGCATCCTGTCGCGGTTCCACTTCGCGCTCAACGACGGCGGTGTGCTGTTCCTCGGCAGAGCCGAGATGCTGCTCAGCCACGGCGACCTGTTCACTCCGATCGACCTGAAGCGGCGCCTGTTCCGCAAGGCCGCGCCCGGCCACGCCGTCGAGCGGGACGTCGTCGCCGCTGCCGTCGACCCGCCGTCGGACATCCCGGTGGGTGGACTGGACCGGCTGCGGAACGAGGCGTTCCTGGCAAGCCCGGTGGCACAGGTGGTACTTACCTCAGACGGCCTCGTCGCGCTGGCGAACCGGGAGGCGGAACGGCTGTTCGACGTGTCCGCGAAGGACGTCGGTCGCCCGTTCCAGGACCTGCGGCTGTCGTACCGGCCCGCCGAGTTGCGCCACCTCGTCGACCAGGCGCAACTCGAGCGACGGACCCGCGAGGTGCGCGGGGTGAGCTACCAGGCCGGACCCGGCCAGGTCACGTACCTCGACATCCAGGTCACGCCCCTGGTCGCCGGCGACTTCGGGCTCGTCGGCATGACGTTGGTCTTCATGGACGTGACCGGCGCGCACCGCCTGCGGGACGAGCTGGAACGGGCGAACCGGCGGCTGGAGACGGCGTACGAGGAACTCCAGTCGACCAACGAGGAGTTGGAGACCACCAACGAGGAACTGCAGTCCACGGTCGAGGAGTTGGAGACGACGAACGAGGAACTCCAGTCGACCAACGAGGAGCTCGAGACCATGAACGAGGAACTCCAGTCGACCAACGACGAACTGCAGACGATCAACGACGAGTTGCGCGAGCGTACCGCTGAGCTCGACCGAGCCAACGCCTTCCTGGAAGCGGTGCTGACCAGCCTGCGCGCCGGGGTCGCCGTGCTCAACAGCGACCTGCGGGTACGGGTGTGGAACTCGCGCGCCGAGGACCTGTGGGGGGTCCGCCGGGACGAGGCGGTCGGCGAGCACTTCCTCAACCTCGATATCGGGCTGCCCGCCGACCGGCTCCGTCCGATGATCCGCGACGTGCTGTCCGGCGCCGCGAACCTCCGGGAGCTCACCCTGAACGCGGTGAACCGGCGGGGGCGGACCATCGAGGTACGCGTCGTCGCCACACCCCTGTCCCGCGGCGAGGAACCGCTCGGCGTCCTGCTCGCCATGGAGACCGCCGGCTTCGAAACGCCGGCGCCCGCGCCGCCGACCGACGGTCGCGACCGCCGCGACCAGGCCGGACTCTCCCGGGACGCCCAGCCGTGACCGGCGACGACGACCGCGCCCGCCACGCCGAGCAGACGGCGCGGGACGCGGGTCGACGAGCCGCGCAGGCACGGACCCGCGTCGACCAGATCACCCTGCGGTTGCGGGAGCTACAAGGCGTGCGCGATCGGGTTGCTCTCGCGGCCGAGGGCCCCGACCGACCACCGGAGCCCGGGCAGCCCGACGTGGACCAGGCGGTCGCCCGGCTCGCCGAATCCGCCGACCGCGCGCGACGTGCCCAGCAGGCGACGATCGAGGCGCATCTCGCCGCCGCCCACGCGCACGACTCGGCGGCGGCGGCGCACGAACACGCCGTCGACGCCGGTGTCGGCGACATCGCGTTCCACGAGCGGGCGGCACGGGAACACCGGGACCGGGCGGCGGCGGACCGGCACGAGGCGGACCTGCTGCAACGGGCGCTCCGCGAGGAGTTCTCCAACCAGGACTGATCGCCTGTTTTCGACGTTACCGGGCGGGGGCAGCCACGACATCGGGTCGATGACCGATTTTCGTCGGGCCCGCGCGCCGTACCCTCGCCTGTGCCCGTTGCCGTCGCCGCCCGAGGAGCATGGTGAACCGTCCCGCCCCGCAGACCGTCGCCGAAGAGATCGCCGTCGAGCAGCGTCACGTCGACCGGGTGTACGCCCGGCTGGAGGTGCTGCGCCGGGAAGCCACGCAGCGCGAGGCGGCCGGGTACCGGCTGGCGCGGGTGGGCACGTTCAGCGCCCTGGTGGAGCGCGACGCGATGGTGTACCACCTGGCGCGGCGCCGCCGGGCGCTCGACTCGGAGCACGAGGGGCTGGTCTTCGGTCGGCTCGACCTCCGCGGCGGGGAGACCCGGTACGTCGGTCGGCTCGGGCTGCGGGACGACGACGCGAAACCGTTGGTGATCGACTGGCGGGCGCCGGCTGCCGCGCCGTTCTACCGGGCGACCGCCGCCGACCCGCAGGGCGTGGTACGACGCCGGATGATCACGTCAGCCGGCGAGAAGGTCACCGGCATCGAGGACGACCTGCTGGACCCGGACGCCGCGCCGCCGGACATGAGGGTGGTCGGCGACGGCGCGTTGATCGCGACGCTGAACCGGGCGACCGGTACCGCGATGCGCGACATCGTCGCGACCATCCAACGCGAGCAGGACGAGGCGATCCGCTCCCCCGGCTCCGGGGTGACCCTGGTGCAGGGCGGTCCGGGTACCGGCAAGACCGCCGTCGCCCTGCACCGGGTCGCGTACCTGCTGTACTCGGACCGGTCCCGGTTCGCCGGCGGCGGGGTCCTCGTGGTCGGACCGTCGCCGGTGTTCGTCCGGTACATCTCCCGTGTGCTGCCGTCGCTCGGCGAGGAGGACGTCACGCTGCGCGCGCTCGGTTCGCTGGTCGTGGACTGGTCCGGCGAGCCGGTCGAGGCGACCCGGCACGACCCGCCCGAGTCGGCGGTGGTCAAGGGTTCGCTGCGGATGGCGCGGGTGCTGGCGCGGGCGGCGCGGGACGCCGCGCCGGGTTCGCCGGACGGCTTCCGGCTGCTGTACCGGGGGCAACTGCTCCAGCTCACCGCGCAGGATCTGGATCGACTGCGGGACGACCTGCTCGCCTCGGGAGCGCAGCGCAACCGGGTACGCGCGAAGGCGGCGGGACTGGTCCTCGACGCGCTGTGGCGGCAGTCGGAGCAACTGCTCGCCGGTCACCTGCGCCGGGACCGGGCGGAGTTCGCCGAGGAGATAGCGGAGCGCCGCGAGTTCGTCGCGTTCATGGGCGCCTGGTGGCCGCGGCTGCGTCCGGTCGACGTGCTCGGCTGGTTCGCCGACCGGGACCGGCTGCACCGGTACGCCGACGGCATCCTCAAGCAGGCGGAGATCGACCGGTTGGTGTTCGGCGACCTCACCGTCGAGGACGTGCCGCTGCTGGACGAGCTGGACGAACTGCTGGGGCGTCCCCCGGCGCGACCGCGCCGGGTCGCCGACCCGTACACCGTCGCGGGGGTACGTGAACTCGCCACCCGCGCGGAACGCGAGGCGGCAGCCCGCGCCGTGGCGGTGGAGCGGTCCGCCGACTACCGCGAGTACGCCCACGTCGTGGTCGACGAGGCGCAGGACGTGTCGCCGATGCAGTGGCGCATGCTGGGCCGGCGGGGCGAGCACGCGAGCTGGACGATCGTGGGCGATCCGGCGCAGTCGGCGTGGGCCGGCGACGCGGCGGAGACGCGGCGGGCACGCGACGCGGCGCTCGGCTCGCGCCGCCGGTACCGGCACACGCTCACCACGAACTACCGCAACTCGGTGGAGATCTTCGCGGTCGCGGCGCGGGTGATCCGGGCGGCGCACCCGGACATCGAACTGCCGCAGGCGGTACGTGCCTCCGGAGTCGACCCGACGCACCATGTGGTCGCTCGCGAGGCGGTACCGGACGCGGTCCGCTCAGCCGTGTCCGAGGTGCTCGACGAGGTGTCGGGAACGGTCGGCGTGGTGACGCCGGTGGGGCGCCGCGAGGAGGTCGCCGGCTGGCTGGCGGCGACCTCCGACGCCCGGCTTCAGGTGGTGGACTGCCTGGAGGCGAAGGGCATGGAGTACGACGCGGTGGTGCTGGTCGAGCCGGACGAGATCGGGTCTGGATCGGGGGTGCGCACGCTGTACGTGGCGCTGTCCCGCGCCACCCAGCGGCTCACCACGGTGGGGTCCTCGGCGGCGTGGCTGAACGGCACGACCTGACGCCGTCCGTCGCAGCGCCCGAGGGGGCACCGATGACCGTCACCCGTCCGTACCGCGCGCCTGCTCCGGGCATTCGATGCAGGCGCGGAACACGTCGGTGAGCCGGTCGGTGAGGTCGGCGGGCGCGGGGGCGTCCTCGCCGAGCACCATCCGACCGGTACCCACCCCCATGATCACCATGGCGCACAGCGCGGCGCGGGTCTGCGCGTGCGGTCCGGACAGCCGGCGGGACAGCGGTACCAGCAGCGCCCGCTTCCACCGTTCGCGCAGCAGGTCGCGCACCTCGGGTACCACGCCGGACCGGTTGAGCGCCTGCAGCACCGGGCTGCCCGGGTCCCGACCGGGGCTGGTCGCGTACTCCGCGAGTCGTCGGGGCAGCTCGGCGAGCGGGATCGCGGCGAGGTCCGGCGGTTCGTTGCCGTCGGCGGACAGTACCGCGTCGAACAAGCCGAGTTTGGATCCGAAGTACCGGTGCACCAGCGCCACGTTGACCCCGGCGGCGGCGGCGACCGCGCGCATGCCGACCTGGCCGTACCCGTCGGCGGCGAACAGGCGCGTCGCCTCGGCGAGGATGCGCCGTTCGGTCGCGCCTCGGTCGCGGGTACGTGTCTCGACCGTGGTCACGCGGCAATGGTAGAGCGCGCAAGCGTTGACTTGACAAGTAAACGATCGATTACATAATCTGTTACGCGCCCGGCACTGTGCGCGTCGACGGCGTCCGTCGAGCCGAACGAAGGTCGGTCCGCTTTCCGCGTCGGCAATGCCGCCACCGCACCGCTCGGGCTGTGCGTCCCGTTGCCCCTGGTACCCGTAGGAGAACGATTCGTGACCACGACCGCCGAGCCCGCCACTCCGGTGCTCACCCCGCGGTACACCCACCGGCAGATCCTGGAGATCATCGCCGCGCTGCTGATGGCGATGCTCACCTCGATGATCGCCACCTCCGTCGTCGGTACCGCGCTGCCGACCATCGTCGGCGAACTCGGCGGCCAGAACGAACTCTCCTGGGTTGCCAGCGCCACCCTGCTGACCATGACGGCGTCCACGCCGCTGTGGGGCAAGCTGTCCGACCTGTACGGGCGCAAGCTGCTGTTCCAGTTCTCCCTGGTGCTGTTCATCGTCGCCTCCGTCGCGGCGGGCTTCTCGCAGAACATGGGCGAACTGATCGCCGCGCGTGCGGTACAGGGCATCGGCGCCGGCGGTCTCGGCGCGTTGACCCAGGTGATCCTCGGTGACGTCGTGGAGCCCCGGGAGCGCGGGCGGTACTCCGGATACCTGGGCGCCGCGTTCGGGGTGTCCACCGTCGCCGGTCCGCTGCTCGGCGGGTTCATCGTGGACGCGAGCTGGCTCGGCTGGCGGTGGTGCTTCTGGGTGAGCGTGCCCCTGGCCGTGGTCGCGTTCGTGATGGTGCAGAAGATCCTCAAGCTCACCCACGTACGTCGCAAGACCCGCGTCGACTGGCTGGGCGCGACGTTCCTGACCGCCGGCTCGGCGGCACTGATGCTGGTGCTGTCGCTGGGCGGGCAGGAGTTCGCCTGGCGGTCCGGCTGGACGTACGGGCTGCTCACGGTGAGCCTGCTGATGTTCGTCCTCGCCGTGTGGGCCGAGCGGCACGCGGTCGACCCGATCCTGCCGCCCCGGCTGTTCCGCGACCGCACCTTCGTGCTCACCTCGCTCGCCGGGCTGCTGGTCGGCGTCGCGCTGTACGGCGGCATCATCTACATGCCGCAGTACCTGCAGATCGTGAAGTCGCTCAGCCCGACCCGCTCCGGGCTGATGATGCTGCCGCTGGTGGTCGGCATGTTCATCGCCTCGGTCACCACCGGCAGGGTGGTCACCAGGACCGGACGCTGGAAGGCGTTCCCGGTGATCGGTCTGCTGGTCGTCGCCGCCGGGCTGGCCACCCTGTCCCGGCTGCACGTCGGGTCGACGCTGTGGCTGGTCGGCACCGGACTCGCGATCCTCGGCGTGGGGCTCGGCATGACCATGCAGGTTCTGATCCTCGCCGCGCAGAACGCCGTCACCCGGCACGACATGGCGGCGGCGACCTCGGGCGTGTCGTACTTCCGCTCGCTCGGCGGCGCGGTCGGCGTGGCGGCATTCGGCGCCATCCTGACCAACCGCGCCAGTTCGGAGATCATCCGGCTCGCCCGGCGCAACCACCTTCCCACCGGACACGGCGGCTCGCTGAACAACCTCGGTACCCCCGACGCCATCCACCACCTGCCCGCCGCGTTCCAGCAGATCATCCTCGAGGGGTTCGACCGGGCGCTGCAGGCGGTGTTCCTGGCCGCGGTACCGGCGGCGCTGCTCGCCTTCGTCGCCGTGCTGCTGCTGAAGGAACTTCCGCTGCGCTCGGCGCGCCGCAACGACCAGACCGCGGTGGCCGAGACGCCGCAGGTGTGACGCCCACCCTGACGGGTACCTCACTGTGTGTGACCCGGGCCGCTCCCCTGGCGTCCTGGGCGGTCACAGGAGGTGTGGAAGTGGTCAGAAACCGTTTGCTGAGCCGGCACGACGACACCGTGGTCGACGACCGGAGCACCGGGCCGCGTCATAGTGCGCGGATGGCGAGCTACGACGGCGACCCCGAGGACACCCTGCGCACGCCGGTGACCGACGACGTGCGGTACGACGAGGGTCGGGTGCACGACTCCACCGTCGTCACCGAGCCGACCGGACAGAGGTGGGCGCACGTCAGCGCGGCCGCCACCATCGCGCTGATCGTCGGGCTGTCGGCGGTGTACGCCGCGCTCACCGGCGTCCTCGCGCCGGTGGCGATCGCGCTGGGCATCATCGGCGTGATCGTCAGCATCGTCGGCCTCGCCGCCGCGTCGCGTACCGGGGTCACCGGGCACAGCCTCGCGACGCTCGGACTGATTGGCAGCCTCGCCGGCATCGTGCTCGGCATCCTGGCGATCACCAACGTCCTGCCCTGGCTCCACCACACGGACCAGGTGGCGCATTTCCAGCAGTGGCTGGACGCCCAACTGCCCTGGATAAAGAGCTGGTAACGACGCTGATCGGGTGGTGGTGGGCGCGCCGGGGCGCGCCCACCACAGCCGCCGCAGCGACCCATCGTCCGGTACCGGTGCGC
>DASUXA010000015.1:0-34076 GCA_036378155.1 Micromonosporaceae bacterium | reverse complement strand
GCGCGGTCGCTGCCCCGGCTGGCGGTCGGCTTCGGCGTCGGACTGCTGGTCGGCGCCGCCGCGCTCGGGCTCATCCTGTTCGGGTACGGGCACGCCACCCCGATCGTGATCCTCGCCGTCGCGGTCGCCGCCGCCTCGATGGTCGGCGGACTGGGCGGCGGGGCTGGTCAACCGGGAGTCACGTCCGCCGGGGCAGCGGCGACGCTCGCCTCGTTCGCGGTCGGCATCCTGTTCAGCCTCGCGAAGCCGCGCCTGCTCACGGTGTTCGGCGCGGGCGCCTCGGTGGTCGGCGACTACCAGGCGAACACCCGCGTCGCGCTGCTGTTGTCGCTGGTCGCGGGCTTGGCGGCGGGCATCGTCGGGTACCTGTGGCTGCGCCGGCGCGACCCGGACGCGCGCTGGCCGCGGTTTCTGCTGGCCGGGATGATGCCGGGCGTACTGCTGCTGGTCGCCGAGCTGATCACCCGGATCGGTGGCGCGCAGCTGCTCGCACAGGCGAAGAAGCTCAGCCCCGCCGACGCGGCGGTGGTGAGCTACCTCGGCGGCGCGCGGCTCGACCACGCGCTGATCGTGTTGTTCGTCGCCGGCATCGCGGCGGTTGTCCTGTACGGGCGGACGCTGAACGGGGCGCCCGCCGACGACGGCGGCGACGCCGGGCAGGACGACGCCGACCGGGCGGAGGTCACCGGGGACCCAGGCGACGAACCCGAGGCGCGCGCCGACGCGGGCGCGGCGCGCGAGGGCGGCGACTCAGTCGACTAGCGTGTCGAGTTCCGACACGTCGTACCACTCCAGTTCGTGATCTTCCGCGCTGTCGACGGTGAACTGCGCGTCCGGGTCGCCGGCGGCGGCTTCCTCGACGACCGCCGCAGCGGCTGCGACGTCCTCCTCGGCGTCCGCTCCGTCGACGTGGATCGCGGCGACGGCGGACAGCGGTACCGGCGCGGACAGCCGGACCAGGCTGGAGCCGAGCTCCTGCTCGGCGGTGGCGAGCCGGGTCACCGGTACGTCGACGGACACGACCACCCGACGCCGGGGCGCGCCGGGGTCGCGCCGCAGCAGCGCGAGCGCCGCCTGCGCGGCCCGTGTGAAGGCGACGTACTCCAGCTCCTCCTCGTCGCCCTCGGCGTACCACTCGCGCAGGCTGGGCGTCACCGCGTGTCCGCCGATCGCAGGCGGGTGGAACTCGCCGTGTCGGCGCAGCGATGCCAGCGCCGGCAGGGTCGCGGGCAGGAAGACGCGCGTCGTTTCTGTCGCCACTGATCCCCCGGATGTCAGCGCCCGCCGCGTACGCGACGGTCGTGCCCCTTGTACTACACCCCTGGTGCGGGCCCGGGAAAGGCTATCGCGACGGGAAACCCCGGCGGCGGTACGTCTCCTGCCCCGCACCGGCCCCGGTACCAGCGGGGACCTGCAGCACGGCGTGGCGGCGAGCTCGCGAGAGCAGTACGAGGCAGTCGATGGCAAACTGAAGCAATGTCGCCCCGCTTCCTGCAGATGTCGGATGTCGCCGAGGAGCTGAACGTCTCGATCTCGCAGGTGTACCACATGGTCCGCAGCGGCGAGCTGCCCGCGATCAAGGTGGGCGGTCGCGGTCAGTGGCGCATCGAGCGCGCCAAGCTCGAGGAGTACATCGACCGCAAGTACGCCGAGACCGCTGCGTGGGTGCGGACGAATCCCCTGGTCGGACGCGAGGACGAGGAACTCGACTGAGAACCCGGCGCCACGTCGTCCACAAGCACATCGATAGCCCTTGACGTCCCGTGCTGCCTTGGCTAGAAAGCACTTGGAGGCAAACGAAAGCAAACGAAGGAATCAAGCCCTACGGAGGCGGCATGCCCCGCTCGCTCGCACCCCGTCCCCACGTCGACCGCCCCGCGCCCACCTCGGTGGTCCGGGTCCGCCCCGCGCCCGCGCTGGAACCGCCGTTCGATTACGAGGCGGCCGGCTGGGCGTTCGCGGATCCGAGAAAGGCACCTTGCCTGCCGCTGGACTGGGCGCCGCGAGTCGCGGGCGGGCGCGCCGAGGGCAGGCGACCCGCCCCGCACCGCCCGGTGCCGACCCGCCCGGTGACGCCGCCACCCAGCGAGGGTCGACAGGCGGCGCAACGGTTCGTGCGCGCGTGTGTCGAGGTGCTCAACGGCTACCGTCCGGCGGCGCACCTGCGGGCGATGGTCGAACCGGCGTCGTTCAGCAGCGTCGCCGACCAGCTCACCGGCGGCAGGCGGGCGCCGAGCCGGGCGACCGGTGGTCCGTCCGGGGCGCCGCCGGTTCGCGTACGCCGGATGCGGGTGTGCGAGCCGCGAGCCGGCGTGGCTGAAGCGGCGGTCGTGCTCGGTCGAGGTGAGTTAGCGTGGGCGGTAGCGCTGCGTTTCGAGCGGCGACCTGACGGCTGGCGGTGCGCCTTCGTCCAGGTGGTGTGAGAGCTCCCGGAGTGTCCAGTGTCGACCCTGATCCGGTGGACACTCCGGGGTCGACGTCGAGCACCCCGCGAAGATGGCGCGGAGGATCCGGGGTCGACCCGGAACGCCCTCGCGACGGCGCGACTGAATGCGACGACGGCCGGCCGGTTCCCACCGGCCGGCCGTCACCCACTCACGCGTCAGGCGTTCGGGGCACCGTGGCAGCGCTTGTACTTCTTGCCCGAGCCACACGGGCACGGCGCGTTGCGGGACGGACCGCTGCCGACCGCCTGACCGGGCGCCGCGTGCTTGGGGCCCCCGTTCGGCGCGGGGCCGCGCAGCGGCGACTGGGCGCCACCGAGACCGAGCGCCGGTGCCTGCTCCTGGATCAGCACACCGCTCTGACCGGCCTCGCCGTCGACGGTCGGCGACGAGTACTGCAACGCCCGCGGCGGACGCGGCGCAGCCAACCCCTTCGCCCGCAGATCGATCGGAGCCTGCCCGACCTCCAACGTAGGCGCGCCCTCAGCCGTCTCCGCCGCCTCGGCAGGCGCCTCCTCGATCTGGACCTCGATGTTGAACAGGAACCCGACAGCCTCCTCCTTGATGCCGTCGAGCATCTGGTTGAACATGTCGAAGCCCTCGCGCTGGTATTCGACCAGCGGATCCCGCTGGGCGTACGCGCGCAGCCCGACGCCCTCCTGCAGGTAGTCCATCTCGTACAGGTGCTCGCGCCACTTGCGGTCGATCACCGAGAGCAGCACCCGCCGCTCCAGTTCCCGCAGCACCTCCGAGCCGAGTTCCTCCTCGCGCCGGGCGTACGCGGCGTGCGCGTCCTCACGCAGCCGGACGGTCAGGAACTCAGGGTCGAGCGCCGACCGGTCGCCGCCGGCCTCCTCCTCGACGTCCTCGATCGTCACGCCCACCGGGTACAGCTGCTTCAGGCTCGTCCACAGCTGGTCGAGATCCCAGTCCTCGGCGTACCCCTCGTTGGTGGCACCCGCGACGTACGCGCCGATCACGTCGTCGATCATGTGCTCGACCTGCTCGTGCAGGTCCTCTCCGTCGAGCACCCGCTTGCGCTCGGCGTAGATCACCTGACGCTGCTTGTTGAGCACCTCGTCGTACTTGAGGACGTTCTTGCGGATCTCGGCGTTCTGCGCCTCGATCTGGGTCTGCGCGCTCTTGATCTGGCGCGTGACCATCTTCGACTCGATCGGCACGTCCTCCGGGATGTTGAAGCGGTCCATCACCGCCTCGACCGCGCCCGCGCGGAACCGCCGCATCAGCTCGTCCTGCAGCGACAGGTAGAACCGCGACTCGCCGGGGTCGCCCTGCCGCCCGGACCGACCGCGCAACTGGTTGTCGATGCGCCGCGACTCGTGCCGCTCGGTACCCAGCACGTACAGCCCGCCGGCGGCGACGACCTCCTCGGCTTCCTCGTCACACAGCTTCTTCCAGCGCGGCAGCACCTCGTCCATCGCCGCCGCGTACTCCTCGGGAGACTCCACCGGGTCCAGACCGCGCTGGCGCAGTTCCGCCGCCGCCAGGAATTCCGGGTTGCCGCCGAGCAGGATGTCGGTGCCACGACCCGCCATGTTGGTGGCGACCGTGACCGCGCCCTTACGCCCCGCCTGGGCGACGATCTCCGCCTCGCGGGCGTGGAACTTCGCGTTCAGCACGTTGTGCGGGATGCCCCGCCGTCGCAGCAGCTGCGACAGGACCTCGGAGTTCTCCACCGAGACGGTACCGACCAGCACCGGCTGACCCAGCGCGTGGCGCTCGGCGATGTCCTCGACGACCGCCTGGAACTTCGCCTTCTCGGTCTTGTAGATCACGTCCGGACGGTCCATCCGGATCATCGGGCGGTGTGTCGGGATGGTCACCACGCCCAGGTTGTACACCTTGTTGAACTCGGCGGCCTCGGTCTGTGCGGTACCGGTCATGCCCGCCAGCTTGTTGTACAGCCGGAAGTAGTTCTGCAGGGTGATCGTGGCGAGAGTCTGGTTCTCCTGCTTGATCTCCACCCGCTCCTTGGCCTCGATGGCCTGGTGCATGCCCTCGTTGTACCGGCGGCCGTGCAGGATGCGCCCGGTGAACTCGTCGACGATCAGCACCTCGCCGTCGCTGACGATGTAGTCCTTGTCCCGCTTGTACAGCTCCTTCGCCTTGATCGCGTTGTTCAGGTAGCCGACCAGCGGAGTGTTCACCGACTCGTACAGGTTGTCGATGCCCAACCAGTCCTCGATGCGGGACACGCCGCGCTCGGTGACCGCGACGGTGCGCTTGGACTCGTCGACCTCGTAGTCGCCCTCGCCGTCCACGCCGCGCTGCAGCCGCTCGACCAGCCGGGCGAACTCCTGGTACCACCGGGCGGACTGCTCCGCCGGACCGGAGATGATCAGCGGGGTGCGTGCTTCGTCGATCAGGATCGAGTCGACCTCGTCGACGATCGCGAAGTTGTGGCCGCGCTGGACTAGTTCGTCCGCCGACCAGGCCATGTTGTCGCGCAGGTAGTCGAAGCCGAACTCGTTGTTCGTGCCGTACGTGATGTCGCACTCGTACGCCGCCTTGTGCAGTGCGGGCGGCTGGTTCGGCAGGATCACGCCGACCGACAGGCCGAGGAACCGGTGGATGCGCCCCATCCACTCGGCGTCGCGCTGGGCGAGGTAGTCGTTGACCGTGACCACGTGCACGCCGTCACCGGACAGCGCGTTGAGGTACGCCGGCAGCACGCAGGTCAGGGTCTTGCCCTCACCGGTCTTCATCTCGGCGATGTTGCCGAAGTGCATCGCGGCGCCGCCCATCACCTGGACGTCGTAGTGCCGCTGACCGAGCACCCGGCTGGCCGCCTCCCGGACCGTGGCGAACGCCTCCGGCAGCAGGTCGTCCAGCGTCTCGCCGTCGGCGTAACGCTGCTTGTACTGGTCGGTGAGTTCGCGCAACTCGGCGTCGGTCAGGTCGACGTAGTTGTCGCCGATGGCGTTGACGGCGTCCGCGATGGCTTTGAGCCGTCGCAGCATACGACCCTCGCCGGCGCGGAGGAGGTTTTCGAAGATCGACACGGGTAGCGCTCCCTCTACAGTCTGCCGAACCATCGTAGGCGGAGAGACACCCCAATCGTCACCCGCGCTGCCGGGGCTGTCCGGAACCCGTGACGAAACGGACACGTGGACGCGACCAGCGGCGGCGCGCCGCCACGCGGACCCGTACCCCACCCACGAGTGACAGGAATCGGGTAGCCGGGGCGGGGCTCGACGCGCGAGGCTGGCGGGGTGCGCGCTGTCGAAATCATCACCGACGATCTACTACTGCGACCATGGCGGGCCGCCGACGCCGACCAGGTGTACCAGGCCTGCCAGGATCCGCTGATCCAGCGCTGGACGCAGGTGCCCACGCCGTACACGCTCGCCCACGCGGTCGCCTTCGTCACCGGCGTCACCCGTGACGCCTGGACCCAGCGGACCGGCGCTCCGCTGGGCGTGTTCGACCGCGCGACCGGCGCGCTGCTCGCCTCGAACGGGCTGGTCGACCTCGACGTCGCGGCGGGTACCGGGGAGATCGGCTACTGGACCGCCCCGTGGGCGCGCGGGCGGGGCGTCGCCGAACGGGCGAGCCGTGCCGTCGCCCACTGGGCGCTGACCGATTTCGGGCTACGTGAACTGCGGTGGCGCGCCGAGGTCGGCAACGACGCGTCCCGCCGGGTCGCCGAGAAGGTCGGCTTCCGGATCGGTCCGGTCGAGCCCGGCGTGCTGGTCCACCGCGGCGAACCGCGCGACGCGTGGGTCGGCGTGCTACGCGCCGACGACCTGCTCAGCGGTGCGCTCGACGGCGATTCCCCGGCGAGCGTCGCCGGCGGCACGGGCCCGAGGTCCGATGCGTCCGATCACGTGTGACCACCCGGAGCGGCGGGGCGGCTGTCCGGCGCGGGCGGGTGGTACCAACCGGACAGGTCGGGCCCGCCGGGCACGATTCGCGACGGGTTGAGTTTGTCGTGCGTCGCGTAGTAGTGCCGCTTGATGTGGTCGAAGTCCACGGTGTCGCCGAAGCCCGGAACCGCGAACAGGTCGCGGGCGTACCGCCACAGCACCGGCATCTCGGTGAGTTTGTTCCGGTTGCACTTGAAGTGCCCGTGGTACACGACGTCGAAGCGCACCAGGGTGGTGAACAGCCGGACGTCCGCCTCGGTGATCGCGTCGCCCATCAGGTACCGGCGATCGGACAGCCGCTCGGCGAGCGCGTCCAGCCGCGCGAACAGCGCCTCGTACGCCCGCCCGTACGCCGCCTGCGAGGTGGCGAAACCGCACCGGTACACGCCGTTGTTGACGTCCCGGTACACCTCGGCCATCAGCGCGTCCATCTCGGCGCGCCGGTCCACCGGGTACAGGTCGGGCGCGCCGGCGCGGTGGTAGTCCGCCCACTCGGTCGAGAAGTCGAGGGTGAGCTGCGGAAAGTCGTTGGTCACCACGTGACCGGAGTAGGTGTCGATCAACGCCGGTACGGTGACCCGACCCGAATAGTCCGGGTCGGTGGCGCGGTACGCGTCGGCGAGAAACTGGATGCCCAGCACCGGGTCGCGACCGTCCGGGTCGAGGGTGAACCGCCAGCCCCGCTCGTCGCGGATCGGGTCCACGGTACCCAACGAGATCACGTCTTCGAGCCCGAGCAGCGCCCGGACGATCACCGCGCGGTGCGCCCACGGGCACGCCCGCGACCAGATCAGCCGGTACCGACCGGGTTCCACGGGCCACCGACCACGACCGTCCGGCCCGCCGCCCGGCGCGGATTCGCTGTCCCGGCTGACCCGTCCGGTGAATCGGTTCGCCTGGCGGACGAAGCTGCCGTCGCCGCCCGTCTCCGCCGCCAACTGCTCGATCCGAGGCGTCGTCGTCACGCTCCGTCTCCCTTCGATGCTCCGCGTCCGAGTGCCAGCATCGCACGGGTACGGCAGGATCATCGATGAGCAGGAGCGACACGGCTGGATCGGCCGCTAGGAGGGATCACGTGAGCGAACTGCCGCGCGACACGATCGACGGGGACGGTGTGCGGCTGCGCCCGGTACACGAGGACGACGTGGACGACATCGTCGCCGCCTGCGCCGATCCGTCGACGCTCCGCTTCCTGCACAACATGCCCGACCCGTACACACACGACGACGCGCTGTGGTGGGTGACGGTCGGCGCACCGGTCGGTTGGGCGAACGGCGGCGCGCAGTACACCATCGTCGACCCGTTGACCGACCGGCTGTGGGGGTCGATCGGTATCACCCGGGTGTTCCCGGAACGCGCCCAAGGCGAGATCGGGTACTGGGTGGCGCCGTGGGCGCGTGGGCGACACGTCGCCACCGCCGCCGCCCGAACGCTGACCGACTGGGCGTTCCGGCACGGACTCGCCCGGCTGGAACTGCTCACCGAATGGGAGAACATCGCCAGCCAGCGGGTCGCGCTGGGAGCCGGGTACCAGCGGGAAGGGGTACGCCGCTCGGCGGGCAAGACGCGCGGCGGCGGGCGACACGACCTGATCGCGTGGGCGCGGGTGGTCGGCGACCCGGACGCCCCGGTCCCCCGGCTGCTGCCCGACCTGCCCGACGGGCGCCTGTCCGACGGTACGGTGACGCTGCGACCGCTCGCCGTCGAGGACACCGATGCGCTGTACTTCCTGCGCACGCTGCCCGAGGTGGTGGCGACGACGGTACCGGGGGCGACCCCGGACCGGGCGGCGGTGGCGCGGATCTGCGCCCGTGCCGAGGCGCGGTGGCTCGCCGGGGAGCGCGCCGAACTGGCGCTGTGCGACGCGGAGACCGGCGAATTCGCCGGGGAGATCGCGCTGTACCTGCAGGACCCGCTGTGCGGACAGGCGATGATCGGGTACAGCATGCTGCCCGCGTGGCGGGGACGCGGCTACCCGGTCCGGGCGGTACGGCTGCTCGCCCACTGGGCGTTCGACGAGGTGGGACTGTCCCGGCTGATCGCGGGCACCGACCCGGCGAACCACGCCTCGCAGCGGGTGCTGGAGAAGGTCGGGTTCACACGCGAGGGGTACCAGCGCGATCGGCTGCCCACCGCGACCGGTGGTCGCCAGGACGACGTGCTGTGGGGGCTGCTGCCCCGCGACCTGTCCGCCGGCTGACCGTGCGCGTCGGGCCCGTCAGCCCCACCAGAACACTGCCGCGATCATCACGTACAGCCCGATCAGGGCGACCCCTTCCAGCCAGTTGGACTCTCCGTCCACCACGATCAAGGTGACCACCAGGACCGCGAGGACCACCGCGACCACCAGCATGGGCGCGAACACCAGGGTCAGCGTGGTCGTGGTGAGCAGGCTGAGCAGTACCAGCGCCGGGGCGAGCACGAGCGCGATCTGCAGCGGGCTGTTGACGATCACCGATACCGCGTAGTCCGCCTGGTTGCGCGCGGCGAGTTGGATGCCGACCACGTTCTCCACCGCGTTGCCGGCGATGGCGACGACGACCAGACCGGCGAACGCCTGCGAGATGCCCAGGGCGTCGATCGCCGGTTCGAGCGCCGCGACGAACCATTCCGACACCACCGCCGCCGCCACACCCGAGGCGGCGAGCAGCCCGATGGCGAGCGCCAGCGGCCAACGCACCCCGCCGTGGGATTGGCTGGGTCGTTCGACGGTCGCGGCGTCGCCGGGCCGGGAACCGGGCGCCGGATCGTCGGCGGCCGCCGCCGCGCGGTCGGTCAAAGTGTCCGGGGCGCGGTCGGTCACCGTGTCCGGGGCGCGGTCGCCGCCGGCGGCTGCCGGCGCGGCTGCTGGACGCGCCTGATCGGAAGAGGTGTCCGGGCTGCCCCGGCGCAGCGCGGCGGGCAGGGACAGCGCGAACACCGCGAGCAGGACCAGCGCCACCGCGTCGGACAACGTGCGCACGTGCTTCGCCGCCGGGGCATGGGTGTACATCGCGAGGCTGGGCAGCACGAGCGCCGACGTGGCAAGGGCCAGCAGGACGCAGATGTCCCGGGCGCGCGCCGAGTCGAACCGTTGCGGACCGTTGCGCAGCCCACCGATCAGGAACGCCGCGCCGAGGACCAGCAGCAGGTTCGCCAGGATCGAACCGATGATCGCCGACTGTACGACGGCGACCAGGCCCTGCTGGAGCGCGAAGAACGAGATGAACAGCTCGGGCAGGTTGCCCAGGGCGCTCTGCAGTACCCCGGTCGCACCCGCGCCGAACCGGTCGCCGAGCTGGTCGACGCACCGCCCGACGAGAGCTGCCAGCAGGCCCACCGCGAGCGCGGCGCAGGCGAACGCGAGCACCGCGTTCGCCGACCGGGTGAATCCGGCCAGCGCGATCGCCGCTACTGAACCGCCGATGACAACTCGGTCGCCACGGGACAGGACGCGGATCCACGACATGCGTCTGATGATCTCAGGACCGCGCCACCCGCGCCCGTCGGGAGGACGCTGCCGCGCCCCACCGGACGGTCGGGCGGCGGTTCCTCGCCCGAGCCGTACAACAGCCGTGGTGTACGCCCATCACGACCGTTGTACGGCTCCGGGGACACGTCGGCCCGGGGTCGCCCCGCGCCGCCCGGCTACCGGCGGCTCAGCCGAGCGAGAGAACGCCGTAGTCGTACGCCTTGCGCCGGTACACGACGCTCGGCTTGCCGGATTCCTTGTCCATGAACAGGAAGAAGTCGTGCCCCACGAGTTCCATCTGGAACAGGGCATCGTCGATGGTCATCGGCTCGGCGGAGTGCTCCTTCTCCCGCACGATGTGCCAGGGCTGGTCGTCCTCGTCCGCGAGAGCCAGCGCCGTGCCGTGTCCGTTCATCGCGGCGGTCGACTCCCGGTATCCGTCAGGAGTCCCGCCGTGGTCAAAGGGTTCACCGAGGTCGCCGGGCAGCCCGGCGGTCGCCGCCGCCACCGAGACCGGTGCTCGCCGGCCCCGATGCACCCGACGACGGTCGGCGCTGCGGCGCAATCGGCTGTCCAGCTTCGTCACCGCCTGGTCGAGGGCGATGTAGAAGTCCGACGCGCAGGCTTCGGCACGGATCACCGGGCCACGCGTCAGACAGGTGATCTCTACTCGTTGGCAGCGTTCCGACTGCCGGCGGTTGCGTTCGTGGAACAGTTCGACATCGACGCGGATGATCTTCTGGTCGTACTTTTCGACCTTCCGCAGCTTCTCGGTGACGTGCCGACGGTAGTGCGCCGGCACCTCCACGTTGCGCCCCTTGACGACGATGTCCACTCTCTCGACCTCCCCCACGGTCCTGCGTCGTTGCCGCCGCGACCGGGACCGGCCGACGGCGGATTCGGGTGAAGCGAGACCCGCCTACGCACGTACCCGTAGACGGAACCCGCCGCCGTGGCTTGCCTCCCCTCGGGGTGAGTCCGTTAGCTCTGACGCTAACCCGAACTCGCCTGGATGGCACGATGGCGAGTCGGAAAACGCGGACCCGGTTTCAGACAGCGGGTTGGGACCGGTCGGATCGGGGTGCGGCGACCGGTCGCGTCCCGGTACGTCTGGTCGCGGCGAGCACCGCCGCGCCGGTCACCGGTACCCGATGGGTCGCGAGCAGCACCGCCACGGCGGCGAGAGTGGCGCCCGTGGTCACGATGTCGTCGACCACCACCACAGCGGCGCCGCGCGCGACCGCCCCGCGCAGGCGGGACGCCGGACCGGGCGGTACCTCGAACGCGTCCCTCGCGGCGCGGACGCGCCCCGCCGCGTCGAGTGTGGTGGAGTCCTGCCGGGGCAGGGCACGCAGCACCGTGGCGACGGCAGCCGGTTGACCGGCGGTACCGAGCCGCCGGGCGGCGCGCCGGGCGAGCCGCAGCATGTGGTCGCCGAAGCGCTCCCGGCGCGCGGCGGCGGTCGCCGGTACCGGTACCAGCAGCACCGCCCTGCCGGGCGCCACGGTCGCCACCACGCGCGCGAGGTGGTCGCCGAGCGGCGTGGCGAGCGTGTGCCTGCCCCGCTCCTTGTACTCCAGCAGCAGGTCGCGCAGCGGCGGCTCGTACCCGCCGAGCGCCCAGCACGCCGGCATGCCCGGCGGTGCCGGGGTCGGCGTCGTGGCGTGCGGGCGCGACGCGTCGAGTCGCGCCCGGCACATCGCGCAGATCTGGCGGTCGCCCCGCGCCCGGCACCCCGCGCACGGGGTCGGCAGGATGAGGTCGGCGAGGCCGCCCACCGCCTCGCCCAACCAGCCGACCACGTCAGTAGTCCGGGAAGAACGGGGCGCTGACCACGGGGGCGGGCGCCTCGCCGCCGCCGGACGGGGCGGGCTTCGGCTGCGGCGCCTGGATCGCCAGCACCATCGTGTTGAAGACCTCGTACGCGCGGGCTGGGGTGGACTGGAGCATCACCGAGCCGAGCGCGGGACCGTCGCTGGGGTCGTCGACGTACGCCGTGAGCTGGGTGACCGTGACCGTGCCCAGCTTCGGCAGGAGTTTGCGCACCCCGCCGTCGACGGTCACCTCGCTGAGTACCGTCTCGCCGTCGCGACCGGCGACCACCAGCCGATCCTCCTCGCTCCACGCGACCGCCGTCTGCGCGGTCAACCCGGTCGGTACCAGGCGGGGCGACATCACCGCCACCGTCGCATTGCTGTGCGCGATCGCGGCGACGTACATCTTGCCTCCCGCCACCAGGGCGAGCCGACGAGCGTCGGGCGCCACCGCTACCGCGCTCACCCCGGTCACACCGTCGGGAGTGGCCGGTCGGCAGGACGCGGTGACGGTGCACAGGTACAGCACGCCGTCGGCGGCCACGAACAACAGCCTGCCGTTCGGGCCGTTGAACCACACCGGGCGGCTCATCGCGCGCGCCGACAGCCTGGTGTCCTGGTACGCGCTGCCGCCGTCCCGGCTGGCGCGACCGATCTCCAGGCTGACCCTGCCGTTCGGCGCGCTACGCACCAGCGCCGCCACCTGCCGGTCGCGGGAGATCGCCGCCGACACCACGCGACTGTTGTCGGGGCTGGTGAGCACCGCGTTCGCGTCCCCAGTGGAGGGCGCGTCGATCGGACCGACCTTGCCGTCGATCACCGCGTACCGGTCGACGTCGCTCTGCCGGGCGGTGCGTGCCGGGTTGTCGTCGAGGTAGCCGCTGGACCAGCCGTCGACCTGTACCTTGGCGCCGGCGATCTGCAACTCCACCGGTCCCGTGTACTGGGGGCGCAGGGACCAGCGCAACTGAGCGACGAGTTTGGCGCGGTCCTCCTCGGTCGCCGCCTTGGCGTTGAGGTTGACCACCAGGTGCTGGTTCTGGTCGTCCATGGTGACCCGCCCGAGCACCTGGGTACCGTCGGGCAGCGCGTTGACCGCCGGTCGCAGCCAGTCCGAAGGACCGGCGATGAGCCAGTCGACCACGGTCTGCCACTGTGCCCAGGTCGAGGCGAGCGGCAGGTAGCGCAGATCCGGTACCAGTACCCGGCGCTCGGTGTCCCAGAAGTAGATGGCGTGCGGCTGGTACCAGGTTTCCAGGGCGGCGTCGCTGAGCAGCAGACCGTCCGGCGGGTTGACGATGCGCAGCGCGCTGTCGTCGTCGTTCGGCATCAGCTGGAGCTGGCAGGGCTGCTTCTTCGGACACGGGTACGGTCCGGGGCCGGGCGGGTCGAGCACCCCCTTGTCGGTCAGCACCCCGATGACGTCCAGGCTCAACTCGACGGTGTACCACCCGATCTTCGGGATGTCCTGGGTGACCGCCCCGATGGCGTGCCGGGCGACCACGATGCCGTTGCCTGGTACCGGCTGCCAGGTGCGTGCCGCGTCGGGGGTGAGGAACGGTCGTACCTTGTCCGCCGGCGCGTCCGGCTTGCCCGCCGGAGCCTGCAGAAACCGCTCCACCAGCTCCCTCGGGTTTCTGGTGTCCGGTCCGGGTGGCTGCTGTTCGCCCTGCTTGTTGCCCTGCGCAGCGCCGGGACCGGTGCCGTCGAACACCGGAGCCCGGTCCGTGGGCACGCCGCAGCCGGCGACCAGCAGCGCCACCGACACGACGAGGGCCAGCAGACCGACTCGCCGCCTCGTCTCAGCCACCGTCGCCTCCGACCGCTGCCGGCCTGGTGCGGGGCGTGGTCGCTGCGGGCAACGCGACCGGGGTCGCGGGCACGGGCGCGGGCAGCGCCCGGGTACCGGGCTGCCCAGGCTCCACGGTGGGGCGTACCGGCTCGTCGGTCGCCAGCCGGGCGTCGTCCGGCACCAACCGCAGCGGCGACGAGACCAGCCGTGCCCCGGCGCGTACCGGCAGGGTGAGCCGGAACTGCGCGCCCTGTCCGGGCGCACCCCACGCCTCCAACCAGCCGCCGTGCAACCGGGCATCCTCGAGACTGATCGACAGTCCAAGACCGGTCCCCCCGGTCTGCCGCGCCCGCGACGGGTCGGCCCGCCAGAACCGGTTGAAGACCAGCTTCTCCTCGCCCGGCTTGAGCCCCACGCCGTGGTCGCGCACGGTCACCGCGACCGCGGCGTCGTCCACGCGTACCGTGATCCGCACCGGCTGCCGTTCACCGTGTTCGATCGCGTTGCCGACGAGGTTGCGCAGCACGCGCTCGACCCGACGCGGATCGACCTCGGCGATCACGTCACCGTCCGGTACGTCCAACTCGACACGCACCCCGGCCCGGTCCGCGACCGGCGCCAGGCGCTCCACCACCCGGTGCACGATGCCGACGACGTCGGCGGGTTCGGCGTCGAGCGCCGCGAAACCGGCGTCGAAGCGGCTGATCTCCAGCAGGTCGGTCAGCAACTCCTCGAACCGGTCGAGTTCGTCGTGCAGCAGTTCCGCCGCGCGCGCCATCGCCGGATCGAGTTCGTCGCGCGACGAGTGGATGAGGTCCGCCGCCATCCGCACCGTGGTCAGCGGCGTGCGCAGCTCGTGGGAGACGTCCGAGGTGAAGCGCCGCTGCAGTCGCGACATCTCCTCCAGCCGGACGATCTGCCGCTGCAGGTTGGCCGCCATCTGGTTGAACGACGCCGCGAGCCGCGCCAGGTCGTCCTCGCCGCGTACCTCCATCCGCTGGTCGAGCAGCCCGGCGGACAGCCGTTGCGCGGTGCGCGCCGCCTGCCGTACCGGTCGCACCACCAGCCGGGTCACCAGCGCCGCGATGAAGGCGAGCAGGATGACCAGCGCCAGCCCGGTGATGATGACCGTGTTGCGGACGACGTCGACGGCCTGGACCTCGTCGTCGAGTGGGAACAGGTAGTACAGCTGGAAGGCGCTGCCGCTCAGCGTGCTGGGCACCGGGATCGGCTCGCCGTACACCAGGTACGGACGGCGACCGCGCCCGTCCGGGTCGGCGTTCAGCCGCTGCCGGTAAATCTTGCCCTCCGCAGTTACCTTGCTACGCAACGCAGTTGGCACCGCGCCGAGCTTGTCCTGGTTCGGCAGCAGCCTCGTGTCCACCCGCAGCCCTTCCGGCACGATCACGACCAACGCTCCGCTGCCCTGCTCGGGCGGGCTGGCGAGCTTGGCCGGAATGTCGGTGAGAGTGGGCAGCAGCGCCGGGTCGTCCGGGTCGGTGATGGTGCTCAACTGGCGCATGGCGTACTGACCGCCGTTGAGCACCTGCTCGTGCGCCGAGCGCTGCTTCGCTTCCAGCAGCCCGTGGGTGATGTTCCGGGCGACCAGTACCCCGAACGCCGCGACCAGCAGACCGGAGAGCAGCAGCGTGAGCGTGACGATGCGCAGCTGCAGCGAACGTCGCCAGGCACGGCGCAGCGCCGCCCAGAGCAGCGTGGCGCGCTGCGCCACCACGGTCGCCGGTCCAGGCGCGACACGGGACACCCCGAGCCGGACCGCGCGCAGCGCGCGGCGCACGCGTCGGCTCGTGGGCGCGGCACGCATCCGATCGGCGAGGTTGAGGAGATCGTCGAGGTGGGACATGGCGGACTATCCGGTGCCGGCCTTGTAGCCGACGCCACGCACGGTCAGGATGATCTCCGGACGCTCCGGATCCGGCTCGATCTTGGCGCGCAGCCGCTGCACGTGCACGTTGACCAGCCGGGTGTCGGCGGCGTGCCGGTATCCCCAGACCTGCTCCAGCAACACCTCGCGGGTGAAGACCTGACGCGGCTTGCGGGCAAGGGCGACCAGCAGATCGAACTCCAGCGGCGTCAGCTTGACCTCGACGCCGTCGCGGGTCACGGTGTGCGCCGGCACGTCGATAGTGATCTGGTTGCCCGGCGGCCCGATGGTCAGCAACTCCGGAGCCGCGTCCTCGCCCCGGCGCAGCCGCGCCCGCATCCGCGCGACCAGTTCCTTGGGCTTGAACGGCTTCACCACGTAGTCGTCGGCGCCGGACTCCAGACCGAGCACCACGTCGACGGTGTCGCTCTTCGCGGTCAGCATGACGATCGGTACGCCGGACTCGGCACGCACCGCCCGGCACACATCCAGCCCGCTCATGCCGGGCAACATCAGGTCGAGCAGCACGATGTCCGGGCGCACGTCACGGAAGGCGGTCAGGGCACGCTCGCCGTCGGCCACGAACGACGGCTGGAAGCCTTCGCTGCGCAGCACGATACCGAGCATCTCGGCGAGCGCGGGATCGTCATCGACCACCAGGACGCGGGCTCTCATGCGACCAATATTCCATCACGCCGCGCCGGGCGGTAATCCGGCACGCCACGGCTGTGGACAGCGCCGCTGCGCGCCCCGTCGAGCGCGGCGGGCCGGTCGCGACGCGACCGGCCCGCCGTCGAGAACTCCGGGGTCAGACCACCTGCTTGGGCTGGGCGTAATGGCACGCCGTCGGGTGCCCCACACCCCGGTCCGCGAGCGCCGGGATCTCATCGACGCACTTACGTCGCTCGGTCTCGCTCAACTGCTCGGCGAACTTCGGGCACCGGGTCCGGAACCGGCACCCGCTGGGCGGGTTCACCGGGCTCGGTACGTCGCCGGTCAGGATGACCCGCTGCCGTGCCCGTTCCTTGTGCGGGTCGGGCAGCGGAATCGCCGAGATCAGCGCCTGGGTGTACGGGTGCGCCGCCGCGGTGAACAGGTCCTCCACCGGCGCGGTTTCCACGATCTTGCCCAGGTACATCACCGCGACCCGGTCGGCGATGTGCCGGACCACCGACAGGTCGTGCGAGATGAACAGGTACGACAGGCCGAGCTCCTCCTGCAGGTCCTCGAGCAGGTTGATGACGCCCGCCTGGATCGACACGTCCAGAGCGGACACCGGCTCGTCGAGTACCAGCACCTTGGGGCGCAACGCCAACGCGCGGGCGATGCCGACGCGCTGCCGCTGACCACCGGAGAACTCGTGGGCGTACCGGTTGCCGTGCTCGGGGTTGAGCCCCACGGTACGCAGCAGCTCACGGACCTTTGTCCGGCCCTCGTCCGCCTTGCCGTACATCCCGTGGATCCGCAGCGGCTCGGCGACGATCTCGTTGATCGTCATCCGAGGGTCGAGCGAGGCGAACGGGTCCTGGAACACGATCTGCAGGTCGCGCCGCAGGCCGCGCATCTGCCGAGGACTCAGCCCGGTCAGGTCGCGCCCGGCGTACAGCACCTGACCCGAGGTCGCCGGTACCAGGTTGAGCAGCAGCCGACCGGTCGTCGTCTTGCCGCAGCCCGACTCGCCGACGACGCCCAGCGTCTCGTTCGGGTACAGGTCGAACGACACGTCGCAGACCGCGTGCACGTCGCCGACCCGCCGCCGGACCACGCCCTTGGACCGCACCGGGAAGTGCTTGACCAGGTTGCGTACCGAGACGACCGGCGCCGGCTCGGCGGTCGCGGTCGCCCCGGTCGTCGAGCTGCCCACGTTCTGCGTGGTCACGGCTGTACCTCCACATCCGCCGGCAGCTCGTCGTCCACCGCGGTCGTTCCGAACAACTGCTCCGAGCTGACGCCGACCAGCCGCTCATGGAAGTGGCAGGCGGCCTCGTGGCTCGGCGAGTCGGTGGCTACCAGGTCGGGCTCCCGCTCCTCGCAGACGTCCTGCGCAAGCGGGCAGCGGGGCGTGAACGGGCAGCCGGGCGGCAGGTTCACCAGGGACGGCGGTGAGCCGCTGATCGGGGTCAGCCGCTGCCGACCGCCCTCGTCGACCCGGGGCAGGCTGCCGAGCAGACCCAGCGAGTACGGCATCCGGGGGCGGTAGAAGACGTCGTCGATCGACCCCTTCTCGACCAGCTTGCCGGCGTACATGACGCAGATCTTGTCGGCGTGCCCGGCGATGACCCCCAGATCGTGGGTGATCAGAACCAGCGCCGCCCCGGTCTCCTCGCGGGCGGCTTCCAGCGCCTCGAGCACCTGAGCCTGGACGGTCACGTCGAGTGCCGTGGTCGGCTCGTCGGCGATCATCACGTCCGGGTCGTTCGCCATCGCGATGGCGATCACCACCCGCTGCCGCATACCGCCGGACATCTCGTGCGGGTAGTTGTCGACCCGCTGCTCCGGGTACGGGATGCCGACGGTGCGCAGCAACTCGATGGACCGGTTGCGAGCCTCCGCCTTGGACACGTCGTGGTGCGCCAGCACCGCCTCGGACAGTTGGTATCCGATCGTGTACACCGGGTTCAGCGAGGTCAGCGGGTCCTGGAAGATCATCGCGATCTTGTTGCCACGGATCTTCGAGTACTCGTCGTCGCTCTTGCCGAGCAGCTCCTCGCCCCGGAACCGGACGGAACCCTTGATCCGCGCGGTCTTCGGCAGCAGCCCGAGAATCGCCAGCGAGGTCACCGACTTGCCGGAGCCCGACTCGCCCACGATGCCGAGCGACTCGCCACGGCGCAGTTGGTAGCTCACCCCGCGGACAGCCTGGACCACCCCGTCGTCGGTGGGGAACTCGACGGTCAGGTCCTGTACGTCGAGCAGCAGGTCGGGATCGGATGCCGGGCGGTTGAGCTGGATGTTCGTGCTCACTGTCATCGGCGTTGCCTCGTCTGTCGTGGGTCGAGCGCGTCCCGGAGTCCGTCACCGACGAAGTTGATCGTCAGGGCGATCAGGATGATGAACAGACCCGGGAAGTAGAACAGCCAGGGACGGGTGGTGACCGCGGTCTGGTTGTCGGAGATCAGCAACCCGAGCGAGGTGTCCGGCGCGCGCACCCCGAACCCGAGGTACGACAGCCCGGTCTCGGCGAGGATGCCGGTCGCCACCAGCAGGGTCGCGTTGACGATGACGACAGCCAGCACGTTCGGTACCAGGTGGCGCAGGATGATCCGGGAGTCCGAAGCGCCCAGCGCGCGAGCCGCCTCGACGAACTCCCGCTCACGCAGGGACAGCACCATGCCGCGCACGACGCGGGCGACGTACGGCGCGCTCAGCGAGCCGAGGATCAGCGCGATCATCCACCACGCGCCGCCCACGTTGTTCGCCAGCGCCGCGGCCAACGCCAGACCCGGAATGGTGAGGATCAGGTCGGCGAAGCGCATCAGCGTCGAGTCGATGAGGCCCCGGTAGTACCCGGAGATGCCGCCCCACAGCGTGCCGACGATGGTGGCGAACAGCGCGATGGACAGCGCCACCTTGACCGACTGCTGAAGACCGCGCAGCACCTGGGCCAACGCGTCGTGCCCGAGGCTGTCCGTGCCGAACGGGTGCGCCAGCGACGGCGGCTGTGAGTTGTCCGGCGTGATGGACGTGTAGGTGTATTTCCAGACGTGCGGTCCGATGAACGCGACCAGCACGATCAGCAGGAACACCACGAGGCTGCCGAACGCGAGCCGGTGCCGCAGGAACCGGCGGAACGCCTGCTGCCACTGGCTGCGGTCGCGGACCGTGAACTCGCGCTCGACCTGTCCGCCGGTGCGCTGCGCCGGCGGTGTCGTCGGCGACTGGGAGCCGGTCTTCAACTGGTCACTCATAGCGGATCCTCGGGTCCAGGATGCCGTACAGCACGTCGGCGATCAGGTTGAACGTGATCACGATGATCGCGGACACGAGCAGCCAGCCGAGCAGCGCGTTCGCGTCCTTGTCCGACACCGCGTCGAGGAAGAACTCACCCATGCCGTGCCACTGGAACACCCGCTCGGTGATGACTGTGCCGCCGAGCAGCGTCGCGATGTCCAGCGCGGTCACCGTGGTGAGCGGGATCAGCGCGGTACGCAGCGCGTGGCGTACCAGGACCTTGCGCGAGCGCAACCCCTTGGCGCGGGCGAGGCGCACGTAGTCGCTGTTGAGTACCTCCAGCATGGATGCCCGCTGGAACCGGCTCCACGCGGCGTACGAGACGAGGCCCAGCACGATCACCGGCAGTACCAGGTGGCCGAGGACGTCCTTGAACACCGACCAGCCGGAGTTGTCGGTGAGGAACACCGACTTATCGCCGATGGTGTAGAAGATCTGTGTCTGTGGATCGCCGTCCAGACCGTTGATCCAGATGCCCAACGACTTCAGCAGAATCGCGAACCAGAAGGTCGGCATCGCGAGGAACAGGAACCCGACGAACGTAAATGTATAGTCGGTCACCGTGTACTGCTTGATCGCGCTGACCACGCCGGTGATGACCGCGAAGATCAGTGCGATGAGTACCGCCAGCAGCACCAGGCGCAGCGTCACGAACAACCGGTTGCCGATCTCGTGACCGATGTCGGTGGTCGGGTGGACCGACGGACCGAAGTTGCCGTGGAGCACCAGGTCACGGAGCCAGATCCAGTACTGCTCCCAGATCGGCTTGTCCAGGTGCAGCCGGTGCTCCTCGTTGAGGATCGTCTGGTGCGGCGGCGGCGGGTTGCGCAACTTCAAGTATTCCAGCGGATCGCCGGAAAGCTTGACCATGATGAATACTAGAATCGTCGATCCGATCAGGATCGGAATCGATATAAAGATTCGTCGAATGATGAACGAGAGCATCGGGGACCTTCCGGCGGACTGGGGCCACAGTAGTCGGACCCCGGACGCCGGGGGCGTCCGGGGTCCGACTACTGGTTGCTGTGCGGCTAGCGCGTGCTGACGGACACGTCCGTCAGGAGGCGCGCAGGCCCCACTCCTGGGTGTTGTACGGCGGGCCCTGGTTCGTCGCGTTGTCGCGGATGTTCGCGTAGTTCGTGTACACCGCGAGGAACGTCGGCTTCTGGAACAGCGGCAGCACGTACGCGTCGTTGGACATGATCTGGTCGGCCTGGTTCAGGTCGTCCGTCGCCTTCTTCTGGTCCGTCTCCGCGGCCGCGTCCTTCAGCAGCTTGTCACTCTCCGCGTTGGTCCAGTGACCGTAGTTGCTGTCACTGGTGCTGCCCCACAGCTGGATCGCACCGGCGTACGGGAACGGCGTGCTGACCCACGCGAAGATGATGATGTCGAAGTCACCCGAGCTCAGGGTCTTGCCCAGCGACTGGATCGGGACGATGGTGACCTTGATGCCCAGCTGGCTCAACTGCGACTGGATCAGCTCGCAGCTCGCCTTACGCAGCGTGTTGCCGTTGGTGTAGCTGATCCGCAGGGTGACCGGCTTGCCGTCCTTGGTCTTCAGGTCGGTGCCCACGCCCTGGTACCCGGCGTCGGTCAGGATCTTCTTGGCGTCATCCACCTTGCCGGCGCCCTGGCCGGTCGAGGTGATGGTGTCCTTGTAGCCGTCCTGGCCCGGTACGAAGTTGTGGTTGTTCAGCGGCTTCATGCCCGGAACGAACTGGCCGACCGTCTTGTCGATGATCGCCTGGCGGTCGATCGCCGTGAAGATCGCCTGACGCAGCGCCTTGTCGGCGAGCAGCGGGTTCTTCAGGTTCAGGTCGAGGTGCTCCCAGACCAGACCCTTGCCCAGCATGTACTGCACGTTCGGCAGCGCCTTGACCTGGTCGACGATGTCCTGGCTCGGCTGCGGGTAGATCGCCTGGACCTCGTTGTTCTGCAGGGCCGGAACTTCCTGCGACTGGTCCGTGATGATGCGGAAGACCAGCTTGTCGAGGCTCGGCTTGACCTTGCCGTACCACTTCGGGTTCGGCACCTCGGTGACCGAGACGTCCTTCTGGTAGTCCGAGATCTTGAACGGACCGGCCGAGTAGGTCGGCTGGTTCTCGTTGAACCACTTCCACGAGGC
Source organism: Micromonosporaceae bacterium (assembly GCA_036378155.1). Classification (GTDB taxonomy): domain Bacteria; phylum Actinomycetota; class Actinomycetes; order Mycobacteriales; family Micromonosporaceae; genus DASUXA01. The sequence goes on along the minus strand of DASUXA010000015.1, from coordinate 12,727 downwards.
GGCCAGGTCACCGTGCTGCTTGGCGATGTGCGCCGGGTACAGCGGCGAGAACGGCTGCTTCCAGTCGGTGAACGGCGTGTTGTACACGACGGTCACGGTCTTGCCGTTGTCCGAGCCGGTAACCGACTTGATCTGGTCGTAACCGGCGGTCGACGCGGCGGAGCAGTCCGGGCAGTCCTTGCCGTTCTGCGTCTTCCACGCGTAGATGAAGTCGTCCGCGCTGATCGGCGTGCCGTCGTCCCAGACCGCCTCGGGGCGGATCTTGTACACGATGGTCTGCGGGTTGCTGCTGGTCTGCTCGATCGAGACCATCATGTCGTCATTGATCTTGACGGACAGGTCCGGGTAGACGAGGAACGGCTGCGGGAGCACGCCGTCCAGGACCTCCGCGAAGTCGAACGTGTTGGAGTCCGCGTCGAGCAGGTTCCAACCGGTGATCTTCTTCTCGATCGTGTAGGTGAGCGTCCCGCCCTGCTTCGTCTTACCGCCGTTGCAGTCGTTCGGCTTGGTGGCGCAGTCCGCGAAGCTCGCCGAGTTGTGCTGCTGGGAGCCGTTGTCCTTGCTCCCACCACCACATCCCGAGACCACGAGCAGCGAGGCGGCGCCGACCGCGACGAGGCCCGCGAGCCTCTTCGATGTGCGCATGTCCCCTCCAGTCGGCTACCGCAGCCGGCCAGGCTGAGTCTGGTCCGGGATTCCGGACCTCGACCAGCCGGGCTGCGTTGTAGTGCCTAAAGGAAACGACGGCGCGCGCCTGCTGCAAAGAGGCGCAGGTGATTCGTGACTCTCCCGTTATGGACCTGGCGTGCCGAAGTTATGGACCTCATCCGAAGGGTCAGAGTTTAGTGACTGAGTGGATATATCAGCCCACCACTCCCGACTGACCTGACCGGAAATATCCGACCAGGCGTACCAGAACCGGTGCGTCACGCCGCCCTCCGGGCGACCGTCGCGACTGGTACGACCAGCAGGACCTGGGTGGTGGACCGGTCCCCGCCGCCGCGGCGCGAGCTGCGGTCGCACCCCTGCGGCACGCCGTCGCCCGGACGCGACGGCGAATCGCGCGACGTTCGGGCAGCGCACGTAGCCGTCACACGACCATGGTTTGTACAACCAGGACGTCGCGCGCCCGAAAGGACACGAGCGCGCGACAAGATAAACGAACGGTATTTGCCTAGCCACTCACCGTGAGCTTGGTGCGGATACCGTCCCCGGTCATGCCCGGCTTGCAGGCAGCCTCGTACTGCCCGGCTTTCAGGTCGGCCCGCAGCGACCGGGTGACCCCCGGCCCGATGTCCTCCACCTCGCCCTTGACGCTGCCGTCCGAGCCGTACACGTAGAACTCGGTCACCTTAGTGCCCTTGTTCGTCACCGTGAACTCGGTGGTGCCCGCCGGCAGGTCGGTACGGGCGAGCGCGCAGGTCGTGTCCGTCGCGGTCACCGCGACCGACTGGGCGGCTGCGGAGTCGCCTGCGCCGCAGCCCGCGACGGTCAGCAGGCCCGCGGCGGTACCCGCCAGCGCGAGGGTCAGGACGCTCGTCCGGCGCACGTCACTCTCCAGGGGGTCGGAACGGTCGGGTGAACGGGAGCGGCGACGGCGGTTGTTCGCCCACCGCACGGCGAGGCCGCACCGTCGGCTCAGGTACGGCTCGCCGGCGCGTCCGCCGACGTGCGCGACCCGTTGCTCTGCGCGCCCGCCACGGCAGCCGGGGTCGCAGCCGCCCGGTCGGCGGAGGCGGGCGCCTTCGCGGGGCGGGACGGCCACAGGAACAGCACGAGGACCGGTACCGCGTAGGCGAACCACGCCACCACCTCGAGCACCGAGGGCGTCGCCGAGATGTTGAACATTCCGCCGAGCAGGGCCGCGTACCAGGTGTCGGGGTTGAACCAGGCGGAGATGTCGAAGGCGTGCGTCTCGCCGCCGGGCAGCACGCCGGACTCCTGGAAGTCGTGGATGCCGTACTTGAAGATGCCGGCCGCGACCAGGATCAACAGCAGCCCGGTCCAGGTGAAGAACCTGCTCAGGTTGATCTTGACAGCGCTGCGGTACATCAGGTAGCCGAGCGCCACAGCGGTCGCCACCCCCAACGTGATCCCGAGCAGCGGGCCGCGGGAGGTGGTCGCGCCCTGCGCGGCGGCGTAGAAGAGCAGCGTCGTCTCCAGCCCTTCGCGGACCACGGCGAGGAACGCCATGCCGACTACGGCGAACGCGCCCATGCTCAACGCGTCTGCCAGCTTTCCCCGCAGGTCGCCGGACAGTCGACGGGCGGTACGCCGCATCCAGAAGATCATCCAGGTGACGAACGCGACGGCGGCGACCGACGTGACGGCGTCGAACAGTTCGTGCCCAGCCGGACTGAGCAGGTCCTCCGCGACGAAGGTGAGCAGCGCGCCGAACCCGACGGACAGCAGCACCGCCGCCACGACGCCGGCCCAGACCTGAGCCAGGCGCTCGCGCCGCCCGGATCGGACCAGGAACGCGACGAGGATGCTGACGACCAGAGTCGCCTCCAGCCCCTCGCGGAGACCGATGAGGTAGTTGCCGAGAACAGCGTGGCTCACGGGACGCTCCCGAGATCCGAGTTTAGTAAGGCAATCCTTACTTAGGTCAGACTTACCTTAGCCTAGCCGCGCCTGCCCCCGTCAAGCGGCCGCGAGCCTGGAAGTACCCCTTTCCGGTACCGTCACGCCGGCGCCGCCAGGCCCGGCGCGACAGCCCGGCCCGCGGCGCCCCCCCCAACGCGACCCTCCGACAGACGGCGGCTCAGGCGGCGCGGCGCCCCGACCTGCGACCCTCGGACAGCTCGGACAGGCGGCGGCGCCCCGAGCCGTTCGGCTCGGGGCGCCGCCGTCGCGACTCGATCAGTACCGGTAGTGCTCCGCCTTGTACGGACCGTCGACCGGCACACCGAGGTACTCTGCCTGCTCCTTCGACAACCGGGTCAGCTTCACGCCGAGGGCGTCCAGGTGCAGCCGGGCGACCTTTTCGTCCAGGTGCTTCGGCAGCGTGTACACGCCGAGCGGGTACTCGTCGGTCCTGGTGAACAACTCGATCTGGGCGATCACCTGGTTGGTGAAGGAGTTCGACATCACGAAGCTCGGGTGCCCGGTCGCGTTGCCCAGGTTCAGCAGCCGCCCTTCGGACAGCACGATGATCGCGCGACCGTCGGGGAACACCCACTCGTCGACCTGCGGCTTAATGTTGACCTTGCGGACCCCGTCCAGGCGCGCCAGCCCAGCCATGTCGATCTCGTTGTCGAAGTGCCCGATGTTGCCGACGATCGCCTGGTGCTTCATCCGGCTCATGTGCTCCGCCGTGATGACGTTCTTGCAGCCGGTCGCGGTGACGAAGATGTCGGCGGTCTCCACCACGTCGTCGATCGTGGTGACCTGGTACCCGTCCATCGCTGCCTGCAGCGCGCAGATCGGGTCCACCTCGGTCACGATGACGCGGGCGCCCTGGCCGCGCAGCGACTCGGCGCAACCCTTGCCCACGTCGCCGTACCCGCACACCACCGCGACCTTGCCGCCGATCAGCACGTCGGTGGCGCGGTTGATGCCGTCGATCAGCGAGTGGCGGCAACCGTACTTGTTGTCGAACTTCGACTTGGTCACCGAGTCGTTGACGTTGATCGCCGGGAACAGCAGGGTGCCGGACGCCTGCATCTCGTACAGCCGGTGCACACCGGTGGTCGTCTCCTCGGTGACGCCCTTGATGGCGTTCGCGATCCGGGTCCACCGCTGACCGTCCTCGGACAGCGAGCGGGCGAGCAGCCGCAGGATGACCGCGTACTCCTCGCTGTCGGCCGTCTCCGGCGACGGCACCGCGCCGTCACGCTCGAACTGCACGCCCTTGTGGACCAGCAGCGTCGCGTCACCGCCGTCGTCGAGGATCATGTTCGGGCCCTGCCCGTCGGGCCAGACCAGCACCTGCTCGGTGCACCACCAGTACTCGTCGAGGCTCTCGCCCTTCCACGCGTACACCGGCACGCCGCGCGGTTCGTCGACCGTGCCGTCGGGACCGACGACGACCGCTGCCGCGGCGTGGTCCTGGGTGGAGAAGATGTTGCAGGACGCCCAGCGGACCTGCGCGCCGAGCGCGACCAGCGTCTCGATGAGTACCGCGGTCTGGATCGTCATGTGCAGCGACCCGGTGATGCGCGCGCCGCGCAGCGGCTGCGCGTCGGCGTACTCGCGGCGTACCGCCATCAGACCGGGCATCTCGTGCTCGGCGAGTTGGATCTCCTTACGTCCGAACGCGGCGAGCGAAAGGTCGGCGACCTTGAAGTCGCCCTCGGCGAGGCTCCGGGGGCGAACGGACGCGGTGTTCGGTGACAGCGTGCTGGTCACAGGCGTTCTCCAGAATCAGGTGGACATCTGCGCGACGATCCCACTGTACGTGTCGCCACTCAGGGCAAGCTGGAGCGGGATGAGGCGGACATATAACGCGCGGGGCAGTGCCAGGGAGCGCCCCTCCGCTCACCTGGACACCGCCCCGCGCTTCCCCCCGGTTTGGATCCCCGCGCGTGTCGGACCTTCGTCTCGATAACGCTGCGTACTTGAAGACTCACACTCAGGCGCGGGAGTGTCAAGCGGATCGCGCCCTGCGTTTCAGACATTTCCGCAGGTCACAGCCTTTGACCCGGACACCGGGGCGAGGACCGGACGAAACGCCGCCGCGAACGGCTACGACGACGCAGCGTCAGACGTCGACCGCCGCCTGGAACACCTCGCCGGTACCGGCACACGACGCGCATGGCGCGTCACCCGGCAGGAACACCGACTCGCCGCAGCCGAGCCGGGTCCGCTCGCCGCCGGTGGCGACCTCCACGCTCCCGGACACGCACAGCACGATGCGCGGGCCGCGACCCGGCAGGTCGACAGCCGGACCGCCTTGCGTCACCGTCGCCTTGACGAGCGCGAACTCCTCGACCGGAACGGACCAGGTGAGCACGCCCGGTCGTACCGGTACCGGTCGCACCACCGGGTCGGCGAACACCTCGAAACGCAGCACCCGCAGCAGCTCCGCGACGTCGATCCGCTTGCTGGTCAGCCCGCCCCGCAGCACGTTGTCGCTGGCCGCCATGATCTCGACTCCGGTACCGCCGAGATAGGCGTGCAGGTTGCCGGCCGGCATCCAGATCGCCTCACCGGGCGCGAGTCGTACATGGTTCAGCAGCAGCGCCACCACCACACCGAGGTCCGCCGGAAACTGGTCGGCGAGGCGCGCCGCGACCTCGTACTCCGGACGACCGGTGCGGTCCCGAGCAGCCGCCCCGACCTCGGCGACGACTTCTTTCCGGTCGCCTTCCGGCCAGGTCAGCAGCGCGGTGACCGCGCCGCGCAGCCGCTCGCCGACCGAGCCCTCGGACAGCCGACGGATCACCGGGTCGAGTGCCGGTACCCGCAACTCGGCGAGCACCGCCGCCGACACGGCGGGGTCGCGGAAGCCGCACAGACCGTCGAACTCGGTGAGCGCAACCAGCAGTTCCGGCTTGTGGTACGGGTCGAGATAGTTGTCGTCCCCGGCTGCGTGCCGGGCCGCTGCCCGCTCCGCGTCCGGATGCGCCTGCAGCGACAGGGGGCGCTCAGCGGCGAGGACCTTGAACAGGTACGGCAGGCGGGCGCCGAACCGCTTCGCGACCACCGCCCCGAGCATGCCGGCGGGGTCCGCCTCGATAGCGGTCGCCAGGCTCACCGGACCGCCGGGGCGTACCAGGCTGGACGGATCGCTCGGGTGCGCGCCCATCCACAGTTCGGCCTCGGGACCGGGGCTCGGCGTGGGCCGTCCGAGCAGCGCGGCGATCACCGTCCGGGAGCCCCAGTCGTACTGGCGGACCGGGTTGACCAGTCGTTCCACCTCAGCCGGTCCGGTAGATGTCGGGCTCGATGTAGATCACACGAGCGATGGGTACGGCTGCCCTGATGCGCTCCTCCGCGGCGTCGATCGCCTTCGCGACCTGCCCGGCGGTCTCGTCGTGGGCGACCGCGATCTTCACGGCGACGAGCAACTCGTCCGGTCCGAGGTGCATGGTGCGCATGTGGATGACCCGCTCCACGCTCGGGTCGGCGACCAGCGCCTGCTCGATCGCGGCGGTCTGGTCGGTGCTCGCGGACTCGCCGATGAGCAGGCTCTTGGTTTCCACCCCGAGGATCACCGCGACCGTCACCAGCAGCGCCCCGATGGCGAGGGTCCCCGCCCCGTCCCAGACGCCGTTGCCGGTGATCAGCGTGAGACCCACCCCGACCAGCGCGAATGCCAGGCCGACCAGCGCAGCGGAGTCCTCGAGCAGGACGACCGGCAGTTCGGGAGCCTTGGCGTGCCGGATGAACTCGCGCCACGACGCGCGCCCACGGATCTGGTTGGTCTCCCGGACGGCGGTGCGGAACGACATCGACTCCAGGGCGATCGCCACGACCAGTACCGCGATCGGCAGCCACTGCCAGCTGGTGATCGCCTCGGGATGCTGGATCTTGTGTACGCCCTCGTACACCGCGAACAGCCCGCCGACCGCGAACAGCACGACCGACACGATGAACGCGTAGACGTACCGTTCGCGCCCGTACCCGAAGGGATGCGCCATGGTCGCCTCGCGCTGCGACCGACGCCCGCCGACCAGCAGCAGCACCTGGTTGCCCGAGTCGGCAACCGAGTGCAACGCCTCGGCGAGCATCGAGGACGAGCCGCTGAGCAGCGCGGCGGCGAACTTCGTCACCGCGATGCCGAGGTTCGCCAGCAGGGCGGCGACGACGGCTCTGGTGCCACCGTTCGCGCTCACGGCTGGGCTAGCTCCTTCATCTCGGAGACGGCTGGTACCGCCATCGGGTCCAAGCCGTGCGCCAAGGCGAGGTAGATCGACGCGAAATCGGGCACCGCGATCAGCGACGCCAGGCGCTCCAACGGGGAGGCGCCCTCGGCGGTGAGCACGCTCACCCGCACGCCGCGCCGCTCAGCCAGCCGTTGTACCGCTTCGGCACGCCGCTCCTCGACCGCGAGCGGCTCGTCCGCGCCGTCGTCGGCACCCAGCCCACCGTCGCGCAGCAGTACCACCCGCAGCCGGGTCGCGCCCTCGTCCGCCTCGTCGACGTCGGCGAAGATGTCCCGACTCGCCTCGGCGATACCGCCGTACACCCCGTCGAGCAGGCCGACCGCCCCGCGCCCGACCTCGCCCAGCGACCCGGCGACCGCGGGGTAGCGCGCGTTGGCGCCGAGGGTGTCCGCGAACCGCCGCGCGGCGACTGTCGCCAGCGGCGACGACCCCCACACCACGGGGATCGACCCGGCGAGGTCCAGGGCGAGCGACTTGGCTGGGTTCACGAACGACTCCGCGTTCGGGCGGCAGCGTTCGGCGTCCGCGTCCAACCGCGCCGCGGTCTCGGCGAGATCGGCCTCGTTGACCTTGACCAGACCGACCGCACGCGCGGCGAGCAGCACCGGAACGACCAACGCCCACAGGCTGACCCGGGCGGGAGCGCGGCGCGGCACCGGGATGAACGGCGCTCGTGCCCGCTCGGCGACCGCCTGCAACTCCGAGTCCGGCGCGCCGATCGCCACCAGGCGGGCGCCGCGCCGCGCCGCCGCGTCGGCGGCGCCGAGCGCCTCAGGGCTGCGACCGGACGCGGAGACCGCGATCACCACGTCGGCGGCGCCGACCCAGCCGGGGATGCCGGCGCTGCGGTGCGCGACGACCGGTACCGGGCAGCGTGGTCCGGCGACCGTCGCCAGCACGTCGCCGGTGCGCGCCGCGGTGCCCTGCCCGGCGACCACGACCGCCCTGGGCCGTCCCTCGTCCGCCAACGGCGCGAGATTCGCCTCGGCGGTCAGCGCGGCGAGTTCCCGCACCTGCGCGCCCGCCGACGCGGTGTGCCGCAGCATCTGGCCCGGATCGGCCTCGGCGATCGCGTCCGCGTTGTCGAGCAGGGCCTCGTCGACCGAGCGGTGCCCGCGCACCCCGGCCGTACCGTCAATGGACACGTCAACGCCCTTCCGCCGGGCCGCCCCGGGCTTCGTCGAGCAGCAGCACCGGGATGTCGTCACGCACCTCGAAGATCCGCCCGCACTCGGTGCAGGTGAGCGTCTGCGCGTCGGCGTCGTACGTCAACGGCGCATGATGCTCCGCCGGGCAGGCGAGGATCTCCAGCAACGTGGGGTCGAGACTCATCTGTTCGCTCCTCGCTAACCGCGCACGATCGCGAGCACCCGGTCCCGGACCTCGCTCATCCGCTGCGCCGTCGGCGCCTCGACGTTCAGGCGCAGCAGCGGCTCCGTGTTGGACGGGCGCAGATTCAACCACGCGCCGTCGGCGAACCGCAGGCTGAGTCCGTCGAGGTGGTCGACCTCGGCGGCTTCCCCGCCCAGCGCCTGCTCGACCTCTGCCATCTTCGCCTGCTGGTCGCCGACCGTGGAGTTGATCTCGCCCGAGGCGACGTACCGCTCGTACGCCGCGGCCAGCTCGGACAGCGGTCGCGGCTGGCTGCCCAGCGCCGCCAGCACGTGCATCGCGGCGAGCATCCCGGTGTCGGCGCCCCAGAAGTCCCGGAAGTAGTAGTGCGCGGAGTGCTCCCCGCCGAACACCGCGCCGGTGCGTGCCATCTCCGCCTTGATGAAGGAGTGCCCGACCCGGCTGCGTACCGGCTGGCCGCCGTGCTCGCGGATGATCTCCGGTACCGCCGACGAGGTGATCAGGTTGTGGATCACCGTCGCGCCGGGGTGCTTGGCGAGCTCCCGGCTGGCGACCAGCGCGGTGATCGCGGACGGGGACACCGGCTCGCCGCGCTCGTCGACCACGAAGCAGCGGTCGGCATCGCCGTCGAAGGCGAGCCCGATGTCGGCGCCGTGCTCGCGGACCGCGCGTTGCAGGTCGACGAGATTCTTCGGCTCGAGCGGGTTGGCCTCGTGGTTCGGGAACGAGCCGTCGAGTTCGAAGTACAGCGGGATGATCCGCAGCGGCAGCGGGTCGAGCTTGGCGTCGCCGAGCACCGCCGGGACCGTGTAACCGGCCATGCCGTTGCCCGCGTCCACCACCACGGTCAGCGGACGGTTGCCGGACAGGTCGACCAGGGTGCGCAGGTGCTTGGCGTAGTCGCCGAGCAGGTCGCGGCGGTCGAGCGCGCCCGAGCCGTCGCCCAGGCTGTCCTCGCCGTCCAGGATCGCCTGGGCGGTATCGCGGATCTGCGTGAGCCCGGTCTCCTGACCGATCGGCTTGGCGCCGGCGCGACACATCTTGATGCCGTTGTACCGCGCCGGGTTATGGCTGGCGGTGAACATGGCGCCGGGCACGTCGAGCGAGCCGGAGGCGTAGTACAGCATGTCGGTGGAGGACAGCCCGCCGTCGACGACGTCGACGCCCTCCCGGCGTACGCCTCGGGCGAACGCCTCGGACAGCCCGGGCGACGACTCACGCATGTCGTACCCCATGACGACCTGGCGCACCGGCTCGCCGGCGCCGCGCAGGGTGCGTACGAACGCCGCGCCCACCGCTTCGGCGATCCGCTCGTCGAGCTGGTCGGGCACCGTGCCTCTGACGTCGTACGCCTTCACGATGCTCGCGAGATCGGACACCGAATCTGCTCCCCTCTGCCTGCTTTCGCTGGCAGCCTACCGAAGGGTGACGACACGGGCCGGGCCTTGGCGGTCCGCCGCCGGTCGGCCGTGGCGATCACGACAGCGCGTGACGCACCAGCGCCACCGGTCGCACCGCGCGCCGTTGCACCGCGCGCCGGTCGCAAGCGCGCGGGCCGCGCGCACCGGTCACAAGCGCGCGGGCCGCGCGCACCGGTCGCGGTGTGCCGCCCCTCACCCGGTTGGGCGGTACCGGTAAGGACCGCAGCGGCGTAACATCGTTCCCCGTCATGGTCAACATCTGGTTTCTGACCTCCCGCCGGTACGTCGATCTGCGACGGCAGGCGAGCGGCGTCTGTCCGCCGCACCGTGCGGTCCGCACCGCCGCGCCCCGGCGGTAGCCGACCTCGCCTCGCCTGACGCGGGGCGCGACTTCCCTCACTGACGCGAGGCTCCAGCCTCCGGCGCCGCGTACGCGGCGCGCCGACCTCGCCTGCGCGAGGCTCTTCCCCTTCCAGTCGTCCTGGGGTCTCCCCCGGTCGCGTACCGGATCAACCTTTGTCGACCCGTCGTCGCCACGCCGGTCGCGGACACGTCCCGTGTCGCGGTCGGCGGGGCCGGCGCTCACAGAACGGAATTCCCCCGATGCTCGCTGTCCTCAAGCGGACCCCGCTGTGGGCCCAGATCCTGCTGGGTCTGGTCCTCGGCGTGGTCCTCGGCTTCGTGGCCCGGACCTACCACGTGTCATGGCTCGCCGACACGCTGCAAAGAGTCGGGTCGATCTTCGTACAACTGCTCAAACTCGCGGTACCGCCGCTGGTGTTCACCGCGATCCTGGTCAGCGTGGTCAGCCTGCGCGGCGTGACGAACGCCGCCCGGCTCGCGGTACGCACCCTGGTCGGGTTCGCCGCCACCGCGCTGATCGCGGTCACCATCGGCCTCGTGCTGGGTGTCCTCACCAACCCCGGACAGGGGCTGCACCTCGCCGTCGACAAGGCGAAGGCGCCGTCGCACACCGGCTCGTGGACCGACTTCCTGACCGGGCTGGTACCCACCAACGTGGTCGGCGCGTTCGTCAACAACAACGTGCTGCAGATCGTCGTGCTCGGCATGATCGCCGGGGCGGCGGTGCTGGCCGTCGGGCCCAAGGCGGAACCGGTGGTCGACCTGAGCAAGTCGGTACTGGAGATCACCCAGAAAGCGCTGTGGTGGGTGATCCGGCTGGCTCCGCTGGGCACCCTCGGCCTGATCGGGCACGCCGTCGCCGGGTACGGCTGGGACCTGCTGTCGCCGCTGGCGACCTTCGTCGGCGACGTGTACCTCGGCTGCGCGATCGTGCTGTTCGTCGTGTACCCCACGCTGCTGGCGACGGTCGGCAAGCTGAACCCGGTCCGGTTCTTCGCGGGCGCGTGGCCGGCGATCGAACTCGCGTTCGTGTCCCGCTCCTCGATCGGTACCCTGCCGGTCACCCAGCGGGTCGTGCAGCGGTTGGGTGTCCCGACCGAGTACGCGTCGTTCGCGGTGCCGTTCGGCGCGACCACGAAGATGGACGGGTGCGCGGCGGTGTACCCGGCACTCGCGGCGATCTTCGTGGCGCAGGTCTTCGGGGTACCCCTGGGCCTCCGTGACTACCTGCTGATCGCCTTCGTCTCGGTGGTCGGTTCCGCCGCGACGGCGGGTCTGACCGGTGCGATCGTCATGCTCACCCTGACCCTCAGCACGCTCGGTCTGCCCCTGGCGGGCGCGGGTCTGCTGCTGGCGGTCGACCCGATCCTGGACATGATGCGCACCGCGACCAACGTCAGCGGTCAGGCGCTGGTACCGATCCTCGTCTCGGCGCGCGAGGGCATCCTCGACCGGGAGGCGTACAACCGGGCCGGCGCGGACGCGATCGAACGCGACGACAGCGTCCCGACCGTGGTACCGGAGCCGGTGGGCGCGTCAGCCTGACCCGGTCGTACCCGGTTCGATCGGTGCGTGGGGCACCGGCGCGTACGCGCCGGTGCCCCACGCCGTGCCGATGCTCGGGCAGTCGTCGCGCGGCGGTGAGCGGCGCTCGGTGAACGGGCGCGGCGGTCAGCGGGCGGGCGGGATGACCCGCAGGTGACCTCGTCGTCCGAGGTGCTGCCCGCCGTCGGCGGGCGGCTCGTCGTGTGACGTCGGGCGGGCTGCCTCGCGGACCGCCTCGGCGAGCGCGACAAGGTCGTCGCTGGACGGCGGTGGCGGGGCGAATTCGCCGTCGTGGCGAACCACTTCCCAGCCGCGTGGCGCGGTGAGGCTGCGGGCGTGCGGCTCGCACAGGTCGTACGAATGCGGCTCGGCGAAGGCGGCCAGTGGGCCCACCACCGCGGTCGACTCGGCATAGACGTAGGTCAGCGTGGCGACGGCCGGTCTTGGACAGCCGTTACGGGAGCAACGCCGAGGGGACCTCACGGCGGCACGGTACCGCCCAACCGTCGGCGCGTCATCCGACACGCCGCAGGCGCTCTGCGACACGCGACACGTCGACGGCGCTGACGGGTGCGCGACAGCCGCGATTTCGCGTGTCCACGTAGCCGGCACGGGTACGGGCGGCGCTAGTCTGGCGCCGTGACCAGTCCAGACCTCCGGCGCCGGCGCCCCGCGCGCGGTCGCCGCCCCCGGCGCGACCGACACGGGCGTGGACTGCGGGGCCGCCTGGTTCCGGCGACGGTGCCGCTGTCGCGGACCCGCGCCGAGATCTTCGACGATCTCGTCCTGGACACCGTGGAGGGCCTGGAGCGGCGGTACGCCAAGGATCTCGCCGGAGTCGAGTTCGCGGTCGAGGACGTGCCACCGGATCTCAACGTGTACGACTCGGACGTGCTGGAGGACGGCGACGTCCCGCTCGCCCGGCTGCTGCCCGGCCGACCGGGTCGCGGCACGGTGCCCCCGCGCATCGTGCTGTACCGGCGACCGCTGGAGATGCGCGCGGTCGACCGGGACGACCTCGCCGATCTGATCCACGACGTGATCGTCGAGCAGGTCGCGAACCTGCTCGGGATCGACCCGGAGGACCTCGAGTTCCCCCGCTGAGCCGCTCGACGTCCAGCTCGCGCCGTGGGCAGATCCCTCGGCGAGGGCTTGTTCGCGGCTCGACGCCCGGCTGACGCCGTGGGCAACTGCCTCGGCGAGGGCGAGTCGACG
>DASUXA010000014.1:0-3978 GCA_036378155.1 Micromonosporaceae bacterium | reverse complement strand
GGCGGCACGAACGATTTCTCGATGTCGGTGTCGCCGACGTCGGGTTCGGTGACCGCGGGTGGTTCGGTGTCGGCGACGGTGTCGACGTCGACCACGGCGGGTTCGGCACAGACGGTGTCGTTGTCGGCGTCGGGTCTGCCGTCGGGTGCGTCGGCGTCGTTCTCTCCGTCGTCGGTGACGTCGGGTGGTTCGTCGACGATGACGATTTCCACGTCGTCGTCGACGCCGGGTGGCACGTACACGATCACGATCAAGGGCACCGGTAGTTCGGCGACGCACAGTGTGACGTACTCGTTGAGCGTGTCCGGTGGCGGTGGCGGCGGCTGCACCAGCAGCGGTCAGAAGCTGGGCAACCCCGGCTTCGAGTCCGGCGCCACGGTCTGGTCGCAGACGTCGGGTGTGATCGGGGCGTACGGCGCGTACGAGCCGACCCACTCCGGTTCGTACGACGCGTGGATGGACGGGTACGGCACCACGCACACCGACACCCTGTCGCAGACCATCACGCTGCCGTCCGGGTGCAGCAGCTACGTGTTCGGGTTCTACCTGCACATCGACACCGACGAGTACACCACCTCGACGGCGTACGACAAGCTCACCGTGCAGGTGAACAGCACGACGCTGGCGACGTACTCCAACCTCAACGCGAGCAGCGGGTACGTGTACCGGTCCTTCAACCTGGCGGGCTTCGCCGGGCAGACGGTGACCATCAAGTTCACCGGTACCGAGGACGTGTCGCTGCAGACCTCGTTCGTCGTCGACGACACGGCGGTGAACGTCTCCTGATCCGCTGAGGTACCGCGAGCCGCCCCGACCGACGGTCGGGGCGGCTCCGCGCTATCCGGCGGACACGCGGTCGCGCGGGGCGCGTGGACGCCTCACCGGGCGTCGGCGAGCCACTTCTCCAGCCGGGGCGCGAGGACTCCGGCGAGCGTGGCGGGACCTGTCTCGCGCAGCTCGTACCGCGCCCGTCGGACCGGATGACCGAGATCGACCAGGCGACCGAGATCCACCGGCGTGCCGACCACGACCGTGTCGCAGTCCGCCGCGCGTACCGTCGCCGCCAACTCCGCCAGTTGCCGGTCGCCGTACCCCATCGCGGGAAGCACCGGACCGATCGCCGGATAGCTGTGGTACGTCTCGGCGATCGACCCCACCGCGTACCGCCTCGGGTCGACGATCTCTGTGGCGCCCGCCGAGCGCGCCGCCACCAGCCCCGCCCCGAACGGCAGCCCGCCGTGGGTGATCGTCGGACCGTCCTCGACCACCAGCACCCGCCGCCCGGCGAGCGGCGGACCGGGCTCCAGCGATACCGGCGACTCGGCGGTGATCACCACGGCGCGCGGGTTCACCGCGCCGGTGTTCGCGATCACCTGGTCCACCGCTCCGGCGGGCGCGCTGTCCGTCTTGTTGACCACGACCACGTCTGCCATACGCAGGTTCGTCTCGCCCGGGTGGTACGCCAGTTCGTGCCCCGGTCGCAGCGGGTCGACCACGGTCACCATCAGGTCCGGCGCGAAGAACGGGAAGTCGTTGTTCCCGCCGTCCCAGATCAACACGTCCGCCTCGTCTTCGGCGCGCCGCAGGATGTCGGCGTAGTCGACGCCCGCGTACACCACCATGCCCTGCCGTACCGGCGCCTCGTACTCTTCGCGCTCCTCGACCGTGGGCCGGGCGGCGTCGATGTCGGCGAGGCTGGCGAACCGCTGGACCCGCATCCGGTCGAGGTCGCCGTACGGCATCGGATGGCGCACCAGGGCGACCCGCAGACCGGCGTCCAGCAGGATCTCGCCGATCCGGCGGCTGGTCTGGCTCTTGCCGCAGCCGGTACGTACGGCGCACACCGCGATCACCGGGCGGCGGGAGGGCAGCATCGTCGCCGCCGGACCGATCAGCCGGAAGTCCGCCCCGGTGCTGAGCACCAGCGACGCCTTGTGCATGACGTCCAGGTGAGACAGGTCGGAGTAGGCGAGGACCACCTCGTCCACGCGTTCCCGCCGGATCAGGTCGGCGAGGCGGCGCTCGGACACGATCGGGATGCCGTCCGGGTACCGCGGTCCCGCCAGCGTCGCCGGGTACGTCCGGTCGTCGATGCCCGGGATCTGCGCGGCGGTGAACGCCGTCACCCACGTCGCCGGGTCGTCCCGGAACACCGTGTTGAAGGTGTGGAAGTCGCGTCCACCGGCACCCATGATGACCACCCTGCGCATACCCTCACGGTAGGAATCGGTGGTACCGCTCGGGCAGGGTCGTTCGGCAGGTATGCGGGGTACTCAGGTGTTCCGTCGGACCTGTCCGACCAGCGGTCAGGTGCCCCCTTCTGGCAGGCTAGAGGCGTGTTGACGATGCCCGCCCGACTGCTCGGGGACGCCGACCGAAAGGCGGTGGAGCGGCTGCTCGACCGTGCCCCGTTCGCCGCCGCCCAGGTCGCCGAACTGGTCGGGACCAGCGGGGTGGCGTGGTGGCGGACCCGCGGGCGGCTGTTCGGGTACGGACCGCCGGGGCGGATCGAGGCGCTGTGCTGGCTCGGCGCGAACCTGATCCCGGTGCTCGCCACGCCCGCCGCGTCGGCGGCGTTCGCCGACCTCGCCGGGGCGAACCTGCGCACCTGCTCGTCGATGGTCGGTCCGGCGGACGCGGTACTGGACATCTGGGCGCGGCTGTCGTCGCGATGGGGACCTGCCCGCGAGGTCCGTCGCTGTCAGCCGCTGCTCGCCACGGACGCGTCGCCGCCGGTGGCGGCCGATCCGGAGGTACGACTGGTCCGACCCGACGAGATCGACGTGCTGTTTCCGGCGTCGGTCGCGATGTACACCGAGGAGGTCGGCATCTCGCCGGTGGCGGAGGGCGGCGCGCGGGGGTACCGGGAACGGGTCGCCGACCTGGTCCGGGCGCGCCGCGCGTACGCCCGGTTCATCGACGGGCGGGTCGCGTTCAAAGCCGAGTTGGCGGTGGTGACCCGGCATACCGCGCAGGTACAGGGGGTCTGGGTGGCTCCCGAGTGGCGGGGCAGGGGTCTTGCCACGGCGGCGATGGCGGCGGTGGTGCGGGACGCGCTGCGCCGCGTCGCGCCGACGGTCAGCTTGTACGTCAACGACTACAACCACGCGGCACGCCGCGTGTACGCACGGTGCGGCTTCCATCAGGTTGGTACCTTCGCCACGGTGCTCTTCTAGCCGGCGAGGTGGTCCCGGATGGGACAGGTCGTCAAGCGCGTCTCGGAACACACCACGCGGTACTACTGGTACCCGGGTGACAAGAAGGACTGGCAGCGGGCGGCGGTCGCGGTCGGCGCCGGCGCGGTGGTGTTCACGCCGCTGCTGGTACTGACCCGCGACGTGCTGACCGCGACGGTGGCGGGCGTGTCGGTGACCGTGGGTCTGAGCGGGTACCACCTCGGTCGCCGTACCGCGCGGGTGGTCGGGGACCTGGTCGCGCCGGCGGACCGGCGGGCGGTGGCGACCCAGGTCGGGCGCGCCGGCTGGCGCGGGTTCGTGGAGACCGTGGGGGCGGCGGGCTCCGCCCTGCTGATCGTGCACCTGTCGCCGCGCGGCGTGGTCGCCGACTGGGTGCTGCCCGCGGTACCGGTGCTGGTCGCCGCGCTCGGTCGGCAGGTCGGCATGGTGTACCAGCGGCTGACCGACGTCGAGCGGACCGGTCGGGAGGCGGTGACGCGGCGGCTGCCCCGCCCACCCGGTGGCGTGACGCCGCCCCCGACGGACCCGCCCGGCGGGGTGACGCCGCGCCCGGTCGGGGGAGCCTGACATGCGAGTGGGGGTGGGCGCCGCAGGCGCCCACCCCCACTCCCTCAGGGGTTGCGATGTGGGGCGGACGCTCGCGTCCGCCCCACATCCATTCAGGAGACGTTGACCGCGGTGTCGTCGACGACGAACGAGGTCTGCAGCGAGCTGTCCTCGGTGCCGGTGAACTTGATGGTCACCGTCTGTCCGGCGAAGCCGGACAGGCTGAAGGACTTGT
>DASUXA010000013.1:0-2194 GCA_036378155.1 Micromonosporaceae bacterium | reverse complement strand
CGAGAAAGGAGGTGGTCCAAAGTTGTGTAGTTACTGGACTCGTGAGGTGGTTGTCCGTTAGCCGCCGTCCTCCTGGACTCGAGCTCGTCGGGGCCGCGTGACGGCGGCCGGCGAATACCAGACAGCTACCCGACCCCCGGGAGCCGGCCTTGTCCAGCCGGCCCACGCCTAGCGTGGAATTCCCCGGGGGTCGTCCCTTCTCAGCGTGGCTTCGCGTACGAGCTGATCTCCCCGAAGTCGAGGAACACGCACGCCTCGTCGCCGAGCACCTCGGCGTCGTGCCCCGGCGGTATCGCGACCACGGTGCCCGGTTCGATGTCCCGCTCGGTGCCGTCGTCCATGTGGATCCGCATCCGCCCCTGCAGCCCGTAGCCCAGGTGCGAGACCTGGCAACTGTCGGTACCGGCGATCGGTTTGACGTTCACCGACCATTTCCACCCCGGCTCGAACGTGCCGCAGCCGACCATGTGCCCCGCCAGGTACACGATGTCCATCTGCCCTTTGCTCGCCTCGAAAGCCCGTGACTCGTCCGGCTTGTCGAAGCTCTTGATTTCGATCTCCGCCATGGACCTCACCCCCGTCGCACGCCGCCGGCGGAGGTACCCCGGATGAGCCGCTTCCCCGGCGGCCGTACCACCCGAGCGTAGGGCGGTGATCGTCGGCGGGTCGCGAATAGCGGGACAAACCAATGCCTCGCCGCACCGCCTGCGTCGGTACCGACCGGCGGCGCTTCGCGTCGACCCGCGCTATCCCCGACCGCCGCGGTCGCGACGCCGAACCGTCAGACCCCCTTGGCAGGCTCCCGCACAGCGACGCGACCGACGAATTCCGGTCCCGCGCGCGGTCCAACTAACGGACGCCGACAGATGGGGGATGACCATGAGCACGGTGACGTCGCGCGACGGCACGCTGATCGGATTCGACCGGATCGGCGACGGACCGGCGCTCGTCCTGGTCGACGGCGCGATGTGTTACCGGGCGTCCGGACCGTTGGTGCCGCTCGCACACGTCCTGGCGTCGCGTTTCACGGTGTACACCTATGACCGGCGCGGCCGTGGCGAGAGCGGCGACACCCCGCCGTACGCGGTGACCCGCGAGGTCGAGGACCTCGACGCGATCATCGCGGAGGCGGGCGGATCGGCGTACGTGTTCGGCATGTCGTCCGGCGCGGCGCTCGCGATCGAGGCGGCGGCGAGCGGGTCGCCGATCACGAAGCTCGCGCTGTACGAGCCGCCGTACCGCACGTCCGACGCCGATCCCCGCCGACAGCGGGAGTACACCGAGAAGCTCGGGTCGACTCTCGCCGAAGGTCGGCGCGGCGACGCCGTCGAATTGTTCATGAGGATGGTCGGCATGCCCGCCGAAACGGTCGCCGGGATGCGGGGCTCCCCGGCGTGGCCGGTGTTCGAGGCGATCGCGCCGACCCTCGCGTACGACGACGCGCTCCTCGGCGACGGCAGCGTGCCGCGCGACCGGACCGCCAAGGTCACGGTGCCCACCCTGGTCGTCGCGGGTGGGTCCAGCCCCGCGTTCCTGCGTGACGCCGCCAGGGCAACGGCGGAGGTGATTCCCGGCGCCGAGTTGCGCACCCTCGACGGGCAGACCCACATGCTCGACCCCGAAGTGGTCGGCGCGGTGTTGACGGAGTTCCTCGCATGATCGGGCTCGACGAGATTCGACGTCTCGCGCTCGCGCTGCCCGAGGTCGAGGAGGCGACCCACTTCGGGCAGCCGAGCTTCAAGGTGCGCGGCAAGCCCTTCGCCGGACTGGAGAAGGGCGGCGCGCACCTCGGGGTCGGCGTCGACCCCGCCGAGGCTCACGGGGCGGTCGCCGACGATCCGGAGGTGTACCAGGAGGTCTGGCGCAACGGCAGCATCTTCGTCGGGCTGCGTATCGATCTGGCCAAGGTGTCCGCCGAGCGCGTCGCCGAGTTGATCGAACGCGCCTGGCGCAACAAGGCACCAAAGCGCCTGGTCACCGCGTACGACGAGGCGCGGGGCGCCGCCGGTCGCACGTGATCGCGCGCTTACCGCCAGCGCGCCGTCATCTGGCAGACTGTCGTCAGGCGGCGACCGCCTTTTCGGGCATGTGGTCGCCTCGCCAGGAGGGCTCGCCTAGTGGCCGATGGCGGCGGTCTTGAAAACCGCTAGGGCGGTATCCCCGTCCTCGTGGGTTCGAATCCCACGCCCTCCGC
>DASUXA010000012.1:0-23124 GCA_036378155.1 Micromonosporaceae bacterium | reverse complement strand
CGTGGGACGGCTCAAGCCGTCCCAGCCGAAAAGCCGTCCCAGGGCTGACCTGCAATGGGACGGCTGGGACGGCTGGGACGACTCCCCCGCCCAGCCGACACGCCACCGGCTCGGTTCCCGCCACCCATCCGTACCATCCGTACCAGCCTCGTTTTCCCAGGTCACCCCTGGTACGGATTACCGCCCTGGTACGGATCAATCCGTACCGCGATTCAATCCGTACCGGCCCTGAGCAGCCAAAACGAGCTTGGTACGGATGGTACGCATACCCCGCCCCCACGCGTCCCCGGCCGCGCGGCGTGGCCGCGCACCGGCCCCCGGCCGCCCCGTGCCCGCCGGGAACTGGCCCGCTGAGAAGCCCTACACGGACTAGCCGGTACCTATCCCACCAAACCAGGGCAGATCTTGGCTCTACGGGCCGTAGAGCGGGCCGCGCAAACGGCCTCTGTCGATGCCCTGCCCCCACCCTCACCCGCGCCACCCCGACCGCCGAACGCCGCTCCCCGGACAGCACGGGCCGCGCCCGACCCCCGCCGAGGCGACCGCCACCGGGCAGGCCGCGTGATCCAACCGGCGCGCCGCGTCACCCACCGTTACCGCGCCACCGGATGAGCAACCGCCGACCGGTAACCGGCACAGCGCCTGCCGCCCCTAACCGGATCGGCCGCTAGGGCTAGCGGCACCCCCCGCTAGACCTAGCACCCCCGCTAGCACCTCGCGTCAACCCTGGCCAGCCGCCTAGTCACTAGCACCACGACCCGTCCGACCACCGGAAACCCGCCCAGGAGGCACCCCGTGACCGGCAACGTCATCTCGCTAGCCGACCACCGCAACCGCACCGCCCCCGCCCGCCAGGCCACATCGGACAACCGCACCACCTCGACGCAGCGTGACGAGCCGGCCGAGGTGCTGCCGATGACCGGCCGCGCCGTCTACACCGTCACCGAGGTCGCCGAGCTGCTATCGCTCTCGCGCGGCAGCGCGTACGCCCTGGTCCGCTCCGGCGACATCCCCGCCGTCCGCCTCGGCGGCCGGTGGGTCATCCCCAAGCGTCGCTTTCACGCCTGGCTCGACCAGCTCCCCGACGCCACCACCGACGACATCGAACGCGAACTGAACCGCCACCGCTGACCCGAACCGAGCGGCGGCCGGCACCCACGCCGGCCGCCACCAACCCCAACCCGACCACCGATCGACACAGGAGGAACGCCCACACCATGGGGCACATCGTCAAGACCACGGCCGGCACCTACCGCGCGAACTGGCGCGACGCGGCCGGCCGACAGAAGGCGAAGACGTTCAAGACCAGGAAGGAAGCCGCTGCCTTCCTCGCCGAGACGGAAACCGCCGTCGTGCGTGGCACGTACGTGGACCCGCACGCGGGGCGTACGCGGTTCGGTGAGTACGCGATGCGCTGGCTGGAAGCTCGAAACAGCCAGATCAACACATCGGCGCGGGACCAATCGATCATCCGCATTCACGTCATGCCGCAGTGGGGCTCCGTGCCGCTCGGCAAGGTTGACCATCTCGCCGTTCAGCGGTGGGTAACCGAGTTGGGAAAGCGGCTCTCCCCTGCGACCGTGGCGAAGTGCTACCAGCTCACGTCCGCCGTATTCAAGGCCGCTGTCCGTGACCGGCTGATCGGGGTCAACCCCTGTGAAGGCGTCAAGCTGCCGAGCATCCGACAGAAGGACACTGACGACCAGGTCGTCACGCCCGATGTCGTGACCGGGCGCATTCTTCCCGCCGTACCGGCCCGCTATCGCGCGCTCGTTGCCCTGGCGGCCGGTACCGGCCTCCGGTGGGGTGAATGCGTCGGCCTGCGATGGGACGCCTTTGACTGGGACGGCTGGGACATCCCGTGCATGGCACACGCCGAGCCGTTCTGCGCGGACTGCCGCGACGAATACGCCGTCGCTGTCCGCGTGGTACGCGTCGCGGTTGAGGTCGCGGGGAACGTCACCATGCGACCGTTCCCGAAATCGCGCTCGGGCCGCCGAACGGTACCGGTTCCGCCGTTCGCCGCGGATCTGCTCAAGGCTCACCAGGCCGCGTTTCCGGCCGGCCCGGCAAACGAGGTCTTCACCAATCAGGCCAGCGGGCCGCTACGTCGCACGTTGTTCCGTGCCCGTGTGTGGCGTCCGGCGCTCGTTCGGGCCGGTCTACTGGGCCAGGTGGACGAGCTGGGGCCGGACAAGTGGCGCGCGACGTGGCCGGACGCGGGCGGCGTTGAACGGTGCGCCGAGTTCGCCGCAGAGCGTGACGCGGTGAAGCACGTAGCCAAGCACGCGGCCGGCGGGTTGCGCTTCCACGACCTGCGCCACTCGTACGCGACGTGGCTCGTTTCGTCCGGCGTACCGGTGAACGAGGTCGCGCGGGTGATGGGTCACTCCCGGTCGTCCACCACCCTGAACCGGTACACGCACACGCTTCGGCAGAGCCGAGACGATCGCGTTCGAAGGGCGTTCGCTGACGATTCGCTGACTCCCCCACCACCGGAAGATCAGGAATAGGAAGAAGGCCCCTCTTCCGAGGGGCCTTCACCTTTATGTATGGACCGTGGGCGATACTGGGATCGAACCAGTGACCTCTTCCGTGTCAAGGAAGCGCGCTCCCGCTGCGCCAATCGCCCGCGCGAGGTGATGCTGAGGTGGAGACGGGATTTGAACCCGTGTACACGGCTTTGCAGGCCGTTGCCTCGCCTCTCGGCCACTCCACCGAGGTGACGCGCCTAAGGCGGCCTCCGAGCGGACGACGGGACTCGAACCCGCGACCCTCACCTTGGCAAGGTGATGCGCTACCAACTGCGCTACGTCCGCGCTGCCTTCCGGTGTTTCCCGGCGACGGATCAGAACTCTAGCCCAGGCATGGCCCGGCTGCCAAACCGGATCCCCCCAACCGGGTCGGCACCGGTCGTGATCAGGACTTCGGCTGGGCGGCCAGACCGGTACACGCGTGCAGCCCGGTGTACTTCTTCTCGATCCGGGCCGCCTCGGCACCCGTCGACGGGATCGGCTGACCGGTCCTGCGGGAGATCTCCGCCGGGATCAGTTCGGTCTTGGCGATCTTCTTGTCGTGCAGGGTGATCCGCAGCACCCCGGTGTCGTTGCTGAACGCGTCGTCCCACCACCAGAGGAAGTTGCCCAGCCCGTACTGCACGTACGTCTTGCCCAGCCAGCCGTCGCCGAGCAGCAGGTGGGCGTGGGTACCGAGGACGATGTCGGCGCCGGCTGCCGCCATCTTCGCCGCGAACGTCTTCATTTCCGATGTCGGGCACTGGTCGCCCTCGTGCCCCCAGTGCACGTACATGATCACCACGTCGGCGTGTTTGCGCGCCTCGGCGACCGCCGCCGCTGCCCGCGTCACGTTCGACGCCATCGCCTCGCCGGGTCGGTTGTCCAGCGCCTTCCAGGTCGACTCCAGCTCGTGTACCTGGCTCACCGCGAGGATCGCGATCTTCGTGCCGCGGATCTCGGTGTACCAGGGCGCGTACGCCTCCGACGCGTTGCGCCCGACCCCGACGATCGGTACCCCGGCCGCCTTGGCGTTGTCGATCGTGTCCTGCAGACCCACCTGCCCGTAGTCGAGCACGTGGTTGTTGGCGACGGTCACCACGTCCACACCGGCCGCCTTGATCGCCTGGTACGCGCTGGCGGGCGCCCGGAAGTGGAACTCCTTCGGCTGCGGCGTGCCCCGCTCGGTGACCGCCGTCTCCAGGTTGACCATGGCGAGGTCCGCCTGGGACAGCACGGTCGCGACCGGGCCGAACGCGGTCGCCGGGTCCTTCAGCAGAGCCGCCGTGCGCTGTGTGAAATGCACGTCCCCCGCGAACTCGAGGGTGATGTCGCGGGGCGGGGCCGAGGGCGAGGCGGGTGCGGCGGACGTCGTCGCGGCACCGGTGCCGTTCGGCGCGCCGCCGCCTGCCGGGCTGCCGCAGCCGCCGGCGGCGACGGCGACCAGGGCGCCGAGGAGGACCGGGAGGGTACGACGCCGGGGGAAGGTTCGCATCACGCGCTCAGCGTACGGGGACGGGCGGGCAGAGCGGGGGCGCGAGTCCGGCGGGCGTACCTCACCCTTCCGCGTAGTACCGGGCGGCACCGGGGTGCAGCGGCACCGGGTCGGTCTCCGGCGCCTTGTCGCGGGTGATGTTCCGCGCCTCCGGGTGTACCTCGGCGAGTTCCGCGTGGTACTCGAACAGCACCCTGGTCAGGTCGTACGCGAGCCCGTCCGGCATGTCCGGGTCGACCACCAGCACGTTCGCCACGGCGATCGTGGGGACGTCGGCGGGCAGCCCGTACGCCGACCGGTCGATCGAGGCAGCCGTGTACACGCCCGGATAGGCGCGCTCCAACGCCGGCAGCGCGCCGTCCAGCGGCAGGAACACGAAACGGCCCGGCGCCTTGCGGAACAGGTCGCTGATGCCCAGGGTGGGCAGCCCACCGGACCAGAACAGCGCGTCGAGCTGCCCCTTGAGCATGGCGTTCGTGGTCTCGGTCAGCGACCACGCCTTGCGGTACACGTCCTGGTCCGGGTCCAGCCCGGCGGTTGCCAGCAGGCGCTTCGCCATCATCTCGGTGCCCGAGTTCGGGGTACCCGTCGAGATCCGCTTGCCGCGCAGGTCGGCGAGCGTGTGGATGTGCGCGTCGGCGCGCACCACCAGATGCGTGTAGTTGCTGTACACCCGGGCCAGGGCGCGCAGCTTGATCGGCTGGCCGGCGAAGTCGCCGGTACCCCGGACCGCGTCGGCGGCGACGTCCGCCAGCGAGATCGCCACCTGGACGTCGCCCGTGCTCAACCGGCGCAGGTTGTCCGCCGACCCGTTGGTGGGCGCCGCGACCGCCTCGTACCCGGGCAGGTGCCGGGTGATCAGATCCGCGTACCCGCCGCCCACCTGGTAGTACACGCCGGTGGTGTTGCCCGTGGCGATCGCGAGTTCGCCGTGGTGCCACGCCTGGGCAGCCGCCGGCGCGGCGGAACAGCCGGTGACGCCGACCACCGCGGTCAGGAAGATCATCGCGGTGGCGAGCCACCGGCTGCCGACCCGGATCATCGTCTGCTCACAGTTGGCCCGGTACCCGCGCGCCCGGCTCCAGCACACTCGCGACCCGGTGGGCGAGCAGCGCCGTCTCGTACCCGATCTGCCCCAGGTCGCATCCCGGAGTGCCGAGCACCGCCAGGTACGCCCGGTCGCCGATGGCGAGGACCAGCAGCACCCCGCCGTCCATGTCGACCACGGTCTGGCGTACCCGACCGGTGGTCAGGCACCGGGCCGCGCCCACGGTGAGGCTGGCCAGACCGCTGGTGATCGCGGAAAGCTGGTCGCACCGGTCCGGCGGCAAGCCGTCCGAGGCGGCGAGCGCGAGACCGTCGACCGACACCGCCAGGGCGTGCAGGGCGTCCGGTACGCGGCTGACGAACGTGGTGAGCAGCCAGTCGAGTCCGCCCTCGGCGGTGTCGCTGAGTGGTTCGGTGTGCTGGGTCATGGTGCTCCGTCCGCTGAACTGCTGGGTTGGGTGCGGTGGTCTGCGGTGGTACCGGCTACTGCCGCGGCTCGGGCGGCTGGGGCCGGCGCTGCCCGGCGGCGAGACCGCCGGCGAGTCCGGCGAGGCGGGCCCGGACCACGTCCGGGTCGAGCAGGGCGTCACTGCCCTGTTCGACGGGTACCCGCCGGTGGCTCAACTGCCCGCCGGGGCGACGGCGCGGCAGTCCGGCTGGGGTCACGGTGGCTGTCTGAGTCATCGGTTCGCTGTCGTGGGTCGTAACGGTGCCCGTCCGCGCGGCGGACGGCGAGACGTACGTGCCGGGGCGCACCGGAGCGAGGTGCGCCGACGCGCCGAACGCCGGTACCGGCGGCTGCTCCACCGGCTCGGCGTCGATGACGGTGCGGGTCGCCGGCGCGGACAGCGCCGGCGCGGGAACGAGCGGTCCGCTGTACCCCAACCGGCGGTTGGCGTCGGGTCGGGTCGCGGTGAGCAGGACCCCCGGTACCCGGACCAGCGCCACCGTCCCCCCGCCCAGGCTGCTGCGCAGCTCCACGCTGATGTCGTGCCGGGCGGCGAGCCGGCCCACCACCAGCAGACCCATCGTGCGGACCAGGTCGGAGGTGAGCGTGGACGGCTCCGCGAGTCGCTTGTTGATCTCGGCGAGGTGCTCGGGCGGCATGCCGATACCCTCGTCGTAGATGCTGATCTCGACGTCGCCGACGGCGCGCCGGGCGGCGACCCGTACCCGACTGCTGGGCGGGGAGAACACGGTGGCGTTCTCGAGCAGCTCGGCGAGCAGGTGGATGAGGTCGCCGACGGCGTGCGCCTGGACGTCGAGCTCGACGATCTGCATCGCGTCGACCCGGCTGAAGTACTCGATCTCGGCGGCGGCGGCACGGATCACGTCGACCAGCGGTACCGGGGAGGTGAACCGCCGCCCCGGCTCGCCGCCCGCGAGCACCAGCAGGTTCTCCTCATTGCGTCGCATCCGGGCGGCGAGGTGGTCCAACGCGAACAGCCGGGACAGCACGTTCGGGTCGTCCTCGGCGCGCTCGAACTCGTCGATGAGCTGCAGTTGTCGCTGGATCAGCGTCTGACCGCGGCGGGACAGCGCGACGAACACCGCCGCGATGTCCATCCGCAGCAGCGCCTGGTCCGCGGCGAGGCGCAGCGCCTGCCGGTGCAGAGCCGCCAGGGCGAGCGCCACCTCGCCGATCTCGTCGGGCTCGGTGCCGAGGATCGCGTCGGCCCTACCGGCGGACTCGTGCATCACCTCCCGCACCGTGCTCGGGCTCGGCGCGCTGGTCACCGACGAGATCGCGGTGGGCAGTTCCGTGGTCGCCACCGCCAGCGCGGCCCGGCGCAGGCTCCGCAACCGGCGGCTGATGCGGACCGCGAGCATGACCGCGCCGAGGAAACCCACCGCGACCGCGATCGTGGTGAGCGAACCGGTGATCGAGGCGTGGACGTCGGCGGCGTTCTGGGTCTGCCGGGCGTCGTCGTCGAGCATCGTGCTGACGTCGAGTTCGACCAGGTGCAGTCGGCGCAGCACGTCGCTCTGCGCGATGTACCAGGCGTCGGGGTCGACGCGCAGCGCCGGGCTGCTCTCGTCCGGGTCGACCTGCAGCGCCGCGTCGATCATGTCGCGCGCCGTGGTGATGTCCGCGCCGGTCATCAGTTCCGCGTACCGCTGCCGCACCGGCGTCGACGCCACCCGGTCGAACTGGGTGAGCCGCTCCTGTTCGGCGCCGCGCAGCTCGGCGAGCCGGGTCTGCTCGCCCGGTGTGAACCGGCCCCGGTGGAACACGTCGCGCAGCAGTTCCCGCTCGACCGACGCGGTGTGCTCGGCTGAGGCGAGCAGCGCGACCGCCCGCGCGGTACCGGCGAGCCGCTGGTCGCTGATCTGCTGCGGCAGGCTCTCGGCGACGGCGAGCAGCGCGCCGGTCACCGCGGCGTACGCGTTCTCCGCCGGCTGGCTGCCCGCCGCCGCGGGTTTGCTCATCAGACCGCGCGCCGCGCCGAGCTTGCCGATCTCGGTGTCGGCGGCGTTGAGCAGGCTGCGCAGGGCGGGGGCAGCCTCGGCTGCCTGGCGGGCCGCCGCGCGGTACTCGGCGACCGCCGCGTCGGTACGCGCCTGCTGGGCGATGAGCAGTTGGGCGCCGCTGCCGCCGCGCTGCGCGACCGCGTCGGTCTCGGCGATCTCCTGCTCGATCTGGTGCTCCAGCCGTACGGTCGCGGTCGCGGTGTGGGAGAGCGTCTGGGCGCGCCGAGCGTCCTTGGCTTCGCTGGCGGCGGTCTCGCCCTGGATGAAGCCGAGGGTGAACAGTCCGAGCGTGGCGACCGCGATCGGCAGCAGCAGCCGGTACCGGATGGATCGCCACCGGGTGACCTGCGGCGCGCCCAGGGCGACGCCGTCCCCGGACGGACCACCGCCCGACCTGGTCATGCCGCGGACCCCCTCGCCACGCCGTCCCGACGACCGCGCACCGCGCTGCGCCTGCGGACCGACGGCGTGCCCGACGCCTGTGAACCGAGGCCAATCCGGTGACCCCATGAGAGTTGCCGCACCCTTGATGTTGCGCAAGCCCAGGATGTCCACCGGACGGCCATATTCAGCCTGGGCATCGGTATCGCGTTGGATGATCGTGTCGGCTGGTGTTCGCAGCGGCGCGTGGGCGAGCACGCTCGCGCGGCGCTACCGGGGCGTCGAGGTGAGCAGCGTCCTCGGCGAGCCGGCCGAGCCGAACAGCGTGGGCGTCAACCATCCGGGCGCGGCGGCGCGGAACGCGTCGGGTCGCCATCCGCCGGCCCCGTCCGGTACCAGACCCGCCAGGTCGCCGGCCAGGTCGGTGAGGTTGCACCGTTCGGCGAGGCCGGGGTCGGCGGGCCACGCTCCGATGACGACACACGCCGGTATTCCGCGCCGGTCGAGAGCCTCGAGGGTCAGGGCGGTGTGGTTCAGGGTACCGAGCCCGGCGCGCGCCACCACGATCGCCGGAGCGCCGAGCGCGACGGCGAGGTCGGCGACGGTCCACGGCGCGACCGTGTCGCCGCCCGGCGACTCCCCCAGCTGTACCAGCAGCCCGCCGGCGCCCTCGACGAGGACCAGGTCGTACCGGGACGCGTCGGCTCGTACCTCGTCCACCGCAGTGGACAGGTCGATCGCCGGCAGCCCGGCGACCCGGGCGGCGGTCAGCGGCGCCAGCGGGTCCGGGTACTCGGCGAGGCTGCGCGCGCTGGCCGGAGCCGCGAGCCGCCGTACCGTCGCGACGTCGGTCTCCTCGTCGGTGGCGGTACCGGTCTGACCCGGTTTGACGACGGCGACCCGCAGTCCGGCGGTGGCCGCCGCGGCGGCCACCGCCGCCGTGACGATCGTCTTGCCGACTCCGGTGTCGGTACCGGTGACCACGACCGGCCCGCGAGGCGGCCAGACGCCGCCCGGCGTTCCGCTCACCGCGCTGCCCGGCGTTCCGCTCACGGTGCGCACTCCACGATCACGTCGAGGGCGCGCAGGAAGTCGTCGCGCGGTACCCCGGTGTTCACGGTCAGCCGTAGTCGCGCCCGGCTGTCCGGTGTGGACGGTGGTCGGAAGCAGCCGACCGCCACGCCCCGCTCCCGGCACGCCGCCGCCCACGCGACCGCCGCCTGGGGGCTGGGCGCGGTCACCGAGATGATCCCGCCGGCCGGCTGGGTCACCTCCAGCCCCGCGTCGACCATGCGTTTGACGAGCAGGGTGGCCCGGTCCACGAGTTCGGCGCGTGCGGCGTCGGCGTCGCGCAGCAGTCGCAGCGCGGCGAGGGCGCCGGCTGCGACGGCGGGCGGCAGCGCGGTGTCGAAGATGAACGTCCGTCCGGTGTCGACGAGATGCTCGATCAGCGGGCGGGGACCGGCGACCAGTCCCCCGGCCGCTCCGAACGCCTTGGACAGCGTCGCGGTGACCACCACGTCCGGTTGTCCCGCCAGGCCCGCTGCCGCCACCCCACCGGCGCCGCGCGGTCCGAGTACCCCGAGCGCGTGCGCGTCGTCGACCAGCAGCAGCGCGCCGTACCGGCGGCAGACCGCGTGCAGTTCGCCCAGCGGTGCGAGGTCGCCGTCGACGGAGAACACCGACTCGGTGACCACGAGCGCGCGGTACCCCGGATCGCCGGGGTCGGACGCGGCGCCGTCGGCGGGCTGGTACCCGGCGAGGATCTCCGCGACGGCGGCGGGGTCGGCATGCCGGGACACGGTGACCGGCGCGCGGGAGATGCGGCAGCCGTCGATGAGCGAGGCGTGCGCGTGGGCGTCGGAGACGATCACGGTGCCCGGCCCGGCGAGGGCGCGTACCGCCGCGAGGTTCGCCAGGTACCCGGACGAGAAGACCAGCGCGGACTCGGTACCCAGCCAGTCCGCCAGCCCGTCCTCGAGCTGCCGGTGCGCGTCGGTGCTGCCGCGCACCAGCCGCGACCCGGTCGCGCCCAGCCCGTACCCGCGCAGCGCCCGTTCCGCCTCGCCCAGCACGACCGGATGCCGGGCGAGACCGAGGTAGTCGTTGCCGGCGAGGTCGACCGTGGCGTCACCGGGCGGGCGGGGCCGCAGGGCACGGCGCAGCCCGGCGCGCTCCCGGTCGGCCGCCGACCGGTGCAGCGCCGCCAGCCAGCCCACCGGCCCGGTCACGCCGCCCTCACCTGCACCTCCACCACTGCGAAGACCGCCTTGTAAGGTACGCCCATGCTCCAGATCCTCGACGCCGCCCGGCGGGTGGTCGAAACCGGCACCGGTCTCGACGAGGCCGGCGTGCTCGCCGTCCTCACCGCCTCCGACGACGACCTTCCCGCCCTGCTCGACCTCGCCCATCAGGTACGGATGCGGTGGTGCGGTCCGGAGGTCGAGGTCGAGGGCATCGTGTCGCTGAAGACCGGCGGCTGCCCGGAGGACTGCCACTTCTGCTCCCAGTCCGGGGTGTTCACCTCGCCGGTACGCAGCGTCTGGCTGGACATCCCGGCGCTGGTCGAGGCGGCGAAGCAGACCGCGAAGACGGGCGCTACCGAGTTCTGCATCGTGGCGGCGGTACGCGGTCCGGACGCCCGGTTGATGAAGCAGATGCGCGACGGTGTCGAGGCGATCCGCGCCGAAGTCGAGATCAACATCGCGGCGTCGCTCGGCATGCTGACCCAGCAGCAGGTCGACGAACTCGCCGAGATGGGCGTGCACCGGTACA
The DNA here is from genome assembly GCA_036378155.1 of Micromonosporaceae bacterium. GTDB lineage: Bacteria > Actinomycetota > Actinomycetes > Mycobacteriales > Micromonosporaceae > DASUXA01. The sequence goes on along the minus strand of DASUXA010000012.1, from coordinate 12,441 downwards.
ACCACAACCTGGAAACCGCCCGGTCGTACTTCCCGAACGTGGTCACCACGCACACCTGGGAGGAACGCTGGGACACCCTGCGCATGGTGCGCGCCGCGGGCATGGAGGTGTGCTGCGGCGGCATCCTCGGGCTGGGTGAGACCGTCGAGCAGCGCGCCGAGTTCGCGATCCAGTTGCAGCAGCTCGACCCGCACGAGGTGCCCCTGAACTTCCTCAACCCCCGACCGGGCACCCCGTTCGCGGACCGTCCCCTGGTCGAGGGCAGGGACGCGCTGCGGGCGATCGCCGCCTTCCGGCTGGCGTTGCCGCGCACCATCCTGCGGTACGCAGGCGGGCGGGAGATCACCCTGGGCGACCTGGGCACCCGCGACGGGCTGCTGGGCGGCGTCAACGCGGTGATCGTCGGCAACTACCTGACCACCCTGGGTCGCTCGCCGCAGGAGGACCTGGCGCTGCTGGACGAGCTGAAGATGCCGATCAAGGCGCTGTCGGCGACGCTGTGACGGAGGTGGACGTCGTGACGCAGGAGGTCGCGGGGTCCGCGCAGTGGTGCGACCGGTGCGGCGGGGCGCTGGCGGACGGTACCCACGCCGCCTGCGCGGCGGCTCGCGCGCTGGAGCCGCCCCGGTACTGCCCGGCGTGCCGGCGACGGATGAAGGTCCAGGTCGTACCGACCGGCTGGTCGGCGGTGTGCGTGGCGCACGGGGAGCTCCGGTCGGGCGACGGACCCCGGTACGCGTGACCGCGCATGACGCAGCTCACTCCTACCATCTGGGCGTCCCGTTGATCGGGTCCGGGCTGGTCGGTGACGCTGGGCGTACCTGACGCGGTGCCAGCGACGTCGCCGCCCGCCCCATGACGGGAGACGACGATGCGACTCGCCCCTGGTACCGCCTGGCCGCAGACCCTCGACCGCGCGGTCGCCGCCGCGCCGGAAGCCTTCGCCTCCGACCGGCTGCGCAACCTCATGCTCGGCGACTGGCAGGACGCCGGCGTCCCGGCGGTGCTGCGTACCCCGGTCGACAACACCGTGCTCGCCCAGCTGTCCCGGTTGGACGCCGAATCCGCGCTCGCCGCCGTCCGGTACGCCGCCGACGAGCACCGCCGGTGGGCGGACACGCCGCTGGCGCAGCGCACCGCCCGGGTCGTCGACGCGCTGGACGCCCTGACCGCCCAACGCGACCTGCTCGCCCTGCTGCTGGTCTGGGAGATCGGCAAGCCGTGGCGGCTGGCGTGCGCGGACGTCGACCGGTGCCTGGACGGGGTGCGGTGGTACGTCGAGCAGATGCCCCGCCAGCTGGGTGTGGACCGGCACGGCAACCCGGCGCGCGTGCCACTGCCCGGTCCGGTGTCCAACATCGCGAGCTGGAACTACCCGATGAGCGTGCTGGTGCACGCCGAACTGGTACAGCTGCTCGCCGGCAACGCGGTGATCGCGAAGACTCCGTCGCAGGGCGGGGCGGTCTGCCTGACCGTGGCGCACGCCCTGATGCGCCGGTCCGGGCTGCCGGTCACCCTGCTGTCCGGCAGCGGCGAGGAACTGTCCGAGGTGCTGGTACGAGCGCCGGAGATCGGCGCGGTGGCGTTCGTGGGCGGACGCTCCAACGGCGGCAAGGTCGCCGCGGCGCTGCTCGACACCGACAAGCGGCACATGATCGAGCAGGAGGGGCTGAACGCCTGGGGCGTGTGGGAGTTCTCCCAGTGGGACCTGCTCGCCGGGCACCTGCGCAAGGGCTTCGAGTACGGCAAGCAGCGCTGCACCGCGTACCCCCGGTTCGTGGTGCAGCGCGAACTCGTGGACCGGTTCCTGGACGTGTACCTGCCGGTGGTGAAGAGCGTCCGGTTCGGTCACCCCTTGGCGGTGCGGTCGGAGGACGAGCCGCTGCCGGAGCTGGACTTCGGGCCGTTGATCAGCGCGGCGAAGGCGGACGAGCTGCGCCGCAAGGTGGACGAGGCGATCCGGGCGGGCGCGGTGCCGCTGTACCGGGGGCGGCTCGACGACGCGGTGGGGTTCCTCGACGGGCAGGACACCGGCGCGTATGTCGCGCCGACGGCGCTGCTCGCCCCGCCCGGGCGGTCCCGGCTGATGCACGCCGAGCCGTTCGGTCCGGTCGACACGATCGTGGTGGTGGACACCGAGGACGAGCTGCTGGCGGCGATGAACGCGTCGAACGGGGCGCTGGTCGCCAGCCTCGCCTGCGACGACGAGGAGAAGGCGGCGAAGCTCGCCGCCGACCTGCACGCGTTCAAGGTCGGTATCAACCGTCCTCGCTCGCGGGGCGACCGGGACGAGCCGTTCGGTGGGCGCGGGGCGAGTTGGAAGGGCGCGTTCGTGGGCGGTGACCTGCTGGTACAAGCGGTCACCGTGGGCGAGCCGGGCGAGCGGCTGTACGGCAACTTCCCCGACTACTCCAGCTTTCCGGCGACCTGACCGCCGGTGGGATCGCTCGTGAACTCCCCGGGCGGGGGCGGCGTGACCCGGAACGGACCACGGCTCGACGGTGAGGATGGGGGGACGGCTCGCGGCTGGCGCCGCGAGCCCGCAAACCCGTAGACTCGCTACACGTGAAAGCCGACACGCTGCGCGGGCACCTCGACGCACTCCTGCTCGCCGTGCTCGACGAAGAGCCCCGGCACGGGTACGCGATCATCGAAGCGCTCCAGGTCCGCAGCGGCGGAATGCTCAACCTGCCGACCGGTACCGTCTATCCGGCGCTGCGCCGGCTGGAGCGCGCCGGGCTGGTGCGCAGCGCGTGGAGCACGGTCGCGGGCCGAGAGCGGCGCACCTACCAACTGACCGACGCGGGCCGGCGGATGCTCGCCGACGAGCGCGACGCGTGGCAGGAGTTCGTGACGACGATCGGCGCGGTGCTCACGCCGCCGCGGACGGCGACGACCTGAAACTGCCGCCGACCGCGACCCGCCCGCTGGTACGCAGGCATCTCCACGCGCTGAGCGCGGCGTATCCGAACGCCAGCCACATCAGCGTCGCCGCGAGCAGCATGGGCGGCCAGGACAGCACGTACGGGAATTCGGTGGCGCTCCATACCCAGATCGCCGCGCCGACCAGCCCGTGCACGCACAGGAACCCGAGCGCGCCGACGCCCAGCCCATGGGTGAGCCGCGCCCCGTCCGGGACGTACCGGCTGCCCCGCCCGAGTCCGAGCAGCACCAGGGCGGCGAGCGCGGCGCCCGCCAGCGACAGGTAGTCGAATCCGTCGGCGAGGACCACGTACCGTGTCGAATGCGGCTGTGCGCCCCGCCACCACATCAGCGGTGCCAGCAGGTACAGCAGCGGCAGCGCCAAGGTGATCAGCAGCGCGGTCCGGCGACCCTGCGCGACCGCGAGTTCCTCCTGGTAGGACGGCAGGACGTCGGCGTACGTGCCGAAGTCGGCGATCGCGCGGCGAGCCGCCTCGATCGGCGGCAGCCCCGCGTCGACGTACGCCTCGGCGGCGTCGAGGAGGCTGTCGCGCGCCTCGTCGAGCAGGTCCGTCCTGAATCGGCGTGGGCCGCGCAACCGTACCCCGAGCCCGGCCACGTACCGCTCGATCTCACCACGGCCAGCGGCCTGCTCCGCTACCGGAACCGACACCCGTCAAGCCTCGCACATCCGGTCCGTACCGACCCGGTGGGGACTGGCGGATCACACCAGCGCCGGGTACGCGGACGGGTCGCTGTACGTCCGGCAGCGTACTGCCGCGCGACGGTCGACGTGATGCTTATTGCAAAGACTTTGCAACAACTATCCGTTGCCATCTAGAGTCAGCGCTGGTGGGGGCGGCTCGCACACGCCCGCCACCGCATCGAGCGCGGGAGGTACACGGGGGATGACGCAACTGGTCGAGTCACCGGTCGCGACCGGTACCCGCAGTCGGGTCGCGCTGTCCCGCGACGAGCGCGTCCGGACCGCGGGGATGGCGGCGGTCGTGCTCGCCCTGCACGTCGTCGGATTCGTCACCCTGTTCGCGCTGATCCTGCCCAGGCACTACGCGCTCGGCGCGGCGGGCACGTTCACCGTCACCGTCGGCGTCACCGCGTACGTGCTGGGCATGCGGCACGCCTTCGACGCCGACCACATCGCGGCGATCGACAACACCACCCGCAAGCTGATGGCCGACGGGCAGCGACCGCTGTCGGTCGGCTTCTGGTTCAGCCTCGGCCACTCGTCGGTGGTCTTCGGGCTGAGCCTGCTGCTCAGCCTCGGGGTACGCGCCCTCGCCGGGCAGGTGGAGGACGGCGCGTCCACGCTGCAGACCGTCACCGGACTGGTCGGCACCCTGGTCTCCGGTACCTTCCTCATGATCATCGCAGGGCTCAACCTGGTGGTGCTGCGCTCGATCCTGCGGGTGTTCCGGGCGATGCGCCGAGGCGAGTACGACGAGGCGCACCTCGACGAACAACTGAACCGGCGCGGGCTGATGAACCGGGTGCTCGGCGGGGCGACCCGCGCGGTCGGCAAGCCCTGGCACATGTACCCGGTCGGTCTGCTGTTCGGGTTGGGGTTCGACACCGCCACCGAGGTGTCGCTGCTGGTGCTCGCCGGCGGGGCGGCCGCGTTCGCGCTGCCCTGGTACGCGATCCTCACCCTGCCGGTCCTGTTCGCCGCCGGCATGTCGCTGCTCGACACCATCGACGGCTGCTTCATGAACTTCGCGTACGACTGGGCGTTCGCCAACCCGGTCCGCAAGGTGTACTACAACATCACGATCACCGGGCTGTCGGTCGGCGTCGCGATGGTCATCGGCGTACTCGAATTGACCGGGCTGCTCGCCGACAAGCTGGGTATCACCACCGGACCGCTGGCGGCGGTCGCCTCGCTCGACCTGAACCTGGTCGGATACGCCGTCGTCGGACTGTTCGCCGTCACCTGGCTGGTCGCGGTCGCGATCTGGCACTTCGGACGCATCGAGCAGAAGTGGTCCGCCGGCATCCCGGCGACCCCCGACGAAATCTGACCCACGTCCCCCGGGCCGGACCAGACCCGGTCCGCGTCAGGAAAACGTCAGGATTCCGGCGGTACCCGCCAGGACCGTGTCAGCACCCGATCCGTACGCACCGCAACGGTGTTGGCTGGACCTGTGGCGAACGTGGTTAAGCGCGTCCTGGTCGGACGCGCCCTCGGTACCGACCAGATCGGCGAGACGCTGCTGCCCAAGCGGCTCGCGCTGCCGGTCTTCTGCTCCGATCCGCTGTCCAGCGTCGCGTACGCGACCGAGGAGATCCTGCTCGTTCTCAGCCTCGGCGGACTGGCGCTGCTGACCCTCGCCTGGTGGGTCGCCGCCGCGGTGGTGGTCCTGCTGGTCCTGGTCGTCGCCTCGTACCGGCAGACCTGCCACGCCTACCCCAACGGCGGCGGCGCGTACGCAGTGTCCCGCGCCAACTTCGGTCCGTCGGCGGGGTTGGTCGCCGCCAGCGCGCTGCTCGTCGACTACGTGCTCACCGTCGCGGTCTCCGTGGTCGCCGGGGTCGCCAACATCGTCTCCGCACTGCCGGTGCTCGCCCCGTACCGCGTGGCGCTGAGCGTCGGACTGGTCGCGCTGCTGGCCGTCGTGAACCTGCGCGGGGTGAAGGAATCCGGTACCGCATTCGCCGTCCCCACCTACGGGTTCGTGGTCATAGTCCTGTCGATGATCCTGGTCGGCGGGGTACGGCTCGCGACCGGTGGGCAGGTCGTCGCCGAGAGTGCCCGCTACCCGGTGTCCGCCACCGCCTCGACCACGTCCGCGCTGCTCGTGCTGATGCTCGCGCTGCGCGCGTTCGCCTCCGGGTGTACCGCGCTGACCGGAGTCGAGGCGGTCAGCAACGGGGTGCCCAGTTTCCGCCCGCCCCGCAGCCGCAACGCGGCAGCCACGCTGGCGATCATGGGCACGCTGGCGATCACCATGTTCGCCGGTATCACCGCGCTCGCCGTCGTGAGCCACATCCACATCACCGCGAGCAACGCGCAATTGATCGGCTTTCCGACCGACGGTACCCAGAAGACCGTGATCGCCCAACTCGGCAGCGCCGTGTTCGGCGGCTCGTCGGTCGGGTTCTACCTGTTGCAGGCGTTCACCGCGGCGATCCTGGTGCTCGCCGCCAACACCGCCTTCAACGGGTTCCCTATCCTCGCCTCGATCCTCGGCGAGGACGGGTACCTGCCCCGGCAGTTCGCCCGCCGGGGCGACCGACTGGTCTTCTCCAACGGCATCGTCATGCTGTCCCTGCTGGCCGGACTGCTCATCTGGGCGTTCGACGCGAGCACCACTCGGCTGATCCAGCTGTACATCATCGGCGTGTTCGTCTCGTTCACCCTGTCGCAGGCGGGGATGGTGCGGCACTGGAACCGCCGGCTGGCCACCGAGCGCGATCGCACCGCGCGCCGACAGGTGCACCGGTCCCGCGCGATCAACCTGGTCGGCGCGGTGGCGACCGCGTTGGTCCTGGTGATCGTGCTGATCACCAAGTTCACGCACGGCGCGTGGATCGTCGTGATCGCGATGCCGGCGCTGTACCTGATGATGCTGGGCATCCACCGCCACTACCGGCGCATCGCCGAGGAACTCGCCCCCGACCCGGGCGGGATGACGCTGCCCGCGCGCATCGACGCCGTGGTCCTGGTCTCCCGGCTGCACAAGCCCACCCTCCGGGCGCTGGCATACGCCCGCGCCACCCATCCGGACTCGCTGACCGCGCTGACCGTCGCCACCAGCGGGACCGAACTACGCGAACTGCAGGAGCAGTGGGCGGACCGGGAGATACCGGTGCCGTTGACCGTGCTCGAATCCCGGTACCGGGACATCACCCGTCCCGTCCTCGACTACGTCGCGCGGCTGCGCTCGGAGCGACCACGGGACCTGGTCGTGATCTACATCCCGGAATACGTGGTGGGCCACTGGTGGGAGCACCTGCTGCACAACCAGAGCGCGCTGCGGCTCAAGGCGCGGCTGTTGTTCCAGCCCGGAATCATGGTGAGCAACGTGCCGTGGCCGCTGCGTTCCACCGTGGGTCGACCCGCGACCCCGGCGCAGCCGGGCGCGGCGCCGCGCGATGACGCCGTACCGCCGCGGCGAATCGACCGGCCCGTCGCCGGGCTGCGCGGATGAGCCGTATAACTAGCTCATGAGCGCACTGCTCAGCACGGCGGTCAGCGGGTCGCGCGCGTGGCGCCGGGGCCGACGCATGGTCGCATTCGGCGTCGCGGTCGCGGGTCTCACCTGCCTCACCGTCGCGCTCGCACTCCGGCACGGCGCCGCCGGACTGACGTTGACCACCGTCGCCCTGCTGTACCTGATCCCGGTCGCCGTGGTCGCCCTGCTCGGCGGGGTCTGGCTGGGGCTGGGCACGGCGGTCGCCTCCGACGCCCTGCTCAACTTCTATTTCGTACCGCCGTACCACACGTTCACCGTCGAGCGTGGCGACAACATCGTCGCGCTGCTGGTGTACGTCCTGGTCGCGGTCACCGTGAGCGTCGCGGTCGAACTCGCCGCCCACCAACGGGCACGTGCGGTGCGCAGCGGCATCGAGGCGCAACTGCTGACGAGGATCGCCGCCCAGCCGGTCGCCGAGCGGTCGCCGACCCAGCTTCTCGACCAGGTGCGCGAGGCGTTCGGGATGCGGCTCGTGGCGCTGCTGGAGACCGGACCAGACGGCCGGGAGCGGGTGGTCGAGCGGGTCGGCGAGGGGGTGCCCACCGACACGCCGAGCCTGTCGGTACCGGCGGCGGACGGCATGCGCCTGGTCGCCGACGGACCGAAACTGATCGGCGAGGACCGTCGTCTACTGGGTCGGCTCGCGGTCGCCGCCGCGCATACGGTCCAAGCGCGGCGCGAGGCGGCGCGGGCGGCTGAACTCGCCGAGGTCGACCGGCTGCGTACCCAGATCCTCGCCGCAGTCGGTCACGACCTGCGTACCCCGCTCGCCGGCATCAAAGCCGCGGTATCCAGCCTGCGCGATCCGGAGGTCGCCTTCTCCCCCGGCGACCGGGACGATCTGCTGGCGACCGTGGAAGAGTCCGCCGACCGGCTGGACGACCTCGTCGCGAACCTGCTCGCGCTCAGCCGGCTGCAAGCCGGTGTGCTCTCGGTACAGTCCCGACCGGTCCCGCTCGACGAGGTTGTCGCGCGTGCCCTGCTCGCGGTACCCGACGCGACCGGGGTCCAGGTCGCCGTGGACGACGCGCTGCCCTTGGTCGAGGCGGATCCGGGACTGCTCGAACGGGTTGTCGCCAACCTGGTCGGCAACGCAACGCGCGCCAACGCGGGGCAGCGGGAGCCGGTCACGCTACACGCGGACACCGAGGCGGACCTGGTCCGACTGCGGGTGATCGATCACGGTGCGGGGGTGCCGGCCGCCGAGCGGGAGCGGATGTTCGAGCCGTTCCAACGGCTCGGCGACCGCCGCGCCGACGGCGGGCTCGGTCTCGGGCTGGCGATCGCCCGCGGGTTCACCGAGGCGATGGGCGGTACCGTCACGGCCACGGACACCACGGGCGGTGGGTTGACGATGACGGTGACGCTGCCGGCGGCGGCCGTCGCGTCCGACGCGTCGGCGGCACGCGGGTGACCCGCGTCCTGGTCGTCGACGACGACCGGCAGCTGCTGCGGGCGTTGCGAATCAACCTGACTGCGCGCGGGTACCAGCCGGTCCTCGCTGCCGACGGTGGTAGCGCGCTCGGCGAGTTCAGCCGCCAGCCGATCGACCTGGTCATCGTCGACCTCGGTCTGCCCGACATGGACGGGGTCGAGGTGGTCGAGGGGATCCGCGGCTGGTCGAAGGTACCCGTCATCGTGCTCAGCGCCCGCCACCTCGAACAGTCCAAAGTGCTCGCCTTGGACGCCGGCGCGGACGACTACGTCACCAAGCCGTTCGGCATGGACGAGTTGCTCGCCCGGGTTCGGGCGGCACTGCGCCGAGCGGTCCCGGCACCGGAGTCGCCCGTGGTGACCACGCCCGCGTTCACCGTCGACCTCGGAGCTAGGCTAGTCACGCGGAACGGCGCCCAGGTGCGGCTCACCCCGACCGAGTGGCACGTGCTGGAGGTACTCGTCCGCAACACCGGCCGGCTGGTCTCGCAGCGACAGCTGCTCCACGAAGTGTGGGGACCGCGGTACGAGTCGGAGACCAACTACCTGCGGGTGTACATCGCCCAACTGCGCGCCAAGTTGGAGCCCGATCCGTCGGCGCCGCGGCACCTGCTGACCGAACCCGGCATGGGCTACCGGTTCGTACCATGACCGGCCCGTCGCGCCTGGGCCGACGGGTGCGACGGTCGCGGTACGAACGACGGCGGCGGAACCCGGTGACCGGGTTCCGCCGCCGTCGCGGTACACCTACTTCTGCGCGCCGCCGATCGTGCACAGATCGTCGATCGCGTTGGCGTCCTTGGTGATCTTGTCCTGCAGTCCGGGCGGCATGTCGCTGTTGGCGTCCATCGCCTTGACGATCTGCCCGTAGTCGTCGGCGAGGGTCTTCATCGCGGTGCGCACGTTGTCGCTCTTCGCCTGCGCCGCAGCCGCGGTCAGACCGTCGATCTGGTCCTGCAGCTGCTTCTTGAGCTCCGTGGCGTCGTTCGACGCGGTCGGGGCGTTCAGGATGACCGACTTGCCCTTCGTGCATCCGGGGTCGGCCAGCGTGCTGACGTTCTTGCCGACGGTCATGAAGAACGCGACCGAACCCGCCATCAGCAGCAGCGAGATGATCAGACCCGCGACGGCCAGCCCACGGCCCTTCTTGCGGTCGCCGCCGGTGGTGAAGACCGCGATGAGGCTCAGGATGAAGCCGATAGGCGCGACCAGGATCGCGAGAATCAGGCCCGCGATCGCCAGCCCGCTCGTGCCCTGCTCAGGGGTGGTGGGGGCACCCGCGCCGGGCGGTACGGGGACTCCGGCGCCCTCGGGGGCGGCGGGAGCCGGCGTTTCTGGAGTAGTGGTCAATGTTCCTCATTTCGACCGGGGTGAAACACAGCGATCAAGCATCGTAACGATCACTGATCTTCGACCCCTCACCCGTTCAGTCGATGCTCCCCCGTCGATCAGCCACAGTCACCCGGCGACGCCCGCCGCCGACGGACGGGGATCGCCGCCCCGATCGGGTTGACAGGGGTGCCGCGCTGCTCTGTGCTGATCGCCATGACCAGCCCGTCGCGCGACGCCGCCCGGACCGACCCCAGCCCGCCGGGACTGGACCTGGATCGGCTCAGCCGCTGGCTGACCCGGTACCACCCGGACCTCGCGCCCGGTCCGCTGCGTGCCGAGCTGATCGCCGGCGGGCGGTCGAACCTGACGTACCGGGTCACCTCGGACGAGGCGGCGTGGGTGCTGCGCCGCCCGCCGCTCGGGCACGTCCTCGCCACGGCGCACGACATGGCTCGCGAGTACCGGGTGATCTCGGCGCTCGCCGGGACCCCGGTACCGGTGCCCGAGGCGCTCGCCCTGTGCCCGGACGCCGACGTCGTCGGCGCGCCGTTCTACCTGATGACGCTCGTGCCGGGGACGGTGTACCGGTCGCGACGGCAGACCGATCCGCTGGGCGAGCACGCCCGCGCCGACCTCGCGTGGCAGATGGTCGACACGCTCGCCGCGCTGCACGCGGTACGCCCGGACGAGGTGGGGCTCGCCGACTTCGGTCGCCCCGAAGGATTCCTCGCCCGCCAGGTGCGCCGCTGGGCGGGACAGCTCGACCGGTCCCGCAGCCGGGACCTGCCCGGCATCGAGGAGTTGCGCGACCGGCTCGCCGCGACGGTACCGACGGACAACGGGCGCGCCGCCGTCGTGCACGGCGACTACCGGCTGGACAACCTGCTGGTCGACGCCCAACCCGGGGCAGCCGGTCAGCCGGACCGGTCGTCGATGCGGGTCACCGCGGTCCTGGACTGGGAGATGGCGACCCTGGGCGACCCGCTCACCGACCTCGGGCTGCTGCTGACGTACTGGGACGTACTCGGCGGCACCGAACTGGCACGCGACAACCCGGTCGCCGACGGGCTCGGCACCGCCGCCGGTTTCCCACCCGGTGCGGCGCTGCTCGACCGGTACGCCCGCGCCACCGGTCGTGATCTTCCCCACCTCGGCTGGTACACCGCGCTGGGCTGCTTCAAGCTCGCGGTCATCTGCGAGGGCATCCACTACCGGTACACCCTGGGTCAGACCGTCGGCGCGGGCTTCGACCGCATCGGAGCGCTGGTACCGCCGCTGGTCGAGGCGGGACGTGCCGCGCTCGGCGCGGATCGCCGCGGCAGCCGGGCGCACGGACAGGAGGCGTGATGGACTTCGAGCTGGACGAACGTACCCGCGAACTGCAGGCTGCGCTGCACGCCTTCATGGTCGAGCGGGTGTACCCGGCGGAGCCGGTCGTCGAGGCGCACATCGCCGACCTCGCGGCGCGCGGCGAAAGCCCGTGGCAGCGCCCGCCGATCATGGAGGAGCTCAAAGCCGAGGCGCGCAGGCGTGGACTGTGGAACCTGTTCCTGCCCGACCGGCGGTACGGGGCTGGGCTGACCAACCTGCAGTACGCGCCGCTCGCCGAGATCACCGGGCACAGCCCACGAATCGCGCCCGAGGCGCTGAACTGCGCGGCGCCGGACACCGGGAACATGGAACTGTTGGCCATGTTCGGTACCGACGAGCAGCGCGAGCGCTGGCTGCTGCCGCTGCTGGACGGCACGATCCGCTCGGCGTTCTGTATGACCGAGCCGGAGGTCGCGTCGTCCGACGCGACGAACATCGGCACCCGGATCACCCGCGACGGCGACGAGTACGTCGTCACCGGGCGCAAATGGTGGTCGTCCGGCGCGATGGACCCACGCTGCGACATCTTCATCGTGATGGGCAAGACCGATCCGGACGCGCCGCGGCACAAGCAGCAGAGCATGATCCTGGTGCCGCGGAACACGCCCGGCGTCACCGTCCACCGGGGACTGCGGGTGTTCGGGTACGACGACGGCTTCCACGGCGGGCACGCCGAAATCAGCTTCGACGGGGTACGGGTACCGGCGGGCAACCTGCTCGGCGGCGAGGGCGAAGGCTTCGCGATCGCCCAGGCGCGGCTCGGTCCCGGTCGTATCCACCACTGCATGCGCCTGGTCGGCATGGCGGAGCGGGCACTGGAACTGATGTGCCGGCGGGTGTCCCGACGGGTCGCGTTCGGTGGACCGATCGCGGATCAGGGCGTGGTGCGCGACTGGATCGCCGAGGCTCGGGTGCGCATCGAGCAGGCTCGACTGCTGATCCTGAAGACCGCGTGGCTGATGGACACCGTCGGCAACAAGGGCGCGCACACCGAGATCCAGGCAATCAAGATCGCGGCGCCCCGGATGGCGGAATGGGTGATCGACAAGGCGATCCAGGCGCACGGCGGCGCCGGGGTCAGCCAGGACACCCCGCTCGCCGCGCTGTGGTCGCAGGCGCGCACGCTGCGCCTGGCCGACGGGCCCGACGAGGTACACAAAGCCTCGCTGGC
>DASUXA010000011.1:0-21967 GCA_036378155.1 Micromonosporaceae bacterium | reverse complement strand
CCGGCGACGAGGCGGTCGTCGAGGAAGGTGAAGGGGCGCTGCGGGTCCATCGAGACCAGCCAGAGGGACAGTTTCGCCATCTCGACGGCCATCGGGTTGATGTCCACCCCGTACAGGCAGTGCTCGATGATCTGCCGGCGCGCCTCGATGACCAATGGGTCCTCGTCGACGCCGAGCACCCGGTCGCCCGCGCTGTCCAGGTACGCCCGCGCCCGCTCGTCGCCTTCCTTGTCCCACGCTTCGATGAGCCGTTCGCCGAGGTACCGGGCCGCCGCCACCAGGAACGCGGCCGAGCCCATCGCGATGTCGGCGACCTTGAGCGCGAGGATCTGTTCGCTGGACTTGAGCTTCCACTGTGTCTTGTCGGCCGTTTGCAGCGGTCCCGGCTCGTACACCAGCGGTTCCAGCGCGCCCTCGACCACCTGCTTCGCCAGGAAGCTGGGCGTGTAGTGGGTGCCGGTGTTCTTCCGCAGCGCCGATTCGGTGACGAACAGCGCGCCGGGCAGGATGACCACCGGCAGGCCGCGCAGGTCCTCCCGGATGATGCCGACGAACGGCAGCAGCCGCTGCGCCAGGGGATAGTCGCCACCGGTCACCGCCAGCAGCTTCTTGCGGGCTTCTTCCTGCTCGGTCGCCTCCAGCGGGGCGAGTCGCTTCGCCAGCGCCGCCGCCGAGCCGATCTTCGAGTCCTTGTACTTTTCGGCCAGCGCGGCAGCCAGCCCCGGCACGTCGACCGCCCGCCTCGCCAGGGTTTCCAGGTCGGCGAGCGGTACCTCTTCCTCCAGGCCCTCCTTGCCGACCAGCCCGACCGTCACGTCCTCGGCGCGGAAGCCTTCGAAGGACAGCAGACCCTCGTACACGTACCCGATCTGCTCCACGTCCAGCGACCGGAAGCTGAGCTTGCGGCGCTCCCGGTCGCGGCCCTTGCCGACCTCGACGTACTGCACGGCGCGCAGCATGTGCAGCACCGTCCTGTCGTCGATGGTGAGCGGCAGCCACGGGTACGCCTGCGGGTCGAACAGCGACCCGTCGTGCCCGTGCATGACTAGCCGCGGATGGTCCACGCCCTGGTAGACGGCCGTGAACAGGGCGAGCAGCCGGTACCAGGCGGCGAAGCTGTGCTCCAGGTCCTCCTCGCTGCCCTCGATCACCCGCTGTTCCAGTTCGGCGCACAGCCGACCCGCCGAGTACGCCTTGACGTACAGGTCGTTGTCGGACGGCAGCAGTTTGCGTTCCTCGGCGAACAGCAGGAACACGATGCGCATCATGACGGCGACCGCGCCCCGGTACACGTCGTGCGCCGCGACGTCCGCAAGCCCGGGTCCGCCGCGTTCCCGGTCCCGCACGTCGGCGCGGCCGACCGCGGCGACCAGCAGTTCCACTGCCTTGCGGACCTGGACGCCCAGCGCCTCGGTGATCTCCTCGCCTCGGTCCGCGCTGTCCCGCAGCAGCTTCACCAGCCGCTCGTCCTCCGGTACCCCGAAGAACCGCTGCCGGCACAGCAGCGACACGAACGCGCGGACCACGACCCGTTCGGCCGCCTCCGACCACGACACCGCGTCGAACACGGCGGTCGTCGTCACCCCGCCGCGCGGCGCCCAGACCAGCGCCCACCAGCGCCCGTCGGTCGCCAGCCCCAGCTCGACGTTGTGCTGCCGGCACAGGTGCGCGAGCCGGTCCACGTAGCTGGCGGCCCACGGCGAGCCGGGTACCCGCGCCGTCGGCTGGGTGCCCGCCGGGCACACCACGCCGAGCAGCCGTGCGGTGTCCGGTTTGACGTCCTCCCCCGGTTCGACCAGCGCGAACGAGGGGCGGATCTCGGTGTCGTGCTCGGCGATCGTCACCGCGAGCGCATCCAGGTCGGACTCGTGCAGCGCCTCAGCCCAGCCGAGCAGGTCACGCAGCACGTAGTCGATCCAGGCGCGCTGCCCGCCGACTGTGTCGTCCTGCCAGGTGGCGTGCTCGACGCGCAGCCGTTCCCGCGTCTTGCGGTCCAGCGCGTCGAGGTTGGGCCAGGTTTCCCGGAGTACCGGCAGGCTGAGGAACGGCCCGCTCACCTCGACCAGGCTCAACCATTCGCGGTGCTGCTGCGCGCCGTCCGGCGCGGCCGGGCGGCGACGGTACGCGCGGCTCATCGGCTCGCCTCCCGCCTCGGTACGACGAACACCACGGCCACCGGGAACCGGTGCGGCTGCGGATCGCGGTACCGGTCGTCGATCGCCGCGAGTTCGCGGTCGCGTTCGGCTTCCAACCCGGACAAGCGCTCCTCCCAGGATTGCCGGTCTCTGCGGTACTGGGCCAGTTCGTCCCTGCTCTTCTCCGCCTCGACCCGGCTGAACAGGACCGCCTGGCCCTCCTCCTCGTCCACGGCGAGCGCGCCGCGCAACGTCGCGGCGAACTGGGCGAGGTTGTCGACGATGCGTTGGCGTTCGGCCTCGCGGCGCTGGTCGAGCTTGCGTTCCAGCGACTCCTGGCGGGTCCTGGTGCGCCAGTCGATCGCGGCGAGCAGCCCGTCCGCGATCCTGGGCCAGCGCTCGGCGAGCCGCTGCTGGACCACGGTCGACGCAGGGCGACCGGTCGCCAGCGCCCGGTCGAGGATGCCGCCGAGCACGCCCAGGTTTTCCAGTCGGCGGAACCGGCCGTTCTCCGGTGCCCAGCCGCCGGCGTAGAGGACCTCCTCGTGAAGGCGTACGCCGTCCGCGCCGACCAGCACGAACCGGGAGTACGCCCCGACCAGCACATCCTCCAGCGCCGGGTCATCGGAGACGACGGCGGTGACCCGGTGCAGGCCGATGTCGCTGTTGGACACCGCCGCGCGCAGCAGCCGGGTCGACATGGCGACCAGCGGGTGGTTCAGGTGGGCGAGCACGGCGGGCACGTCCCGCCCGGCGAGGTCGCGAGCCAGGTCGGCGTCGAACGTCACCGGCAGTTGCCGGGGCGGCTCGTCGTCGCGGCGCAGCTTCTCGGTCAGCCCGGCGGCGGCCCGCTGCCACGAGCCGGTCAGCGGGGGTACCGCCCACAGCCCGTCCACCGGGTCCCTGTCGTCGACGTGTACCCGCAGCGGCTGCTGGCGGGCCAGGTCGAGCGCGACGTCCACGACCCGCTTGACGGCGGGTGGGGTGATACCGAGTTCGTGGACGGTCTCGTCGAGGTTGGCGCGCAGCCGGCGTACCTGGTCGCCGACGTTCGACTCGGTCGGCAGCGTCTGCGCCTTCGCCGTGCGCTCGGCGGTCACCGCGTCGACGTCGACCTGCTCGCCGAGCATCCGGCGTTGTACCGCGTCGGACAGCACCGCGTTGACCGAGCCGAGGTCCGACTCCATCTGGGCGACCTTGGTCGCCACCCGCGACAGGAACTCCAGGTCCGCCTCGTACGAGTCGACCGCGCCCTTGAAGCCGGTACCCACGAAGTGCCACACCTGCGGGGTCTTGGTCTGCCCGTACCGGTCGATCCGGCCGATCCGCTGCTCCAGCTTGTTCGGATTGAACGGGATGTCGTAGTTGACCAGCCGGTGACAGTGCTTCTGCAGGTCGATGCCTTCGCTCGCGGCATCGGTGGCGAGCAGGATGCGTACCGGGTGCTCGCTCGGGTCCGCCTGGAACGCCAGCCGCACCTGTTCGCGATCGTCGGCGGGCAGCCCGCCGTGCATCTGGGCGAGCGCGTCGCCGGCCAGCCCCTCCTGGCGCAGCAGGTCCGCCAGCCACAGTTGGGTGTCTCGGTACTCGGTGAACACCACGACCCGCTCGTTGGTCCAGTGCTTCCCGTCCGGCTTGCAGATCGCCTTGAGGAAGTTGATCAGCTCGGTCGCCTTGGCGTCCGGCTGCGCCTCGTGCGCCTGCGCCCACGCCAGCATCCGTTCCAACAGGGCGACTTCGTCGTCGGTGGCGTCGGGCTGCATCGGGCGTACCCGGCCCAGCGCGTCGTCCTCCGCCTCGGCCAGCTGCTCGTCGTCGACGGTGGCGACGTCGTCCCAGTACTCGTCCATCCACTCCGGAACGTCGTCGCTGACCAGGTCGACCGGCGACGCCTTCCGGCTGCGCAGGGTGTCCAGGTACACGTCGACGGTGTGCGCGAACGCAGCAGGGCTGGAGAACAGCCGCTTCTTCAGCAGCAGCGTCACCAGGTCGGTCGCCTTCCGACCGCGCTGTGCCGTGATCCGCTTGCGGCGCAGCGCGGCGAACTCCTTGAGTAGCGCGTGGATCTCCCGTTCGCGGTCCGGGTACGACACCGGAATCGCCTTCGGGTCGCGCTGCGGGAACCGGGGGGTGCCGTCCGCGTTCACGATGTCGCGCTTGAGCCGGCGTACCACCGTCTCCTTGACCGCGGTCGGGTCCGGCTCAACCCCACGCGCGAACCGCTGGTTGTCCAGAATCTCCAGCAGCGCGGTGAACGAAGCCTGGTACCCGTTGTGCGGCGTCGCCGACAGGAACAGCCGGTGGTTGAAGTGCGGCGCGAGTCGGCGGATCAGCTTCGTCTGCTGGGAGTCGACCGCGTACACCTGTTTCGGCGCGGCCGGCGCGACGTGGTGCGCCTCATCGAGGATGAGCAGGTCGAACGTGCGTGGATAGGTCGGGCCGTCGGGCGGCAGTACCTCGTCCAGCAGCCGCTGCGCCTTCTGGCCGCGCAGCCACGGCAGGCTGACAATGCTCAGCGGGTACACCTCGAACGGGTTCGCCGCCGACCCGTGCGTACGCCGGACCATCGCGCACCGCTCGGCGTCGACGACGGTGAAGTCGAGCCCGAACTTCTCCGCCATCTCGTCGCGCCACTTCACCGTCAGCCCGGCCGGGCAGACGATCATGATGCGACGGGCACGGTGCCGGAGCAGGAGCTCCTGGGCGACCAGCCCGGCCTCGATCGTCTTACCGAGGCCGACGTCGTCGGCGAGCAGCAGGTTGACCCGGGGCGCGTCGACGGCGCGGGCGACCGGCTCCAACTGGTAGTCCTCGATCGACACGCCGGACCGGAACGGCGCCTGCAGCGTCTTGACGTCCGCCGACGTGACGGCCGACCAGCGGACCGCGTCGAGGAAGGCGGCGAGACGTTCAGGCGGGTCGAAGCCGGTCGGCTCGGGCAGCGCACCGGTCGGCAGCACCCGACGACCCGGTTCCACTTCCCAGATCACGTCGAGGGTTTCGCCGTACCGGCCGTCCTCCACGCTCTGCAGGCTCACCAGGTTGTAGTCGCCGCTCGGCTCGACCTGACTGACGACCCAACGCTGGCCACGGACCGCCACCAGTGCATTGATCTCGGGTTTCTCCGTCGTAGTGCTCGGCACGTGTTCCCCTTTGTCCCGTCGCGGGCTCAGTCTCGCAAGCCGGTGCCCCGCACCGGCAGGGGCCGCCCAGCTCGTTGACGCGATCGAGTGAGTCGGCGCGTACTGTACGCGTTCACGGTGACGCGTGTCGAGTCTCCGACTTCACTTGTGTAGTCGATTCACACCATGCTCTAATGAGTCGCGCCGGATTCACGACTGCCACTAAGCGGTGCCGGTCGTACCCCCATGCACGCAGTCCGGCGTACCCCCACCTCGGAAGGACTTCCTGATGAACCTGAAGAAGGCTGCCCTGATCACCGCCGCCACCGTCCTCGGTGGGCTCACCCTCGCCTGCGGTGCCGGTGGTACCTCCAACTCCGGCAGCGGCTCGACGGGAGCGAGCAGCAGCAAGGCCGCCGCGCCCAAGGTCGCCAAGCTCGGTCAGCCCGCCCGCGACGGCAAGTTCGAGTTCACCGTCAAGACCGTCAAGTGCGGCGTACACCAGGTCGGCCCGGCTGATTTCGGCCAGAAGGCTCAGGGCCAGTTCTGCCTGGTCACGGTCCAGGTGAAGAACATCGGCAAGGAAGCACAGATGCTCGACGCCAGCAACCAGAAGGCGTTCGGCGCCGACAACGCGCAGTACTCGGCGGACGAAGGCGCCGCCCTGTACGCCAACGAGAACGACAAGACGTTCCTCAACCAGATCAACCCCGGTAACCAGGTGACCGGCATCGTGGTCTTCGACATCCCGGCAAACGCGAAGATCACCAAGCTCGAACTTCACGATTCGCCGTTCTCCGGCGGTGTCGACGTCCAGGTCGGCTGACCCTCCAGACACCTGGGGCGGTCCACGGGGCCGCCCCAGGTCCCTTTCTCCACACCGTCAGCGGCGCCGCCTGACCATCGACCTCATACCACAGGGAGAAACCGTGACCGACAGCGTGAACCCGGACCCCGAACCCGATCCGAGCCGGGTCCCCTATTCGCCACCTCCGCCGTACCCGTCTCCGCCCTACCCTCAACAACAGCCTCCCCAGGTGATCCAGATACGCGAACAGCCCACGTCGGGGCTCGCGATCGCGTCTCTCGTCCTCGGCATCCTCGGTCTGGTATCCGGCTGCTGCTCGTTCGGCCTGCCGTCGATCCTCGCTGTCGTACTCGGACACATCGCGCTGAACGAACTCAAACTCGGTACGAAACGTGGCGACGGTCTGGCGAAGGCAGGACTCATCATGGGCTATATCGTCGCCATTCCGGCCATCCTCTTGTCCGTCTGGTTCGTCGTCCTCGGTGGAATCGGCGCCATCAGCGATGGCGTCAACCCGGGCGTGACGCCCACGCCCTGACCGACTCGTCGCATGGGCTCCTTCTTGGAATCGCTCTCAGCGATCAAGGCACCCGACCGGGGTCACCCCGTAGCGGAACCACCGCCGCCGAGGACGTAGACCTGGTCGATCAGCGCGGATTTGCCGTTGACGGTGGTCGGACGAACCCACGTCCATCGCCGGTCCTGGTGACCGGGTCCTACGCGTTGCTGCCGCCAGTGCCCGCGGCGCAGGTGTGGCCGGGCACCGTGCGATGGTTCCGCGGACGGACGGGCTTGGGACGATCGCGGCGACGTGGCCTCGATGTCGAGTACGCGTACCGCCCAGGTCGCGAAGGTCGCGCCTTGGTCTACCAGCCGGCGGCGCCGCGTCGCGAATGACGGTGCCGGTGCGCTCAGCGGCTCGTGCCAGCCGCTCAGCGCAATGCCAGCGGTGATGTTGTCGACCGGGGTGCGCCAGTCGGTGGCGGCGCGCGATGCCGGTACGGTGATCCGTGCGATGGGAAAGCCGCTGGGGTGACCGACGGCGATACACCAGGCGAACTCGTCGTCCGGTGTGCCGTCGGGGCGGGCGGCAAGTAGCAGGCCCTCCACAAGACCGCCGAACCGATCGAGGGCTTCCAACGGCGTGGGCAGTTGAGCACGGTCCGTAAGCCCTGTCGCCTGCAGGCGGGCGAGGTAGGTGTCGAGGGAAGCAGGGGAGACGGCGGTGCTGCCGCGAGCGTGGAGCATGAGCAGGGACACGGTGGCGAGCGCGGCGGGAAGCTCGCCGGCGCTGGGCTCGATGCGCCACGGACTGGAAAGCACGGCGAAGACCAGGGGGTACGGCAGGCGGATGTCGGCGCTGGCGGGGAGCGAGCGGGCTTGCGGGTACGCCACCGCGTGTTCGGCGGGAAGCCAGAACGGCACAGGAGCCTGTCCGACACGCCACTGCTGCACCCAGGCACTGCGGTGATACCAGTACGCCAGATCGACCGCGTCACCAACGTCCTTGACCAGCGGCGTGTGCCGCCAAGGTGTGGTGAGCACGGCATCGGTTCGCAGATGCGGTCCCGGGTAAGGAGCTTTCGGCATCAGGGGTGAGCCCGAGGTGGTCGTACCCAGCCGGCGTCGTAGCGACGGCACATCAGACGTGTCGTCGGGCAGCCGCAACCACGGCGGAACGGCCCACGCCCAGCACGCCTCCGGGGACACGTCGAGCACGGTCGAGGTGGCGAAGGGTGCCAGTGCCTCGCGGCCGGTGTGCGTCGCCTCCGGTACCCATCCGTCGAGGTGCACGTTGCGAGCGTTCTCGAAGTAGGCGCGGGTCGCTTTCCGGTACCAGGTCTGCACGTAACGTTCGTCGGCGGAGCGGTGCACCTCGGTGAAGCGCAACTTCACGCCCGACTGCCGGATCTGGCTCACGCTGGCGTCGCCGAACCGCGACAGTTCGCGCTCGACGGCGTCGAGATCGTGGCGGGCCGCGGCGACCACCGTGCTCGCGCTCCGGGCCGCGGCGACGATCCGGGCGGTGGCGTTCTCGCGTGGCTGTAGCCGACTGTTCGTAGCGGTCTGCTCGCGAATCAGCCGCTGCCGTGCGGCGCGGGACAGCGCCGCACCCTCGCGGGCCGCAGCGCGACGCTCCGCTTCCGCCGTGATGTCCGCCCGCAGCCGTTCCATCTCCGCTTGTAGTGTTCTTGCCTGCCGGTGCTGGCGAGCCCGCTGATGCTTGCCCCTCACGCGGCATTCACCGCCTCGGCGAACTCACGCAGCGCCGCCTGACTGCGTTCGATTGCCCGCCACCCCCGGCGTGCGAGTGGGTCGTGCTGGTCGGCTCCGTACAGATGCAGGCGGACCGCGACCCGGGCGGTGGTGACCACAAGGTCCTCCACGTCGACCCAGATTCGCTCCAGTGCCGCTCGCTGCTCGGACAGTGTGGGGCTGGATCCCGCATCCCGGTCGCGGCGGGTGAGCACGATTCCTCGCAGCAATGTGGACAGCTGCGCCGACTCGGCTTCGTCGACGAGCCGCTGTGCGCGCAGTTCCTTCAACTGCGCGCACAGCTGCGCGACCGCTGCGTGGGGCTCGGGGGCCCGCGGCGTGCGGCACTGCGGGGCTGGCTGGTCGCCTCTCATCGGTACTCCTCCCCGACCGGTCGCCGTGGCTTCTCGCCGATGATCTGCTCGACGTCGCGGATCTCGTCGGCGTCGTAGGCGATACGCACGCCGGAGATAGACAGCCCTGCCGCCGACGCGAGCTCCTTCAACTGGTACGGCTGCGGACGGACGAACTCGCGTCCGTAGGCCAGGAGCAGGCTGATCCGCCGCTCCAACTCGAGCATCTGGGCACGGCACCGGCTGAGCTCGGCGAGTAATGGATCGAACTCCTCGTCACGCTCCGCGGCTTGTTCGGCCTCCTCGCGCAGCTCTGCCACGTACTGCTCGCGCGCGCGGACCACGCCCTCGCACACCTCGGCAAAGACGTCCGATTGGTCTGACTCGGACAGGTGGGAGTTGGCGGCAGCGAAGTCCTCCGGGTCCGGCAGCGGGTGAACGAGGGCGGCGACGGCGTCGTAGATGTCCTTCCTCATTGCTACAGCATGCCATGAATTGCAGAAAGTGCAACGCGCTGCAGAACAAGACTCACGTAACGTACCGAGCCGCCACTACCTGCGTTCCGCCGCACGTCGTCGGCCGATCTGGTCCCGCCTTGGCATGTGCGCACACCACCCGAATGATGATCAGCAGCAGCCGGACTTCGCTGCGGTAGTTGCCGGTTCGGTCTGCGCGGTCGGGGTGCAGCAGGCGCTGTCGACCTGCTTGGCGAGCTGGTTGGAGTCGGCCTTGACGGTGTAGACCTCCCAGGGTTCGTCGCCGGGACCGCGTACCCACACCTTGTCCTGCAGGGCGTAGCAGCACTCGGTGTCGTTCTCTTCGACGGTGATCAGCCCGGCGTCGGTGAGCCGCGTGGTCGCCGCGTCGACCTCGTCGGTGCTGAACACCTCGACGCCGAGGTGGTCCATGACGGTGGGCTGGTCGGGTTCGCCTTGCAGAAGGACCAACTTCAGGGGCGGGTTGTCGACGGCGAAGTTGGCGTAGCCGGGGCGGCGCTTGGCCGGTTCGGTGTCGAACAGCGTGGAGTAGAAGGCGATGGAGCTTTCGAGATCCGATACCCGCAGGGCGAGTTGTACGCGGGACATGACGTGCCTCCTGGTGTTCGTCTGTGCGCGGATCGGGACATGGGCGCCCCGCTCCTTGCCTAGACGGTTGTCGAATCAGATGACACCACTGTCCACCCTGTTTCGACGACTGTCAAGCTAGACGTATATCGAAGAAAGGGCGGCGGTGTACCGCCGGTGACGGCAGCGTCAGCGACCCGACCAGTTTCCGGCGCGCGCCTGGGCTGCCGCGCGTGGTGACGTTGATATCTACTCCTCGAAGAGTCCGACGCATGGGCCACAAACCTGGTCGCGCCGGACGAAGGCACCTTCGTAGGGTCGGGTCCGTGACCGGCATCATGTTCCGAACGAAACGCCTGCTGGCGCGCCACTTCGAGCCCGAGGATCTCGACAGCTTCGCCGCGCTGTGCGCCGATCCGGTGGTCATGCGCTTCGTCGGCGACGGCATCACCCTCGATCGTGACGTCGTCGCCCGGTGGATCGAGGTGTGCCAGCGCAAGTACACCGAACGCGGCTACGGGACCTCAGCCGTATTCGAGCTCGCATCGGGCGACTTCATCGGATACTGCGGCGTGATCCGGGCCCCTGACCGGAGTTTCGACGAGCTGGTGTACGTCTTCCACCAGCGCTTCTGGGGCCGCGGATACGCCACCGAGATCGGCCGGGCGATGCTCGACTACGTCTTCGCGATCTCGCCGCTCGACGAGATCGCCGCGACGATCGACCGGGACAACCACTCCTCGATACGAGTCGCGCGCAAGCTGGGCATGACCGAGCGACACCGTGCGGACCTGGCCGAAGACCGTTCCTTCGGGTACTTCGCCATCACCCGTACGGAACACGAATCCCACCGGCGGTGACGACGTCACGCCGGGTCAGGCATGTCTCCGAGCCCGCGAATCGCGTCGCCTACCAGGCGTGTTTCTGACACCGTGATCTGTCATGACCCGGTACCCCGTCGTGCTTCGCCCTGCCTCGCCCGCAGACGCGGCGGCGATCGCCGATGTGTGGCTGCGTTCCTTCGCCGCAGCCCTGCCGACGGTGCGTCGCGCGCACTCGGACGACGAGGTACGCGGCTGGATTCGCGACGTCCTGGTCCCCCAGCACGAGGTGTGGGTGGCGGAGGCGGGAGTCGGCATCGTCGGCATGCTGGCGCTCTCGGCGGGCTGGATCGACCAGCTGTACCTCGACCCAGCCTGGCGCGGGCAGGGGGTCGGCGATCGATTCATCGACCTGGCGTTCCAGCGGCAGCCGGGCGGACTGCAGCTGTGGACGTTCCAGGTCAACGAGTCCGCCCGGCGCTTCTACGAACGGCACGGGTTCGTCGCCGTGGAGTGGACCGACGGAGCCGGCAACGAGGAACACGAACCCGACGTCCGGTACGTCTGGTCGGGCGGCAGGTGACGACGGACCAGCACGCATAGCCGCCCGTACGCTCGGTCGCGTCGTCAAACGGCGCGCCCCGCGCCCGTTCATGTTCGCAGCGGCACGTCAGCGTCCGCCGCGACGCGCGCCGACCCGGGTCCGCGCCGAGAACGCCGCGGCGCCCGAGGGCGAGGCGGGCGCCACTGTCGCCGTGGCGGCGCCACGACCGGCGTGCGGCTGTGTCGACGTCGCCGACCTGGCGGCGTTGGTACGGGTGGCTGCGCGCGGCTTCGGGTTGCGGGCCGTGCGACCCGGCCGGGACGTACCGGTCCCGGTCGGGTCGGCGGCCGGTGGCGGGACGAACGACCGCTCGCCCGGGGCGAGCTGGGTCAGCAGCGGATCGCCGGGGCGCAGCCGCGTGGTGGTCGCCGCGATGCCCGCCTTGCGGGTCAGTTCGTGCACCTCGGCGACCTGGTCGTCGGTCATGATCGTCACGACGGTTCCTTGTGCGCCGGCCCGCGCGGTGCGGCCGGAGCGGTGCAGGTACGCCTTGTGTTCGACCGGCGGATCGGCGTGGATGACGAGGCTCACGTCGTCGACGTGGATGCCGCGGGCGGCGATGTCGGTGGCTACCAGCGTGGTCGCGGTGCCGTCGGAGAAGGCGAGCAGGTTGCGGCTGCGCGCGTTCTGGGCCAGGTTGCCGTGCAGTTCCACAGCCGGCACCCCGGCGGCGACCAGCTTGCGGGTCAGGGTCTTCGCCCTGTGTTTGGTACGGGTGAACACCACGGTGCGACCCGGCGCGGCGGCGAGGTCCGCCAGCACGTCGAACCGGTCGTCGGCGTGGACGTGCAGCACGTGGTGCGACATCGCCGCGACCGGCGACCGTGCCGAGTCGACGCTGTGGGTGACCGGGTCGGTGAGGAACCGGCGCACCAGGACGTCGACCCCGGCATCGAGCGTCGCCGAAAACAGCAGCCGCTGCCCGGACCGCGGGGTCTGGTCGAGCAGCCGCCGGACGGCAGGGAGGAAGCCGAGGTCGGCCATGTGGTCGGCCTCGTCGAGCACCGTGATCTCCACCGCGTCCAGACGGGCGTGGCCGGCGTCGACGTGGTCGGTGAGCCGGCCGGGGCAGGCGACGAGGACGTCCACGCCGGCCCGCAGCCCGGCGATCTGGGGATTGGCGCCCACGCCGCCGAAGACGGTCAGCGTCCGGAGCGACAGTGCCTGGGCCAGTGGCGCCATCGACGCCTCGATCTGGGTGGCCAACTCACGGGTGGGCGCGAGGATCAGGGCCCGCGGTCGGCCTGGCCGTCGCGGCGAGCCGCTGGCGGCCAGCCGGGTCAGCACCGGCAGTACGAAGGCGTAGGTCTTGCCCGAGCCGGTCCGACCCCGGCCGAGCACGTCGCGGCCCGCCAGCGCATCCGGCAGCGTCGCCGCCTGGATCGGGAAGGGCGTGGTGACGCCGGCAGCGGCGAGCACCCGGGTGAGCGCGACGGGCACGCCGAGGTCAGTGAACGTGGTGGATACAGCTGAGGATGGGTGAGGGCGGCGTGCCGCCATGCGATCTCCGAACGTGGAAGGGGCGTCCTGCCCGGCGCAGACCTGAGCGGTCGCGGCGCGTGGAGCACATATCGAACAACGGCTCGAGGCAGAACGGCGCGAGCTGTGTGTCACGAGTGTACCCGGAGCGATGTCGGGGAAAGGTGTCGATACGCCGCGGCTTCGGGAGACGACACCATCCGTCACGGTTTACTCAAAGCGGACGGGGGGACTGCCGTTGTCGGGCGAACCCGGTACCGCGCCTTCTGCGCCTAACCGAATCCCGGCGGGCCGTACCGGCGTCGCAGAGGTGGACGGGTGGCGACGTTGGGCGGGTGTCGACGTCCGACCTGCCGCGCCGCGGGGCTGAGCAGGCTACGGTCGTGAGACCGATGGACCGAACCGAGAGGCATCACGATGAGTAAGCCGATCGATTACGACGCACCACGTGGACCCGCGGTCGAGGTCGACGACGACAGCTTGGCGGAGCTCAAGGCACGCGGTACGGCGCAGTCACCGACAGTCGACCTCGACGAGGCCGAGGCTGCCGAGAACTTCGAGTTGCCCGGCGCGGATCTTTCCGGCGAGGCGCTGACGGTGACGGTCGTGCCGATGCAGCCCGACGAGTTCCGATGCGCACGTTGCTTCCTGGTACACCACCGCAGTCAACTCGCCATCGAGCGCGACGGCCGCGAGGTCTGCCGGGACTGTTCCTGACGTCCGCGGTCAGGACGTCAGTTCCCGCCACTCCGGACGGCCGCCCAGCCACGCGTCAGCGAGGATCTCCGCCGACGCTCGACTCGGACACAGGTGCAGTTTCGACTGGCCCGCGACCCCGCCGGTCTGCGCCTCTACTTCCCACCGCTCGCCGTCGGTGCGGATGTAGACGTCGCGACGCCCCCGCGGACTTCGGTTCCCATTCCACCAGTGACGCTCGATTCTCACCTGCCGACCGTATAGCACCGCGTACGAATGGACGATCTTAACGATCTTGGCGGGCGGTCGGCGCGGTCGGAAAGCCACGTATTGGGTAGGAAAGTCGGGTGGTCTGCACCGGTCGCGTCCGCGACGTCTGCGTTCTTCACCCCGCGGCCGCCAGCGCCCCACCGCGCGACTCGGCGGTCGCCTGCTCAGCGCGGACGAGAGCGCCCATGCCGCCACGGCTCAGGCTCGGGCACCCGGCGCCACCACCAGCCCCGCGACCCTGACCCGATCTTCCCGGCACCAAGCGCCTCGGCCACCTGGTCCGGGTCGCCGACCTCCCGTGTGCTCGCCCGAAACGCATCGTCGACCCGAGCCAGGGCGGCGCCGAACGGGTCAGCCAACCCCGGCAGCAGTGCTTCGACGGCGGTAGCCAGTTGGTCTCGGGTTTCCAGGTCCTCCCGGTAGTACTCGGCCGGATACCAACCATCCGGTGGCCACCCCGACGCCATCCGCGCTGTCAGGCTCTCCCACGCGCCCAGCCTGGTACGCGCGAACCACACGCCGTGACCAGCGACCTGGTCCGGTGGAATGGCGGCGAGCCAGGCGTCCAGTGCGTCCGCCACCGGAGTCGACACGCGGTGTTCCCTGATCACCTCGGGCTGCGCCACGACCGGCACCGCAGGCAACGACGGTACCGGCACATCAACAGCGTCGATGGTGAACTCCGGGCGGTCGCCGTCGTCCAAGGTGTACACCCGCGCGCGAGCGACAAGGCCGCCCGGTGCGGCCAGCCAGTACGCGCTGGGCGGACTCGATTCGGCCGGATAGAGCACCGGCGCGGCGAGCCGCTCGGCAAGATGGGCTGCCGTCGCCGCCTCGGTCGGCGGCGACTGGACGGCGTCAGTCAGGTGAATGTCCAGCATCCACGACACGTGCCCAGTGGTTGGTTCATAGACGCAACTGACGGCGGCATCCCAGTTCCGCCCCGTGGAGCCCACGTCGGCCACGTCCACCATGTCGACCGGAACGGCAGCGATCTCGGCGAGCGCCACGGCGAGTACCGCCCTGTCGAAGTCGCCGGCAAGCAGCACGTTGTACGTCATCGCGAGCAGGTCCTGTCATAGAGGGCGGCTGCAAACAACGACTCACCGTCGCGACGACTGGCGAACCGGCGGCGCGAACGCCGTTCCGACCACCGGCCCGGTTGCTTGGGATCTCAGCAGGCGGGCGGTGAGCTTGCGCAGCACGTACTGGTTGAGGCTCATGCCGTCCTGCGCGGCTTGGATAGCGAGTTCGCGGTGCAGGCTCTCGCCGACGCGCAGGTTGAACTTGCCGGAGTAGCTGCGCTCGGCGAACGGCTGCGGCATCTGCTCGCCCTGCTCCTCCATATCCGCGATCACGTCACGCAGCAGATCCTGAAGCCCCTGCAGGGCCTCGAACTGCGACGATGCCAGCCACGATAGCGACGGGAACTCGGCGCAGGTGGCAACGAACTCGTCGTCCTCGGCCGACCACATGACGCGGTAGGTGTAGTGGGACACCTCGGGATGGGCGGCGGTCTGCATCACATGGCCTCCTTCTTGTCGATCGCCTTGAGTGCTTGCCGCACCTGGTACGCCTTGGCCTTGCCTTTGTCGTCCTGGATATTGACTCGCGGGTCGCCCGCGCAGGGCATCTTGACGGTTCATGGCGTGACGGGGAATGTTCACAGAGGTCGATGCCCGGTGGTCTATCTGTGCCGGGGCGGGATGCTAGCCGCTCGCGTCCACGAGCGCGGCAGAGAATCCCAGGTCGGCACTACCGGTCCCAACGCTTGCGAGCACCCACCGAGCGACTCGACCGGTACATGCGAAACAGGCCCCGATACCGGCGAGTATCGCCAGCTCAGGGCCCATCTGCTGTGGTGCGCCGCCAGGGACTCGAACCCCGAACCCGCGGATTAAGAGGGCTCCCGCTGGCGCCTGTGCGCGCACCGTATCCGCCTCACAGCAGTGCGGGTAGGGTGCCCCGTGGTGGGATTGTTGGGGTCAGGCTGGGGTCATGCATAACGAACCTTGACACGTAGCCGCCGTCCGACAGGCTTACGACTTAGCACACTCGCCCACCAAGTATCCTCCACTGGCGGGGATTGGCCGGGAACCGGGGGTAAGAAGTGACTGATCATGAGATCGAGGACGAGTTCGAAGGCGACGCAGCCGACTGGCAGAGTTGGGAAGAAGACCTGAATGTCGCCCGCGACCAGGCGGAGCCACTAGATCTGTCCCAAAATGAAAGAAAGCTCGTCACACAACCCTACGATCTCGGCGTAAAGGGCATTGCAGATGATATCAGACGAGGACGACTAAAACTCGAAGTCGAATATCAGCGCAAGTACGTATGGGACCAGGGGAAAGCTAGTCGACTCATCGAGTCTCTACTTCTCAACGTTCCTATTCCTGTTTGCTACTTTGCGGAAGACGAAAGCGGTAATTATGAGGTTATCGATGGCCTGCAAAGGCTCACAACAATTCGCGATTACCTAAACGACGATTTTGGGTTGACGGGCGTTTCCGTCCTGCGAGAACTCGACGGCCTCAGGTTCTCAGACCTCGCTCCACGTGACCAGCGGAGACTCGAAAACAGGACGATTCGCTGCATCGTAGTTACCGAGGAGAGCCACCCGGACATCAAGTTCGATGTCTTCGAGAGGTTGAACACTGGCGCGGCAAGCTTGACCGCACAGGAATTGCGGAACTGTCTTTACCGTGGCACCTTCAACGACCATCTGAAGCAAATGGCGGAGATGCCAAGCTTCCTACGGCTAATGGGCACATCGAGCAATCGCCGAATGGAGCATGAAGAGCTGATCCTTCGCTTTCTTGCCCTGACGGCCGATCTCAGCTCGTACAGACCTCCGCTTAGGCAATTTCTGAACGCGTACATGCGGAAGAACCGAGCAAATGCACCAGACCCCAAGCTCGTTGAGGTATTCCGTGAAACCTGCGACGCAGTCTGGGTAGTCCTTGGCGATACCGTTTTCCGTACGACGAACTCAAGAAGGGCGGTGCACAAGGCGCTCTTTGACGCGATCATGGTTTCGATAGCGTTCGCCGATCGAGAAGCGCTGCTGACCAACGCTTCGTGCGTGCGAGAGGCACGGAGCGTGCTCCTCGAAGACACTGAGTTTCTCGCGACAATTGCTCGCGCGACGGCAGACCGTGTACGAATGATGGGGCGAATTCATATGTTCGCCGCGAAGCTGCGTGACTGCGGTATCACGGTAAATCTGCCCGAGATCAACGGGTAGTTCGGATGCCTGCAATTGCCCGATTTCAAGAAGGCTTGACTGAGGTCCGCAGCCTACTAACGCTCGATAATTCTGCACATACTGAGCTTCCTGATCAAACGTCAATGACAGAGCCGGGCATAGAGTCGACATCGATTGGCGCTACTGTTCGGCGTGCTGCCGTCGTCTTACTGGTTAGTCACTTCGAAGGCTTTCTGAAGTCGCTGGGCGAGGACCTTGTGGACTCGCTCGCGAGCGGTGCAATCGAGACGAGGAACATTCCTCGCGGCGTGCGGGAAGCCCACATAATCCCTCGACTTTCGGAGATAGTGGACTGTGGCAATGAGACTCAGCGCTTTGCACTTCTGGGCAAACTAAGTTCAATCTCCCATCTTTGGAATGATACAGCGAAGCCTCCGCGTGGCACCCTACGGGCTGAAATTGTCACAAGGAGAATTACTAACGCGGACAGCGAGTGCATAGAGTCTTTTTTTTCTATGTTCGGCATCAATGATGTCTGCAACGGAGAGTTAGACATCCCGGATGGGCCAGACTCAGTCGGAGAATCGCACGACATACGCACACGGCTTCGGGATATCGTGAAATGCCGAAACGACGTAGCGCATGGCGATATGGAACGCCAACCAACCATCGAAGACGTCAGCAGATACGTAACATTTCTCCAGTATTTCGCGCAGAGGCTTCAGCGACGAGCAGACCGGTTCATCGAGCAAGTGTCAGCGACCTTGCCCTGAGCCGACCCACGCAATGTCGGCTGCGTAAGTACATTGCCCGACCGACAGCGCGATATGCTATGACCGTGGATCTCGTCGCCGTCGCTCGTAATATTGCGGAAGGCTTGCTTGCGAAGCCGCTACCGCGCAGGTGGAGTCATGTGCAGGCTGTTGCGGCGAAGTCAAACAAAATCCGCAGCATACTTTCGCAACAAGATCAGACTGTACTCGTCGCCGCAGCATGGCTTCATGACATTGGCTACTCTCCCTCAGTAACCGAGACCGGACTTCATGCACTTGATGGCGCGCGGTGGTTACGCGACAACGGATTCGCCGAGCCTATAACGAATCTTGTCGCCAATCATTCGTGCGCCACATATGAGGCGGATGAGCGCGGACTCGGTGAGGAGTTGCGCCGTGAGTTTCCGTACCAACAGTCGCCATTGACTGATGCCCTTTGGTACGCCGATATGACGACCGGACCGATCGGTCAAAACCTCACTGTGTTTGACCGACTCGCTGAGATTCGTGAACGCTATGGCCCGGAGGACGTCGTAACTCGCTTCTGGGCAAGCGCTGAGCCGGTCCTCGTTGCTGCTGTTCGCCGTACCGAGAAACGTCTAGCGACGGCGGGGATTCAACCGATGTAGGGTTCCGTCAGCCTCGTATAACCGTGGTCGATACGGAGTCGCATCGACGGGTGAATCGGCAGGCTATCTAGCTCTTCCTTCGATACCCAGCGCACCTCGGCTGATTCGTCGCTCGGTGTCGGGTTGCCGTGCAGGTAGCGGCCTCGGAAGCAAATGGAGAATTGCTGTCGCACCTCGCCGTCGCTGTATGCCATAACGTGCTTTGGATCGGTATACAAACCGACGATGCCGGCTACCTCGATTTCAATACCTGTCTCTTCTTTGGTCTCGCGGATGGCGGTTTGCGCGATGTACTCGCCGAAATCCTGCGCGCCGCCGGGTATCGCCCACAGGCCATTGTCTGTACGTCGGATGAGAAGGACGCGGTCCTGGTCGTCAACTACGAAGACGGTCACCGCGACGACGATGCTGTTCGGCTTCGGCGCGTTTGGGTCGTCGTAGTACTCAGTCCTCGCCATCGGCTCAGCGTGCCACAGCAGACGACCAGACGGGCACCGAGCTGTTCCAGACGCGATCGAAGCTGTCGGCGTACGTGCTGAACAGGTCGCCGCCGGCAAGACGTCGAAGGTGCATGACTGGCGTGTGTGCCGCTGGGAAGCCGAAGACGTGCGCGTTGACCAGCATGTCGTTGTCAAAGCGATAGATCGAGTTGTAGAGCGTAGTGCGGTGGAAGTTCACCGCAACTCCGGGGACGTCGCGAAGTCGCTGGTAGAAGGCAAGGACGTTGCGCACCTTGCCAGCCATCGCGTCCCCAATTCCCTCGTCGGCCCCGCGCTGGGCGACCTCGGGGCTGTCCGGGTCGCCGAGCAGGATCTCAACACGCGCGCCGGCCTCGGCCTTCGCCTTGAGTGCGGCGATCAGGTGCGGCTGCTGCTCAGGCAGGAACAAGCCCGCGTAAGCGAGGATGCCGATGCGTTCTTGCGCCTGGTCGATCAGTCGCCGCCAGAGGTCGCTCGGCACACCCGCGCGTCGGGGGTAAACCTGGACGACCTCCGATTGAGCGACACGGCTTGCCCGCTCCGGGGGTAGCGCGTCCGGCCACAGGTATGACTCGCTTTCGCGGAGCGTCGCGGCGATGGCGTGTCGGTACTTCGGGTACGGCGGGCGGCCCTGGGTTATCCAGCGCTCGGCCGTCTTCGGATCAACGCCCAGCTCTGCCGCGAGCTTCGCAGGTGTCAGGCCGTTGCGCAGCAACGCGTCACGTAGCCGGTCGTTCGGCATCTCTACCCCCAAGGGACGTCTAGGGACGTCCTCAGAGTAAGCAAGACGTCCATGGATGTCCAGTGTGGAGGTACGAGCGTCACCCCCTTCGATCGCACATTGGTGTCACCTCGCCCACGGATGGAGGAACACCGATGGATGGCACCGATTGGGAAGGGCCGCAGGTCGGCGAACTCGACGCGATCGAGCGAGAGTGGCCGCTGATCGAGGCCGAGATGGCGTTGGTAGACGCCGAGATTCGCGTACTCACCGGCGAGGCTGGGCCGTCACCGCTGGACTGGCGGCGGCTGCGTCGCGCTGAACAACGGGTACTGCGCGAGGCCGCGCGGCTGGCGGACCGGGCCGGTGTCGACCGCGTGGCTCAGGTGGCGTGATGAGTACGCCGACGCTGAACAGCGCCTACCCGAACACCGTCTCAGACCTACTGCCCCGAGCGCGGGAGCTGGCCGCCGAGCTGGGTTCGATCCCGTCCCGGAACCGGCTGATGACCGAGTTCCGCATCGGCGCACCGAAAGCCAACAGCATCCGAGACGCGCTACTGGCCGACGCCGACACCACCGCACAGGCCGCGCCCGAACCCACCACCGAACGCACCCCCGACGCCACTCCGGACCCGACCCCGACCACCCCGACACCGGGCACGGCAACCGACCCCACCCCCCGCGCACCGGCCCCGGCCGCACCGACCGCCGCGCAGGCCATCCCGGTTTCAGATCCGGGCACGAACATCACCACCACACCGGCCGCGCCGCGCCGCCCAGCGGTGCGTACCTGGCCGCTGGTCCTGCTGGCCCTGCCCGCGTTCGTCGCGGTGTGGTCCGGCTGGGTGGGCCTGGGTTCGCTGACCGGGTTCGGCATGGTCCACCCGCTACCCGGCATCGCCGACGGGTTCGCCCTCAACAGCGCGATCACGCTTCCGGTCGGGGTCGAGACCTACGCCGCGTTCGCCCTGCGCGTCTGGCTCTCGCCGCTGGTACCCGGCCCGGCCCGCAAGTTCGCCCGCTGGTCGGCGATCGGCTCACTCACGCTCGGCGCGCTCGGCCAGGTCGCCTACCACGTGCTGACCGCCGCCGGGGTGGCCCACGCCCCGTGGTGGATCACCACGATCGTCGCCACCCTGCCGGTCGCCGTGCTCGGCATGGGTGCGGCCCTGGCCCACCTGCTGCACGCCGCCGACGACTAGCTACGCCCGGAGCGCCGCCCCTCGGCCTGCAAACCTGCGGCGGCGCTCCGGCCCTCCATCCGCTTATCCGAACGTCAGGAGGAATCTCCATCATGACTAGCCCTCGCGATGATCGGTTCGATTGGGACCGGTACGAGGCTGAAGTTGTCGACCTGGACGCGGCCCGCGCCGCCCGCACCGTCGCCGACGATGGCGAGGGTGGGCCGGTGCTGGTCGACTCGCCCGCCACGCAGCAGGAACCGCGGTTGACCGTGGCCGGGCTGCGCGCGGCCGAGCGGCGACCGATCCTGCCCGGCTGGCTGCGATCGCACGCCGAGCTGCGCGACACCGCCCGCTGGGCCATCGGCCACACCCTGCACGCCTCGGCGTACCACCTGACCCGCACCCCGCTCTACGCCGGCCGCCTGGTCGTGCGCGCCCCACGCGGCGCAGCCCGCGTCATCGGGGGCACGGTGCGGTGGGTGTTCGACCTGGAAGGCGAACCGGTCCGCCAGGCCACGGTCCGCCGCGAGGACGCAGAGTCCTACCTCAAGCTCGCCCGGCAGCGTGATCGGCGGGTGCGGTGGCGCGGCCTGGTCGCCACCACCGCAGTCGCCGCGATGCTCGCCGCGTCCATCACGGTCGCCCTTTCGCCCGTGTGGGTGCGCTGGTCGAGCCTGGCCGTGCTGCTCGGCCTGTTCGGCGTCGCCGGCAAGCCCGCTGACCGGCCGCTACTCGACACCGCCGTGGTTGTGCCCCGCGTGGCCAAGCTGACGTCGGATGTGGTGGTGCGGGCGCTGTCGGTGCTCGGCGTCGCCGGCATCAACCAGGCGCTTGCCAAGAACCCGAAGGCGATCTCGTTTCCCGCGCCGATCACCCGCGATGGTCCGGGCTGGCGCGCCGATGTGGACCTGCCCTACGGGGTCACAGCGGCCGAGGTGATCGACCGCCGTGACAAGCTCGCCGCCGGCCTCGGCCGCCCGCTGGGCTGTGTCTGGCCCGAGGGTGTCCACGACGTACACCCCGGACGGCTCATGCTCTGGGTCGGTGACCAGGACATGGCGTCCGCACGCCAGCCCGCGTGGCCGCTGGCCCGATCGGGCAGCGTGGATCTGTTCAAGGCGTTCCCGTTCGGCACCGACCCGCGCGGCCGAACCGTGACGATGGAACTCGCCTACACGAATGTCCTGATCGGCTCGATCCCCGGCGCTGGCAAGACCTTCTCGCTGCGGATTCCGCTGCTCGCCGCGTGCCTGGACCCGCGCGCCGAGCTGTGGATCTACGAACTGAAAGGCACCGGCGACCTCGAACCCCTCGCGAAGTGTTCGGCCCGGTACGGGTCCGGCCCGGACGACGACACCGTCGAGGC
>DASUXA010000010.1:0-93446 GCA_036378155.1 Micromonosporaceae bacterium | reverse complement strand
CCGAGCGAGGAGTACCCGGCGCCGAAGTCGTCCAGCGCCACCCGGACGCCGACCGCGCGCAGCGCCGCGAGCCGACCGATCATCTGCTCCACGTCGACCGCCACGGCGTGCTCGGTCACCTCGAGGATCAGCCGGTCCGGGGGTACCCCGTGGTCGACGAACGCGTCGACGACCTGGCCGATGTAGCCGGGCAGGTGCAGTTCGCGTACCGAGATGTTGACCGACACCCACAGGTCGTACCCGTCGGCCAGCCATCGCGACAACTGCCGGCACGCCTCGCGCAGCACCCAGCGGTCCAGCTCGCCGATCAGCCCGACTTCCTCGGCGACCGGGACGAACTCCGCCGGCGGTACCGACCCCAGCGTCGGATGGTGCCAGCGCACCAGCGCCTCGACGCCCACCGCGCGCCCTTCGTCCAGCGCCACCACCGGCTGGTACGCCAGGGTCAGCTCACCCCGGTCCGCCGCGCCGCGCAGCGCCTCCTCGATCGTGGTGCGCCGCCTCAGCCACTGGTCGTCGGCGGCGGCGTAGTGCTCGACCCGGTTCTTGCCCCGCTTCTTGGCGAACCGC
Source organism: Micromonosporaceae bacterium (assembly GCA_036378155.1). Taxonomy (GTDB): domain Bacteria; phylum Actinomycetota; class Actinomycetes; order Mycobacteriales; family Micromonosporaceae; genus DASUXA01. Next base: position 92,876 of record DASUXA010000010.1, on the reverse strand, counting down.
AGCGCCAGGTCGGCGTTGCGCAGCAGCCCCTCGACGGTGGTCGTGGTGGCGCAGCCCGCCATGCCGATGCTCGCCGACAGGTACACCGGACCGACCGTGACGTCGTACGGTCGCGCCAGGTCCGCCAGGATCTCCCCGGCTCGGGTCTCGGCGTCGGCGGCGCTCGCCCACAGCAGGACCGCGAACTCGTCGCCGCCCAGCCGTACCGCCAGCTCGGCGGGGCGCAGCCGGGTCGACAGCCGCCGGGCGACCTCGACCAGTACCGCGTCGCCGACGTCGTGACCTCGCACGTCGTTGACGTCTTTGAATCCATCGAGGTCGATGGCGAGCAGCACGCAGGGCGGGCCGCCCACGGCGTCCTGACGCAGCACCTGTACCAGGCGGCGCCGGTTCGCCAGCCCGGTCAGCGCGTCGGTATGCGCCAGGGCACGGAACCGCGCCTCGCGGGCGGCTGCCTCGTCGCCGTACCGGCGCAGGTCGCGCAGTGCCGCCGCCTGTCGGACCGCGAGCGCGCCGGCGACCAGGGCGGCGAGCGTGACGCTGACGTCGTCGGCGGGACCGAACACCGGTAGCCGTACCAGTTGGGCGCCGATCGCGACCGCTGCCGCGCCCAGCGGAAGCGCGCCCGATCGGCTGGAGCGTGCCGGCGTGGTACCGCGCGCCTGCCGCGCGCCGAGCGCGACGGCGAGCAGCCCCGCCGCGTACCCCACGGAGCAGAGGAACTGTTCGGTACCGGTCCCCTCGCAGATCCCGACGAGGAGCGCGGCACCGGTCAGCCCGGTGACCGACAGACCGAGCGCGGCGGTACCGAGCGGGGCGCGCGGCGAGGCGGCGCGTACCACGGTCACCAGCGCGAGCCCGCAGGCGAGCGCGGTCGCGACGGCGGCGCTGGTGAACAGCGCGCGACCGATCTCGATCCGGAGCGAATCGACACCCAGGGTGCGGCGTGCCGTCGCCGGCTCGATCGCCAGCGTCCAGCAGACCGCCGCGACGCTGGCCGCGATCACGAAGCCGTCGACCAGGTGACCGGCGCTGCCCGGCGCGCTGCCGAGGCAGCGCGCCGGGCAGCCGGAGCAGCCCGACGGCGAGCAGGACCAGCGACGCCAGGAAGCCGACCGCGAATCCGCCGGCGAGACCGAGCCGCCCGCCGGGCGCGGCGGACGGCGGGCCGGTCAGGACGGCGAGCAGCGCCACCACGGCGAGGGTCGCCCCGCCGACGACGGTGCCCAGCGCCAGCGTCAGGCGCGCCTGGCGGCCGGCGCACGCCGTCGTCGGCACGGGTCTGCACAGGGCGACGACCGCACCCACGGTGATCACGACCGCGATCAGGGCACCACTCGACAGCGCGGAGGCGACAGGCACCGGATCAGAGTGCATCATCGATTCCTTGCCCGGAGTACTCCGAACGGTCGCCTTCGTGTCGTCCCGGTAGTTGGACGGCTCAATGTCACGGTCGGTCCCCGTCGGTCCGTCGGGCTAACGTTGGCGCCATGCCAGCGCTGCGCTCAAGGACCTCTACGCACGGCCGGATGATGGCCGGTGCCCGCGCCCTGTGGCGTGCCACCGGAATGACCGACGACGACTTCGGCAAGCCGATCGTCGCGATCGCGAACAGCTTCACCCAGTTCGTACCCGGCCACGTGCACCTGAAGGATCTCGGGCAGCTCGTTGCCGGGGCGGTCGCCGAAGCCGGCGGGGTCGCCCGGGAGTTCAACACCATCGCGGTCGACGACGGGATCGCGATGGGGCACAGCGGCATGTTGTATTCGCTGCCCAGCCGCGAGTTGATCGCCGACGCGGTGGAGTACATGGTCAACGCGCACTGCGCGGACGCGCTGGTGTGCATCTCCAACTGCGACAAGATCACGCCCGGCATGCTGATGGCGGCGCTGCGGCTGAACGTCCCGACGGTGTTCGTCTCCGGCGGCCCGATGGAGGCCGGCAAGGTGCGCGGGTACGCCGCGGACGGCGTCGTCCACGCCGACGGCTCGACCCGGAAGATCGACCTGATCGACGCCATGATCGCCGCGTCGAACGAGGCGGTCACCGAGCCGCAACTGGACGCCATCGAGCGGTCGGCATGCCCGACCTGCGGCTCCTGCTCCGGGATGTTCACCGCCAACTCGATGAACTGCCTGACCGAGGCGATCGGGCTGTCCCTGCCGGGCAACGGGTCGACGCTGGCGACCCACGTCCTGCGTCGGGCGCTGTTCGAGAAGGCGGGGCGACTGGTGGTCGACCTGGCGCACCGGTACTACGCGGACGACGACGCGAGCGTCCTGCCGCGGGCGATCGCGAACCGGCACGCGTTCGAGAACGCGATGGCTCTGGACGTCGCCATGGGCGGCTCCACGAACACCGTGCTGCACCTGCTCGCCGCGGCACGCGAGGCGGAACTCGACTTCACCGTGGGCGACATCGACGCGATCTCGCGACGGGTGCCGTGCCTGGCGAAGGTCGCGCCGTCCTCGACGTACCACATGGAAGACGTGCACCGGGCCGGCGGCATCCCGGCGATCCTCGGCGAACTCGACCGCGCGGGTCTGCTGCACCGCGACGTCCGGGCGGTACACGCGAACAGCCTCGACGAATGGCTGTCGACCTGGGACGTGCGCGGAGCCGCTCCGTCGCCGGAGGCGATCGAACTGTTCCACGCCGCACCCGGCGGGGTACGCACCACCGAGCCGTTCTCCACCCACAACCGCTGGGACCGGCTCGATCTCGACGCCGCGGGCGGGTGCATCCGCGACGTCGAGCACGCCTACTCCGCCGACGGCGGGCTCGCCATCCTGTACGGCAACCTCGCGCCGGACGGGTGCGTGGTGAAGACCGCCGGTGTACCCGAGGAGTGCCTGACCTTCCGCGGCCCGGCCAAGGTCTTCGAGTCGCAGGAGGACGCGGTCACCGGCATCCTCAGCGGCGCCATCCACTCCGGCGACGTGGTGGTCATCCGGTACGAAGGGCCGCGCGGCGGACCGGGCATGCAGGAGATGCTGTACCCGACCTCGTTCCTCAAGGGCCGGGGGCTGGGTCGGGCGTGCGCGCTGGTCACCGACGGCCGCTTCTCCGGGGGCACCTCGGGACTGTCGATCGGGCACGTCTCACCCGAGGCGGCGAGCGGCGGACTGATCGCGCTGGTGGAGGACGGCGACCCGGTCGACATCGACATCCCTAACCGGTCGATCCGGCTCGACGTTGCCGAGGACGTCCTGCAGCACCGCCGTGTGGCGCAGGAGAAGCGGGAACGCCCGTACACGCCGGCGGACCGGCAACGGCCGGTGTCCGCGGCGCTGCGGGCGTACGCGTCGATGGCGACCAGCGCGAGCGACGGGGCGTACCGGCACGTACCGCAGTGAGCCGCCGACCCGCGCCCGGAGCGTGCTCTATCCGGTAACCGCCTGTTTCCCGCTCCGGTACAGCTCGTAGCGTGCCTGCGACCGATCGGGGTGACCGCCCCGCTCGCGGACCGGGCGGGCATGACGTACCATTCCGACCCCGCTAGGCTGGCTGCCGCTTGTCCATGCCCCCCGATGGAAGCGAACTGATGGCACTGCGCCCCCCAGCCGGCAGCACCCCCGCGTCCGCATCGGTCACCGAACCGGCCACCTTCGAGTTGGTCGCCTACGTCGACCCGCCGACGACGCACGACGGCGGCACCGGGTCCGACGGTTCACCGCCCGCAGCCGCGCCGACTCCCGCCCCGCCGAACTCCACCCCGACGCGCTCCGGCGACCGGCTGGAGTACGTGCCGGGGCTGGACGGGCTGCGTGCCGTGGCGGTCGGTTCGGTGCTGCTGTACCACCTGGGTCTGCGCTGGGTGCCGGGCGGCTTCCTGGGCGTCGACCTGTTCTTCGTGCTGTCCGGTTTCCTGATCACCAGCCTGCTGGTCCTGGAGTACCGCCGTGCCGGAGGCATCAGGCTCGCCAACTTCTGGGCGCGTCGGGTGCGCCGGTTGCTGCCGGCAGCCCTGATGGTCCTCACCGCGGTGAGCGCGTACGGGTGGGCGTTCACCCCCCGCGACCGGCTCGGCGTCCTGCGCCTGGACGCGCTGTGGACGTTGTTCTACGGGGCGAACTGGCGGTTCGTGCTCTCCGGGCAGTCGTACTTCGACGCGTTCGCCACGCCGTCGCCGCTGCGGCACGCCTGGTCGCTCGCGATCGAGGAACAGTTCTACCTGCTGTGGCCGCTGGTGGTACTGGGTCTGATGACGCTGGGGCGTCGGCGCGGTCGGGGTCTGCGACCCCTTGCCGTACTGGCCGCCGTCGGCGCGACGGTGTCCGCGGTGTTGATGGCGCTCGCGTACAACGCCGCCGACCCGTCCCGCGCCTACTACGGCACCGACACCCGCGTCTTCGAACTGTTCATCGGCGCTGGTGCGGCGATGGCGCTGCTGAGCCGGTACGGCGCCCGCTTCAGCCGGCTCGCGACGGTCCTGTCCACGGTGGCGTTGCCGCTGGTCGTGGTGTCGTTCTTCGTCGTCGACGACCACGGCGTGACGTACTACCGGGGCGGCGCCGTGGTGTTCTGCGTGGCGTCGGCGCTCGTGGTGGCGGGCGTACAGCAGGCTCCTGGGTCACCGATCGCGCGGCTGGTCTCGTTGCCTCCGCTGGTCTGGCTGGGCAAGATTTCGTACGGCGTGTACCTGTGGCACTGGCCGATCTTCGTGTGGATGGACTCCTTCCCCTACCCAATGCCGCACCGCGCGCTGTCGCTGCTGAAGCTGGCGATCACCCTGCTCGTCGCGACCGCCTCGTTCTACCTGGTCGAACAGCCGATCCGGCGCGGTCGTCCGGTACCCGGCGTCACCCTGACCAACCTGCGCGTGGCGGCGACGGCGCCGGTCGCGATCGCGCTGGTCGCGGGTGTCGTCCTGGCGGGCACGGCGAACGCTGTGCCGGCCCAGGCGACGTCCGGCACCCCTCAGGGCGTCATCGTCAAGAAGTTCCCCGGACAGTTCAGCATCGCGGTGACGGGCGACTCGATCGCCCGCAGCATGGGCGCCGGCTTCCAGTCCGTGTCCCGTGAGCACGGCTGGGCGTTCTCGAACATCGCTCTCGACGGCTGCCCGGCGATCGCGTACCGGCGTACCGACGGACCGAACCAGCCGGTCGAGACCGAGTGCCCGAAGCGAGTCGTCGACCTCCAGCAACGCCTGGTCGACGAGGCAGATCCCGACGTGATCTTCGTACACTCGCGGTGGGAACTGAACCCGGGCGTCGACCTGAACGGCAGGTACCTGGAGACCGGTACTCCGGAGCACCTCGCCGTGATCAGGCGCGGCATGGAGGACACCATGCGGCGGCTGACGTCGGGTGGCGCCCGGGTGGTCTGGATCAGCACCCTGCCCGCCAGCCGCGCGTACTGCGAGCGGGTCGGTGTCAACTCCGCCAAGTGCGCCTGGAAGACCGCGAACGACAAGCACATCCCCCAGCTCGACGCGCTGCTGGACAGTCTGGTGCCGGAATTCGGCGGCAAGGTCGTCCACATTTCCATGCGGGACGTGCTCTGCGACGGCGACGTCTGCCCCGCGATCGTCGACGGCATGAACCCCAGGCCCGACGGGCACCACTTCACGGCGCAGACCGCCAAGTGGTTCGTCCCGAAACTGATCGCACGGGCGATGGCCGCCGGGGTACGGATGGGCTGAGGGGGCTAGCATCGATCCGTCAACGCGACTGGCGCCGTTCGAGGTGGAACTGACCATCGGGGAGCGATACCGCTGAGCACCGCGCGCCTGGGTGCCCAGCGGGCAGCGACCGTACCGGGAGGACGTCATGCACACTCCGCCGATTCCGCATCTGGCGGCCGAGGATCCGCAGCTCGCGGCGCTGATCGAGGACGAGGTGCAGCGGCAGCACGACAAGCTGCGGATGATCCCGTCGGAGAACTACGTCTCGCCGGCGGTCCTCGAGGCGACCGGCACCGTGTTGACCAACAAGTACTCCGAGGGCTACGCCGGCAAGCGGTACTACGAGGGTCAGCAGTACATCGACCCGATCGAAACGCTGGCGATCGAGCGGGCGCGGGCGCTGTTCGGCGTCGAACACGTCAACGTGCAGCCGTACTCCGGCTCCCCCGCCAACCTCGCGATCTATCTGGCGTTCATGACGCCTGGCGATACGTTCATGTCGCTGGAACTGGCGCACGGCGGGCACCTGACGCACGGTTCGCCGGTGTCAGCGACCGGCAAGTGGTTCCGTCCGGTGCACTACACGGTGGGCAAGGACACCGGGCGGATCGACCTGGACGAGGTGCGGGACCTGGCGCGGGCGGAACGCCCGAAGCTGATTTTCTGTGGCGGTACCGCGATCCCACGAGTCATCGACTTCCCGGCGTTCGCCGAGATCGCCCACGAGGTCGGCGCGCTGCTGGTGGCGGACATCGCGCACATCGCGGGGCTGATCGCGGGTGGGGCGCACCCGTCGCCCGTCGGGTACGCCGACGTGATCTCGACGACCACGCACAAGACGCTGCGCGGCCCGCGCGGCGCGATGCTGATGACCACGGCGGAGTACGCGACCGCGATCGACAAGGCGGTCTTCCCGGGGCTGCAGGGCGGTCCGCACAACCACACCACCGCAGGTATCGCGGTGGCGCTGAAGGAGGCGGCGACGCCGGACTTCCAGCGGTACGCGCACCAGATCGTGGCGAACGCGCGGGCGCTCGCGGCGGCGCTGGTGGAACGCGGCTTCGACCTGGTGTCCGGCGGCACCGACAACCACCTGATCCTGATCGACCTGACGAACAAGGGCATCGAGGGCAAGCCCGCGGCGAAGGCGCTGGACCGGGCGGGCATCGAACTGAACTTCAACACGGTGCCGTACGACCCGCGTAAGCCGTGGAGCCCGTCGGGCATCCGGCTGGGTACCCCGGCGCTCACCACCCGCGGTCTCACCGAGGAGCAGATGCCGCAGGTCGCGGCGTGGATGGACGAGGCGATCCAGGCGGCGCTCAAGGACGACGAGGCGGCGCTCGACACGATCGCCGGTCAGGTGCGCGACCTGCTCGACGGGTACCCGATGCCGGGTTGGTCGCCGACGCCCTGAGAGGCGTCTAGTCGGGCCGCTGCGGGTCCGGGGTGTCCGGCCACGGTTCGGCGAGCACCCGGATCGCCTCGTCGATGATCCGGGCGGCGTGCTCGCGTCCCATCGCGGTCGCCAGTCGCCGCCCCGCCCGCAGCGCTCCCATGCATGCCCCGGCGAGCAGGGTCGCCCGCGTCGGCGAATGTCCCTGCCCGCCCAGCCATTCGGCGATGACACGCTCGAAGTCGGCGCTCAACTCGTCGGACCGGGCGCGCAGCGCCGGCTCGTACAGCATGAGCCGGTTCACCGCGCGGTCGTGTTCGCCGCGCGGTCTGCCGAACATGGCGGTCATGACGCGTGCGATGTGGTCCAGGTCGGTGCCCGTGCGTCTGCCGTCGCGCGGCTCGAAGAGCAGGTGGCGCAGCTCGTCCACGATCGCGGCGTGTTCGTGGAAGAGCACGTCCTCCTTCGATCCGAAGTACCGGAAGAAGGTGCGCCGGGACACGCCGGACGCCGTGGCGATCTCGTCGACGCTGACCGAGTGGAAGCCTTTCTGCTCGAACAGCCGTACCGCGACCTCGGCGATCTCTCGGCGGGCACGCTCGCGGTTGCGTTCGGTCATGCGCCGCACCACGAGATCAGCCATGGGGCGAACAGTACCGTTTCATCCCGTGTACTGGCACCCGGTGCCAGTCAGGCACTCGCGTGTGCAGCGGGCAACCGTCGCCGCAGCAACCGGAACGAACCCCAACATTTGGCACCCGACGAGGCGGGGTTCGTGTCGAGTCGTACACCCGTGGAGGTGTACGCACATCACGGAGCGTGTACGACTCACGCGAGACACCCGCGTCGGAGTCGGCCCGGCACCTGTACGCGGCGAAGCACGGACGCCGCCCACCGGCAGTCGGGTGGCAGCGCCAGTGGCACCATTGGGTCCGTGAGCGCGAGGAGCGAAGCGCAGCGGAGCACCGCAGCCGCGAACCAAGACGGCACCGTGAGCGCGAGGAGCGAAGCGCAGCGGAGCACCGCAGCCGCGAACAGTCGGGTCAAGTTCCGGCACAACGCGTCGATCACGGTCGCCGCCGTCGTCGCCTTCTTCGGCGCGATCCCGGTCGCCACGTACCGGTGGTACCTGGCTCCGCTGCTGCTCGTCCCGCTGCTGGTCGCGGTGTGGGGCTGGCGCGCCGGTACCGACGCCGGACCGGACGGCCTGACGGTGCGCGCCTTGGCCGGTTCCCGGCGTGTGTCGTGGCAGCGGGTCGCCGAACTGGTACCGGTCGACCGGCGCGTGGTCGCCCGTCTGACCGACGGCAGTTCCCTGACGTTGACCGCGGTCCCGCCGAGCGAACTCGGTCGGCTGGTGGCCGCGAGCGGCCACCAGCCGACCCGGGACAGCGACGACCCCGAGGCGGAAACGGAGGCGGACCCTAGTACTCCCCGGTGACCACATTGAGCAGCGGCTCACCGGCGAGGTACCGCAGGATCTGCTGGCGAGCCAGCCGGTAGACGCGGGGCAGCAGACCCGGTACCGCGCCACCGATGTGCGGGGTGAGCAGCAGGTTCTCCAACCCCCACAGCGGGTGGTCGGCGGGCAGCGGTTCCGGGTCGGTCACGTCGACCGCCGCCCACAGCCGCCCGCCGAGCAGTTCGGCGGTCAACGCGTCGGTGTCGACGACAGGTCCGCGCGCCGCGTTCACCAGCAGCGCCCCGTCCCGCATCCGGGCCAGGAACGACTTGTCCACCATGCCGCGGGTCTCGCTGGTCAGCGGCACGATCAGCACGACCACGTCCGCGTCGGGCAGCAGGTCGGGCAGTTCCCCGACCGAGTGCACGCCGTCGCGCGCGGACCGCGCCACCCGGGTGATCTGGACGTCGAACGGCGTGAGCCGCGCCTCGATCGCCTTGCCGATCGCTCCCGCGCCGACGATCAGCACCCGCTTGCCGGCGAGTTCGTCGGTCGGCGCGTACCGCATCGTCGCCCACTCCCGGCGGCTCTGCGCGCGAACGAAGTCGGGGAAGCGGCGCAGCGAGGCGAGGATGGCGGCGACCACCCATTCCGACGTGGACGTGTCGTGGACGCCGCGGGCGTCGCACAGCGTGACGCCGGGCGGGACGCGTCCCACCCACACGTCCGCTCCGGCGGACATGAGCTGGATGACCCGCAGTCCGGTCATCCGGGACACCGGGGCGGTCGACGAGGACAGGAAATTGGGCACCCAGAAGTCGACGGTGGCCGGGTCCGACGGCATCGGCGCGCCGGGCTGTGGGTACACCTCGACGACGACCTCGGGTGGCAGGTCTGTGAGCAGGTCGAGCCCCTGCTCGTGCGGGATCCACACCTTCACGCTCCGACCATAGGCGGGGCGGGTCCGACGCGTGCGGGCGGTGTGCCCGTCGGCGGTACGCACGGTGTCCCCGTCGGTGCGGGGCGCCGCGAGCAGGGGGTAACGTCCGCCGGCACGGGCGGTGCGCCCGCAACGATCATGGGAGACTCACCGGCGTGACGACGACCACGGTGCCTGAGGCGGTGGCGACGAGGGTCGGCGGCAGGCTTCGCGACCGGTGCACGCTCGCGGCGCTCGCGATCGGCGCCGCCGGGCTGGTGTACCGGGTGGCGATGCTGGCGTTCGCGGTACCGCCGACCAACAGCGACGAAGCCACCATCGGTCTCGCCGCCCTGCACATCGCCACCGGCCGCGACTTCCCGGTGTTCTTCTACGGGCAGCACTACATGGGCGCGCTCGAGGCGTACCTCGCCGCGCCGCTGACCCTGCTGTTCGGTCAGCACACCGTGGTGCTGCGGATTCCGCTGCTGCTGATGTACGCGGGATTCCTGGTGTGCGGCTACCGGTTGGCGCGACGGCTGTACCCGCCCGGACTCGCGCTGGTCACCGTGGCGCTACTGGCGCTCGGTTCGGACCGGGTGCTCAAGGACCAGATGCTCGCCGCCGGCGGATACCCGGAGATCACGTTCTTCGGCGCGCTGCTGATGCTGCTCGCGGTCAGGCTCGCGAGCGGCGGTACCACCCGGCGCGGCGTGACGTTCGCCGCCTGGGGACTGGTCGCCGGGTTGTGCCTGTGGGTGGACTGGCTGGTCCTGCCGTACGTCGCGGCGAGCGCGTGGCTGATCGTCGCGCGGTGCCGGAGCGACCTGCGCCGCCGCTACGGCGGCGGCGCGCTGCTCGCCGGGCTGCTGCTGGGCGCGGCGCCGGTGCTCGGGTACAACCTGGGCGCCGCGCCCGGGCACGACTCGATCTCGGTGTTCCTGCGGCTCAACGGTGGCGACGGCGACCCGTCGCTGGGCGCGCGGCTGTACGGCGGGGTGCTGTTCGGGGTGCCGATGGGCACCGGACTGTGCTCGCCCAGCCGTTGCGCCCCGTGGCAACTGTGGTGGGGCGTCGGGTACCCGGTGCTGCTCGTCGCCGCCCTGGTGCTCGCGATCCGGGCGGTGCGCGTCGGCGGTACCCGTGGCGAGGCGGCACCCGGCGACGGAGCGGTACCGGACGTGCGTCGCCTCGCTCACCTGGCACTGCTCGTGGCGGCTGCGGTCACCCTGCTGGCGTACGCCCGCAGCGCGGCGGCTGGGCAGACGCCGGTGGAAAGCGCCCGGTACCTCGCCTGCCTACTGATCTCCACGCCCGCGGTGCTCTGGCCGCTCTGGTCGGTCGCCACCCGCCCCGGGACCGGGGCGCGGCGGCGGCTCGCCGCCGCCGCGCCGGTGGCTGGTCTGCTGGCGACCGCGGTACTCGCCAGTGTCGCCCTGGTCGCCGCCACGCCCGGCTACGCCCGGCGGGCACGGGACCAGGATGTGTTGGTCGGCGCCCTGCGACAGCGTGGACTGACCAGGATCTACAGCGAGTACTGGACCTGCAACCGGATCGCCTACGCCACGCGTGAGCAGGTCGTCTGCGCGGTACTCGGCGACGATCTGCGACCCGGCTACGACCGCTACGCCCCGTACCGGTCGCTGGTCGCGCACGCCCCGCGACCGGCGTACGTGCTGCCGGCGGGCGGTCCGTTGGACCGCCGGTTCGCCCAGGTGCTCGCCGACTCCGGGGTGCCCGCCACGGTGACCGACGTCGCCGGGTACCGCATCTACCAGCCCGACCAGCCGGTACCGGTACCGCTGCCGCCACGCCCGGCGAGGGCGGACGGTTGATCGGCGGGCGTCGTGTCCTTGGCTAGGCTGGGCCGGTGACCTCCCGCCGCAGCCGCCGCACCGTCGGGATCCTCGCTGCCTCGTGCGCTCTGCTCGCCGGGTGCAGCTTCGGTCCGCCGCCGCCCGATCAGGCGGGCTCGCCGCCGAAGCTGCCCACCCCGTCCACCTCGCCCAGCCCGTCCGACGACGCGTCCGCCACCGTCGACGTGATCGCCAAGGACCTGTCGGTACCGTGGGGGCTCACTTTCCTGCCGGACGGCTCGGCGCTGGTCACCGAGCGCGACACGAAGCGCATCCTGAAGATCGGTCCGGACAGCGGACCGGATGGGCTGACGGTCACCCCGGTGCAGACCATCGACGACGTGGTGTCCGGCGGCGAGGCTGGGCTGCTCGGCATCGCCGCCTCCCCGAAATACGCCACCGATCAGACCGTGTTCATCTTCTACACCACGGCGCACGACAACCGGATCGCGAAACTGCGCCTCGGCGGCTCGCCGCAGCCGATCGTGACGGGGCTGCCGAGCGCCGGGCTGCACGACGGCGGGCGGCTGGCGTTCGGTCCGGACGGATACCTGTACGCCACCACCGGCGACGCCACGAATCCGGCAGCCGCGCAGGACCCGTCCTCGCTCGCCGGCAAGATCCTGCGGATGACGACGGACGGCAAACCGGCGCCCGGCAACCCCATCGCCAACTCGCTGGTCTGGTCGCTGGGGCACCGCAATGTCCAAGGACTCGCCTGGGACCGGGGCAAGCGCCTGTACGCCACCGAGTTCGGCCAGGACACCTGGGACGAGATCAACCTGATCAAGCCGGGGGGCAACTACGGCTGGCCGCAGGTGGAAGGGACGGCGCACGACAAGCGTTTCGTCGACCCGCTGGTGACGTGGCGACCGGACCAGGCGTCCTGTGCCGGCGACGCGGTGATCGGCAACATGCTGGTCGCGGCGTGTCTGAAGGGGCAGCGGCTGTACGCGATGCAACTGACCGCGGCGGGCGGGGTGCTGGGCGCGCCCACCCCGCTGCTGACCGACCGGTTCGGTCGGCTGCGCACCGTGGTCGCCGCGCCGGACGGCACACTGTGGATCACCACGTCGAACAAGGACGGTCGCGGCACCGCCCAGGTCGGCGACGACCGAATTCTGCGTGTCGTGCTTTCCGGCGGCGATAGTGGGAAAACATGACCGGCGTGTTGACCAACGCCACCCGTACCACATGGGCCGCTCTGGTTTCGCTGCGCGCGAGGATCGCCGGGTGGCGCTCGACCCACCCCGTCGTGCGCCGACTCGGGGTGGGTATCGCCCTGGTCGCGGTGACCCTCGTCGGACTCTGCGCGGGTCTGCTCCTGGCCGGGCACACCAGCCAGAAGGTCGGCCCGTTCAACGCCCGGTTCGCCATCACGCCGTCGCTGCACGGCGGTACCGAGGTGGACATACCGCCGCTCGGCTCGCTGCTGCTGCGCAGCCACGCCGGGCCGGCGCACCTGGACGTACAACTGGAGTCGTTGGACCGTGACCGTGCCGAGCAGTTGATCACCGACCCGAACGGGGTCGCCAAGGCGAGCGACACCGCGGTCGAGGACGTCGGTACCGGTCTCACCCGGCTGATCCTCCAGGCAGCCGGCGCGGGTCTGCTGGGCGCGCTGATCGTGTCGGCGATCGTGTTCCGGGACGTCCGCCGGGTCGCCCTCAGCGGCGGTCTGGCGTTGGCGACCATGGGGCTGTCCGGCGGGATCGCGGCGGCGACCTTCCGACCCACCTCGATCGAGGAGCCGCGGTACCAAGGTCTGCTCGCCAACGCCCCTGCGGTGATCGGCGACGCCCGGAAGATCGCCAACCAGTACGACGAGTACCGCGCCGAGCTTCAGCGCCTGGTACGCAACGTGAGCAAGCTGTACGGGGCGTTCTCCACGCTGCCGGTGTACGAGCCGGACGTGGAGACGATCAGGGTGCTGCACATCTCCGACATGCATCTCAACCCGGCGGCGTGGTCGGTGGTACAGACCGTGGTCGACCAGTTCGGCATCGACGTGGTGGTGGACACCGGGGACCTCAACGACTGGGGCAGCCAGGCGGAGTCGTCGTACGTGTCGGCGATCGGCTCGCTGAAGGTGCCGTACGTGTACATCCGGGGCAACCACGACTCCGCCGTGACCGCCGCCGCCGTGGCGCGCGAGCCGAACGCGATCGTGCTGGAGAACTCGATCACGACGGTGCACGGCGTGACCATCGCCGGCATCGGCGACCCCCGGTTCACCCCCGACAAGACGTCCACCTCGAGCGACCCGAAGTCGCAGCGGCAGACGGTGGACCCGGTGTACCGGTCGGCGGAAAAGTTGGCGGCGACGATCCGGGCAAGCGGTCGCCGGGTCGACATCGCGATGATCCACGACCCCGCCGGGGCGGGCGCGCTCGGCGGCGCCGCGCCCCTGGTCCTCGCCGGGCACCTGCATCACCGGGAGACCCGGTCGCTGGACGTACCGCCCGGCAAGCCCGGCTCGCTGCTCATGGTGGAAGGGTCGACGGGCGGGGCGGGGCTGCGCGGACTGGAAGGCGACCAGCCGACTCCGTTGGAGTTGTCCGTGCTGTACCTGAACCACGACCGGGTGCTGCAGGCATACGACGACATCACGGTCGGCGGTACCGGGCAGTCGCAGGTCAGCCTGCAACGGCACATCGTCACCCCGGAACCGGGATGGCTGGCGAGCGGTTCACCGGGTCCGCACCCGGCGACACCGACCCCGGTTCCAGCCAGCCCCCCCGCGACGCCGACCCCGACCCGTTCGGGTCGCTGACCGGCGTCTGACGCGCGAGGGGCGGATCGGCCGATCCGCCCCTCGCCTCGCAGTTCACGACCCGCTGGGCCGAATGCGGCAGCGCCAGCCCGCGAAGTCAGCCCACGCCGAGCCGGTTGAGGACCAGTTCGCGTACCGTCTTCGCGTCGGCCTGCCCGCGGGTCGCCTTCATCACCGCGCCGACCAGGACGCCGGCTGCCGCGACCTTGCCGTCGCGGACCTTCGCTGCCACGTCCGGGTTCGCCGCGATCGCCTCGTCCACGGCGGCGGTGAGCGCGCCGGTGTCGGACACGACGCGCAGCCCGCGCGCCGCCATCACCTCCGACGGCGAGCCTTCCCCGGCGACCACGCCTTCCAGCACGGTACGGGCGAGCTTGTCGGTCAGCGCACCCTCGTCGACCAGCCGCTGCAACTCGGCGACCTGCTCGGGCGTCGCCAGGGTGGCGAGTTCGACGCCGGTCTCGTTGGCGCGCCGGGCGAGTTCTCCCAGCCACCACTTCCGCGCCGCCTCGGGCGTCGCACCCGCCGCGACCGTTGCCTCGATCAACTCCACGGCGCCGGCGTTGACCACGGAACTCATCTCGGCGTCCGACAGTCCCCACGTCTCCTGCAGGCGACGGCGGTGGACGCGAGGCAGTTCCGGCAGCGCGGCGCGCAGCTGCTCGACCCACGCCGGGTCCGGTGCGAGCGGCACCAGGTCGGGCTCCGGGAAGTACCGGTAGTCCGTCGCGGTCTCCTTGCTGCGACCCGAGGTGGTGTCGCCGCTGTCCTCGTGGAAGTGCCGGGTCTCCTGCGTGATCGTGCCGCCGGCGTCGAGCACCGCCGCCTGGCGGATCATCTCGGCGCGTACCGCGCGCTCGACGCTGCGCAGCGAGTTGACGTTCTTGGTCTCGGTACGGGTGCCCCACGGCTCGCCGGGTCGGTTCAGCGAGGTGTTCACGTCGCAGCGCAGCGAACCCTGCTCCATGCGTACGTCGGAGACGCCCAGCGACCGCACCACGTCACGCAGTTCGGTCACGTACGCACGGGCGACCCGGGGCGCGTTCGCGCCGGTACCCGGGATCGGCTTCGTCACGATCTCGACCAGCGGAATCCCCGCCCGGTTGTAGTCCACCAGCGACTCGGTCGCGCCGTGGATGCGCCCGGTCGCGCCACCCACGTGCAGCGTCTTGCCGGTGTCCTCCTCGAGGTGCACCCGCTCGATGCCGATCCGCACGGTTTCACCGTCGACGTCGACGTCCAGCCAGCCGTTCACGCACAGCGGCTCGTCGTACTGGCTGATCTGGAAATTCTTCGGCATGTCCGGGTAGAAGTAGTTCTTCCGGGCGAACCGGCACCAGGTGGCGATCGAGCAGTTCAACGCCAGCCCGATGCGGATCGTCGCCTCGATCGCGGCTCGGTTCGCGACCGGCAGGGAACCCGGCAGCCCCAGGCAGACCGGGCAGACCTGGGTGTTCGGCGCCGCACCGAACTCGGTCGGGCAGCCGCAGAACATCTTGGTACGGGTGCCGAGTTCGACGTGCGTCTCCAAACCGATGACCGGCTCGTACCGGAGGACCACGTCCTCGTACGCGGGCAGCGCCAGCGTGCTCATCAACGTCTCCCTTTCGGGCCGGGACGCTCCCAGCCTAGTCATGCGCGTCGGGGTGCCGACGCCGACGGCTCAGCCGCCGGATGGTGCTCTTCCACACTCGATTAGCGGCGATCTTCATCGGGTACCTCAGTGCCGGCAGCGAAAGGAGCGACACATGGGGTTGCTGTTCCGCAAGGTGGTCCGGTTCGGTCCACTGCATCTGAACTTCGGCAAGCGCGGGTTGTCCTCGTGGAGCCTCAAGGTCGGCCGGTGGTCGTGGAACTCGCGTACCCGCGCCAGCCGCGTCGACCTGCCGGGCCCGTTCTCGTGGCGAAGCTCGACCCGGTAGCGGTCGGTCGCGTGGGCGGCCCGGCGTGCCGGGCCGCCCACGCGGCTCAGGGCCGCACCGCGGGCGGGGCGAACGTCCCGACCACCGTCTCCAAGGCGGCTGCCACCCGGTACATCCGGTCGTCCGCCATCGTCGGCGCCATCACCTGCAGACCGACCGGCAACCCGTCGGACAGTCCGCACGGCACCGAGATCGCCGGTCCGCCGTACAGGTTGGACGGGATGGTGAACAGGTCCGCCAGGTACATCTGGTACGGGTCGGCGGTGCGCGAACCGAACGGGAACGCCACGAACGGCGTGGTCGGCGACACCAGGACGTCGACCTGCTCGAACGCGGCCTGGAAGTCGCGGGTGATCAAGGTGCGTACCTTCTGCGCCTGCCCGTAGTAGGCGTCGTAGTACCCGGCCGACAGCGCGTACGTGCCGAGCATGATCCGCCGCTTGACCTCCGGACCGAACCCGGCGTCGCGGGTCAGCGACATGACCTCCTCCAGCGCGCGCTGCCCGTCGTCGCCGACCCGCAGCCCGTACCGCACCCCGTCGAACCGGGCGAGGTTCGACGAACACTCGCTCGGGGCGATCAGGTAGTAGGCGGGCAGGGCGTACTCGAAGTGCGGGCAGCTCACCTCGACCACCTCGGCACCGGCTTTGACCAGTGCCTCGATCGCATCCCGCACGACGTTCGCCACGCCGGGCTCCGCGCCTTCGCCGGAGAACTCGCGTACCACGCCGAGCCGGACCCCGGTCAGGTCGCCCGAGGCGCCCTGTCGAGCCGCTTCCACGACCGGCGGTACCGGAGCCGGAATCGACGTCGA
Source organism: Micromonosporaceae bacterium (assembly GCA_036378155.1). Taxonomy (GTDB): domain Bacteria; phylum Actinomycetota; class Actinomycetes; order Mycobacteriales; family Micromonosporaceae; genus DASUXA01. The sequence goes on along the minus strand of DASUXA010000010.1, from coordinate 76,165 downwards.
GTCGCGTGGGTCGTGCCCGCCGATCACGGCGTGCAGCAGGGCGGCGTCCTCGACCGTACGGGCGCACGGACCGGGCGTGTCCAGCGAGGACGAGAACGCGACGAGTCCGTACCGCGAGGTGCCGCCGTAGGTCGGTTTCACGCCGACGGTACCGGTGACCGCGCCCGGTTGCCGGATGGAGCCGCCGGTGTCGGTGCCGATCGCGAGCGGCGCCTCAAACGCGGCGACCGCGGCGGCGGAACCGCCACCGGACCCACCCGGAATGCGTCCGGTGTCCCACGGGTTCCTCGTCGGCCCGAACGCCGAGTACTCCGTGGACGAGCCCATCGCGAACTCGTCCATGTTCGTCTTGCCGAGCAGGATCAGTCCCGCCTCGCGCAGCCGGCGCACCACCGTCGCGTCGTACGGCGGAACCCAGCCCTCGAGGATCTTCGACCCGCAGGTGGTCGGCACGCCCCGCGTCGTCAACACGTCCTTGATCGCGATTGGTACCCCGGCGAGCGGTCGCAACTGCTCGCCCGCCGCGCGCGCCGCGTCGACCGCGCGCGCGGCGGACAGCGCCCCGTCCGCGTCGACGTGCAGGAACGCGTGGATCTCGGGGTCGACAGCGGCGATCCGGTCGAGATGCGCCTGGGTGACCTCGGCCGCGGACACCTCGCCCGCGGCGATCATCCTGCCCAGCTCCGCCGCCGTGCTGCTGGTCAACTCGCTGGTCACGTCAGGCCTCCTCGTCCAGGATGCGCGGTACCCGGAACCGCCCGTCCTCGGCGTCCGGCGCGCACGCCAGCGCGTCCTCGCGGGACAGCCCCGGAGTGACCACGTCGTCGCGCAGCACATTGGTCAGCGGTACGGAATGGGAGGTCGGTGGGATGTCAGCGGCGGCGACCTCGCCGACCCGGGCCACCGCCTGCAAGATCACGTCGAGCTGCCCCGCGAACGTGTCGAGCTCGTCCTCGGTCACCGCAAGCCGCGACAGCCGCGCCAGATGCGCGACCTCCTCGCGGGAAATGGCGGCCATGCTGCCCCCTCGTGCGAAGTTGTCGAAAGCCGGCGTAACCGGCGTGCGCCAGACGCAGACTGGCACGCTCGAGCCGACCCGGGAAGTCTATTTCGCACCGCCCCGCACGGGACGCGCGCCCCTGCGACGGCCCCGGCGCGGCTCGCGCCCCCGCGACGGCCCCGGCGCGGCTCGCACCGCCGTGGCGCTGCCCCGCGACGCCCCCGGTGACTCCCGGCGCAGCGCACGCCCCGCGCAGCGCACGCCCCGCCACGCTCAGCCGCGCCCGGTCTGCTCGTTGAGCAGCAGCGCGGGCGGCCGGTACCGAGCCAGCCAGGCGCTGAGATCATCAGCCGGCATCGGTCGCGCGTAGAACCAGCCCTGCGCGGTCTGGCACCCGACGGACACGAGCATCCGTCGGGTCCGGTCGTCCTCGACGCCCTCGGCGACGACCCGCAGCCCGAGCGCGCCGGCCAGCTCGATGATCGAGCGCACGATCGCCTCGTCGTCCGAATCGGTCGACATGCCGAGTACGAACGAGCGGTCGATCTTCACCTCGGACAGCGGCAACCGACGCAGGTGCTGCATCGACGAGTAACCGGTGCCGTAGTCGTCGAGGGACAGTTCCACCCCGATGCGGTGCAGCCGCTGCAGGGTGGCCAGCACCCGGCGCGGGTCGGCCATCAACGCGCCCTCGGTGATCTCGAGTTGTACCTGTTCCGGACCGACGCGGTAGTGCACCAGCCGCTCGGCGAGCCGGTCGACGATCTCGTCGCCGTGCAGGTCGCGCACGCTCACGTTGATCGACGCGCGCAGGGTCAGACCCTCGGCCTTCCACTTCGCCAGTTGGGCGACCACGTCCTCGATGACCCGCATGGTGAGCAGGCGCATCACCGCGCTGTGCTCGGCGACCCGGATCAACTCGTCCGGGTCCACCATGCCCCGCTTCGGATGGCACCAGCGCAGCAGCGCCTCGACTCCGACGACATCGCCGGAGCACATCTCGACCTGCGGCTGGTAGTACATGGTCAGCCCGCTGGTCGGGTCGTCCAGGGCGGCACGCAGGTCGGCGAGCAGCCCGAGCCGCTCGGGCGAGTTCTGGTCGGCTTCCGGGACGTACAGCGTGATCCCGTCGCCACGGGTCTTCGCCTCGTACATCGCCACGTCGGCGTGGCGCATCAGGCTGGCGAAGTCCTCGCCGTGCTCCGGGTACATCGCGATACCGATCGACCCGCCGACGTCCAGCGGCAGCCCGTCCAGCGGTACCGGCGAGCTGAGCGCCGCCTGGATCCGGGTCGCCAGGGCCAGCGCCGCGGTGGCGTCGACGATGCCCGGGGCGAGGACCGCGAACTCGTCGCCGCCGAGCCGGGCCACCAGGTCCTGCCGCCGTACCGTGCCGCTCAGCCGTCTCGCGACCTCCACCAGCAGCCGGTCGCCGACCTCGTGGCCGAGCGCGTCGTTGACGTCCTTGAACCGGTCCAGGTCGAGGACGAGCAGGGCGATGTGCCGCTCGGGCAGCCCCTCGGCGGCCCGCTCGGCGTGCGCCGTCACCTGTTCGGTGACCGCGCTCATCAGCGCCTTGCGGTTGGCCAGCCCGGTCAGCGGGTCGAGCCCGGCGAGCTGCGCCTGTTCGTTGGACAGGCGCGCCATCCGGTTCACCGCGTACAGCGGTACCAGGACCAGCGAGATCAGCCACGGGTTGGCGTTGGTCGCCGCGGCGAGGATCGCGCCGAGCAGCAGCAGCGCCGCTCCGGACAGCAGTTCGTACCCGAAACTGCGCCGGAACACCGCCCACCAGCCGTCCCCGAAGCGCAGCCACACCATCGTCGTGACCAGCACGTAGTTGACCACGAACCAGGCGGTGGCGGCGAGGATGATGTACAGCACGTCGAGGCTGTCCGGCACGCCGCCGGGCGCGAACGGTCGGAAGTCGAACTCGCGCAGCACCATCTCGGCGCCTGCCAGGGACAGCGCGTACTGACCGGCGTTGAATCCGGCGCGCCACGGCGCGTGCCGTAACAGGGTCGCGGTGGCTACCACGGCGGCGGTCTGCACCACGATCGCCGGGCCGAGCCCGTACAGGACCAGGATGCTGAACGTGAAACAGACCGACGGGAAGATCGCGGCGGTTGTCCGGTCGCCGGGCGTGGTGAACGGCCGCACGTCGCCCAGGACGGTGATGACGGCGGCGAGACCGACGACTCCGGCGATGTAGCCGAAGAACACCGCGGCCCGTTCCGGAGGCGCGCTGTTCCGCAGAGCGGTCGGCTGCATCAAACCTCCCGAGACGCGACCTGTCCCCCGCGCTCTGACGACGAGCACAACGTCCCCACCGTATGCCGGGGCTGAGGGTTGCCGACCCATCGTACTGATGCGATTACGGACACGACTTGGTTACGGTCCGGTTTGTGCCCGCTCACGCGCCGCGTCCGGTCCCTTGTTGAGCAGTACGCGGAATCCCTCTTCGTCCAGAATCGCGACCTGCAAGCTGACCGCTTTGTCGTACTTGCTGCCGGGGTTCTCGCCGACCACCACGAAATCGGTCTTCTTGGACACACTCGAGGTGACCTTGCCGCCCCGCGAAGCGACCGCCTCCACCGCGTCGTCCCGCGAATAGCCGGTCAGCGTCCCGGTCACCACAACCGTCACCCCGTCCAGCGGTCGCGGTCCGGTCTCCACCCGCTCCTCGGCGAGTCGCACCCCTGCTGCCCGCCACTTCTCGACGATCTCGCGGTGCCAGTCGACCGTGAACCACTCGGTCAGCGACTCCGCGATGATCGGACCCACCCCCTCGACCGCGGCGAGCCGCTCGGGCGACGCGGCGGCGATCTCGTCGATCGACGAGAACTCGCGCGCCAGCGCCTGCGCGGCGGTCGGGCCGACGTGCCGGATGGACAACGCGACCAGGTATCGCCACAGCGGTCGGCGCTTCGCGTCCTCGAGGCTCGCCAGCAGCTTCGTGGCGTTGGAGCCGAGCGACCCGTCCCGGTTGACGAAGAACCCGCTGCGCGACAGCTTGTCGGCGTCCAGGCTGAACACGTCGCCCTCGTTGGCGATCACGCCGTCCTCGAGCAGCGCCGCCGCCGCCTTCTCACCGAGCACCTCGATGTCGAGCACGTCACGCGCGCCCATGTGGTACACCCGCTCACGCACCTGCGCCGGGCACGACCGGGTGTTCGGGCAGCGGATGTCGACGTCGCTCTCCTTCGCCGGCGCCAGCCGCGACCCGCAGGACGGGCAGTGGGTCGGCATGACGAACGGGCGTTCCTCGCCGGTGCGCTTCTCCACCACCGGGCCGACGATCTCGGGAATCACGTCGCCCGCCTTGCGCAGCACGACGGTGTCCCCGATCAGCACACCCTTGCGCGCGACCTCGGCCGCGTTGTGCAGCGTCGCGAACGTCACCGTGGACCCGGCGACCCGGACCGGCGTGACCTCGGCGAACGGGGTGACCCGACCGGTGCGCCCGACGTTGACGTGGATGTCGACCAGGGTGGTGTTGACCTCCTCCGGGGGATATTTGAACGCGATCGCCCAGCGGGGGGCGCGACTGGTGGAGCCGAGCCGCCGCTGCAGCGCGACCTCGTCGACCTTGACCACCACACCGTCGATCTCATGCTCGACGTCGTGCCGGTGCTCGGCGTAGTACGCGATGAACTCACGCACCCCGGCGAGGTCGGGCACCACCTTCCAGCGTCGACTGGTCGGGAACCCCCATTCGGCGAGCTTCTCGTACGCCCCGGACTGGGTCGTCGGTTCGAACCCGCGACGCGCGCCGATGCCGTGGACGACCAGGCGCAGCGGACGCGAGGCGGTCACCCTCGGATCCTTCTGCCGAAGGCTGCCCGCCGCGGCGTTGCGCGGATTGGCGAACGGCGCCCTGCCCTGCTCCACCAGCGCGGCGTTGAGTTCCGCGAACCGGGCGACCGGGAAGAAGACCTCGCCCCGCACCTCCAGAAACTCCGGCACGTCGGTGCCGGTGAGCCGGGACGGGACATCGGCGATGGTCCGTACGTTGGGGGTGACGTCCTCGCCGGTGCGCCCGTCGCCCCGGGTAGCACCCCGCACCAGCCGACCGTCCTCGTACGTCAGGCTGATCGCGAGCCCGTCGACCTTGAGTTCACACAGGTAGTGCACCTTGGTGCCGGCATCCCGCTCGACCCGGTCGGCCCAGGCGGTCAACTCGTCGTCGTCGAAGGCGTTGTCCAGCGACATCATCCGCTCGACGTGCGCGACCGGGGCGAACAGCGTGGACGGCGCGCCGCCGACGCTCTGCGTCGGCGAGTCCGGGGTGCGCAGCGCCGGGTACCGCTCCTCCAGCGCGGTCAGCTCGCGCATCAACTGGTCGTACTCGGCGTCCGACACGGTCGGCGCGTCCAGCGTGAAGTAGCGGTACCGATGCTCCTCGATCTGCACGGACAGCTCGGCGTGCCGTTCGCGCGCCTGCGGCGTGGGCTCGGCGCCGGCCGCCGCCTCCTGCTCCGCCGTCACCTGCGGAATCGCGTCCTCGTCCACCGCGCGTGCCCCCTCGATCGAGTGTCTCCCCGGCACCGTAGCCAACGCCTCCGACAGCGGCACCCGGTACGCGCCGCAACGTGGTCGACGCTCGGGTCGGCGCGGTTCGGGAGCGAGCCCGGGGTCGTACCCGAGCGGCGGTGTCCGCACATCACGAGCGTTGTGCGCGCTGAGGGCACCGACCTTGCGGCGGGAGGCGCGAGGATCGAGCGTCAGCCCCAGGCGGCGTCGCGCAGCCGGCGTCCCGCGTCGCGGCAGGCGCGCAGCGCGGTCCGGGCGTACTCGTCGGATGCCCCCGCGAGCCCGCATGTCGGCGTGACGACGACCTGCTCGGGCAGGCGGGCGAGCGGGAAGCCGAGCCGCCGCCACATCGCGACGATCCGGTCGGCGGCGGTCCTGGACAGATCGTCACCGGTGCCCGTCACGGGCACCGCCCCGGCGAACAGCCCGAGTCCGGCGTCGATCGCCTCGCCCAATCCGTCGAGGTCCTCGACCAGATCGAGGTCGAGCGACACGGCGACCGCGCCTGCTGCGCGGAGCAGGGCGATCGGCGCGCGAGGCGCGCAGCAATGCACCACCACCGGTACCGCCGACTCCTCGATCACCTGGCTCAGCACGGTGGTCGCCAACACCTTGTCGACCGCCCGCAAGGTGCCCAGCCCGCTCTCGGTCGGTACCTGACCGGCGAGGACCGCCGGCAGCGACGGTTCGTCGAGTTGCAGGAGGATCCGCGCGCGGGGCAGCCGCCGTCGCACGTCGCGCACGTGCCCGGCGAGCCCCTCGGTGAGCGAGTCGACCAGGTCGCGCGCCGCCCCCGGATCACGCAGCACCCGACCGCCGACGGGCAGGTCGAGGTTCGCCGCGAGGGTCCACGGACCGACCGACTGGATCTTGAAGGTACCGGTGAATTCACCCGCCTGCTCGGTGATCGTGTCCAGGTCACGCTCCCACAGGTCGCGCGTGCGCCGCAGGTCGCGCCCGGGCCGCCCGGCGATGCGCCAGCGTCCGGCGTACAACTCGACGGGCAACTCGACCAGCAGCCCGGCGCCGCGTCCGATCAGGTCGGCGCCCGGACCCCGCGCCGGCAACTCGGGCAGGTGGGGCAGGTCGGGAAGTTCCCCGAGGACGACCTTGACCGCTTCGGCGATGTCGGTACCGGGCAGCGAGCCGACGCCGGTCGCGGCGCCCACCGGCCACCTCTCGTCGCCGACGGGTTCGCCGACGGAGTCGTCGGTCGGGCTGAGCGCGCTCGTCACACCTGGAAACGTTACCGGTAGGTGAGCCGCTGGGCGCTCAGGGTCGGGCGGGCGCCATGCGCCGGGCGGTGCCGGCGACGGACCAGCCGTGAACCGCCGCGTGCGGCGACCCGCTAGCCGGCGACCTCAGCGGACTCGGCGACCTCGGCGGACTCGGCGGGCTCGACCGCGTCGCGGCTCGCCGAGGCGATCGTCGCCGAGCCGAGCACGACATCGCCCGCCGGGTCCGGGCGGTACACCACGATCGCCTGCCCGGCGGCGACGCCCCGCACCGGTCGGTGCAGCGTGGCGGTCAGCCCGCCGTCGTGCGCGCGGACGGTCGCCGGTACCACCTCGCCGTGTGCCCGCAACTGCACCTGCGCCTCGATCGGCTGCTCGGGGGCGGATGTACCGGTCCACAGCGGGCGCTCGCCGCGCACCCTGGTGACCTCCAGCGCCTCGGCGGGTCCGACGGTGACGGTGTTGGTGACCGGGGTGATCGACAGCACGTACCGGGGTCGACCGTCCGGCGCCGGATGCTCCAGGCGCAACCCCTTGCGCTGACCGATGGTGTACGCGTAGGCGCCCTCGTGCCGGCCGACGACCTGCCCGCTCGTCGCGTCGACGATGTCGCCCGGCTGGCTGCCCAGCCGCTGCTGCAGAAAGCCGCGGGTGTCGCCGTCGGCGATGAAGCAGATGTCGTGCGAGTCCGGCTTGTCGGCGACCGCCAGCCCCCGCCGCGCCGCCTCGGCGCGGACCTCTGCTTTGGTCGAGTCGCCGAGCGGGAAGATCGCGTGTGCCAACTGCTCGCGGGTGAGCACGGCGAGCACGTACGACTGGTCCTTGCCGAGGTCCACGCTGCGCCGCAGCAGACCGTCCGCCCCGCGCCGGGCATGGTGCCCGGTCACCACCGCGTCGAAGCCGAGCGCCAGCGCCCGGTCCAGCACCGCCGCGAACTTGATCTTCTCGTTGCAGCGCAGGCACGGATTGGGGGTACGACCGGCGGCGTACTCAGCGACGAAGTCGTCGACGACGTCGTCGTGGAACCGGTCCGCCATGTCCCACACGTAGAACGGAATGCCGATCACGTCCGCCGCGCGCCTGGCGTCCCGCGCGTCTTCGAGGGTGCAGCAGCCGCGCGCGCCGGAACGGTACGTCTGCGGGTTACGGGACAGCGCCAGGTGGACGCCGGTGACGTCGTACCCGGCGTCGGCGGCTCGGGCGGCGGCGACCGCCGAGTCGACACCACCGGACATCGCGGCAAGGACACGCACCCTACGAGGGTATCCGGTGCGGCGAAGCCCCTCGTCGCGCCGCTGGTCGCCCGTCTTGCCGCCGCATCCTCGCGCCCGCCGCGCCACTCACGACCGCGCCCTCGCGCCCGCCTCGCTACTCAGCGTCGCGCCGCCGCGCCCGCTCGCCGCGCCCGCTCCACAGCCGCCGGCAGCGCCGCTACCAGCGCGTCGATGTCGTCGCGGGTGGACGTGTGCCCGAGCGTGAAGCGCAGCGACGAGCGCGCCCGGTCGTCGTCGGCGCCCATCGCGAGCAGTACGTGTGACGGCTGCGCGACCCCTGCCGAGCATGCCGAACCGGTCGAGCACGCGATGCCCTGGGCGTCGAGCAGCAACAGCAGCGCGTCGCCCTCGCAGCCGGGGAACGAGAAATGGGCGTTACCGGGCAGCCGGTCGACCGGGTCCCCGTTCAAGATCGCATCCGGTACCGCCGCGCGGACCCGTTCCACCAGGTCGTCACGCAGCGCCGAGAGCATCGCGGCGTGCTCCTGCTGACGCTTCACGCTCGCCTCCACGGCGGTGGCGAACGCCACCACGCCCGGTACGTCCAACGTGCCGGACCGCACGTCGCGCTCCTGCCCGCCGCCGTGCAGCAGCGGTGTGCACGCCGCGTCCCGAGCCAGCAGCAACGCGCCCACGCCGACCGGACCGCCCAGCTTGTGCCCGCTCACCGTCAACGCGACCGCGCCGGAACGGGCGAAGTCGACCGGCACCTGTCCGACCGCCTGGACCGCGTCGGTGTGGTACGGCACGTCGACGGCGGCTGCCACTTCGGCGACCTCGGTCACCGGCTGGACGGTCCCGACCTCGTTGTTCGCCCACATCGCGGTGACCAACGCCACTTCGTCGGCGTACCGGTCGAGCACCGCGCGCAGCTCGTCCACCTCGACCCGCCCGGTCGCGTCGACCGGCAGCCAGCTCAGCTGAGCGCCTTCGTCGCGCCCCAGCCAGTGGACCGCGTCGAGCACCGCGTGGTGCTCGATCGAACTGGCGACCACCCGGGTCCGCTTCGGGTCGGCTGCTCGCCGCGCCCAGAACAGCCCCTTGACGGCGAGGTTGTCGCTCTCGGTACCGCCCCCGGTGAACACCACCTCGGACGGCCGGGCGCCGAGCGCCGCCGCCACGCGCTCGCGCGACTCCTCGACCTTCCGGCGCGCCGCCCGCCCCGCACAGTGCAGCGAGGACGCGTTGCCCACGTCGCGCGCCGTGGCGAGGTACGCGTCGAGCGCCTCCGGGAGCATCGGCGTGGTCGCGGCGTGATCGAGGTACCTCATCGTCGTTCAGCCTATCCGCCGCGACGAGGTGATTGCCGCTGGGCGTACCGGGGGGCTATCCGACCCGTACCGCGGTCACCACGACGTTGTCGTGGTAGCTGCGGGTGCGCTGGTCGAACCGGCCGCCACAGGTGATCAGCGTGAGCCGGGCGACACCGTTGGTGGTGAAGATCCGGTCTACCGGCACCGATGTCTTCGGGTACCGCTCGCGGGCGACGACCCGGTACCGGTGGTCGTGTCCGGTCGCGTCGGTGACGGTGATGTCCGCGCCCGGTCGCAGGTCGCGTAGCCGGAAGAAGGCACCGGCACCCTCGTCGTACGCGTCGACGTGGCCGGCGACGACGACCGATCCGGTCGGCGCGGCGAGGTCCGGACCCAGGGCGTACCAGCCGACGGTGTCCACACTGGCCGGTACGGCGAGGTCACCGGTTTTGGCGTCCACGCCGATCGGGACGACCCTGGCGTCCACCCGGATCGACGGGATGCGCAGTCGGATCGGCGCGAGCCCGGGACGCCGGTCGGGCACCGCCCCGGACCGCACCTCGACCGGCTGTCCGAGCCCGACGGTCGCGGGCGAGGCGAGCGCGCGGGCCACGTCGGTACCGACGTCGGGAGCCGGCTGGGCCTGCCGGTACCACCCCAACGCCCAGACCAGCGCGAGCAGCCCGGCGAGTACCGCAAGCCAGGCGGGCCGGGTCGAGCCGGACCTGGTCGGGCGCGGCTGGCCGGAGCACCACCGCCGGGAGCACCGCCGCCGGCCCCGACGCCGCGCGTCGGGGCCGGCGGCGGGCAATGGCGCGATCATCAGGCCGGGCGCCGCCTGCTGAGCGTGCGCCGGGTGACGGTGGCCGCGCCGACGAGCAGCAGCACGCCGCCGAGCGTCACCAGCAGGTACCACGACGCGCCGACGCCGGTGCCGGCGAGACCGCCGCTGCCGGCCGGTACGCCGGGTGCCCCGCCGAGCCCGGTCAGGGTCTGCACCACGAAGGCGAGCGTCTTGTCGTTGGCGGAGCCGATCGCGTACACGATGGTGTTCGTGCCGGCGGCGAGGTTGAGGGTGGCGGGTCCGAGGACCACGGTCTGGGTACCGGCGAGCACCACGTCGGCGCGGACGCTGCCCGCGTCCACGTCCGCCTTGGCCTCGTTCGGGTTGGTCAGGTTGCTGAACACCGCCTGTCCGTTGGCGCGTACGTCCACGGCGGGCGCGGCGGCGACGTGTCGCACCGTGATCCGCGCCTTGCCGGCGGCGACCGCGCTGGTGTCGTTGACGAACGCGGTCAGCGACGGCTGCCCGGACGCGTCGAGGTGGGCTACCAGGCTCAGGTTCTGCCCGGCGGGTACCTGGGCGTTGTCGACGGTCAGGATGGCGTTGGACACCGGCGCGCCGGGCTTGGTCAACGCGATCTTGTACGAGCCGGCGGCGAGGCTGAGCGGACCGGCGACCGTGGCGGGCTGGAAGTCGCTCAACGTCTTCTTTCCGTTGACGTACACGTCGACGGGCTGACCGGGGATGCCATGGACGACGAACACCGTGGACGTGGCCTGTGCCTCGGCGGGCGTGGCCGACGCGACGGCGACGCCGACCAGCGCGGTCAGCCCGGCGACGGCAGCGGTCAGGGTGCGGCGGATGAGTGGTACGCGCATGTGTCCTCCTTGTCGCGGATGCTCCGATCGCGGGGAGTACAGGGCGACAGAACAGGCGGATAGGATGATTGCCGCATTATGGACAGCGGGGTACCGGCCTGAAGCTAGCAGCGGGAACGCTTTGACCAGCGGCGCCGAGAACGGGTGTCACCCGTTCGAGACCGATAGACCACGAACGGCGTCGATACGGCTCAGATCACGGTGAGCCACGGGTGACCGGGGTGCGCCACGGTGAGCGCGTCGACGAGCCACCGGCGCGCGGCGGAGTCCATCTCGGGCAGCGCGACCGCCAGGTCGGCGTCGTCCTTCGGGCGTCGGTACGGCGCCTTGTCCAGCAGCACGCCTTCGGGTCGCAGGTACGGCACGCCGTCCGAGGTGGTCGCGACCATCTCCCGGTACCGGCGGCGCACCCGAGCGTCACGCCGGTACACCCAGGTCCCGCCGTCGCCGGGTTCCAGCATTACGTCCAGCCGCCACACCGGCTCGACCGGGTCGCGCACCCAGACCTGGCGCCGGTCGGCGGGCACCTCGGCGCCCAGCGCGGCGACCTCGCCCAGCCCCGCCACCCACAGGCCACAGTCGACCAGCCGGGCACGTACCGCCGGGAACGACCCGCGAGGTACTGCGATCTCGATGTCGGCGTGATCGCGGGTCACCACGCCCAGCCACAGGTCGACCGCCCAGCCGCCGGCGACGTACCAGGGCGAGTCGACGCCCGCCAGTCGCGCCGCCACCTCGCGCGGATGCCAGGGCGCCCACGCCCCGAGCGGCGGCGGCGTACTGCCTCGCGAGGTCACGTCCGCACCGTACCAGCGGCGCATGCTCGGACGGGATCGCCGGGCGTTCCGCCGGGTCGGCGAAGCGCGGCATCGTCTTCCGGGTACGGGCGTGTGCCCGTTGAAGCTCACAACGCTCGAGGCGTACGTACACCACGTGGTGGTACGCCGATCGGGAGGCACCCCGACGAGCCGGGCCTCGGACGAGCCGCCCACCCCTCCGACGGGGCGCGGGGCCGGCGACATCGTCGCCGGCCCCGCGCCCCGTCACAGCAGCGAGTGCTACTTGCGCTTGCGGATCTCCTCGGCTGCCTGCGGTACCACCTTGAACAGGTCGCCGACGACGCCGAAGTCGGCCAGTTCGAAGATCGGCGCCTCGGCGTCCTTGTTCACCGCGACGATCGTCTTCGACGTCTGCATGCCGGCGCGGTGCTGGATCGCACCGGAGATGCCGAGCGCGACGTACAACTGCGGGGACACCGTCTTGCCGGTCTGCCCCACCTGGAACTGGTGCGGGTAGAAGCCGGAGTCGACCGCCGCGCGGGACGCGCCGACCGCGCCGCCCAGCAGATCCGCCAACTCCTCGACCAGCTTGAAGTTGTCCGCGCTGCCCACGCCGCGACCACCGGACACCACGATCGACGCCTCGGTCAGCTCCGGACGCGAACCCTTCTGCTCGGCGACCCGGTCGGTCACCTTCGCCAGCTTCGCCGCGTCGTCGAGGGCGACCTCGACGGTGGACACCTGGGGGGTCGTCGGCGACGGGGACGGCGTCACCGAGTTCGGCCGCAGCGTCACGATCGGCAGACCACGGGTCACCTTCGACTTGACGATCGTCGAGCCGGCGAAGACCGCCTGGGTCGCCACCCCGTCCGCGTCCACGGAGACGACATCGGTCAGCAGGCCGTTGTCCAGCTTCACCGCGAGCCGGGCGGCGATCTCCTTGCCTTCCTGTGTCGAGGCGAGCAGCACGAAACCGGGCTGTACCTCGCGGACCAGGTTCGCCAGCACGGCGGCCTTCGGCGCCACCAGGTACGCGTCGAGCTCCTCGCTCTCCGCCGCGTAGATCCGACCCGCGCCGTACTCGCCGAGCTTGTCCTTCATCGCGTCGACCGCGCCCGGACCACCCAGCACGACGGCAGCGGGCTCGCCCAGCTCACGCGCCAGCGTGAGCATCTCCAACGTCACCTTCTTGACGCCGAACGCTCCGGTGGCCTCGACGACGACCAGTACCTCAGCCATGTTCACGCCACCCCTCAGACGAACTTCTCGGACGCCAGGAACTCGACCAGCTGCACGCCGCCCTCACCGGAGTCGGTGACCTTGGTGCCAGGCTGACGCGGCGGGCGCTTGGCGTGTTCGAGCACCGTGCTGGTCGCGCCGTCGAAGCCCACCTCGCTCGGGTCGACACCGAGGTCGGCGAGGGACTTGGTGTCCACGGGCTTCTTCTTCGCCGCCATGATGCCCTTGAACGACGGGTACCGCGGCTCGTTGATGGTGTCCCAGACGCTGACCACGGCCGGGGTGTTCGCGGTGACGACCTCGTACCCTTCCTCGGTCTGCCGCTCGATGGTGAGCGTGGACCCGTCGACGGTGAGCTTGCGCGCGCCGGTCAGCGCGGCGATGCCCAGCCGCTCGGAGATCATGTGCGGCATCACCTGGACCCGACCGTCGGTCGACTCCGCGCCGCAGATCACCAGGTCGGGCGAGAGCTGGGAGATCGCGGCGGCGAGCACCTTCGACGTGGCGACCGCACAGGAGCCGTGCAGCGCGTCGTCGAGGACGTGGACCGCCGCGTCCGGACCCATCGACAGCGCCTTGCGGATCGACTCGGTCGCCTGGCTGGGTCCCATGGTCAGGACGGTCACCTCGCCACCGTGCGCTTCCTTGATCCGCAGCGCCTCTTCGATGGCGTACTCGTCCATTTCGTTGATCACGTTGTTCGCCGACCCCCGGTCGACGGTGTTGTCGTCAGCCCGCAGGTTGCGCTCCGCGCCGGAGTCGGGCACCTGCTTGACGAGTACGACGATCTTCATCGCGCTTCGACGACCTCCTGTTGGACGACCGTTGCCGGTCGCTTCGCGGAAGACTTTCCGCTCGCCACGCTATCCGGTCCTACCGCCGCGGCACGCGGAGGGGCACCGGCTATGTTACCCGCTGGTAGGTTTCCGCTCATCGGAAGCGACCGTGACTGCGATCACGGCGTCGGCACCGCCCGGACCCGGCGGGCAACCGCGCGACGGCGGCGACCCGTGGCGATTGCGCGCGCGGGAGTACGGGTAAGCCCGTGGCGTGCCCACCAACACGATTCTGCGGATCGCTGCCGCGATCGCGGTCGCGGCGGTCGCGCTGCTCGCCCTCGAACTGCTGCACCGGGCGCTGCTGCGGGCCGGGGCACACATGCCCGTGGCTCGGGAACTCGCCGAACGCGCCCACCGCCCCGCGCAACTGGTCGTGCTGCTCGGCGCGTTGCGCGTCGGGCTGCGCGTCAACGGTCCGGAAGGACAGATCCGCCACGCGCTCGAGCACGCGCTGCTGATCGGGATCATCATCGCGGTCGCCTGGCTGGTCGTCACGCTGCTGTTCGTCGTCGAGGACGCCGCCCTGGCGAAGGTACGCACCGACGTGCGCGACAACCGCCAGGCGCGCAAGGTACACACCCAGGTACGGCTGCTGCGTCGCATCACCGCCGTGGTCGTCGCGGTGGTCGCGTTCGGCGCGGTCCTGGTCACCTACCCGTCCGCCCGTACCGCCGGAGCCAGCCTGCTCGCCTCGGCGGGCGTCGTCGGCGTGGTGTCCGCCTTGGCTGCGCAGAGCCTGCTCGGCAACGTGTTCGCCGGGTTGCAGATCGCCTTCGGCGGGGCACTGCGACTGGAGGACGTGGTCGTGGTCGAGAACGAGTGGGGGCGGATCGAGGAGATCACCCTGACCCACGTCGTGGTCCACGTCTGGGACGACCGTCGGCTGATCATGCCCACCTCGTACTTCACGGCCAGGCCGTTCGAGAATTGGACCAGGACCGAGTCGGCGCTGCTGGGCACCGTCGAGATGGACCTGGACTGGACGGTACCGGCAGCGGCGATGCGCGAGGAGCTGCGCCGGCTGTTGGAGAACAGCGACCTGTGGGACGGTCGGGTCTGCGTACTGCAGGTGACCGACGCGGTCGGTGGTCTGGTCCGGGTACGCGCCCTGGTCAGCGCGCAGGACGCCCCGGCGCTGTGGGACCTGCGCTGCCTGGTGCGGGAAGGTCTGGTCGCCTGGGTACGGGACCGGCACGCCGCCGCCCTGCCCCGCTGGCGCCGCGAGCAGGTCGGTACCCGCCCCGCCCGGATCCGCATCCACGCCAAACCGTTCGAGGACCGCTCCGACGCGCTGCTGTTCAGCGGCGACGCCGAGGCGCTGCAACGGGCGGACATCTTCGCCGGTCCGCGCGGCGACCGGGTGGCGGTGGTGACGACCGACGACGGCGAGGAGTACGAGCCGGCGTCGCAGACCGCCGAGGGGCGGGCGCAGCAGCCCGAGGAGCCCGCCGACGACGACGCGACCGAGCGGCTGCCGCGCGTCGACGGCACGACCGAACATCTGCCCCGGGTCGACGACGAGGCGGTGTCCACCCCGACCCCGCGCGGCGACCACGGCCGCCGCCGATAATCGACGACGTGATGGACGCGGTACGGCGCTGGTTCGACCCGGAGGCCGTCCGCTCGGTCGGCACCACCCCGGACTACCGTTTCTCGCTCGCCAACGAACGCACCTTCCTCGCCTGGATCCGTACCGGGCTCGGACTGGTCGCCGGCGGGCTGGCGGTCGCCCAGTTCCTGCCGCCGCTGCCGGTCCGGCACGTACGCGAAGGGCTCTCAATCGGGCTGCTCGTCCTGGGGGCGGTGGTCGCGGTCCGCGCGCTCGACCACTGGGTGCGGTCCGAACGCGCCATGCGACTCGGCGAGGACCTGCCCGCGTCCCGGTTCCCGGCGGTACTCACCCTCCTGATCGCCGTGGGCACGCTGGTCCTCGTGGTCGCGGTGGCGCTGGGGTGACCGGGGTTCCGCCGGGCGTACCGGAACACCGCACCCAACTGTCCTGGCGGCGTACCGCGCTCGCGATGACCGTGGTGGGGCTGCTCGCGGGGCGGACCGCGATCCGGTACGGCACCTGGTACCCGATGCTGGTGGCGCTGCTGTCCTGGGCGGTACCGGTGACCGCGGCGGTGCTGCGCGGGCGCGCCCTGAACCGCCGCCCGGTACCCGACCCGTCCGGCGCACCCGCCCTGGCGAGCCTCGGCGTGGTCGGGTTCGCCCTGGTAGGCGTCCTGTTCGTGATCCTGCGAGGTACGCCCTGATCGCGTCATGATGGGCGCATGGGCCGGGTCGTCGTGCTACTGCTGTTCGCCATGCTCGCCCTGCTGGTGGTCGCGCTGATCGACTGCCTGTCGGTGGAACGGGAACGGATCCGGGTCCTGCCGCGACCGGCTTGGGCGGTGCTGATCGTGATCCTGCCGGGGCTCGGCGCGATCGCCTGGTTCGTCTCGGGACGTACTCACCGGTCCGCGCGGCGGCTCGCTGTGTCCCGCGCCGCGGCCCGACGACCCGCTGCTCCCGAGGACGACCCGGAGTTCCTGCGCCGGCTGAACACCCCGGGCCGGCTGGACGACGAGGAACAGTTGCGGCTGTGGGAGGAGGAACTGCGCCGCCGCGACGACGAGTGAGCCTCAGGCGAGGTTTGCCGAGCGCGGGTACGCGTCGTCGGGGTCGGTCAGCACGTTGACCAGGTACGGCACGCCCGCGTCGAACGCGCGGCGCAGCGCCGGACCGAGGTCGCCCGCCTTCGCCACGGTTTCGCCGGCTCCGCCCAGGGCGCGTACCACGTCGTCGTACCGCAGCCCCGGCTGCAGGTCGGCCGCCACGTCGTAGCCGTACATCATCCGCATCGGGTGCTTCTCCAACCCCCAGATGCCGTTGTTGCCGACCACGACGACGACCGGCAGGTTCTGCCGTACCAGGGACTCGACGTCCATCAGCGAGAAGCCGGCGGCGCCGTCCCCCATCAGGACACACACCTGCCGGTCCGGGTACGTGATCCGGGCGCCCATCGCGTAGCCCATGCCGGTGCCCAGGCAGCCGTACGGACCGGGGTCCAGCCACGCGCCCGGTACCGCGGGCTCCAGGTATTTGCCCGCGTAGGAGACGAAGTCGCCGCCGTCGCCGATGGTCACCGCGTCGCGATCGAGGACCTGGCGCAGTTCCCCGTACACCCGGGCGGGCTTGATCGGATCGGTGTCGGCGAGCATCGCCTCGGCGTCGCGCTGCCGGGCGGCTTCCTCGATGTCGCGCAACTGCGCCACCCAGTCGGAATGGTCCTCGCGCGGTCCGGCGTACTCCGCCAGCGCGGCGAGCGTCAGCCGCAGGTCGCCGGCGGGCGACACGGCGGGCGTGACGTGGCTGGCTCGCTGGCTGGGGGCGTCCACGACGTGTACCACCTGGGCGTCGCCGAAGTCGCCGAAGCTGAGCCGGAAGTCGAGCGGGGTGCCGACGACGACCACCACGTCGGCGCGCTGGAACGCGGCACGACGCGCCTTGGCGAACGCGAGCGGGTGTTCGGGCGGCAGCGAGCCGCGACCCATGCCGTTGGTGAACACCGGTACGGTCAGCGCCTCCGCCGCCTCGCGCAGCGCGTCCGCCGCGTCCGCCGCGTACACGTCGGACCCGGCGATCATCACCGGGTGCCGGGCACGGGCGATCAGGGCGGCTGCCTTGCCCACGTCCTCCGGGTTCGGCTCGATCACCGGTATCTGCGGAGTCTGCGGCGCGGGCGCCGATCCGGTCGAGAAGATCACTTCGAGCGGGATGTCGACGAACACCGGGCCCCGGTGCGCGGTGAGCGCGACGGTCGCCGCCTCGGCGAGTCGCCCCGGCAGGTCGTCGGTGGCGAACACGGTTTCGGCGTGCTTGGTGACCGGCGCGACCAGCGGCAGGTGGTCCATCTCCTGCAGGCTGCCGGCACCCCAGCGGAAGGCGGGCGCCCGACCGCCGATCACCACGACCGGCGCGGCGTTGAAGAATGCGCTGGTCAGACCCGATATGCCGTTGGTAACGCCGGGACCGGCGGTGAGCACGGCGAGTCCGGGTCGCCGCTGCAACTTGGCGACCGCCTCGGCGGCGAACACGGCGGACTGCTCGTGGCGTACGTCCACGATCCGCAGTCCGCTCCGGTGCGCGGCGTCGTACAGCGGAAAGACGTGCCCCCCGGAGAGCGTGAACATCTCGGTGACCCCGAAGGCGCGCAGCGCGGCCAGCGCCAACTCTCCGCCGTGTCCCTCGATCGTGCCGCCCATCGTCGCCCTCCCCTGGCTGATTCGCAGCATGTTACTCCCGAGTTCAATGCGAACATGACTCACATCGGGAGCCTGGGGACAGCGCCGATTGCCTGTGGACAGCGGGTGGAACCGACGGCTAGCGTGATCGCACCGATGTCATCATCACCATTCGCCCTGGCCGGTCACCGGTCGGACGTCGCGGCTCGGCTGCGCGCGGCGGGCTGCGTGTTCGCCGAGGACGAGGCGGATCTGCTGATCTCGGCTGCCGGTACCGCCGACGACCTGGCTGCCCTGGTGGCCCGCAGGGTCGACGGACTGCCGCTCGAACACGTCCTCGGCTGGGCGCTGTTCTGCGGCGTACGGGTCGCCGTCGCGCCCGGCGTGTTCGTCCCCCGACCGCGAACGGAACTACTGGTCCGCGAGGCGGCGCGGCTGCTCGCCGCGCCGCCTCGATCCGTGCTCGTCGACCTGTGCTGCGGCTCGGGGGCACTGGGCCTGGCGGTCGCCGCGCGGGTACGTGAGCCGGTCCGGTTGCACGCCACCGACCTGGACGAGGCGGCGGTCGCCTGCGCAAGGCGCAACGTCGAGCCGCTCGGCGGACGGGTGTACCAGGGCGACCTGTTCACCCCGCTGCCCGGCGAGTTGCGCGGTCGGGTCGACGTACTGATCGCGAACGTGCCCTACGTCCCCACCTCGGACATCGCCCTGCTGCCGCCCGAGGCGCGCCTGTACGAGCCCCGTCTCGCGCTCGACGGCGGCGCGGACGGGCTGGACGTGCTGCGCCGGGTGGCGACCGAGGCGCCCGACTGGCTGGCGCCGACCGGGCACCTGCTCGTCGAGACCAGCGAGCGGCAGGCGGCGCGCGCCGCCGCGATCATGCGCGACGCCGGGCTGCGTCCGCGCGTGGTACACGACCCGGATCTCGACGCCACGGCCCTGATCGGCGTCGCCGTCCCGGCTGGCAGAGGGCTCTCGGTTGAGGTCCACACCGCCCGGGATGTACGCACATCGTCGGCGAGGTAGGCGTCCCAGGACGCGTACGACGGTGGTGGTGTGGCTACACCACCACAGTTGTACGCCTGTCGCGACACACCCCCGCCGAGTCGGGTGCCCGGCCGGAGCCGGCGCGACGCGAACACAGCCGGGTCGGGCGCGACCGGTCCCGGCGCGAGACACCGGTCAGCGCCCGGTGAACTTCGGCTTGCGCTTCTCCACGAACGCGGCCATGCCCTCGCGCTTGTCCTCGGTCGCGAACAGCGCCGCGAACAGCTGGCTTTCCCAGGTGAGACCGGACGCCAGGTCCATCTCGAGCCCGCCGTCCACCGCCAGCTTCGCGGCGCGCAGCGCCTGAGCGGGACCCGTCACGTACCGCCGGACGAGTTCGACAGCCGCCGCGTACACCTCGGCGGCGGGCACCACCCGGTCGGCGAGCCCGATCCGCAGCGCTTCCTCGGCGTCGACCATCCGACCGGAGAAGATCAGATCCTTGGCGCGGGCGGGCCCGACGAGTCGCGCCAGCCGCTGGGTACCGCCGGCGCCCGGGATGATGCCCAGGTTGATCTCGGGCTGACCGAGCTTGGCGTCGTCCGCCACCACCCGCCAGTCGCAGGCGAGCGCGAGTTCGCAGCCGCCGCCCAGCGCGTACCCGGTGATCGCCGCGACCACCGGCTTCGGGATCCGTGCCACCGCGTCGAACGCGCTGGACAGCGCCCCGGCACGCGCCGCCATGTCGACGTACGACATCTCGGCCATTTCCTTGATGTCCGCGCCGGCGGCGAACACCTTCTCGCCGCCGTACACGATCGCGGCCCGGATCTCGTCGTTACCGGTGATCTCCGCTGCCGCCGCCCGCAACTCCTCCTGTACCTGGATGTTCAGCGCGTTCATCGGCGGCCGGTCGAGCCGCACGGTACCGATACCGTCGCTCACCTCGACCCGGACGAACTCCCCCACGGCGGCCTCCTCATCGAGTTGGTGGTCGCCAGCAGCCTACGAGACGTCGCGGATCTCGGTACCGAGCGGGAACAGCGAGATCGGCACCAGTTTGACGTTGGCGAGCCCGAGCGGGATACCGATGATCGACACGAACTGGGCGATCGCGGTCGTCAGGTGACCGAGCGCGAGCCACCATCCCGCGAAGATGATCCAGAGCACGTTGCCGACCGCAGAGCCGACCCCTGCGGTCGGCTTGCGCACGATCGTCCGACCGAACGGCCACAGCGTGTAGTTCGCCATCCGGAACGAGGCGATGCCGAACGGGATGGTGACGATCAGCAGAAAGCAGATCACCCCGGCCAGCGCGTACCCGAGCGCCAGGAGCAGGCCCCCGAAGATCAGCCAGATGATGTTCAGCAGGAAGCGCATACTCCGATCGTGACGCACCGGCGCATCAGCGCCCTCCGGGAAGACCCCGATCTCAGTCCCGGTACGTCGCCCGGTACCGCTCGTCGATCAGTTCGCGGGCGGGGATGGCGGGCGACGCGCCGAGCGCCAGCACGCTGACCGCCCCGGCGGCGCTCGCCCACCGCGCCGCATCGACCAGGTCGCGACCCTCGCCCCAGGCGACGGCGAAGGCGCCGCTGAACGCGTCGCCCGCCGCGGTCGTGTCGACCGCGTCGACCACGGGCGCCGGTACGTGCCGCACCCCCTCGTCGCCCTCGCGGACGCCGAGCCAGCAGCCCGCCGCGCCGCGGGTGAGCACCACCCGGGGAAAGTCCAGCAGCAACTCGTCGACCAGCGCGGTCACGTCCGCGCTGTCCGCGTCCGCCGGATAGTCGGAACTGTCCACGCCGGCCGGCAGTTCGCTGGTCATCGCGGCCGCCTCGACCTGGTTGACGACCAGCAGGTCGACCGCGTCCACCAGGTCGTCGGGCAGGTCGCGGGCGGGCGCGGCGTTCAGCATCACCCGGGTACCGGCGTCGCGCGCCGTGCGCGCCGCCTCGGTGACCGCCTCGATCGGTGTCTCCAGCTGGCACAACAGCACGTCCGCCGCGCCGATCGCGGCGCGGTCCGCGTCGGTGAGCGCGGTGAGCGTGGCGTTCGCGCCGGGCGAGACGACGATCGCGTTCTCCCCGACGCCGTCGACGACGATCAGGGCGACGCCGGTCGCGCCGTCCGCGACCCGGAGCAGGGACACGTCCACCCCGGACGCGGCGAGCTGGTCGCGCAGCGTACCGCCGAAGGCGTCCGAGCCGACCGCGCCGACGAACGTGCATCGCGCGCCGGCGCGCGCCGCCGCGATCGCCTGGTTCGCGCCCTTACCCCCGGCGATGCTCGCCAGATCGCGACCGAGCACCGTCTCGCCCGGCCCGGGCAGGCTCGGCGCGGTGACCACCAGGTCGATGTTGGCGCTACCCACGACCACCACGCGCGGCGGACCGGCCATGCCGCTCCTCCTCCGACCCCGACCGACCATTCGTCGTCGATGAGCGTACGGCGGAGGATCAGATCGCGCGGGCGAAGAACCTGCCGTCGGCGTAGTCGAGGCGCAGATCGGTACCGAACGTCTTCGACAGGTTCTCCGCCGTGAGCGTGTCCCTGAGCAGTCCCTGGGCGACGACGGTGCCCTCGCGCAGCAGCAGGGCGTGGGTGAAGCCCGCCGGTATCTCCTCGACATGGTGGGTGACCAGCACGATCGCGGGAGCGTCCGGATCCGCGGCGAGTGCGGCGAGCCGGCGTACCAGGTCCTCACGCCCACCCAGGTCGAGTCCCGCCGCCGGCTCGTCGAGCAGCAGCAGTTCCGGATCGGTCATCAGGGCGCGGGCGATCTGTACCCGCTTGCGTTCGCCCTCGGACAGCGTCCCGTACCGCCGCTCAGCCAGATGCGCCGCCCCCAACTGGTCGAGCAACTGCCCCGCGCGTACCTCGTCGAACAGGTCGTACCGCTCGCGGAAGCGACCGACCACCGACCACGCGGCGGTCAGCACCACGTCGCGTACCCGCTCGTCCGGCGGGATGCGGTCGTGCAGCGCGACCGTCGACAGTCCGATCCTGGTGCGCAACTCGTGGACGTCGACCCGACCGAGTTGCTCGCCGAGCACGTGGACGGTGCCCAGGGTCGGGTGCAGGCGGGCGGCGGCCAGGTTGAGCAGGGTCGTCTTGCCGGCGCCGTTCGGCCCGAGCAGCACCCACCGCTCGTCGAGTTCGACACGCCAGCAGATGTCGTGAACCAGATCCTTACCGCCCCGGGTCACGGTGGCGTGGTCAACGGCTATGACCAGGTCAGGGTCGAGTGGTGGGGTGGGATTGGACACCGGCACATCCTGTCACGCCGCGATTCGGGACACCCACGAGCACCGGCTACCGCGTACGGTGTCGCGTCATGGCTCCGGTGTTGGAGATCGAGGGATTACGCAAGAGCTTCCGCAGCCGGCGGTTCGGCGTCCGCCAGGCTCTGGACGGCTTCGACATGCTGGTCGAGCAGGGCCAGGTACACGGCTTCCTCGGGCCGAACGGGTCCGGCAAGACCACCACCCTGCGCACCCTGCTCGGGCTGGTCCGGGCGAACGCCGGGCGGATGGCGATCCTCGGCCGGCCGGTACCGGACGCGCTGCCCGTCGTCGCGGCACAGGTCGGGGCGATCGTCGAAAGCCCCCAGTTCTTCCCGAACTTCACCGGTCGCAACACCCTGCGGCTGCTCGCCACCGCCGGCGGCGTACCGGCGGGCCGGGTCGACGAGGTGCTGGAGACCGTCGGGCTGCGCGATCGCGGCGACGACCGGGTCCGGACCTACTCGCTGGGCATGAAGCAGCGCCTCGCGGTGGCATCCGCCCTGCTGAAGGAGCCGCGGCTGCTGATACTCGACGAACCGGCGAACGGTCTGGACCCGGCGGGCATCCGGGAGATGCGCGACCTGATGCGCGGGCTCGCCGAATCCGGGGTGACCGTCGTGCTGTCCAGCCACATCCTGGGCGAGGTCCAGCACATCTGCGACTCCGTGACGATCATCTCGCGGGGTCGGCGGGTGGCGTCCGGGTCGGTCGCCGACGTGCTGTCCAGCCGGGGCAGCGTCGGGTACCGGGTCCGGGTGGCGGACCGGGAACGCGCCTCGACGCTGCTGCGCGACGCCCGGATGACCGTCGTCACCGAGCAGGACCACCTGATCGTGCGGGACGTCGCCGAACCGACCCTCATCACCCGGACTCTCGCGGCGCACGAGCTGTGGGTGGGCGAGCTGACCCCGATCACTCCCGATCTGGAGAGCGTCTTCCTCGACCTCACCGGTACCACCCCGGAGCCGGGCAGGAACCGGCAGGTCGACGACTCAGCCGCACCCGCCTTGTCGCTGGCCGCCGTCGCGAACGACCAGGAGAAAGCATGAATTTGTTGCGCGCCGAGTGGCGGCGGTTCTTCGCCCGCCGGTTCACCCAGACGCTGCTGCTGGTCGTACTGGTCCTGTTGGCGCTGGTCGGCGCGGGCGTCGCAGCCGGTACCCACCGGGCTTCGCCCGCCGCCGTCGCCCAGGCGGAGCAGGAGGCGGCACAGGTCCGACAGCACCTGCGGACCGAACGTCAGGCGTGCGAGGACGCCCAGAGCGGTCGGACCGCCCCGGATGCTCCGGCGAACGACCGGTACACCCATTTCCCGCCCGGTGTGACCTGTGCGGACGCCTTCGATCCGAGTCAGGTCACGACCAAGCAGTACCTCCCGCACAGCTTCTCCTTCGCCGAGGAGACGGCGAGCCTGGTCGAGGTCTTCGCGGCGCTGCTCGGGCTGTTCGGGTTCGCGGCGGGCGCCTCGTTCGTGGGCGCCGAATTCGCCACCGGCGGCATGACGACCCTGCTGCTGTGGCGGCCCCGCCGGGTACGGGTGCTGCTGACCAAACTCGCCGCGCTGCTGCTCGGGGTCACCGCCAGCGGCGTCGTCGTCGGAGCAGCGTGGCTGGGGGCGCTGTGGGAAATCGCGGCGACGCGCGGACGCACCGACGGCGTGACGCCGGGGGTTCTCCGCTCGCTCGGTCTGGTCGAGGCACGCGCGTTCGCGTTCGCCCTGGCCGCGGCAGCGATCGGCTTCGCCGTCGCGACCCTAGGGCGCAACACCGTCACCGCGCTCGCGATCGGGATCGGGTACATCGTCGTGGTCGAGCTCGGCGGCCGGATGGTGTTCGACGTCACCAACACGCCGAAGCCGGAGCGCTGGTTCCTGTCCTCGTACGCGCTGGCGTGGTTGGAGAAGTCCAGACAGTTCTTCGACGTGAGCGCCTGCCGGTACGCCAGCGGGGCGTGCTCACCGACGCGGTGGTCGATCACCATGGGCCCCGCCGCCGCGATCGGCGCCGTCCTGCTGGTGGTCACCGTCGGTGGGGCGCTGGTCGCGTTCCGGCGACGCGACGTCGCCTGACCCCGGGTCGACCGGACCCGGGTCGCCTGGACGTGCGTCGACCGGACCCGGGTCGCCCGACCCGTGCCGGGCGTCGGCGTCCCTACTGGACGGTCGACCCGAACACTTCGTCGCGCGCCGCGTACAGCCCGGTGAGGATCGCGCCGCGCAGCACCGGCTCGCACTCCACCTCGGTCACCACCACTCGCGGCGAGACCGGCGCAGTCGCGGCGACCTCCTCGCGGACCCGGTCCGCGAGCGCGCCGCCGCCTGCCTGCCCCACCTCGCCGGCGAGTACCACCAGCGCCGGGTCGAGCACCACGCACACCGCCGCGACCCCCAGCGCCAACCGGCGGGCCAGTTCGTCGAGGACCGGCTCGCCCGCAGTACCGGCGGCGACCGCCGCGCGTACCGCCTCGGCGGCGGTCGCGCCCCGGAACCCGTGTTCGCGCGCCACCGCCCGTACCGCGTCGGCTCCGGTCAACTGCTGGAACCCGCCGACCTTGGCTTTGCGCGACGGGTCGCGGGGCACCGGCGCGCCCGGTACCGGCAGATAACCGATCTCGCCGGCCGCCCCGCCCACGCCCCGGTGCAGCCGCCCGCCGAGCATGACCGCCAGCCCCACGCCTCTGCCGACCCAGACCAGGACGAAGTCGTCGACGCCGCGCGCCGCGCCCTCGTGCGCTTCGGCGACGGCGGCGAGGTTCACGTCGTTCTCGAACGCGACCGGGCGCTTGAGATCGTCCCGCAGCGCGGCGAGCAGCCCGCGATGCCAGCGCGGCAGGTCGAAGGCGAAGGCGATGTCCCCGGTGTGCGGGTCGACCAGACCGGGGGTACCGAGCACCACCCGGTGCACGTTCGACAGCGGCGCCTTCGCCTTGCGGGCCGCCTGCACCACCGCGGTGTGCACCACGCCGACCGGGTCGTCGCTGTCCTGCGTGGACTGTTCCACCCGCGCCACGTCGCGCCCGGTGATGTCGGCGCACTGGGCGACCACGTGATCCGGTCCGACGTCCACGCCCATGACGTATGCGCTCTGCGGCACGACCGCGTACAGCTGGGCGTTCGGGCCGCGACCGCCGGCTTGCTCGCCGGCTCGGGCGACGAGCCCGCGCTGTTCCAGCCGCTCCACGAGTTGCGAGGCGGTCACCTTGGACAAGCCGGTCAGCTCCCCGAGTTGGGCGCGGGTCAGCGGACCGTGGGCGAGCAGCAGTTCCAGGGCGGCGCGGTCGTTGATGGCGCGCAGCAGGCGTGGCGTACCCGGGACGCGGGCTGGGCTCATCGCGGCGTACCCCTAGTTTTTCGTAAACTTTATTTTTGGTTTGCTGCCATGACGATACCGAAAGGGTACGGTCCATGGCGGCGCCGATCACTCCGCCGGCCGGTCGCCCACCGCGTGTGACCACGACGGCGGAGGCGATCCCGTCTACCGGAAGGAGCACCAGACGTGGCGACGGACCCGGGGCTACGCCGGCTCATCCTGCGCACCCTGCTCGCGGCGTTTCCCGGGCACACCGCGCCCGACTGGGCGCTGGCCCTGGTCGCCGACGGGCTGGCCGGTCATGTCCTGTTCGGTCGTAACGTCGCCGACCCCGCCCAGGTGGCGGCGCTGAGCGCCGAGTTGGCGGCGGTACGCCCCGACGTGATCATCTCGATCGACGAGGAGGGCGGCGACGTGACCCGGCTGGGTCACCTGTCCGGCAGCCCGTACCCGGGCAACGCCGCGCTCGGCGTGATCGACGACGCGGCGCTCACCGAGCGGATCTACCACGCGATCGGCACCGACCTCGGCGCGGTCGGCGTCAACCTGGACCTCGCCCCGACGGTCGACGTCAACACCGTCGACGAGAACCCGATCATCGGTACCCGCAGCTTCGGCGCCGACCCGGCACGCGTCGCCACGCACACCGCCGCGGCGGTACGCGGACTCCAGTCCGCCGGTGTCGCCGCCTGCGCCAAGCACTTTCCGGGGCACGGCGCCACGGTCGCCGACTCCCACCTGGAACTGCCCACCGTCGACGCCCCGCTCGACGTGCTGCGCCAGCGCGACCTGCCGCCGTTCGCCTCGGCGGTACAAGCGGACATCAAGGCGATCATGACCGCGCACATCCGGGTACCGTCGCTGACCGGCGAGCATCCCGCCACCTTCAGCCGCCGGGTGCTCGTCGACCTGCTGCGCACCGAACTCGGCTTCCAGGGCGCGGTGATCACCGACGCGCTGGAGATGAAAGGCGCGTCGGTCGCCGCCGGCGGTACCGCGAAAGCCGCCGTGCCCGCCCTGGCAGCCGGAGCCGACCTGCTGTGCGTGGGTTCGGACGTGACCGCCGACCTGATCGAGGAGGTCGTGGCCGAGGTCGCGGCGGCGATCGGCGACGGGCGGCTGGCGCTGTCCCGGGTCGAGCAGGCCGCCGACCGAGGTGCGGCGCTCGCGAGCTGGGCGGTCGAGCACGCCCGGCGGGAGCGGTCCGAGTCGGGTATCGGGTACCCGGCGGCGCGCCGGGCGGTCCAGATCCACGGCTCGCTGGACGGGCTCAGCAACCCGCTCGTGGTGCAGTTGGAGTCGGAGGCGACGATCGCGGCGGGACGCGTGCCGTGGGGACTCGGACCGCATGTGAACGGTACCGAGCAGGTCAGGCTGCTCGCCTCGGCGGCAGACGCGGCACAGCTGCGCGCCCGCGCCGGTACCCGCCCGATCGTCGTCGTCGCCCGCAACGCGCACCGGCTGCCCGGCGGTCGCGCGCTCATCGAGGACCTCGCCGCCACCAACCCGGTGGTCCTGGTCGAGATGGGGTGGCCGTCGAACTGGCGCCCGGTCGGAGTACGAGCGGTGGTGTGCACGTACGGCGCGAGCCACGCCAACGGCTGGGCGGCTGCCGACGCCTTGGGGCTCGCCGCGGCGCGGTGAGCGGCGCGGCGGGTGCTCCCGCGCGGGGACGCCCGGCGTCCGAGCGACGCCGCAGATTCCCGGCGGCGGCGAGGCGCACCGGTGTTAGCCTGCGAAAAGGGGCGTTTCCGTCCGCGCGGGAAGGCGGTCGCGATGCCGAAGGCGAAGCAGCGCGGGAACGCGGCGCAACAAAGCCGGAGCGAGGCTCAGACCGACCAGTCCGACCTCACCGAACAGCCGGTGACGCCGGCATCCGGGGAGGAAGACGCGGGCGGCGCCGGTACGACGGCTGCCGAGCCCGGACCGGTCGCCGCGACCACCGGATTCACGCCCGGCATGGGCGAGCCGGGCGTCGCGACGGGACCGTCGGGGAAGGAAGGACCGGCGGGCGCGGTCGCCGCACCGCCGACCGGAACGCCGGCGACCGCAGGCGAGGCCGAAACTGGTGAACCGGCGCACCGCCAGCCGATCCCCCAGATGCCCAACCCGCTGGCTGGGCTGCGCATGGCGGCCGGCATCGTCCGCGCGTACCTGCCACCCCGGGACCGGCTCATCTTCTACGGTGGGCTCGGAGCGGCAGCCGCGCTCGGCGCGGTCGACCTGCCCGTCGCGGTGGCGATCGGAGCCGGCGTGTGGGTCGCCACCCACCGGCGGGTCTCCACCGGGCAACCCAGGGCGCAACAGCCCCCAGCCCTCGGCGAGAGCGTACCCACCGAGACTGTGCCCGCCGCCACATCGCCCCGCTGACCTGCGTAAACCCGCAGGTCACCCGCTGTTCACCGGCGCCGCCTACCGTCGAGCGCGGACATCACGGAACAGCGAGGAGTACCCGATGGAACTGGTTGGCGCAATCGCGATCCAGGTGGCGAGCGCCCTGCTGGTCGCGCTGATCACCGCGGCGGCGCGCCGAGCCTTCCGGCTCGGCTGACCGCCCCGCGCCTCACCATGGCTGACCGCCGCCGCGCCCGAGCAGGGCGCGGCGGCGGTGCGAACGATCAGGAGTTGCTCGCCGCCGCGGTGATCACCAGGGTACGGATCTGCCGCAGCAGTACCGACAACGCCGCGAGTTCCGCCGGCGAGTCGTCGAACTCGTCGATCGCCTCCCGCGTGCGGCTCACCGGTACCGCGTTCGCCTGCTCCCACTGACTGACCCGCTCCTCCGCCGACAACTCGCCGCTGGTCGACTCCAGCACCTCGTTGGTCAGCGCGGTGAGCGCGGCGTACAGGTCGTACCGCAGCGCCATCCGGGCGAGCGTCTGCCACCGGTCCTCGCGCGGCAGGGCGGAGATCTTCGACAGCAGGTTGTCCACCCGGAAGTGCTCGGAAAGCACGAAGTACACCTCGGCGACCTCGACCGGGTCGCGACCGGCGTCGTTCGCCGCCGACACGATGTCGATCAGCCCGAACGCGTACATGATCCGGGTCGCCCAGTCCGCGAGGTCGGCGGGCAGACCGGCGTTGGTCAGGTCGGCGGCGCGCGCGCGCAGCGCCTCCCGTTCCCTGCCGCGGAACAGCGAGCCGAGGTCCCCCAACAACCGCGAGACACCGGGACGCAGCTTCGCGATCTCCGCCTGTACGTCCAGCGGCGACCGTCGGGTGGACACCAGCCAGCGGACCACCCGGTCCATCAGCCGCCGGATCTCCAGGTACACGAAGGTCTGCAGGTCGACCGGTACCCGGTTGTCCAGCGCCTCGACGGCTCGCCAGAGGTCGCGCAGCCCGTACACCTCGCAGGTGATCACGTACGCCCGGATCACGTCCGCCGCGCCGGCGCCGGTCTCCTCGACCGCCCGGTACACGAACGACGTGCCGCCCCGGTTCACCGTCTCGTTCACCACCTGCGTGGTGACGATCTCCCGGCGCAGCGGGTGACGCGCCATCTCGTCGACGAAGTCCTCGCGCAGCGCGGTCGGGAAGTACTCCTCGATGACCTCGTGCGTCCACGGGTCGTCGGGCAACGTCGACGCGTTGATCTCGTCCTCGAGAGCGATCTTGACGTACGCGAGCAGCACCGCGAACTCCGGGGAGGTGAGCCCCAGACCCTGCTCGCCCCGCGCGGCCAACTCGTCGTCCGTGGGGATCGCCTCGAGCGCCCGGTCCAGCCGCCCAGCCTTCTCCAGGTCGGCGAGCAGCCGCCGGTGTACCGGCAGCAGCGAGTGCGCCTGTTTGCGGGCGTTGCCCAGGGCGACCGCCTGACCGTAGTTGTCGCGCAGCACGAGCCGGCCGACCTCGTCCGTCATTCCGGCGAGCAACGCGTCCCGCTCGGCGACGGTCATCTCGCCGTTGGTCACCGGCCCGCCGAGCAGGATCTTGATGTTGACCTCGTGGTCAGAGGTGTCGACCCCCGCCGAGTTGTCGATGAAGTCGGTGTTGATCCGCCCGCCACGCAGCGCGAACTCGACCCGACCGCGCTGGGTCAGACCGAGGTTGCCGCCTTCGCCGACCACCCGGCAGCGCAACTGGGTGGCGTTGACCCGGATCGGGTCGTTGCTCTTGTCGCCGACGTCCGCGTTCGACTCGCTCGCCGCCTTGACGTAGGTGCCGATCCCGCCGTTGAACAGCAGATCGACCGGCGCGGTGAGGATGGCGCGCATCAACTCGGGCGGCGACATCGCCGTGACCGAGTCGTCGTCGATGCCGAGCGCGGCGCGCATCTGCGGCGAGACCGGAATCGACTTCGCCGTTCGCGGCCACACCCCGCCGCCCTCCGAGATCAGCTCGGGGTTGTAGTCCGCCCAGGACGAGCGGGGCAGGTCGAACAGCCGCCGCCGCTCCGCGTACGACACCGCCGGGTCCGGGTCGGGGTCGACGAACACGTGCCGGTGGTCGAACGCGGCGACCAGCCGGATGTGCTCGGACAGCAGCATTCCGTTGCCGAACACGTCGCCGGACATGTCGCCGATACCGACCACGGTGAAGTCCTGGGTCTGGGTGTCCACGCCCAGTTCCCGGAAGTGCCGCTTGACGCTCTCCCAGGCGCCCTTCGCGGTGATGCCCATCTTCTTGTGGTCGTACCCGGCGGAGCCGCCCGACGCGAACGCGTCGCCCAGCCAGAACCCGTACGACAGCGAGATCTCGTTGGCGATGTCGGAGAACGTCGCGGTGCCCTTGTCGGCGGCGACCACCAGGTACGCGTCGTCGCCGTCGTGGCGCACCACGTCCGGCGGCGGGACGATCTCGCCGCCGACCAGGTTGTCCGTGACGTCGAGCAGCGCCGAGATGAACAGCTTGTAGCAGGCGACGCCTTCCGCCTGGTACGCGTCCCGGTCGCTGATCGCCGGTTTCGCGGCTGCCGCCCCGGCCGGCGGCGCGCCCGCCGACGGACCGGTGACGTCGCGCACTGTCGGGTTCTTGACGACGAACCCGCCCTTCGCGCCCACCGGCACGATCACCGCGTTCTTCACCATCTGCGCCTTGACCAGGCCCAGGATCTCGGTACGGAAGTCGTCGCGCCGGTCGGACCAGCGCAGCCCGCCCCGCGCGACCGGGCCGAAGCGCAGATGCACACCCTCGAAGCGCGGCGAGTACACGAAAATCTCGTACCGCGGTCGGGGCGCGGGCAGGTCCGGGATCGCCCGCGGGTTGAGCTTGAACGCCACGTACGACTTGGGTCGCCCGTCGGGACCCTTCTGGAAGAACGAGGTGCGCAGGGTCGCCTGGATCAGGGTGAGGTACGAACGAAGGATGCGGTCCTGGTCGAGGCTGGCGACCGCGTCCAGTTGCCGCTGGATCGCCGCGACCAGTTCCTTCGACTGCGCCGACCGATCCTCCGGCGCGAGGTCGAGCGCCGGGGAGAACCGGGTTTCGAACAGCGCGACCAGCAGCGCGGCGATGCCCGGGTAGGCGATGAAGGTCGACTCCATCGACTCCTGGGCGAACACGGTGCCCGCCTGACGCAGGTACTTCGCGTAGGCGCGCAACACGACCACCTGCCGCCAGGTCAGTCCCGCCCGGATCACCAACTCGTTGAACCCGTCGACCTCCGCCTCGCCGCGCCACGTGGCGGAGAAGGCGTTCTCCACCTGGTGGCGTACCTCGGGCAGCTCACGGCACCGCTCCGGCAGCACCAGCCCGAAGTCGTACAGGTAGATCGTGGCGTCCGAGCGCTTGATCTCGAACGGGCGCTCGTCGGTGACCCGCACCCCGAGCGAGTGCAGCACCGGCAGCACGGTGGACAGCATCATCGGCTCGCCGTACCGGAACACCTTGAACCGCACGTCCCGGTCGTCCTTACGGCGACGGAACATGTGCACCGCGAGCTGCTCCGGCTCCTCGAGCAGCTCCAGCTTCGCCAGGTCCTTGACCGCCTCGAACGGAGTGTGCGAGTCCTTGTACGTCTCGGGCAGCGCGCCCCGGTACCGGCCGTAGAGCTCCTTCGCCTGCTCGTCGCCGAGCTTGTGCTCCAGCAGCAGCCGGAAGTCGTCGTCCCAGTTGCGGGTCGCGTCGGCGAGCATCTGCTGGATCGCCTCGACGTCCACCTCGCCGGGGGGGTTCGTCGGGTCGGTACGCACGATGACGTGCACCCGCGCCAGCGGCGACTCCGCGACGCGCGTCTGGTAGTCCAGACCCACGCCGTTCAGCTCGCGCAGCAGGATGTCCTGGATCTTCAGCCGGTTGGCGGTGGTGAACCGGTCGCGCGGCAGGAACACCAGGCAGGAGAAGAACCGACCGTACGCGTCCTTGCGCAGGAACAGCCGCAACTGCCGCCGCCCGGCCAGCCGCAGCACCCCGAGCACCGCGTCGTACAGCTCGTCGGTGCGGATCTGGAACAGCTCGTCGCGCGGGTAGTCCTCGAGGATCGCGATCAGGTCCTTGCCGGAGTGGCTGCGCGGGGACAGCCCGGAGCGCTCCAGCACCGCCGCCACCTTGCGCTTGACCACCGGCAGTTCGCGTACCGAACGCTGGTAGGCGGTCGACGAGAACAGCCCGAGGAAGCGCTTCTCGCCGACCACGTTGCCCTCGGCGTCGAACGTCTTGAACCCGATGTAGTCCAGGTACGCCGAGCGGTGCACGGTCGAGCGCGAATTCGCCTTGGTGATGATCAGCAGACGCTTCTCCATCACCTTCGCGTACGCCTCGGGGTTCACCGACGACAGCACGGTCGGGCTCGCCTGGTCCCGGCGCAGAATGCCCAGCCCGGTGCCGAGCACCGCCTTGAGCAGCTTGTCCCCGTCCGGCCCGTCGACCAGCCGGTACTCCCGGTAGCCGAGGAACGTGAAGTGGTCGTCGGCGAGCCAGCGCAGCAGTTCGACCGAGTCGGTGATGTCCCGGTCGGGTACCGGCAGGTGCGCGCTCGCCAGTTCGTCGGCGAGCGCCAGCGCGCGGGTGCGCATCCGGGGCCAGTCCTCGACCGCCTCGCGTACGTCCGTGAGCACCTGCTGGATCATCAGCTGCAGGTCGTCCCGCCCGGCCGCGTCCGGCACCCGGTCCACGGCGACCCGCATCCAGCTCTCCACGATCTGCCCGGCTGTCGCCTCGTCCGGCTCGGTGTCGGCGCACACCTCGACCAGCCGACCCAGCGGCTCCCGCCGTACCACGACCAGCGGGTGGACCAGCAGATGGACCTCGAGGTTGTGGGCGGTCAGCGCGGAGGTGACCGAGTCGACCAGGAACGGCATGTCGTCGGTGACGATCTGGACGACCGACTGCGAACCGTCGAACGACTCGCCGATGTGCAGCTTCAGCTCACCCGGTACCCGCTGCTCAGCCAGCTTCCGGTGGGTCCGGGCGGCGTCGACCATCTCCTCGGGCGACAGCCCGACCAGGTCTTCGTCGGGAGCGAACCGCCAGTACCGCCGGACCAGGTGACCCAGGTCGCGGTCGTCCCCGGTCAACGCGACCGCCTCGGCGATCAGGCGCTCCGCGTCGGGTAGCGGTACGTCCAGATCACTTTCGTCGACCGACCCGTCGTCGCCCATCGCCGCCTCGCCGGGGGGCGCCGCGGTCCGGTCGGATCCGACGACGGCGATCGCCGCCAGGTCCGGGTGCGGATCTGCCGTATCGGATTCAGCGGCGATGCTGCTTGCCCGATGCCGGTCCATGCCGTGCCACTCCCCTCGGCCCCACGACGTTGTGGGTCGCCTTTCGTCTCAGCCTAGGACGTGTACCTGCCGTACCCCATCCGGCGGACAGGTCCCGATCCGAACGAGCACCCTACTGTGACGTTCGCGGCACTGCGCTGCGGGTAGGTGGTCGGGTTCGGGTCAGTGGCGGGTCGCCCGGGTGGCGGAGAATGAGCCGTCCGCTGCCGATCACCGGAGGTACTCATGGCCGTCACGCGCCGATCACCGACGTCGCCCGGACGCCGGCTGGCGTTACCGCTCGCGGTGACGCTGGTCTCGGCGGGCGGGCTGGCGGCGTGCTCCCGCGAACCGGGACCGGACGCGGCGCTCAGCGCGTTCGCGGCGGCATGGCAGGGCGGTACGGTCGACCGGCTGTCGTTCCTGTCCGCGACCGGCGCCCCGATGAGCGGCAGCCAGGTCGCCACCGAGCTGAAGACGATCGCCGGTGACCTGACCGCCGCGCCGAAGGTGACACCGGTCGGCAAGGCGAAGGCGGGCAAGAACGACGCCGTCGGGACGCTGACCGTGGCATGGCCGGTCACCGCGGGGGCGACCTGGACATACCAGACAACAGTCCGGCTGCACCACGTGAAGAAGGGCTGGGAGGTGATCTGGGAGCCGGCGGCGGTCAACCCCGACCTGCACTCCGGCGACACGCTCGCGGTCCACCGCGCCGCGCCGGAGCGCGCCGCGATCCTCGACGGCGCCGGTCAGCCGATCGTGACCAACCGCCCGGTGGTCACCGTCGGTCTGCACCCGAAGGAAGTGACCGACCCCGCCTCGATCGCCAGGCAACTGGGCGACGCCTTCGCGTCGGTGGGCGTCCAGATCGACCTGAGCGACCTGCCCGCCCGGGTGAAGAACGCCGACCCCGACGCCCTGGTCGAGGTCGTGACGCTGCGCCGGGACGCGTACGACAAGATCCGCGAGAAGATCCACGACCTGCCGGGCACGGTGTTCCGGGAGTCGGCGCTGCCGCTCGCACCGACCCGGACCTTCGCCCGGGCCCTGCTCGGACGGGTGGACCAGGTACAGAAAGACCGGATGGACGCGCACCCCGGCAAGTACGTGGTGGGCGACCTGGTCGGGTACGGCGGTCTCCAGGAGCGCTACGACGACCGGCTGCGCGGCGTCGACGGCGTGTCCGTGGTGATCGTCGGGCACAAGGACGGCGACGGGTCCGCCGCGTCCGACGCCGCCACCAGCGGCGACGGCAAGGTGCTGATGCACTCCGACCCGAAGCCGGGGCAGCCGGTGAAGACCACGATCGACGTCGCCACCCAGAACGCCGCCGACGCGGCGCTCGCCGGGCAGAAGAACCGCGCCGCGCTGGTCGCGATCCGGATCAGCGACGGCGCGGTGCTCGCGGTCGCCAACGGCCCGGACGGCGGCGACCAGAACCTCGCGTTCACCGCCCAGGTACCACCCGGATCGACCTTCAAGACCGTCACCGCGCTGGGCGTGCTCGACTCCGGACAGGTCACCGCCGACACCGTCGTACCCTGCCCGAAGACGATCACCGTCGACGGTCGCGAGTTCCACAACTACGAGGGCGAACTGTTCGGCGACGTGCCGCTGCACGTCGACTTCGCCAAGTCGTGCAACACCGCGTTCGCCTCGCTGGCGCCGAAGCTGGCGCCGGACAAGCTCGGCAGGTACGCCGCCGACCTGGGCATCGGAGTGCCCTGGGACATGGGCGTCGACGTGTTCAGCGGCAAGGTCTCGGTGAACGGTTCGAAAGCCGAACAAGCGGCAGCCGCGTTCGGGCAAGGCGCGACCATCGTGTCCCCGGTCGCCATGGCGGGCGCCGCGGCGGCGGTCGCCCGCGGCCAGTGGAAGCAACCGCACCTGCTGCTCGACCCAGCGGCGGGCAAACCCGCCGCGGACGGGCCCCAGTTGAAGCCGTCGGCGGTGGACGCGCTGAAGGGGATGATGCGCGAGGTGGTCACCAACGGCACCGCGACCCGGCTGCGCAGCGTGCCCGGTCCGCCGGTGTACGGCAAGACCGGCACCGCCGAGTACGACAACAACCCGGATCACGCCCATTCCTGGTTCATGGGGGTACAGGGCGACGTCGCGTTCGCCGTCTTCGTGGAGAACGGCGGGGTGAGTACCGACGCCGCGGTGCCGATCGCCGCGAAGTTCTGCTCCGCGCTGCACTGAACCGGGGCTACCGTACCTGCGTGGACGCGTACGCCGAGTTCATTGCGGAAGTCCAGGCCGGCGGGTTCGACCCGCCGGCCGGCGACGAATGGAGCGCCGAGCAGATCGCCGCCCACGTCGCGTGCGAGCAGGAGGCGCTGATCGCCACGACAGAGTCTTTGATCGCCGGTCAGCCGCCCGAGTTGTACGACAACCGGGAGGCGACCGATCGCGCCGTGCTCGACCAGTACGCCTCGTCGTACGGCGGGCTCGCGGGTCTCGCCGACCGGGTCGCCGAGACCGTCGTCGCGCTGCGGGAGCTTGCCGCCCAGCTCGGCGACCGGTGCGAGGTGGAGGTACCGGTACGCGTCGCCGACGGGCACGAGGTGGTGATCGACCGCCCGGTCGCCTGGGGACAGCTGCTGCGGTTCGACGAGGAGACCCACGTACCCCGGCATCTGGAGCAGTTGCGGGCGCTCCGGCGACAGCCCGCCCCGTCGTCAGGGTGACGGCAACAGGCGGATCACGCGGTGTCGGCGATCGGCTCGTCGCTGTGGCGCCCCGGGGCGCGCTGGGTCACGATGCTCGCCGCGCCGTCCGGTCCCCGCAGCCCCGCCAGACCGGCGACCAGCGTGTCGGCGACCTCCCGCGCGTACTCGCCGTCCGGGTCGTAGTCCGGGTCGAACACGGTCAGCTCCATGCCCAGGCAGTCGGCGCTGCCCACCAGCCCGGAGATGAGCAACTGGAGTTCGGCGTACGCGATGCCGCCCGGGTCGGGCGCGTCCACGGCGGGCATCACCGCCGGGTCGAGGACGTCGACGTCCACATGCAGCCAGTACCCCATGCAGTCGGACAACTGCTCGCGCGCCCACTGCGCGGTGCGTCCCGCGCCCTCGGCGCGTAGTTGCGGAACCGCCCGGTACGCGATGCCGGCGGCCTGCAGGTCCAACCGGTACTCGTCGTGCTGCCGGATGCCCAGCAGCACGACGTGTTCGTCCCGGATGTACGGTCGCAGACCCTCGATGTCGGTCAGGTCCGGCTGCCCGCGCCCGGTCGCCAGGGCGAGGTCCTCACCGGCTGCCGCGCCCACGTACGAGGCGTTGCCGGGGTGCCGGAAGTCGGAGTGCCCGTCGACGTACACCAGCCCGTACGGCAACTCGTCGCGCACCGCCATCCGGCGCAGCGCCAGGGACGACCCCAGCAGCACCGAGCAGTCGCCGCCCAGGACCACCGGGAACTCGCCCGCCTCGATGATCGCGCCGATCCGGTCGGCGAGCTTCCGGCTGTACGAGGCGACCTCTGCCGCATGGCACACCCCGTCACCGGGCCGCCAGTCGCCCGGGTCGTACCGGGGCGGGGTGAGGCAGCCCGCGTCCCGAGCGCCGAGCCGGGCGATGAGGCCCTGGTCGCGAAGCGCTCCGGGCGCCTTCGCACAACCCGGTACCGACGTCGCGGTCGGCGGGCGCAGTCCCAGGTTGGACGGCGCGTCCAGCACGGCGATGCGGCGCATCACGCCCGCCGGTCAGAACAGCGCGTTGGCCAGTGCCCGACGGGCCTTGGCCACCGCGGGATCGTCCGGCCCGGCCACGGTGAACAGCGACACGAGGTGTTCGCGTACCCTCTCCCGGTCCGCCCCGGCGGTGCGTCGCACCAGGTCGACCAGTCGTTGGTACGCCTGCTCCGCCTGCCCCGACAGCACCTCGACGTCCGCGGCGAGCAGGTGCGCGTCGATGTCGTCCCGGTTCGCCTCGGCGGCGGCCAGCGCGGCGCGCGGATCGACGCCGGTGACCCGGCGCAGCAGCCCGACCTGAGCGAGCCCGGCTTCGGCGGAACGGTCCGCCGGCGACTCCGCGAGGATCTTGCGGTACGCCTGCTCGGCGGCGTCCAGGTCGCCGTTCATCAGGGCGTCGTCAGCCGCCTCCAGGCGCGGGTCGGCGGGGGTCTGCACCTGTACGCCACCCGCCTTGCAGACCGCGTCGATCCACTGGCGGAGCTGGCTTTCCGGTACCACCCCGGCGAACGCGTCGATGGGCTGACCGCCGACCACCGCGTACACCATGGGGATGCTCTGTACCCGGAACATCTGCGCGAGGCGCTGGTTGGCGTCCACGTCGACCTTGGCGAGCACCCAGGCGCCGCCGCCTTCGCGGGCGAGTTTCTCCAGTACCGGCGACAGCTGCTTGCACGGACCACACCATTCGGCCCAGAAGTCGATGACGACGGGCGTGGTCAACGAGCGCTCCAGCACCTCGGACTGGAAAGTCGCCTCGGTGACGTCGATGATCATCACGCCGCCGCCGGACGGCGCGGCGCCGCCGCGCGGCGCCGGGTCGGCGGGTGGCGCGGGCCGGGAAGCCGCGGCGGGCGCGGCGGGAGCCGCGGCGGGTGCCGCGTTACGCAACGCGCTGAGGTCGACAGCGCCCCGCGTGAAGATCGACGGAGTGGTACGAGGATCGCTCATGACCACTAGTCTGGCACGCCCGGACACGGGGGCGGGCGTGGTGTGGGCGCGTGGTGCCGGCGCGGCTTGCCCGTGGCCGGGCCTGGCCGGTGGTCGGCGCGGCTCGCCGTCGAGGGCCGGGTGTGTCGCGACAATGCCCGCGTGCCCGGCACGGCTGTCCCGGCATGCCGACCTCCCCGGTGATGTACGCACATCACCGGCGGGTGTGACGCTCGCGCGGCACACCCGCCGGCGGTCACGCCTGCCCACCCCGAAACGGGGCGCCGCCGTCCCGCCAAGCGGGACGGCCGCGACACACCGTCGCTAACCGTCGCTAGAACCGGGCCGGTTCCCGGTAGCTGCCCCACTCGGCGCGCAGCACGCCGCAGATCTCGCCCAGCGTCGCCTCGGCACGTACCGCGTCCAGCATCGCCGGGATCATGTTCTCCTCGGTCTTCGCGACCTGGACCATCCGCGTCAGCGCCCGGTCCACGGCATCCTGGTCGCGGTCGGCGCGACGCTCGGCGAGCAGCTTCTTCTGCTCGATCTCGACCTCGTGCGAGATGCGCAGGATCTCCAGGTCGCGGGTGACGGTCGAGGTGTGGCAGTTGACGCCGACGATCTTCTTGTCGCCCTTCTCCAGCGCCTGCTGGTACGCGAAAGCCGAGTCGGCGATCTCCGCCATGAACCAGCCTTCCTCGATGCCGCGCAGGATGCCGCTGGTGATCGTGTCGTCGCTGCCCATCTCCCGGATCCGGGTGAAGATGCGCTCGGCTTCCGCCTCGATGCGGTCGGTCAGCGCCTCGACGTACCACGAGCCGCCCAGCGGGTCGGCGACGTTGGTCACGCCGGTCTCCTCCATCAGCACCTGCTGGGTACGCAGCGCGATCTCCGCCGCCTGGGCGGTGGGCAGCGCGAGCGTCTCGTCGAGGGCGTTGGTGTGCAGCGAGTTGGTGCCGCCGAGCACCGCGGCGAGCGCCTCGACGGCGGTACGCACCACGTTGTTGTACGGCTGCTGGGCGGTCAGCGACACCCCGGCGGTCTGGGTATGGAAGCGCAGCCACATGGCGCGCTCGTCGGTCGCCCCGTACACGTCGCGCATCCATCGCGCCCAGATCCGCCGCGCGGCGCGGAACTTCGCGATCTCCTCGAAGAAGTCGATGTGCGCGTCGAAGAAGAACGACAGACCCGGTCCGAACACGTTGACGTCCAGCCCGCGCGACTGACCCAGTTCGACGTACCCGAACCCGTCCGCCAGCGTGTACGCGAGTTCCTGCGCCGCCGTCGCGCCCGCCTCCCGGATGTGGTACCCGGACACCGACAGCGGCTTGTACCGGGGGATCTCGCGGGCGCAGAACTCCATCAGGTCGCCGATCAACCGCAGGTGCGGCTCTGGCGCGAACAGCCACTCCTTCTGGGCGATGTACTCCTTGAAGATGTCGGTCTGCAGCGTGCCGTCGAGCTTCGACAGGTCGGCGCCCTGGCGCTCGGCCGCCACCAGGTACATGCAGAAAATCGGCACCGCCGGGCCGGAGATCGTCATCGACGTGGTGACGTCCTGCAACGCGATCCCGTCGAACAGCACGTCCATGTCGGCGGCAGAGTCGATGGCGACCCCGCAGTGCCCGACCTCGCCGAGCGACTGCGGGTCGTCCGAGTCGCGACCCATCAGCGTCGGCATGTCGAACGCCACGGACAGCCCGCCGCCGCCCGCGCCGAGCAGCATCTTGTACCGCTCGTTGGTCTGCTTCGCGTTGCCGAAGCCGGAGAACTGCCGGATGGTCCAGGTGCGCCCGCGGTAACCGGTCGGGTACAGCCCGCGGGTGTACGGGAACTCGCCGGGCCAGCCGATCCGCTCGAAGCCGGGGTAGTCGACGCCGTCGGGCGGCCCGTACACCGGGTCCACCGCCATCCCGGACAGCGTGGTGAAGTCGGCGTCCCGCTTGCGGGCCGCGTCGTAACGGGCCTGCCAGCGCTCTCGTCCGGCCGCGATGTCTCGCGCGTCCATCCCGGGCTCCTCCTCGTCGAGGTCACGGCTCGCGGTATCTCCGCCCCGCCGGTACCTGTCGTCGTCGACCTTGTCTGACGAGTCTAGGGCCTGCGCCTGAACGATCGCTAAGGACGACCGGGGGTCCCGCGACGGGGTGGTGACACCCACCCGTCGCGGGACCCCGCAAGCCGGTCGCGCCGCGCGGCGGTACCACTCAGCCGTTGGCCGCCACCGCCGAGCCCACCACGATCGCCTGGGTCTCGCCGCTGTACGTCGGAGCGCGCTCGGCGTCGTTGCCGACCGGTCCGTCGTCGTCGATGTGCACGTCGTCGACGACCACGTCGACGTTCGTGACCTCCAGACCGAGCAGGTTCTCCACCGAGCTGATGACCTTCTGGCGAACCTTGTCGGTCACCGAGAACACCTGGAAGCCGAACTCGATCACGATGGTGACCGTGATCTCGGCGGTCTTGCCGTCGAGTACCACCGACACGCCCTGACCCTGGTTTTCCTCGCCCAGGTGCAGGCGCTCCTTCACCGCCGCGAAGATCCGGGCGACGTCGCCGCCCAGGTCGTACACGCCGGGCACCTCGCGCGCGGCGATACCGGCGATCTTCTCGACCACCTCGTTGGCGAGGATGGTACGACCCCGCTCGGCGGGCATCGTGGCATTGTTCCGGATCCGGGTCACCGCGTTGCCCGCGGCCTCCCGGGTCGCCGCGACGGCCCGGTCCGTGGCCGCGTTCACCGCGTCGCCGGCCTTGTCCAAGGCGTCGCCCGCCTTCTCCAGCGCGTCGCCGGCCCGCTCGACCACCTCCGCCGCCTTGTCCTTGACGACGTCCACTGCGGACTGCGATTCGGCCTGCACGGCGGGCGCCTCGGTGGGCAGCTCCGCCTGGGCGGGGGCGGCAACGGTCTCGGTCATGGTCTCTCCCCTGAGTCACGCGTGACAGCGAGCGCGAGCGTACCGGCGCCGCCACCCGCGGGGCAGTACCTGTGACGCAAGGTCGTCAGACCTGCCGTCCCACCCGATGGGCGACATCGGACGAACGGCTGCGCCCCGGCGCGTCCGTGCGGACGACCGCCCAGCGCGGCGGTCGTCCGCACGGAGACCACGCCGCAGCGGTTGCCGCGCTGCTCGACCCGGCGTCACGCCCGGACGAGTTCGGCGCGCCCGTCCACCAGGTGCAGTTCGGCGTCGCACGCGGCGGCGGCGTCCGGGTCGTGGGTCGCGAAGACCACTGCCGCCCCACGCCGCGCCTCCTCGTGCAGCAGATCGAGCACCCGCTGCCGGTTCTGCGCGTCCAGTTCGCTGGTCACCTCGTCGGCGAGCAGGACCGACCCGCGCAGGGCGAGCCCGCGCGCCATCGCGGTGCGCTGCTGCTGACCGCCGGACAACTCCTCCACCAGGTGGTCCGCCTGCCCGGTCAGACCGAGCCGGTCCAACGACTCGGCGGTGGCGCGCCGCGCCTCGCCCACCGGTACACCGTGCGCGATCAGCGCCACCTGTACGTTCTCCCACGCGGTCAGGATCGGGGCGAGCGCGTTGTCCTGCGGTACCAGCACCACCCCCTGCGCCACGGCGTGGTCGTGGTCGCGCAGCGGTACCCCGTCGACCGTGACACCGCCCTGGGCGGGGCGTACCAGCCCGGCCATCGTCCACAGCAGGGTGGTCTTGCCCGCCCCGGACGGTCCGGTGACCGCGAGCACGCGTCCCGGTACCGCGGCGACCGACACGCCGCACAGCACCGGTCGCGCGTCGCCGTACCCGACGGTGACCGCCTCGACGACCAGCCTGGACGTCGTCACGGCTCGGGTCATCGGCGTCCCCCGAACGGCTGCGGCGGTACCGGTACCGCCGACACGGCGACCGGGGCGTCGCCCGCCCCGCGAACCGGCGCCGCACCGGCGCCCCGGACCGGCGCCTCGCCCAGGCCGCCGGTACCGGCGGGCACGAGCAGGACGCTGCCGTCCGGCTGGACGTCCACGCTCACCAGCGTGCCGGGCGCGAGCACCCGCAACGCGTCGGGTGGCAGGTGCAGCGCGCCGTCCCGACCCACCACGCTGAAGTCCTCGCCGCGCCGCCCCTCGGCGCCCACCCGACCGTCGCGGATGGTGACGGTACGGCCCATCCGGGCGCCGACGTCCGGGTCGTGGGTGACCACCACCACCGTGGCGCCCGCCTGGCGTACCGCGTCCAGGGCGGTCAGCACCTCGTCGCGGGCGCGGGTGTCCAGTTGCGACGTCGGTTCGTCGGCGAGCAGCAGCTCGGGGCGTACCGCCAGCGCGACCGCCAGCGCGAGGCGCTGCCGCTCCCCCGGCGTCAGATCTGCCGGTCGCTGCCGCGGCTTTCCCCGTACCGCGAGCCCGACCAGCGACAGCACGTCGCGCGCGCCGGGCAGGTCGCCACGCCGGTCCTTGGGGACGCCGCGCTGGGCGAACCGGACGTTCTGCTCCGCGCTCAGGTACGGCAGCAGATTGCGTCCCGCGCCCTGCAGTACCACCCCGACATCGGTGGCGCGCATCCGGGACAGTTCGGCGGGCGTGGCGCGAGCCAGGTCGTACCCGCCGACCGACAGCCGACCGGCGGCCGGTCGCAGCAGCCCCGCCAGCAGCGCGAGCAGCGTCGACTTGCCGGAACCGGACGGGCCGAGCAGGGCGACCGACTCGCCGGGGGCGATGTCGAGGTCGACGCCGGCCAGCGCGACCACGTCGTACCCCTCGAGCCGGTAGATGTAGACCAGCCCGCGGCAGCTCACGGCGAGCCCCGTCGTCGACGGGCGATGCGGCGCCACGCTGCTCATCGAGCCCCCTCCCGCAGCCGGTCGGGGGTCGCCCGCCGCAGCATCCGCAGGACGACCAGGGCGGCGACCAGCAGCGTGGCGAGGCTGGCGAGCGTGGCGACGGGCAGCGCGCCCGGTCCCGGGCGGTACGCCACCGCGCCGACCGGCGTGCCGACGGTGACCAGCGGGATACCGGGCAGCATCAGCAGCGCCCCGCCGACGCCCGCGAGGAAACCGACCACCAGCGGCGCACCCAGCAGGGACCGGTACTCGCGCAGCACCGCCCGACGCAGCACCGCCTGACGGACCCCGGCGACGCGCAGAGCGGCCAGTTCGTACAGTCGCGCGTCCGCCCCGATGTACGCGGTCAACAGCACCACTCCCACGGCGAGCAGGATGGCGGCAGCCCCGGCGAGCAGGTACAGCCGCAGCCCCAGCGCGGGCGCCCGGCGGCTGAGCTGGTTCCGGTACCCGGTGACGTCCTGCTCGCCCAGCACCTGGATGCCGGACGCCGCCAACCGCTGGGCGAGGTCCGGCGGCGCGTGGGCGCCCGCCCACACCTCGTACCGCAGGGTGTCGTTGTCGGCGAGCCCCGCCGTGTGCTCGGCGAGGCGTACCGCCGAGTCCAGGTCGAACAGCAGCGCGTGGCTGCCGACGCGGGGCAGTGCGGCGACCCGCTCGGCGACGGTGAACGCCTGGGGCTGGTCGGTGAAGCCGGG
Organism: Micromonosporaceae bacterium; assembly: GCA_036378155.1. Classification (GTDB taxonomy): domain Bacteria; phylum Actinomycetota; class Actinomycetes; order Mycobacteriales; family Micromonosporaceae; genus DASUXA01. The sequence goes on along the minus strand of DASUXA010000010.1, from coordinate 32,781 downwards.
GAACCGGAACGCGTCGGCGTGCGGGTCGTCGCTCGGCGCGGCGCCGGCGAGCACCACCGGCAGGGTGTCCGGGGCGTCGACGTACTCGACGACCGCGTCGTTCGGGTCGGTGGAGTCGACGTCGATGCCGAGCGCGTCGCCCGGGTGTACCGCCACGGTCGCCGACCCGGACCGCGCCTGGTCGACCCGCCACAGCCGGGTGGCGTCGAAACCCGTCGGCAGGGCGGTACCGCCGGAGCGCACCGAACGGATTTGCAGGCTCGCCGTGATCCGGTCGGTACCGATGCCCGCCCGACCCACGCCGAAGCCCAGCAGCCGGCACCCGGACGCGCAGCCGGGCAGGGCGGCACGGTAGTCGCGCACGCCCTTGGCGAGCAGCCCGAGCGGTACCGTGCGCGGCGGGTCACCGGGCACCGACACCAGCGCGGACAGCCGTACCGCTCGGCTGGACAGGGTGCCGACCGCGACCCGCACGGCGAGGTCGCCCTTGAGTTCGAGCGGCGGGGCGGTGTCCGGACGCAGCCGGGTGCCGAGCGAAGCCAGCCACTGCGGCGACCGTCCCCGCCAGATCGCCGCGTCGCGCAGCAGCGGCGTCTGCACGCCGATCAGTTCCTCGGCGCCGTCGAGGTACCGCTCGCGCAGCCGGACCACGGCCATCGCGTGTCCGCCGGGGTCCGCCCGACCGACCGCGTCCACCAACGCCTGCGGATGCGGCGCGACCACGGTGTACACCCGGTCCGCGCCGAGCGCGTCCTCCGCCCGGTCCTGCCGCGCCTGCGCCGCCACGTCCCACGCGGTCGCGGCGAACGACAGCAGCGCCACGGCGACGGTGACCACGACGACCACGCGGTGCGCTGCCGGACGTCGCGCCAGGGCCGCCGCCGACAGCATGCCGACCAGGTGCCCGCGGCGCCGTGCCCAGCTCAGCCTGACCTTCGACCACAGCCCGAGCAGCCGCGCCACGGCGATCCCGGCGACGACCGCGAGCAGCGGCGGGGCGAGCAGACCCAGCGGGGCGGACCGGTCGCCGAGGGCGGCGACCAGAGACGCGCCGGCGAGCGCGACCACCACCCCGTCGGCGACGCCAGCCTGCCACCGGACCCGCTCCGGTACCCGACGCAGCAGCCCGAGCACCGGGCGGGTCAGGGTGCGCCGAGCCGCGAGCGCCGCCGCGCCCGCCGCCGCGAGCAGCGACAGCAGCGCCGCCGCCAGCAGGGTCCAGCGCGGCTCGGCGTGCACCCCGGCAGCCAGCGAATACCGCGCGGCGACCTCGACCAACCCGTAGCCGAGCGCCAGCCCGACCGGCGCGCCGAGCGCGATCAGCAGCAGCGCCTCGCCGAGCCCGAACCGGGCCGCCCGACCGCCCGGGAACCCGCGCAACTTCGCCAGCGCGATCTCCCGCCCGCGCTCCTCGGTCAGCGAGGCGACCAGCAGGAACAGCACGAACCAGCAGAGCAGCACGAGCGGTACCGCGATCACCGGTACCGACCTGCCGATCGCCGCCTGGTCGGTGGCGATGTCGTCGAGCACCGACGGCAGCGCGGTGGTCAGGTTGAGCCCGACGCCGCGCAGGTCGGAACCGAAGGCGCCGAGGTCGGCGCGCAACGCCGCCACGTCGTCCAGCCGTACCGACGACGCGAGCAGCGGGTACTGCACCGTGGTGCGCACCGTGGCAGCCGAACTCGCCCGTACGTCGTCCTCGGCGGTGGTGAACACCGCGTCGACGCGTTCCAGACCAGCGGAGTCGCCGCCCGCCGCGAAGTAGCCGGTCCGCCCCCAGTACGCCTCGGTCGGATCGCGGGGCGTGTACGTCCCCACGATCTCCGCTCCGACGTCCTTGCCGCCGGTCTTCGGTCCGACGTGGACCCGCAGCCGGTCGCCGACGCCGACCTGGCGGTCCCGTGCGGTACGGTCGCTGACCAGCACCTGACCGGCATCGATCGGGCAGCGCCCGGTGACCCGCAGGTGGACGCAGACGTTGTCGCGGTACCCGAAGAGCGCGGCGACGGCCGCGCCGCCCAGCGTCACCGTGGTGTCGGTGTCCACCGCGCCGACGCCCGGTCCCAGGTGACCGCGCAGGGTCGGACGTCGGGACAGCTCCTGGTTGATCGCCAGCCGCGCGTCGTCGAGGCTCTGCTCCGGACCGTCCTGCCCACTGTCCTGGCTGATCACGAGGTTGGTCGCGTCGCTCGGCGCGCCGCGCAGCCCGTCGGACAGGACGGACTGCTGGGCGGCGCGGCTGTAGCCGGGGGCGACCACGGTCGCCGTGGTCGCGACGGTGGCGAGCAGGAGCACCATGAGCGACCGGCCGGCGCGGTACCGGATGCCGCGCAGCATCACGGTCCACGCGGTCAACTCGCCCTCCCCACGGTCGCACCCGGTCCCGCCTCGCGCGCGGAACCTGGGACACCTTAGCCAGCCGCCCGGCGGTCGGAGAAGCGCGCTGTCGCCCGCGCGTCACCGCAGCGCGGTGTCGACCCCGACATCGCGCCGCGCGGGTGGTCGCGAACACCCGCGCACGCTCGTCAGGCGAGCGTCTCGTTGTCGAGGCTGCCGAGCAGGTCGGCGGCGGCCGCGTACGGGTCGAGTTCGCCTGCCGCCACCTTGGCCGCCAGCACGGGCAGCGCGCTGCCGTCCCGCAGCGAACCCATCTTGGCGCGCAGCCTGCCCAGGGCGATCGCCTCGATCTCGGCGCAGGCGCGCGCCTCGCGCCGGCGACGCAACTCGCCGTGCGACTCCAGCCACCCCCGGTGCTTGTCGATCGCGGCGACCACGTCGTCGATGCCTTCGCCCCGCGCGGCTACCGCCCGGACCACCTGGGGGCGCCACTGACCCGGCGCGCGCTCGCCGAGCCCGATCATGCCCTGGATGTCGCGGTACGTGGCGTCCGCGCCGTCCCGGTCCGCCTTGTTCACCACGAAGATGTCGGCGATCTCGAGGATGCCCGCCTTCACCGCCTGGATCGCGTCGCCCATACCGGGCGCGAGCAGCACGAGCGTGGTATCGGCGAGGCTGGCGACCTCGACCTCCGCCTGCCCCACGCCGACCGTCTCGACGAGTACCACGTCGCAGCCGGCGCCCTCGAGCACCCGTACCGCCTGGGGCGTGGCGGCGGCGAGCCCACCGAGGTGACCGCGGGACGACATGGATCGGATGTACACGCCCGGATCGGTGGCGTGGTCCTGCATCCGTACCCGGTCGCCGAGGATCGCGCCGCCGGTGAACGGGCTGGACGGGTCGACGGCGAGCACCCCGACGCGGCGACCCCGCGCCCGGAACTCGCGGACCAGCTCGTTGGTGGTCGTCGACTTGCCGACACCCGGCGACCCGGTGAGCCCGACGACCTGGGCACGACCGCTGTACGGGGCGAGCGCGGCAGCCAGTTCGGGCAGCGCCGGATCGCCGTCCTCGACGAGCGTGACGAGTCGCGCGACGGCGCGCGGGTCGCCCTCGCGCGCCCGAGTCACCAGGGTCGGGATGTCGCGACTGCGTCGCAACGAGCCGGTCATCGCACCACCTGCGGGCCGAGGGTACGGGACAGCCCGGCGCGCACGTCCTCGGTGCGCTGCGCCGGGAACGTGATCCGGAAGACCGTGGGCGTACCCAGTTCGGCGGCGTGGAACCGCTCCATCTCGAACCTGACCTCGCCCTCGGTGACCACCGCCTCGATCACGCCGCCGTACGTGGTGCCTTCCTGCCGACCCCAGATCAGGCAGTACGGCTCCTCCTCCGGCGCCGGATCGTCGGCGCGCTGGATCAGCAGGCAGCCTCCGGTGCCGTCGTCGCTGTGCGCGAGCCCGTACACGTAACCGTCCCAGCCGTCGGCGGCGAGGGTGGTCCGCGTTCCGCCGGTCACGGACGCGGCGAACTCCAGCGGCGGCGCGGCCTCGCGGAGGCTGTGCTGCCGGACCAGTCGGCTCACGCTCGCGGCACCCGGATGATCAGCGCGTCGCCCTGCCCGCCGCCGCCGCACAGCGCCGCCGCGCCGGTGCCGCCGCCGCGCCGCTTCAGCTCCAACGCCAGGGTGAGCACGAGCCGGGCGCCGGACATGCCGATCGGGTGGCCCAGCGCGATCGCGCCGCCGTTGACGTTCACGATGTCGGAGCTGACGCCCAGGTCGCGCATGGACTGGATGCCGACCGCGGCGAACGCCTCATTGATCTCGATCAGGTCGAGATCGGCGACGCCGATCCCCTCCTTGGACAGCGCGAGCTGGATCGCCCGGGACGGCTGGCTGTGCAGCGAGTTGTCCGGGCCGGCGACCATGCCGTGCGCGCCGATCTCGGCGAGCCAGGTCAGACCGAGTTCCTCCGCCTTCGCCTTGCTCATCACCACGACGGCGCACGCGCCGTCGGAGATCGGCGAGGAGGTACCGGCGGTGATCGTGCCGTCCTTGCCGAACGCCGGGCGCAGCTTCGCCAGCGTCTCGGGCGTGGTGTCCGGTCGGATGCCCTCGTCCTCGCTGACCACCAGCGGGTCGCCCTTCCGCTGGGGGATCTCCACGGGCACGATCTCCTCGGCGAACACCCCGTTCTTCTGCGCCGCGGCGGCGCGCTGGTGGCTGGCCGCTCCGAAGGCGTCCTGCTCCTCGCGGCTGATGCCGAGCTTGGCGCTGTACCGGTCGGTCGACTCGCCCATCGAGATGTTGTCGTACGCGTCGGTGAGCCCGTCGAACGCCATGTGGTCGAGCAGCGTCACGTCGCCGTACTTGTACCCGCGCCGCTGGTTGGTGAGCAGGTGCGGGGCGTTGGTCATGGACTCCATGCCGCCGGCGACCACGATGTCCACCTCACCGGCGCGGATGAGCTGGTCGGCCAGGGCGATCGCGTCCAGCCCGGACAGGCAGACCTTGTTGATGGTCAGCGCCGGTACGGTCATCGGGATGCCCGCCGCCACGGCCGCCTGCCGCGCCGGCATCTGACCGACGCCGGCCTGCAGGACCTGTCCCATGATCACGTACTGCACCTGGTCGGGCGCGACGCCGGCACGTTGCAGAGCAGCGCCGATCGCGACCGCGCCCAGCCGGGTGGCGGGGAAGTCCTTGAGATTGCCCAGTAGCCGGCCCATCGGGGTCCGCGCACCACTGACGATCACCGAAGTCATAGCTGTCGCCTCCGAGGTGTACGGCGGTGGGCCGGATGCGAGTCGGACGCGACGCGACCCGTGGCGGTCGAACCTCGTCCGAGCCGATGTCGAGCCGAGCGATGCCCGAACCGGTGTCGGGCGGGGCTGCGCGCGGCTGACCCAACCGGCCACCTTAGCGGTGGTTTCGGTCAGACTAACGCCATGGCTGAACACTCCACTTCCGAGTCGATTGCGGACTCCGTCACAGGCATCGGTCTGCTGCGCATCGACCACGTCGGGGTGGCGGTCCCCGACCTCGACCAAGCGATCGAGTTCTACCAGCGGGTCTTCGGGATGCGCTGCGTCCACGTGGAGGAAAACGAGGAGCAGGGCGTACGAGAAGCGATGATGCGGGTCGGACCCGACGAGTCGGGCGGCTGTGTCCAACTGCTGGCGCCGCTGTCCGCCGAGTCCACGATCGCGAAGTTCCTCACCCGGAACGGACCGGGCATGCAGCAGCTCGCGTACACCGTCGCCGACATCGACGCGGTCTGCGCGGCGTTGCGCGAACGGGGCGTCCGGCTGCTGTACGAGCAGCCGAAGCGCGGTACCGCCGGATCACGGGTCAATTTCGTCCACCCGAAGGACGCCGGCGGCGTCCTGGTCGAACTCGTCGAGCCGGCGTCGGGGCACTGACGGCGGGGCACTGACGGCGGGGCGAGCCGGGCACCGCGCAAACGACCGCGCGAACCGCGGCACCGGATCGCCGCGGGGCGCGCCGCCGACCGCCGTCGCGCGCGAAACGACAGCGAGAACCGGGCGCCCGCGCGCGAAACGACGTGCGGACCGCCCGGCGCGCGCACATTTGCGCAGTGCTTCATCGTTTAGTTCACATTGTGGTTCCGCGCACTGCTACTGGGCAGTAACCTCAAGCGTCACCAGCCATTGCGAGCGCCTCGGCCCTGGTGTCGGCAACCATGGCGTACCGGTTCGCCGGGCGGCGAGGATGGCCGACGTCGCAACGGCGCGACGCATTTCAGCCCGTCTGGGCGGCTCTGGCGCTCGTCGGACCGTCCGGGGGCCGACACGCAGTCAGTGTCCGTGACCAACCGCCCGGAGGTGGCGCCGTGCAACAGATCCTCGACGCGATCATGGCAGCGGAGCAGTCCGCCGACCCCGCCCGCGAGCTTGCCGCCCTGGGCTCGGTACCGGTGCCGGACAGTTACCGGGGCGTGGTGGTCCGCGCGGACGAGACCGAGCTGTTCGAGGGCATGGACAGCCGGGACAAGGACCCGCGCAAGTCGCTGCACGTCCAGGAGGTACCGACGCCGGAACTCGGACCCGGCGAGGCGTTGATCGCGGTGATGGCCAGCGCGATCAACTACAACACCGTGTGGACGTCGATCTTCGAGCCGATCCCGACGTTCCGGTTCCTGCGCAAGTACGGCAAACTGTCCGCCCTGACCAAGCGGCACGACCTGCCGTACCACGTACTCGGCTCCGACGCGGCCGGGGTGGTGCTGCGGGTCGGACCGGGGGTGAGCCGGTGGCGCCCCGGTGACGAGGTGGTCGCCCACTGCCTGTCGGTCGAGTTGGAGGAGCCGCAGGGCCACGACGACACCATGCTCGACCCGGAGCAGCGGATCTGGGGCTTCGAGACGAACTTCGGCGGGCTCGCCGAGATGGCGGTGGTCAAGGCGAACCAGCTCATGCCGAAGCCGGCCCATCTGACCTGGGAGGAAGCCGCCTGTCCGGGGCTGGTCAACTCGACCGCGTACCGGCAACTCGTCTCGCACCACGGCGCCCAGATGAAGCAGGGCGACGTGGTGCTGATCTGGGGGGCGTCCGGCGGTCTGGGCAGCTACGCGACCCAGTTCGCGCTCAACGGCGGCGCGGTACCGGTGTGCGTGGTGTCCAGCCCCGAGAAGGCGGACATCTGCCGGCGGATGGGCGCGGACCTGGTGATCGACCGGGCGGCCGAGGGGTACCGGTTCTGGAAGGACGAACACACCCAGGACGAGAGCGAGTGGCGCCGGTTCGGCGCGCGGATCCGGGAGCTCACCGGCGGGGACGACCCGGACATCGTGTTCGAGCACCCGGGGCGGGAGACGTTCGGGGCGAGCGTGTTCGTGGTCAAGAAGGGCGGCACCGTCGTCACCTGCGCGTCCACTTCGGGCTATCTGCACCAGTACGACAACCGGTACCTCTGGATGAACCTCAAGCGGATCATCGGCAGCCACTTCGCCAACTACCGCGAGGCGTGGGAGGCGAACCGGCTGATCGCCCGCGGCCGGATCCACCCGACACTGTCCAAGACGTACCCGTTGGAGCAGACCGGGCAGGCTGCCTACGAGGTCCACCGCAACCTGCACCAGGGCAAGGTGGGGGTGCTCACACTCGCGCCGACCGAGGGTCTCGGGGTACGCGACCGCGAGCTGCGCGACCGCCACGAAAGCGAGATCAACCGGTTCCGTGGCCGATGACGTGATCGCGTCACCGCCCCGGCTGCGCCCCGGTCGCGCCCGACCTGCGCGACCGGGGCGGCCCTGTCCACGACCGCTTCTGAGCAGGGAGATCATCCCCATCAGCCGACCGTCCCGATTTCCGTTGCCCGCCCGGCGAGCGGTCTTGCGGAGGTCCGGGGGTGGTCTGCGAGTATGTCCCAATGGCCCAGCAGACCCCCGTGAATTTCTTTGACAACGCCAATACCCACCCCGACTTCACCGTGGTTCTGCGTGGGTATGACCGCTTCCAGGTTGACGAGCACATTCAGCGCATCAACGCGGCTCTCGCGCAGTCCGAGCAGCAGCGTTCCGAGGTTGAGCAGCGGCTGAACGAGGCGCAGCGCCGGCTGCGCCAGGCGGAGCAGCGGCTGAACTCGGTCGAGCAGAAGCTGAACGACACGAGCAAGCAACTGGAGGAGAACAACCGACCCACGCTGTCCGGCCTCGGCACCCGCGTCGAGCAGATCCTGCGGCTCGCCGAGGAGCAGGCCAACGACCACCGCAACGAGGCGAAGCGGGAATCCGAGGGCATCCTGTCGGCGGCCCGGCTCGAGGCCCGCGAGATCACCGACAAGGCGCGCGCCGAGGCGGCCGCGATGAAGGCCACCGCCGAGCGCGAGGCCGCCAACCTGCGCACCGCCGTCGAGCGCGAGGCGGCGGAGGTCCGGGTACAGGCCCGCCGCGAGGCCGACACGCTGCGCGCCGACGCCGAGCGGGAGACCAAGGCGTTGCGGGCGGCGACCGCTCACGAGGTCGCCGAGTTGAAGGCGACGGTCGAGCGCGAGGTCGCGACGCTGCGTGCGACCGCCGAGCGGGAGATCACGCAGTTGCGGGCGAAGGCGGCGCGCGAAGCCGAGGAGAAGCGTGCCGAGGCGAGCAAGCTGCTGGCGGACGCGCGCGAGAAGCGGGACAAGGATCTGCAGGCACTCGCCCTGGAGATCGCCGAGCGCCGCGAGCGCGCCGAGCGCGAGGAGAGCGAGCGGCACGCCGCGCAGGTCGCCGCGACGCAGAAGATGGTGAACGAGGCGGAGACCCGGGCCCGGTCCGCCGAGGAGCGGGCAAAGGAGATCGAGCAGCGCGCCGAGGCGCGTCGCGTCGAGTCCGAGCGCACCGCCCAGGAGACCATCGAGAAGGCGAAGACGCTGGCCGACAAGACCGTGAACGAGGCACGCGCGGAGGCGCACCGCCTGCTCACCGACGCCCGCACGGAAGCCGAGATCACCACCCAGAAGGCGCGCCGCGAGGTCGAGGACCTCACCCGCCAGAAGGAAGCGGTCACCGCGCAGCTCGGTCAGATGCTGTCCGGTCTGGCGGGCATCGTGCCGGGCGTCGGAGGCGCCGCGCCGGGCAAGACCGACGCCGGCGACAGCGAAGACAGGCTAGCGGCAGGGACCACGAGCTGACCGCGAAATCCAACTGAAGGTGGAAATTCTCCCGGGTCCCGCGATGCTGTCGGTTACGCCGGCATAGCGGGACCCGGCGTGTGAGGATTGGTCCCATGTCGCACGGCGGGGAAGTGTTCGCGTTGGGTGACGACGCGATCGCTGAGGTCAATTTCGATGTGTCGCTGCGTGGATACGAGCGGCGCCAGGTCGATCAGTACGTGCACCGGGTCGAGGCGCAGATCCGCGCGCTCGCCACGGAGCGGGACGAGGCGCACGCCCAGATCCAGACGCTGGCGGGTCAGCTCCACCAGCTCCAGGTCGACGTCATCGAACTGAAACGCAAGCTGGCTGCCGGTGGCGACCGCGCCTCGTTCCGACATCTCGGGCCGCGGGTGGAGCAGATCCTCACGCTCGCCGAGGAGCAGGCCGAACACATCCGCGGTGAGGCGCTGCGCGGTATCGACGAGCTGCGCGCGGAGGCGGAGCGGGTGCTCGCCGACGCGCATGAGCAGCACAACCGTGCGGTACGCGACTTCGAGATCGCGCTTGCCGCGCGTCGGGCCGAAGAGGACCGCGAAGCGGAAAAGCGTCGGTCCGCGTTGGACGCTGAGATCGCGTCCACGAAGGAGGCGCTGGCGGACGAGGTCGCGACGACCAGACAGGCGCTCGCGGACGAGGTCGCCACGACGAAGCAGGCACTGTCCGACGAGGTCGCGTCCACCCGGAAGATGCTCGCCGACGAGGTTTCCTCGACGCGCAAGGCGCTCGCCGAGGAGAAGGAAACGGCGACCCGCGAGCACGAGCGGATGCGTGCCGAGGGCGAGGCGCTGGTCAACGCCGCCGAGCAGGAGGCGCGCCGGATCACCGAGGCCGCCGCCGCCGAGGTCGAACACCTGCGTGCGGAAACCACCGCCCAGCTCGCGGCGTACCGCAGCCACGTCGAGCAGGAAGCCGCCGCGCTCCGCGAGGGTGCGGAGCGGTACGCCAGGCAGACGCAGGAGTCGGCTGACCGGTACGCGACGCAGACGAGGGCCGCCGCGGAGGAAGCCGCCGCGCAACTGCGTGCCACCGCCGAGCAGTACGCCGCGCAGGTACGCTCCGCCGCCGACGAGGCCGCCCGGCAGCGCGAACAGCAGGCGGAAGCGGAGGTCGCCGAGTTCCGCACCGCGACCGAGCAGGAACTCGCGCACATGCACGCGGAGGCGGAACGGTACGTCGCGGAGCGGCGCCGGCACGGCGACCAGCTGGTACGACAGGCGCAGCAGGCAGCCCAGGAAGCCGACCAGCGGCTGGCGCTCGCCCGCGAACAGGCTGAGCATCTGGTCGCCGACGCGCGGGCGAAGAGCGAAGCGGAAGCGCGGCGCATCGTCGAGGCGGCGCGGATCGATGCCGAGTCGATTCTCGGCGCGGCGCGCGCGCAGGCGGGACAGATCGTCGCCGACGCCACGCAACGCGCCACCGTGATCGGCGCGCTGCGCCCGAACGGTCGGGCAGGCGAGGCGGGCGCGCAGGCGCCGTCGGTACCCGCTGACGGTCGCGAGCCGGCGGAGGACCGCGAGCGGGGCGGGGACGCCGCGTCGTCGGTACCGGTCGCGGTCGGCTCGCCGAACGGCGACGCGGCCCACGTCGACGGTGCCGCCGCTGGTGCCGACGCCGCTGCGGTTGACGCTGCTGCTGACGCGACCGCGACGACCGCCGAGCCGGTCGAGACGGAACCGGTCGCGGCGGGTCGGGCGGACGTGGAACCGGTCGATGACGGCTCCGCGGACAGGACTCAGCCGGTCGGCATGCCCACGGCGGACGCCACCCAGCCGTTGCCTACGGACGGGGTGGACGCCACCCAGGCGCTCCCGACCGGTGGGGCGGATGCCACCCAGCCGCTGGCCAACGGCGCGGCGGGCGACGAGACGACCGGGGCGGACGCGGGTTCCGACAGTTCCGCCACGATGGTCATCTCCGACGCCCCTTCGGGCGAGCCCGCCCCGCCGACGGACCCGTCGACGGGTCCGAGCAAGGGTGGCGCGCAGAAGGTCGCCGCCGGTACGACCACGCGCGGGAAACGCTGACCCCGCGCGGCGGTTCGCGGTACCGCTGGTGGTGTGGCTGACGGCCGCACCACCAGCAAGCGACCGCCCCGGTTCCGTTACCGGTGCGCGTCGCGGTCCGGTCCGGGCACCGGCAGGTCCGCGAACGCGGCGACGGTCCGGTCGGCGTACGCACTGGCGTCGCCGTACTCCATCGGTCCGTCCCACTGCCGGGGCAGCGGGTACGCCTCGGGTGCCACCCGCTTGACGATCTCGTCGAGTACCGTCTCGGCGTCGCCGACCCACAGGTGCTTCGCACCCGGTACCCCGATGACCTCTGCCTGCGGTATCGCCGCGAACCGCGGCCGCGCCTCGTCGGGCCGCAGGTAGTCGTCGAACTCCGGTACCAGGGCGACCACCGGCTTGCCGGATCGCGCCCAGGTCGCGAGGTCGTCCGGTTGGGCGTACCGCAGCGGCGGGGACAGCAGGATCGCGCCGGCCACCGCCGGGTCGCAGCCGTACTTCAACGCCAGGTCGGTGCCGAACGACCAGCCCAGCAGCCAGATGTCCGGCAGCCCGGCGAACTCCGCGTATTCGATCGCGGCGGCGACGTCGAACCGCTCGCCGACCGCGCCGTCGAAGGTGCCTTCGCTGGTGCCCCGCACGCTCGAGGTGCCCCGGGTGTTGAACCGAAGGACGGCGACACCCGCCAGCGCAGGCAGCCGCCACGCCGCCTTGCGCAGCACATGGCTGTCCATCATGCCGCCGTGGGTGGGCAGGGGGTGCAGGCAGACCAGGGTGGCGACGGGCGCCCGGTCGACCGGTACCGCCAGTTCGCCGACCAGTCGCAGCCCGTCGGCGGTGTGCAGTTCGATGTCCTCCCGCTTCGCCGGCAGCTTCGAGTTGGCGCGGATCGGGGTGCTCACGGGTTCCTCACAGTGCCGTTGGTCCTACTCGGGGCGGTCCGTCTCGTCGACCGGGGCGATCAGCCGTACCGGGGCGCGCTGCGCGAGCGCTGCACGACCGGGCTCCGCCGGTCACGCGCCCGCCAGCAGCCGGTGTGCCAGTGCCGGCGGTCCGCCGCGTCGCCCCGCCCGTCCGCCGGCCACGCGACCACATGCGCCACGCCCGGTCGGATCTCCTGGTCGCAGCCCGGGCAGCGGTACATCTTGACCGCCGCCCCGCCGGGGATCGCCCGTACCTGCCAGGCGCCGTCGCTCCAGGTCTGTACCGCCTCGACGCCCCGGCGCACCCGCTCGTCGTCCAGCGGTGGCGCGGGCTCGGGCCGGCGACGGTGGCGACGGGGGCTCACCTGGTCAAGGGTACGGGCGACCGGGTGCCGGCGACGGACGCGGTCGGCGGCGGAGCGACCGGCGTCACCGGTAGTCGCGGAAGCCGCGACCCACTTTCCGACCCAGGTACCCGGCGGTGACCAGGTGCTCCAGCAGCGGGGCGGGTGCGAAGCCGGGTTCGCGCAGTTCCAGGTACAGCTCGCGCTGGATCGCCAGTGCGACGTCCAGACCGACCACGTCGAGCAGTTCGAACGGACCCATCGGGTACCCGCAGCCCAGTTTCATCGCGTAGTCGATGTCGTCGGCGGTCGAATACGACGCCTCGAGCATCTTCACCGCGTCGTTGAGGTATGGGAACAGCAGCGCGTTGACGATGAACCCGGAACGGTCGGCGCACAGCACCGGATGCTTGCCGAGCGCCTGGCAGACCGCCCGAGCGGTGGCGGCGGTCTCGTCGGAGGTGCGGATGGTCCGGACCACCTCGACCAGCGGCATCACCGGCGCCGGGTTGAAGAAGTGCATGCCGATCACGTCGGCAGGGCGCTGGGTCGCCATCGCGCACTCGACGACCGGCAGGCTGGACGTCGTGGTGGCGAGCACCACGCCCGGCTTGCAGATCTCGTCGAGGCTGGCGAACAGCGCGCGCTTGACGCTGAGTTCCTCGACCACCGCCTCGATCACCAGGTCGACGTCTGCGAGGTGCTCGATCGCCGCGGTCCACGTGATCCGACCCAGCGCCGCGTCCCGGTCCGCCTCGGACAACTTGCCGCGCACCACGCCCTTGTTCATCGAGGTCGCGACCGCGTCGCGCAGCTTCGCGGACTTCTCCTCGCCGCGGGTGACCGACACCACGTCGTATCCCGCCTTGGCGAACACCTCGATGATCCCGGTCGCCATGGTGCCGGAGCCGACCACGCCGACCGTGTGGATCCGCTGTGCCTGCTCGGTCGCCTCGCCGTCGATCGGCTGCGGAGTCGACTCGTCGGTCACCACGACCGGCGAACCGGGCTTTTCGTAGGTGTAGAAGCCCCGCCCGGACTTCCTGCCCAGCAGCCCGGCGGTGACCATCTGCTTGATCAGCGGTACCGGCGCGTGCCGGCGGTCCCGACCGCCCCGCCGGTACATCGTGTCGAGGATTTCGTATGCGGTGTCCAGCCCGATCAGGTCCATCAGGGCGAGCGGGCCCATCGGCAGCCCGCAGCCGAGCTTCATCGCCGCGTCGATGTCCTCGCGGGTGGCGTATTTCGCCTCGTACATCCCGACCGCGTGGTTCAAATAGCCGAACAGCAGCGCGTTCGCGATGAACCCGGCGCGGTCGTTGATCGTCACGTCGACCTTGCCGAGGCGCGCGCACAGCGCCTCGACGTCCGCGACCACCTCCTCGGCGGTGACCACGGTCCGCACGACCTCGACTAGCTTCATGATCGGCGCCGGGTTGAAGAAGTGCATGCCGATGACCTGGTTCGGTCGGTGCGTGGCGACCGAGATCTCGGTGACCGACAGCGACGAGGTGTTGGTCGCCAGGATCGTCTCGGGCTTGCAGATCCGGTCCAGCTCGGTGAAGATCCGCTGTTTGAGCTCGAGGTGCTCCGGGACAGCCTCGACGACGAGGTCGACGTTGCTCAGCGAGTCGAGCCCGACGGCGAACGTGACCCTGCTGAGCAGGGCGTCCCGATCCGTCTGGCTGAGCTTGCCGCGGGCGACCGCGCGATCCGTCGAGCCGGTGAGCGTGGCGCGGCCGCGCTCGAGCGCCGCGTCGTTGATCTCGACGGCGACCACGTCGAGCCCATTGCGGGCGAACACCTCGACGATCCCGGCGCCCATGGTGCCCAGACCCACGACCCCGACGCGGGCGAACTCTCGCGCCACGGCTGCCTCCCCTGAACGTTGGCTCAGTGCAAGGCGAGTGTGCCATGTCGGAGGGTGCGATGTCCGGTGGGTGCGCATCCGGCTGTGGACAAGCGGACGACACCGCGACCGGGTGTGGACAACCGGCGCGCGCCGGCTGCGGGCCTCTAAGCTGACCCCGTGCGGGCGGTGGTGATCACAGGGGTGTCGCGCGGACTCGGCGCGGCGCTGTTCGACGCGTTGTACGAGCGGGGCGACCGGCTGTTCGCGATCGGGCGGCGGTTCACCGAGGCGCAGCAGGGGCTCGCCGCCACCGATCCGGACCGGGTCCTGCTCCGCCACGCCGACCTCGGCGTCCCGGACGAGGTGCCGGACGCGGTGGAGCTCGCCGACTTCCTCCGCGACAGTCCGGCGGTGCTGATCCACAACGCGGGGGTGGTCGAGCCGATCGGCGCGGTCGGGGCGCTGCCTGGCGACCAGATCGCCACCGCCGTGGCGGTCAACCTCACCGCTCCCCTGCTGCTGACCAACGGGTTCCTCGCCGCTGCCGAGCGCTCCGAGCAGGTCCGGGTGCTGTTCGTCTCGTCCGGCGCGGCACACCGGGTGGTCGAGGGTTGGGCCACGTACTGCGCCACCAAGGCGGGCGGGGAGATGCTTTTCGACGCGGTCGCCGAGCAGTACCGCGACGATCCGCGGGTCGAGGTCGACAATGTCAACCCCGGCGTGATGGACACCGACATGCAGGCGGCGATCCGCGGGTCGACCAGCGGATACTTCCCGGATCGGGAGCGCTATCTGGGGCTGTACGAGCGCGGGCAACTGCCCTCACCCGCCGAGGTCGCCGCGAGGATCGTGGCACAGCATCTTACTGGCGAGTAGCTTGCCGGCCTACACTCCGTGCATGACAGCCACCCGGACCCCTGGCGTACCCGTCGTCGAAGGCGGCTACCTGCTGTCCACCAACCCCGTCACCGGCGACGAGGTCGCGCGCTTCCCCGTCGCCACCGACGAGGACGTACGCGCCGCCGTGGCACGCGCCCGTGAGGCGGCCGCCTGGTGGCGGTCGATCGGCTTCGACGGTCGTCGCGACCGGCTGCTGCGCTGGCGCGCGGTACTGGCGAACCGGATCGACGAACTGGCCGAGCTGATGCGCCGGGAAGGCGGCAAGCCGCACGGCGACGCGGTCATCGAGATCGTGACCGCGATCGACCACGTCGCGTGGGCGGCGCGGCATGCCCGCAAGGTGCTGGGTCCGCGCCGGGTACGCAGCTCCACGCTGCTCACCGAGTTCTCCTCGCGCCTGGAATACCAGCCGTACGGGGTGATCGGGGTGATCGGGCCGTGGAACTACCCGATCTTCACTCCGCTCGGCTCTGCGGCGTACGCCCTGGCAGCGGGCAACGCGGTCGTGTTCAAGCCGAGCGAGTACACCCCCGCCGTCGGCGCGTGGTTCGTCGAACGGTTCGCCGAGGTCGTACCCGAGCACCCGGTGTTCCAGACGGTCTTCGGCACCGGCGAGGTCGGCGCCGCGCTGTGCCGTTCCGGTGTCGACAAGCTCGCCTTCACCGGTTCGACCGCCACCGGCAAGAAGGTGATGGCGGCGTGCGCCCAGACGCTCACCCCGGTACTGGTCGAGTGCGGCGGCAAGGACGCGATGATCGTCGACGTCGACGCGGACCTGGACGCGGCGGCGGACGCCTGCGTCTGGGGCGGGATGACCAACGCCGGGCAGACCTGCGTGGGCATCGAGCGGGTGTACGTGGTCGACGACGTGTACGACCGGTTCCTGACGAAACTCGTGGAACGGGCGCAGCGGCTGCGGGTCGGGTACGACGACGACTCCGACATCGGACCGATCACCATGCCCAGTCAACTCGAGGTGATCCGGCGGCACATCCAGGACGCGATCGACCGGGGCGGGCGTGCCGTGCTCGGCGGACCCGACGCGGTACAGCCGCCGTACGTCCACCCGACGATCCTGGTCGACGTGCCGCACGAGTCGACGGCGGTACAAGAGGAGACGTTCGGTCCGACGCTGACGGTGACCCGGGTCCACGACGCGGACGAGGCGGTCGCCCTCGCCAACGACACCCGGTACGGGCTGGGCGGCTCGGTCTTCGCGCGGCGTCGCGGTCTCGACCTCGCCCGCCGGATGAAGTCGGGGATGACCTCGGTGAACTCGGCGATCTCCTTCGCCGGCATGCCGAGCCTGCCGTTCGGCGGCGTGGGCGACTCCGGTTTCGGGCGCATCCACGGCGAGGACGGGCTGCGCGAGTTCGCCCGAGCCAAGTCGATCACCAAGCGCCGGATGCCGACGCTGATCCCGTCGACCTCGTTCGAACGGACCCCGAAGCACCTGCGGCAGATCGTCGCGGCGGTACGGCTGATGCACGGTCGGGTGCGGTGACCCACGACCCTCGCCAGGCATGATCACCGACCGTCCATCGTGGACAGCGAACGGTAGCGGTACGATGCCCTGCCATGAGGTTGACCGGGTTGCAGGTACACGCGTTCGGCGATGCGGAAGGGCGACCCGTCGTCGCCCTGCACGGGGTGAACGGGCACGGTCGCCGGTGGCGACGGCTCGGCGAGCGGTACCTGACCGGAATCCGGGTGTACGCGCCGGACCTGCGTGGGCACGGCTGGTCAGACTGGTCGCCGCCGTGGACGCTGGAGCAGCACGCGACGGATGTGCTGACGACCATGGACCGGCTCGGACTGGACCAGGTCGATCTGCTGGCGCACTCGTTCGGCGGCGCCATCGCGGTGTACCTGGCGCGGCTCGCCCCGACCCGGGTCGGCAAGCTCGCCCTGCTCGACCCTGCGATCGGTCTGCCGGCAGCGGCGGCGGGCGAGGCGGCGCACGGATACCTGGGCGACGAGTCGTACGCCGACCTCGCCGAAGCTCGCGCCGACCTGCGGCAACGCTGGCCTGAGGCGGGCGACGAGGCGCTCGACGACGAGGTGGCGGACTTTTTCGAGCACTGCGACGACGGGCGCTGGCGGCGACGCCGCGAACCGGCGGCGGTGGTCACGGCGTACTCCGAGATGGCGCGTCCCGCCGTCGTCCCGCCGGCCGGGACGCGGACGCTCCTGGTGGCGGCGGCGCGAGCGGACTTCGTCCGACCCGAGTACGTCTCCGCCTGCCGTGCCGAGCTGGGCGACGACCTCACCGTGGTACGGATGGACTGCGGACACGGGATCTACGTCGACCGACCCGACGAGACCGCCGCCCTGGTCCAGGCGTTCCTCGACGGTGAGCCGATGACCGACCTGGACCTGGACGCGGAACCGGCGGGGCGTCACTCACGCAGATAGCTGATCGTGAAGGCGGTACCGCCACCCGTCAACGCTCCGGTGTGCGCCTCGAAGACCCCGTTCGCGCTCGGGTCCAGCGCCACCGTCGAGTAGTTGCCGAGGCTCCTGCCGTTCACGGTGATCTGCGTGAACGTGAGGCTGTGGAAGTTCGGGTACCGACCGGGCGGCGACTCGATGATCACTTCGGCGCTCGCCTGGCTGGCAGTCACGGTACGGCTGGTCGTGAACGTCCAGCCCCGGGTGCGGTCGCTGAGCGTCACCCGGTACGTGCTGGCGCCGGCGTACGCGACGGACGCGTGCACGACGTCGCCGGACGCGACCGGGTAGCTGGCGGCGTTCAGGTACACCGCCTGCGCCGGGTAGAACTCGTACCAGGCGAGGTGTACGGCCCTGCCGGTGGAGCAGTCGGTCGCCACCCCGGTCTGCTCGATCATCGGCGAACCGTACCCGTCGAGCCCGACCCACGGCGCGTAGGTGTCGGCTGTCGAGTTACAGGTCGCCGCCGGCTGCCGCCAGGTCGCCGAGACCGAAGCGAAGCCGCTGCCGGACGCGGCATGCCCGCCCCAGTTGTACCCGTTGACGTTGTAGTGCCGGTACGAGCCGAAAGCGGCGGGCGGACCGGCGGCACGACCGCTGTCCGGATGAGCCGGGCTGGTGGGCATCGTGACGCCGGCGAGCGCCAGCGCGCCCACCGACAGCGCGAGTCCGATCGGGCGCGCCAGTCGACGCGCGGGACGCGTTCCCGGCTCCCTGCGCCGCACGGAATCCGGCAGGTGCGCCAGCCGGCGCACGGAATCCGGCAGGTGCGCCAGCCGGCGCAAAGGTGATGAGGTGCGCATTCGGGCTCCTTCCTGAGCGCTGTCGAGCCGACCGGTACGGCGGGCTTCCGGGCGACAGCGCCGATCAGCAGCCGGGTGAGGCCACCGTGCGCGTTCAGAACAAGGTCAAGTCATTGCGTTCGACCCCGCGTAGAGCGTTGTAGTCGAGCACCACGCAACGGATACCCCGATCCTCCGCCAGTACCCGTGCCTGCGGCTTGATCTCCTGAGCAGCGAAGATGCCGGCGACCGGGGCGAGCAGCGGATCGCGTCCGAGCAGCTCCAGGTACCGGGTGAGCTGCTCCACGCCGTCGATCTCGCCGCGCCGCTTCACCTCGACGGCGACGGTCGCGCCCGCCCCGTCGCGGCACAGCAGGTCGACCGGACCGATCGCGGTCGGGTACTCCCGCCGGATCAGGGTGAAGCCGTCGCCGAGCACGTGCGGCGCGGCGGCAAGCAGCTCCTGCAGGTGCGCCTCGACGCCGTCCTTCACCAGCCCCGGGTCGATGCCCAACTCGTGCGAAGTGTCGTGGAAGATCTCCTCGAGGATGATCCGTAGCTCCTCGCCCGCCCGGTTCACCACCCGCCACACGCCCGGCTGCTCCTCGATCCGGCACGGCGGGCTTATCCAGTTCAGCGGCTTGTAGGCACGGTCGTCGGCGTGTACCGACACCGAACCGTCCGCCTTGATCATGAGCAGCCGGGTGGCCGGCGGCAGATGGGCGTTGAGGCGACCGATGTAGTCGACCGAGCATCGGGCTATGACCAACCGCACGTCGCGAGGGTAGCCGACGCGGCGTCCCGCGCGGCTTCGTGCCCGCGCACGAGGCGGGCGTTGGCGCCGGCGGAAGCGGCAGCGCCCCCCGCGTCGGCGGAAGCGGCGGCGGGCGGCGCCCTCGCGCTTGGCGCCGCGCCCACGACGCAGGACCGCACCATCGCGAGCCTCATTCGCCCGTTTCGCCCGATGTATCGGTGGGTCGCGTCGATCGCGGCGGTCCGGGCGGTGCCGTGCCGTCTGGGGTGTACTGGCGCGCGAGTGCCATGCTTGGCATGTGCTCGAAGCGCTCACCGGGATCGGACTGGCGACGTCGGCCGGTCTCAACGCGTACATCCCCCTGCTGGCGATCGGGCTGCTCGCCCGGTACTCGCACCTGATCACCCTGCCGCCCACGTGGCAGTGGCTGGCGAACGGGTGGGTGCTGGCGATCCTCGCGGTACTGCTCGCGATCGAGTTCGTCGCCGACAAGGTGCCGGTCGTGGACCACGTGAACGACGTGGTGCAGACGGTGGTACGACCCACCGCCGGCGGACTCGCCTTCGGCGCGGCGTCGAGTTCGCAGACCGTCACGGTCACCGACCCCGGTCAGTTCTTCTCCAGCCACCAGTGGGTGCCGATCGTCGCCGGCATCATCATCTCGCTGACCGTGCACGGCGCGAAGGCGACCGCCCGACCGGTGGTCAACGCGACCACAGCCGGCTTCGGCGCTCCCGTGGTGAGCACCCTGGAAGACCTGGGCAGCGTCCTGATGTCGGTGCTGGCGATCCTGGCGCCGGTGCTGGTCCTGGTCGGGATCGTCGTGCTGGCGCTGTGCTTCTGGGGACTGGTGCGCCGCCGACGCCGTCGGCGCGAGGCGCGGCAGGCAGCCGGACTGGGAAGCCCGGCGTCGGGCTGACCGACCAAGGCGGGGCGAGGCTCGTCGGACGGGCGAGGCCGGTCAGGATTCCGCCCTGCCGAGCGTGGCGCGGTTGCGGTACAGGTCGCGAAGCAGCAGGATCTCCGCGCCGTGGTGGATCGCCTCGCGGTTGATGTGCAGCACGAGCGCGGCCAGCGGGTGCTCGGCGAACGGACCCGCTGCCGGGCCGCACGGTCGCGCCAGCCCGTCGCCCCCGACACCCCGGACCCCGTCCAGCCACGCCGCGTACGTCTCGTCGAGTTGCCGCAGCGCCTCGGCGGCGCTGCCGGCGTACCGGAACGTGTCGAAGTCCACGGGCGGCCCGGCGAAGTGCGCGGCGACCCGCTCACCGAACACGACCACGATGATGTGCGCGAGCCGCCACGCGATCGTGGTGACCGGCGCCGGGGTCGGCTCCGGCAGCGCGAAGTCGACGGTGAAGTCGCCGGTACCGGCGGCGATCGGCGCGGTGCTCGTCCCGCGAGGTCGGACGCTCCAGCAGCCCGCGACGGGCTCCCAGAAGTATTCCTCGTCGGTCAGATCGTCCAACCGCGGGCGCAGGTGTTGCCAGTGCCAGTCAAGCTGGTCGATCAGTTGGGCATTCCAGTCGACACTCATGCCCGCACCCTAGGGGGAGCCTGCGACATCGACCGGTTCCCCGCGGGGCACCTGCCCGGCACGGCAACCCCGGTCGCCGTTTCCTCGATCGTCAACCGGGTACGGGAGCCACCGTCCGCGACACTGACGTGGGAAGTGGGTGTGGCATGGCACCGGGACCGGGCCGGCGATGGGTACCAGGAGCGGCGCTGGCGGTGGGCGCCCTGCTCGCCGTGGCGGGGTGCGGCGCCGGGCAACAGGCGCAGACGGCTCGCCAGGTGTCCGCGGTACCGGGGGTGAGCGGGAGTGTGCCCGCTCCGGGCGGCGGTCGGGTCCAGTTGCTCAACGTGAGCTTCGACTATCCCGGTCCCGGCGGGTACCAGCAGGGACAGGCGGCGCCGCTCAGCCTGCGGATCACCAACGAGGGCACCCGTCCGGTGACCCTGGTCCGGGTGGACGCGGGTGACGCGGCGACCGGCGCCGCCGTGGTCACCGGCGCGCCGACCCCGTCGGGGTCGGTTGCCGCGCCGTCCACGCCCGCGCCGACCTCCCCGTCGCCCGGCATGACGCAGGGCGGCGGCATCCAGACCCCGCCCGCTGGACCGTCCGCCGGGCAGCCGGCGAACCCGTCGCAGAATCCGCCGCCGATCGCGATCCCCCAGCCGAGCACCGCGCCGACCCCGGCCGGCGGGTCCGGCGGGCAGTTGAGCGTCGTGGTACCGCCCGCCGGGATCGTCCAACTGACCCGCGATTCCGGTTCGTACCTGCAGCTCACCGGACTGACCCGGAATCTGCCGCCGGGCGAGGTGGTTCCGGTGACGTTCACGTTCGACACCGGCGGCACCGTGACGCTGCCGGTACCGGTGGGTGTGCCGGAGAGCCCGCCGAACCGCCCGACCCCGATACCGGGCGTGAGCGAGGCGCCCGCCCCGGAGGGCAGCCCCGGCGCGGAGTGACTCAGCTCAACCCGTTCGCCTCGCGGACGACCGTCACCAGTTCGTCGATGATCTCGGTGACCGCGAAGTCCTTGGGCGTGAACACCCGCGCCACGCCGGCCGCGCGCAGCTTCTCGACGTCCTCGGGCGGGATGATCCCGCCGACCACCACCGGTACGTCGGACAGACCCGCCTGACGCAGCCCGGTGATCACGTCGGGCACGGCGCGCAGGTGCGAGCCGGACAGCACGGACAGCCCGACCAGGTCGACGTCCTCCTCGGCGGCGGCGGCGACGACCTGCCCCGGCGTGAGCCGGATGCCCTGGTACACCACCTCGAAGCCGGCGTCGCGGGCGCGGACCGCGATCTGCTCCGCGCCGTTGGAGTGCCCGTCCAGCCCCGGCTTGCCGACCAGCAGGCGCAGCCGGTTGGTACCGAGGTCGGCGGCGGTCCTGCGAACCCGCGCCCGTACCGCCTCGAGCGACGAGTCCGACGCCGCGCCGGACGACGCGGACAACCCGGTCGGTGCCCGGTACTCCCCGAACACCTCGCGCAGCGCGTCAGCCCACTCCCCGGTGGTCACCCCGGCGCGGGCGCACTCGAGCGTGGCGGGCATCAGGTTGGCGTCGGTGCGCGCGTCCGCCCGCAGCCGGTCCAGCGCCGCCCGGACCGCACCGTTGTCGCGCGCCGCCCGCCACGCCCGTACCCCCTCGATCGCCGCCTGCTCGACCGCCGGGTCGACCAGTTCCACGGGAGCCGCGCCGCTCGCGGTCAACGGCGACGGCTCGGTCTCGGTGAACTTGTTGACGCCGACCACCACGTCGGTGCCGGCTTCGATCCGGCGGCGCTTCTCGGCGAGCGAGGCGACCAGCGCGCTCTTGAGGTACCCGGTCTCCACGGCGGTCACCACGCCGCCCATCTCGAGCACCTTGTCCAGTTCCGCCCGCGCGCCGTCGGCGATCTCACCGACCAGAGCCTCGACCACGTGCGAGCCGTCGAACAGGTCGGGGTATTCCAGCAGGTCCGATTCGTACGCGAGAACCTGCTGCATGCGCAGCGACCACTGCTGGTCCCAGGGACGGGGCAGCCCGAGCGCCTCGTTCCAGGCGGGCAGCTGCACCGCGCGGGCGCGGGCGTGGCGGGACAGCGTGACGCCCAGCATCTCCAGGACGATGCGCTGCACGTTGTTCTCCGGCTGCGCCTCGGTCAGACCCAGCGAGTTGACCTGCACGCCGTACCGGAACCGACGCTGCTTCGGATCGGTCACGCCGTACCGCTCGCGCGTCAACTCGTCCCACAGCCGCGCGAACGCGCGCATCTTCGCCATCTCCTCGACGAAGCGCACGCCCGCGTTGACGAAGAACGAGACGCGGGCGACCACGTCGCCGAACCGGTCGGCGGGCACCTGCCCCGCCTCGCGTACCGCGTCGAGCACGGCGACCGCCGTGGCCAGCGCGAACCCGACCTCCTGCACGGGCGTGGCGCCGGCTTCCTGCAGGTGGTACGAGCAGATGTTGACCGGGTTCCACTGCGGCAGGTGGGACACGGTGTACGCGACCACGTCGGCGGTCAGCCGCAGCGACGGGCCGGGCGGGAAGATGTACGTGCCGCGCGACAGGTATTCCTTGATGATGTCGTTCTGCGTGGTACCGGTAAGTTTCGCCAGCTCGGCGCCCTGCTCGGTCGCGACCGTGGCGTACAGCGCGAGCAGCCACATCGCCGGGGCGTTGATCGTCATCGAGGTGTTCATGGCGTCGAGCGGGATGCCGTCGAACAGCGCCCGCGCGTCGCCGAGGTGGGCGACCGGTACACCCACCCGTCCCACCTCGCCGCGGGCGAGTTCGTGGTCCGGGTCGTACCCGGTCTGGGTCGGCAGGTCGAACGCCACCGACAGACCGGTCTGGCCCTTGGCGAGATTGCGGCGGAACAGCGCGTTGGACGCGGACGCCGACGAGTGACCCGCGTAGGTGCGCATCACCCACGGTCGGTCCCGGTCGGGCAGTCGGTCGGCAGATGACACGGCGCACCTCCGGCGGTCCCCGGACGCGGTGGAGGGCGAGCCCCCTGATCGGCGGAGGACGGTCCTCCCGGATGACCGGAAGTTTACTGGCCGGTAGCCTCGTTCGCCGCGGTGACGGTGATCACGAGTCGGTGGTGGCGTCGCTCCCCTGGGTCGGGCCCGTTGTGTGGGCCCGACCCAGGTGGGGAGGGAGGAGTTCGGCTCGCGGAAGACCACCCGAATGCCGGATCGGCAGTGGGCGCCGCCATGACGGCGACGCCCACCACGTCGGAGTGGCCGTGCGCGGCACCCCTGAAATCCGCGCTTGACCAGCTCCTCACCACACTCTCCCGAGGCACTCGGAAGGTTTCCTGATTCTGAAGACGCGTTGGACCTCGCCGGGGGTTGCGTCCGTAACCCGACTCATTCGACTCGTTGCCGATTCGAGATAGTGAGGGGGTGACCGACGATCTCGCGATCAGCGCACGCGGCATCCGCAAGCGGTACGGGGCGACCGTCGCAGTCGACGGCGTCGACCTCGACGTCCGACGCGGCGAGGTGTTCGCCCTGCTCGGACCGAACGGCGCGGGCAAGACCACCACCGTGGAGATCCTGGAGGGCTTCCGGCGACCCGACGAGGGTGAGGTACGCGTCCTCGGTGTCGACCCGTCCGCCGCCGGACCCGACTGGAAGGCCAGAATCGGACTCGTCCTGCAGAGCACCGGGGAATTCGAGGATCTGACCGTTTCCGAGGTGCTGCACCACTTCGCGCGGTACTACCCGCACGCCGACGACCCGGACGCGGTGATGGAGCGGGTCGGGCTGACCGGCAAGGCGAGGGCCCGCACCCAGACCCTGTCCGGCGGGCAGAAGCGTCGGCTGGACGTCGCGCTGGGCATCATCGGGCAGCCCGAACTGCTGTTCCTCGACGAACCGACGACCGGGTTCGACCCGGAGGCGCGGCTGGAGTTCTGGGACGTGATCCGCGACCTGTCCGGCGCCGGTACCACCATCCTGCTCACCACGCACTACCTGGAGGAGGCGGAGGCGCTGGCGGACCGGGTCGGTGTGATCGCGGCGGGACGCCTGGTCGCCGTGTCGACGCCCACCGACCTGGGCGATCGGGCGAAGGCGCCGGCGACGGTGCACTGGCGGGCGCCGGACGGCTCCTGGCAGTCCAAGGAGACCGACGCGCCGACGGCGCTGGTCACCGAGTTGTCCGAGCGGTTCGGCGGCGAGGTGCCCGGGTTGTCGGTCACCCGGCCGACGTTGGAGGACGTGTACCTGAGGATGGTGGGTTCCCGATGAGTCACGTGGAGGCCGTGGGCCGCGCGCGGAGGGCAGGCACGGTCGATCTGGGGCTGCGCCGGGGCGTACTGGAAATCAAGCAGTTCACCCGCAGCCGGGAAGCGGTCGTGTTCACCATGTTGTTCCCGGTGATCCTGATCGTGATCTTCGGATCGGTGTTCACCCAGCAGATCGCGCCCGGCGTCAAGTTCACCCAGTACTTCGTGACCGGCATGATCGCCTCGGGGTTGCTGTCCGTCGGGTTCCAGAACCTCGCCATCAACATCCCGATCGAGCGGGACCGGGGCGTTCTCAAGCGCCTGTTGGGCACGCCGATGCCGCGCTCCGCGTACTTCATCGGCAAGGTCGTCATGGTGCTGGTCATCGGGGTGCTGGAGACCGCGCTGCTGCTCGCCGTGGCGGTGCTGTTCTACCACGTCTCGCTGCCCGACAGCGCGCAGAAGTGGGCGACGTTCGGCTGGGTGAGCCTGCTCGGCATCACGGCGTGCACGCTGTGCGGCATCGCGTACTCGTCGGTCGCGCGCACCGGACGCAGCGGACCCGCCGTGGTCACCCCGGTTGCCTTGGTGCTCCAGTTCATCTCCGGGGTCTTCTTCGTGTACACCGACCTGCCCAAGTGGATGCAGCAGGTGGCAGCGATCTTCCCGCTGAAGTGGATGTGCCAGGGGATGCGCTCGGTGTTCCTACCGCAGTCGTTCGCCGTCCAGGAAGCCGGCGGCTCCTGGGAACTGGGCAAGGTCGCGCTCGTGCTCGCCGCCTGGTGCGTCGCCGGGTTGGTGCTGTGCCTGCTCACCTTCCGCTGGACGACCAGCCGGGACGGCTGAGTCCGTCCTCGACGACGGGTGTGCCGGTTCGGGCGTACAACGGCTGTGGTGTACCCACACCACAGCCGTTGTACGGTCCCGACGAAGCCCCGGTCCCGGTGCGCCCGTCACGATCGGCGGCGCACCGCCGTGGTGCCCCGTTGCTCGTACACCCGCGCCACCGCCCAGATGGCGAGGACCGCGAGCCCCACCTGGATGATGTGCCGCCACCAGTCGATACCGCGCGTCTGCCCCACTCCGAGCCAGTCCGCGATCAGCCCGCCGACCAGCGCGGCGACCACGCCGGCGAGGATCGTCGCCCACGCCGGTATCCGCTGCCTGCCCGGCAGCAGCAGCTTGCCCAGGTACCCGAGAATCACGCCGGCGATCAACGCCCACAGCACTGTAGCGATCATGGCCGCTCCCCCCTTTGCCCCAGTATGACCGGGCGGGACAAGCGCAGCTTGGTCGCTGAGCGTTATGCGTCGGTCACTGCTCGTATGGGTAGAACCCGCGTCCCGTCTTGCGACCCAGATCGCCCGCGGTGACCATGCGCTGCAGCAACTCCGGTGGGAAGAACTTCTCGTCGCCGGTGTCGGTGTAGATGTTCCTGGTCGCGTGCAGCAGCACGTCCACGCCGGTGAGGTCGGTGGTCGCCAGCGGCCCCATGGCGTGCCCGAAGCCCAGCTTGCACGCCACGTCGAGGTCCTCAGCCGAGACCACGCCGCTCTCCACGAGCTTCACCGCCTCGACCACGAGCGCCGCGATCAGTCGGGTGGTGACGAACCCGGCGATGTCCCGGTGCACCACGATGCACGTCTTGCCGACACTCTCCGCGAACCCGCGCGCCCGCGCCAGCACGTCGTCCGAGGTCTTGTAGCCGCGCACCAGTTCGCAGAGCTTCATCATCGGTACCGGCGAGAAGAAGTGGGTGCCGACCACCGACTCGGGACGCTCGGTCACCGCCGCGATCTGCGTCACCGGAATCGCCGAGGTATTGGTGGCGAGTACGGCGTCCGCCTTGCAGATCCGGTCGAGCTGCCGGAACACCTCGTGCTTGACGTCCAGCCGCTCGAACACCGCCTCGACCACGACATCGGCGTCCGCCGCCGCGTCGAGATCGGTGGTGGTCGCGATCCGGCCCAGGGTCGCGTCGACGTCCGCCTCGGCGAGCGTGCCCTTCTGTACGAACCGGTCCAGCGAAGCGCGGATGCCCCGCAGACCGCGATCGAGCGCCTCCTGGCTGAGGTCGCGCATGGTGACCTCCCAGCCCGCCTGGGCGGCGACCTGCGCGATCCCCGAACCCATCAGACCCGCACCGACAACCGCGAGCCGACCCGCCATGGCCGTTACTCCCTCCGTGGTACCGCACAGCACCTTAACGCACGCTCAACGAGCGCCTGAGCGAGGCGACCGCGCCGCTTCGGGTGCACACTGTCGGCATGCTGCTGTACGCCCTGGCGCCCCTGATCGCCCTGGTGGCGGTCGGCGGGCTCATCGCCGTGCTGCGCTGGACGTTCAGCGGGGAGTCCCTGGAACTGCATCGCGAGATCGTGACCGCCGAGGACTACGGGCTGCTGCGGGCCGCGGTCGTGGTCGACGACCCGGCGAGCGCCGAGGCGGTACGGCAGCGCCTCACCGACGCCGGTATCCGCTGTACCACGGCGGTCGGTCGGGACAGGCGGGTACGCGTGCTGGTCTTCGCCGACGAACTGGAGAAGGCGCGCCGGGTGGTCGGCTAGATCGGGAACTCGTCGTCCGCCGGTACCGCCACCCGCTCCACGTCGACGCCCAACCGGAGCAGGTCGCACACCAGATCCGGGTAGCCCCGGTCGATGTGGTGAACGTGGCTGACCTCGGTCACCCCGTCGCCGCACAGCCCCGCCATCACCAGCCCGGCGCCCGCCCGGATGTCGGTCGCCCGTACCGGCGCGCTGGACAGCCGCTCGCGACCCCGTACCGCCGCGTGATGCCCGTCGACCCGGATGTCCGCGCCGAGCCGGACCATCTCGTTCACGAACATGAACCGACCGTCGAAGATGTTCTCCGTGATCAGGGACGTGCCCTCGCTGACCGAGGCGAGCCCGATCGCCATCGGCAGCAGGTCGGTCGGGAAGCCCGGGTACGGCAGGGTGACGATGTCCACCGCGCGGGGTCGGGCGTCCATCCGGACCCGGAACGCGTCCGGCTCGGTCATCACCTCGCCGCCCGCGCTGATCACCTTGTCCAGGGCGATCTCCAGGTACCCGGGGTCCACGCCCCGGACGGTCACCTCGCCCTGGGTCATCGCCGCGCCGAACGCCCAGGTACCGGCGACGATCCGGTCCCCGACCGTGGCGTGCTGGACCGGGCGCAACTCGTCGACCCCGTCGATGACCAGGGTCGACGTGCCCACGCCGTCGATCCGGGCGCCCATGGCGGTCAGCATCGCGCACAGGTCCACGATCTCCGGCTCGCGGGCGGCGTTGTCGATCTGCGTGGTGCCGCTCGCCAGTACCGCCGCCATCAGCAGGTTCTCGGTCGCCCCGACGCTCGGGAAGTCCAACCAGATGGTCGCGCCGTGCAGCCCCTTCGGGGCGGACGCGATCACGAACCCGTGTTCGCCGCCCACCTCGGCGCCCATCCGTTCCAGCCCGGCGATGTGCATGTCGAGGCCGCGCGAGCCGATCGCGTCGCCACCGGGGTGCGCCACCCGGACGTACCCCTGCCTGGTCAACAGCGGACCGAGCACGCAGATCGAGGCGCGCAGCCGCCGCACCAGGTCGTAGTCCGCCTCGACGCCGACCTTCGCCGGTACGTCGATGACCACCTCGCGCGCCGGCCCGCCCTCCGGCGCCTCCCCGGTGCTCCCGGTGAAGGACACGTCGCACCCGAGCCGGCGCAGCACCTCCGCCATGATCGCGATGTCGGTGATCCGCGGTACGTTGCCGACCACCGACCGCCCCGGCGCCAGCAGCGAGGCCGCCATCAGCTTCAACGCCGAGTTCTTCGCCCCCACCACGCGGACCTCGCCACTGAGCCGGGCACCGCCGACAACCCTGATCACGTCCACGCCGGTAAGCGTAGAGGGCGACCGGTCCAAGGTCCGTACGCTGTGCGTCATGGCAGTCCACCTCACCCGCATCTACACGAGGACCGGCGACGCCGGAACCACCGCGCTTGGCGACGGCACCCGGGTACCCAAGACAGACCCGCGCATCGCCGCCTATGCCGACGCCGACGAGTGCAACGCCGCGATCGGTGTCGCGCTCGCGACCGGGCAGCTCGCGGACGATGTCCAGGCAGTGCTCAGGGTAGTGCAGAACGACCTGTTCGACGTCGGAGCCGACCTGTGTACCCCGGTGGTGCCGAAGCCGAAGCACCCGCCGCTGCGGGTGACCGAGGAGTACATCACCCGGCTGGAAGGCTGGTGCGACGAGTTCAACGCCCGGCTGGGCAAGCTGGACTCGTTCATCCTGCCCGGCGGTACGCCCGGCGCGGCGTACCTGCACGTCGCCCGTACAGTGTGCCGACGCGCGGAGCGCAGCGCCTGGGCGCTGGTCGAGGCCGACCCCGAGCACACCGGCACACTCCCGGCGAAGTACCTGAACCGCCTGTCCGACCTGCTGTTCATCCTCAGCCGGGTGGCGAACCCGAACGGCGACGTGAAATGGGTACCCGGCGGCTCCCGGTGAGCCGCCCCACGGCGCGGCGGCTCCCGGTGAGCCGCGCCACGGCGCGGCGGTTGGTCGCGCGTCGTGTCGGCGGGGCGCTGCTGGCGGCGGCGTTGCTGACGGGTCTGCCGGCGGGTTGTACCGCCGACCGGCGGAGCGTCTCGCCACCGACGTGGCGGGCGGTGACCCTGCCGGTACCGGCTGGTTCCCGCGCCCAGGTGCGCGACCTCGCCGCCTGCCCCGGTCACTGGTACGCGGTCGGCGCGACCGTGGCCGGCGACGGCACGCCGTCGCCGGCCGCTTGGGCGTCCCCGGACGGGGTGCGCTGGCGGCTGCTGGAGTCCCGACCCGTCTCGGCGTACGGGCCGCGACATGTGCTCTCGATGGCAGCCTGTGCCGGCGACCGACTGGTCGCGTTCGGCGCCTCGGCGGGCGGGGTGCACAGCAACCCGCGATCCGGTACCTGGCTGGCGGTCGGCGACGGACCGCTCACCGAGGTACCGGCGACGTTCGAGCTGTTCGGCGGTCCGGACGCGGTCGCGGTGAACCGGCTGGCGGCGGGACCGGGCGGCTTTCTGATCGCCGGTACCCGGGTGGACGCTAACCGCGCCGCCGGCGCGGCGGTGTGGTCGTCACCGGACGGCGCGGCGTTCCGCCTCGACGACGCCGACCCCGCGCTGATGTCCGGGGCGTCCGGGCAGACCGAGGCGTTGGACGCGGCGGGTCTGGCGGACGGCGACTGGCTGGTGGTGGGCAGCGTGCTGCCGCCGGGCGCGCGGCTCGGGGCGCGCGACCCGCTCGGCTGGACCGCCGGACGGGACGCCCATCCGTGGACCGCCGAAGCTGTTGCCGGCACGGGCGACGACGAGGCGATGGACCGGGTCGTCGCGACCGACCGGGGCGCGCTCGCGGTCGGCGTGGCGGGCGCGAGCTTCGCCGGGTGGCGCTGGCAGGACGGTCGCTGGACGGCGGCGGGGCGGTTCGGCACGGTCGGCGGGCAGATACCGGCGGCGGTTGCCGGGCTCGCCGAGGTGCGTACCGGTGACGGGCGCGCGGTGGTCGCGGCGGTCGGCGACGGCACGCGGTACCGGCTGTTCGTCGGGTCCGCCGACGGGGCTCGGTGGCGCGAGCAGGCGCTGCCGGTGCGGTTCGCCGCCGGTACCGGTCGCACGCTGTCCCTGGCTGGGCAGGGCGGCGCGATTTTGGTCGCGGCGGACGATGGTACCGGCGCCCGGCTGTGGCGGGCGGATGCGTCCGGCTGGCGTACCGCGTCCGGGTGAGCGGTCGGGCATGCCTGGCCCGGGACCCGCCGCGCCAGGTGTGCTCGCAGAGGCGTACACCGCTGGTGATGTGGCTACACCGCCGGACAGGTGAGCGTCCTGGGATGCTCACCTCGGTCGCGGTGTGCGCACATCTCGCGCGGTATACGCCCCAACCGGCACACCGCGACGCCGGGGGAAAGAATGCCGCAGTTGTCCGAATAGTTCGACTGCCGGGCGGGGATGCCCCGACGCGCTAGGACGCCAGACGCGACGAGACCGCCCCGGGCGGGGCGGCCTCGATCCAGGACAGGAAACCGGCGACCGTGTTGTGCGCCATCGCAATCTCGACCGGCGTACGTTCACAGTGGCACCGCAGCACGATCCAGTCGCTGGGCAACGTGAGCTGCTCCGGACCTTCGGGCGAGCGTCGGCTGTGTACCGCGAGGTCGCGTCGCGACAGGATGCGACGGGGCCGGATGGCGAAACTGAACAGCCGGTACCACCGCAGTTCGTCGCCGACGAACCGGGCGATACCGGGTGACCAGCCACGACCCGGTACCAGAGTGGACAGTCGCAGGCTCAGCTCAATCGTTCCGGGACGCCGCGCGATGATCTCGCGACGGATGAACAGTGCGGCGAGTACGCACAGGACCACCAGTACGCCGGTTCCGACCCACTCGATGATCCGCATCGCCGTCGGACCGTCAGCGTGCCGTAGCCGGTGAGGCGGGAGCGCAACTCTCGGCGAGGATGGTCACGCCTTCCGCGGAGACGGACAGGAACCCGCCGGTCACGTCGTAGGTGAGCTGCTCGCCACCGGCTCGATGGATGCGCACCTGGCTCGGTTCGGCGAGCTGACCGAGCAGCGGCGCGTGACCGGCCAGCACACCGAGCTCACCCTCGGTGGTCCGGGCAACGACCATCTCGGCCTCGCCGGACCAGACCTTCTGGTCGACGGCTACCAGGTCGACTGTGATCTGCTTCGCCACGCTGCTACTCCTACGCGAAGACGGGATGGGTGCGAGTTTAGAGGGTCGACCTCGACCAATGGTCGGCAGACCCGGACAGTACCAGTGTGTCGGGCGACCCGACGGACCCGACCGGCGACCGGCGGACCCGACCCCCGAGCCGCGAGCCGACCGACCGCGAGCCGCGAACCGACGGACCCGGGTTCGCGAGCCAGTCGGGCCCGACCGCGTTCGCGGTCGGGCCCGACTCACGCTGGCGGCGACTACTCGTTCTTCATCAGCTCGTGCGCGTTGCGCTCGAGGTCCTCGAGCCCACCGCACATGAAGAAGGCCTGCTCGGGGAAGTGGTCGTACTCACCCTCGGTCAGCTTCTTGAACGCTTCGACGGTCTCCTTGACCGGAACGAACGAGCCTTCGATGCCGGTGAACTGCTTGGCGACGAAGGTGTTCTGGGACAGGAAGCGCTCGATCCGGCGGGCGCGGCCCACCGTGATCTTGTCTTCCTCGGAGAGCTCGTCCATACCGAGGATCGCGATGATGTCCTGCAGGTCCTTGTAACGCTGGAGGATCCGCTTGACCTCCTGCGCCACGACGTAGTGCTCGTTGCCGACGTACTCCGGCGCGAGAATCCGCGACGTCGACGCCAGCGGGTCGACGGCCGGGTAGATGCCCTTGTCGGAGATCGACCGCTCGAGGTTCGTGGTGGCGTCGAGGTGGGCGAACGTGGTGGCCGGTGCCGGGTCGGTGTAGTCGTCGGCGGGCACGTAGATCGCCTGCATCGAGGTGATCGCCTTGCCCTTGACCGACGTGATCCGCTCCTGCAGCTGGCCCATCTCGTCGGCCAGGGTGGGCTGGTAACCCACGGCCGACGGCATGCGACCGAGCAGGGTCGACACCTCGGAACCGGCCTGCGTGAACCGGAAGATGTTGTCGATGAAGAGCAGCACCTCCTGGTTCTGCACGTCGCGGAAGTACTCCGCCATGGTCAGCGCCGACAGCGCGACCCGCAGACGGGTGCCCGGCGGCTCGTCCATCTGGCCGAAGACCAGCGCCGTCTTGTCGATGACCTCGGACTCCGTCATCTCGGCGATGAGGTCGTTACCCTCGCGGGTGCGCTCACCCACGCCGGCGAACACCGACGTACCACCGAAGTTGTTGGCGACCCGGATGATCATCTCCTGGATGAGCACCGTCTTGCCCACGCCGGCGCCGCCGAACAGGCCGATCTTGCCGCCCTTGACGTACGGGGCTAGCAGGTCGAGAACCTTGATGCCGGTCTCGAGCATCTCGGTCTTCGGCTCGAGGTCGGCGAAGGCCGGCGCGTGGCGGT
>DASUXA010000009.1:0-75572 GCA_036378155.1 Micromonosporaceae bacterium | reverse complement strand
GCGATGCCGCGCGACGACGAGCAGCAGGCGCTGGTCGATCCGCTCGACGTGCCGCAGACGTTCGCGCCGGCCACGTCGTACCAGGTGCGCGACGAGTTGGAGGATCTGGTCCGGCGGGACCTGCTCGGGCCGTGGGACGGCGAGCGCGAGGAGTTTCCGCCTCGGGCGCAGGGGCCGCGCGAGCGGTACCTGGTCGGCATGCTCGGCCCGAAGCCGCGCCCCAAGTCCGACCCGAGCCAGCCGGACCAGGTCGCCGACCTGGACGCGACCGTCGAAGGTGACCCGGCCGAGGCGGAACTGCCCGAGGTCATCACGCCGCAGAGCCTCGGCAAGATGTGGGCGTCGTCGATGGGGCTGTCGTTCGCGGTACCCGCCGAGGTCGACGTGCTGTCGGTGAGCGCCGCCTGGGGCCGGTACCACAAACACGAGTCCACCGACGACGACGGCCGCAAGCGCATCGTCTGGGTCCGCGAACCGGTGTCGTACCAGCGGGATGTGCGGCTCGACGGCGAGCGGTCCTACCGCCTGCCGCTGACCGTCGACGACCCGGACGAGCCCGGCGTGCACCTCGCCGTCGACGTCCGGCCCCGCGACGGCCGGCGCGTCGTCCAACTCGCCCTGGTCAACTCCCAGGTCGAGCCGCAAACCAACAGCGACACGGCGTGGCTGTTCCAAACTACCCTGACCGTCACCGCGCTCGACGGCTCGGCCGCGATCTTCCTGCCTATCGACGACCCGCTGGACGACCGGCGCGGCGTCACCGACGACCCGGAAGAAACGCACCTGCGGCTGCTGTACCGGGACCAGCGCCGCTACGCCGCCGGTCGCAACGTCGCCGTGCACCCGCACGTCCGCGACGGCGAGCGCTGCGCGTACAAACTGGAAACCACCTGGCTGCCGGCGTACGACGTGCCGGCCACCGTCGCCGAGGTGGGGGAGGGCTCCAAGCTCGCCGGGGTCGAACTGTCCATGGACGCCCTCGCCGCCGCGGACGTCGACCAGTTGCGCGCCGGCCTCGCCCCGCTCGCCGACGGATACCTCGACTGGCTCGCCAACCGCGACGCCGAAATCCCCGACCTGCCCGCCCCACTCCAGTCGGCCGCCGAGGCAGCCGTGTTCACCGCGCGGCGGATCGCCGAACGTATCCGGGCCGGGATCGACCTGCTCACCACGCCCGATGCGCCCCGGCACGCGGAGGCGCTCGCCGCGTTCCGGTTCGCGAACCGGGCGATGGCGGCGCAGCGCCGGCACACCGAGATCGGCCGGCTGCGCGACACGCACGGGCTCAGCTACAACGAGGCCCGCGCCCAGGTCGAGGCGCGCGGTGCGAGCGCGGCGTCGTGGCGGCCGTTCCAGTTGGCGTTCGTCCTGCTCAACCTGCCGTCGCTGACCGAACCGGCGCACCCCGAACGGGCCGCCGACCCCAGCGCCGTCGTCGACCTGCTGTTCTTCCCGACCGGTGGTGGCAAGACCGAGGCGTACCTGGGTCTGACCGCCTACACGTTCGCGATCCGCCGCCTGCAAGGAGTCGTCGGCGCGGGCGCGGGCGCGGGCGCGGGCGCGGACGCGCGCAGCGGCGCGGCCGGGGTCGCCGTGCTCATGCGGTACACCCTGCGCCTGCTCACCGCCCAGCAGTTCCAGCGCGCCGCCGCCCTGGTCTGCGCCGCCGAAGTGCTGCGCCAGCAGGACGAGGCGACCTGGGGCAGCGAGCCGTTCCGCATCGGGCTGTGGGTCGGCGGTGGGGTGTCGCCCAACTGGTACGACGACGCCGCCGATCAGATCGCCGAGGCCCGCGAGGCCGGCAACGACAACCGCACCAACGTGCTGCAGACCCTCGCCTGCCCGTGGTGCGGCACCAAACTGCGCGGCCACCAGGACCTGCAGCCCAACGAGGACACCCGGCGCATCCACCTGTGGTGCCCCAACGCCGAAGGCGTCGACGCCTGCCCGTTCTCCAAGACCCGCTCCGGCGAGGGCCTGCCGATCCTCACCGTGGACGAGGAGATCTACCGACTCGCCCCGAGCCTGGTCATCGCGACCGTCGACAAACTCGCCCAACTGCCGTGGCGCGGATACGCCGGCATCCTGTTCGGCCGGGTCAAACAGTGGTGCCCGCGGCACGGGTACCGGCACGACGACCTCGACCTGAAAACCGGGTGTACCAGCAGGCACAACAAGAAAGGCAAACTCGACGCGGTCACCAGCCAGCCCGTGATCCGGCTGCGGCCACCCGACCTGATCATCCAGGACGAGTTGCACCTCATCTCCGGTGCGCTCGGCACCACCGTCGGGCTGTTCGAGGCGGCCGTCGACGAACTGTGCACCTGGCGTACCCCGGAAGGAAAAGAAGCCGGTCCGAAAATCGTCGCGTCCACGGCGACCACGAAACGCGCCCGTGAACAGGTGCTCGGCGTGTTCGGCCGGCAGTTGGCGGTGTTCCCGCCGCCCGTCATCGACATCACCGACACGTTCTTCAGCCGCCAGGTACCGGTCACCGAACAGAACCCCGGCCGGCGGTACCTGGGCGTGTGCGCGCACGGCATGCGCCTCAAGGCCGCCGAGATCCGGCTCGCCGAGATCCTGCTCATCGCCGGGCAGACCCTGTTCGACCGGTACGGCGAACCGGCCGACCCGTACCTGACGGTCGTCGGCTACTTCAACGCCACCCGTGAACTGGCCGGCATGCGGCGCAGCCTCGACGACCAGGTGACCACCCGGGTGCGTACCCACGGCCGGCGCAAAGGCTTGTCCGACCGGCTCGTCGGCACCACCCAGATGCTCGCCATCCAGGAGTTGACGTCGCGTATCTCCTCCGGCGACATCAGCGAGGTGCTCAAGCGCCTGGAGATCGGGTACGACCCGGAGATCGACACGTCGCCCCGGCACCGGGCGATCCTGACCAACCTCGCCGAGTCGTACAAGGCGAAGGTCGCCAACCATCCCCTCGCCGAGCGCTGGAGCCAGCGCCGGAAGGAAAGCCGCGACCCGGTCGACGTCGTACTGGCGACCTCGATGCTTCAGGTCGGTGTCGACGTGTCCCGGTTCGGGCTGATGGTCGTCACCGGGCAGCCGAAGAACACCGCCGAGTACATCCAGGCGTCCTCGCGGGTCGGCCGGGACGCGAAGCGGCCCGGGCTGGTCATCACCCTGTACAACTGGACCCGGCCGCGCGACCTGGCGCACTACGAGGACTTCGAGTACTACCACGCGACCTTCTACCGCCAGGTGGAGGCGCTGTCCGTCACCCCGTACACCCGGCGCGCGCTCGACCGGGGCACCACCGCGACGTTCGTGGCGGCGGTGCGCAACGCCGACGAGGCGTACTCCCGGAATGTCGACGCCCACGACGTGCCGCTCGACGGTGCGGTCGTCGGACGGGTCATGGCCCGGCTGCTGAAGCGGGCCGAGGCGATCGGCGGCGATCGGGGCCGCGACTACCTGGAGGAGCGGATCAAGCGGGTGAAGGACCGGTGGGTCCAGAAAACCGGCGGGTCGGCCCGGCTCGGGTACTCCGACGGCACGTACAAGCAGCAGAAACTCGTCGGGCTGTTGGAGTCGGCCGGTGGTGGTCGCTGGACGGACCTCACGGTCGGGCAGTCGATGCGGGAGACCGAAAACGAGATCAACCTGCTGCTGCCCGGCAAGGGCGAGATCTTCAACCCGATGTACGACACGCCGCAGTGGACGTTCGGCGCGGCCGCCCAGCAGCAGGAGGAGGCCGCGGCGGGCGCCGACGAGGACCTGCCCGACGGTGACGAACTGGGCGAGTCGACCCTGGTAGGGAAGAACTGATGGTCGCCAACTACTTCCGCCGGGTCGGCGCGGTACGGCCCAGCCACCTGATGTTCACCGCCGGCATCGGGGCGCTGGTCGACCTGCCCAACTTCTCGGTACTCATCCGGGGCCTCGACGACTGGGACTACGGCGGAATCCCGGACTGGGAGCCGATCGCCGAGCCCCGACTGCTCGCCGAGGTCAAGAAGTTCGGGTACCCGAAAGTCAAGGAACTGCGTCCGGCGCCGTGGCTCGACGGAGTCGACAAAGAGCCGAACGGGCCGGCCGGCAAGGTCGGCGTACCGGTGATGCCGTTCCCGGGTTGGCTGCGGTGTACCGCGTGCGGCGAACTCGCCGCGATCGACGCGGGCGTCTTCGGGTTCGAGAACTTCAAGGCGCGCAAGCCGCACGAGGCGCGCTTCTTCCACGCCAACTGCGGGAAGAAGAAATCCGGGAAGAAGCCGCTGGCCGTACCGGCGCGTTTCGTGCTCGCCTGTACCGCCGGGCACCTGGACGATTTCCCGTACGCGCCGTTCGTCCACCATGGCGCAGCCTGTCCAGCCGCCACCCACCCGAGGCTGCGGATGGACGACCGGGGCGGCAACCTCGGCGCGAACGTGGCGATCCAATGCGTGAACTGCCGCGCCCAGCGCAACATCCGCGAAGTACTCGGCGAGCGCGGCGCGGAGAAACTGCCCCGCTGCCGGGGACGCGACGCCCACCTCGGCTATTTCGATCCCGACGGCTGCAAGGAGCCCGCGAAACTGCTCATCGTCGGCGCCTCGAACCAGTGGTTCGCGCAGACCTTGTCCGCGCTCGCCGTCCCGCCCACCGGCGCCAGCGAACTGCAAGCCAAGGTCGAGCAGTACTGGGATGTGCTGAAGCAGATCGCCAACCGGGACGTTCTCGCCTTCGCCAAGAGCGCCGTACCGACCCTTCGTGAGTTCGAGAAGTGGACCGACGACGAGATCTGGGACGCGGTCCAGCGGCACCGCGCCGGCGCCGAGTCGGAGGACAAGGGGTACCCGGACCTGCGTACCCCCGAGTGGCAGATCTTCTCGGCCCGCACGCTGCCGCCACCGACCGACGACTTCACCCTGCGTCGCGACCCGGAGGGCGTACCGGCCGAGCTGAAGGGCTTGTACGCCGACGTCATCCACGCCGAGCGGCTGCGCGAGGTACGCGCCCTGGTCGGCTTCACCCGCCTCGACGCCCCCGACCCGAACGATCCGGACCTGGTCACCCGCGCGCCGCTCAGCCGCGAGCCGGCGACCTGGGTACCCGCCAGCGAGGTGCGGGGCGAGGGCATCTTCCTGCGGGTACCGGAGGACCTGCTGGTCGGGTGGGAGCAGCGGGTCGAGTACTCCGACGAGTTGACCGCGCACAAGGAGGCGTACGCGCGGTTCCGGCAGAACCGGTACTCGGGCCGGATCAGGGGCGGCTTCGAGCCGATGCGGCACTGGCCGGGCGCCCGGTACCTTGCCCTGCACACCCTGTCCCACCTGCTGATCCGCACCATCGCGCTGGAGTGCGGGTACAGCTCGGCCAGCCTGTCCGAGCGGATCTACACGACCACCGGGGATGACAAGCGCGCCGGAATTCTCATCTACACGGCGGTACCGGACGCCGAAGGCACCCTGGGCGGGCTGGTGTCTCTCGCCGAGAAGGACGCCCTGGTACGGCTCACCAGGCGGGCGCTCGCCGACGCGATGCACTGCTCGTCCGACCCGCTGTGCGCGGAACGGCTGCCGCACCACCCCGACGACTTCCTGCACGGCGCGGCCTGCCACGTCTGCCTGTTCGTCTCCGAGACCACCTGCGAGCGCGGCAACCGGTTCCTGGACCGGCGGTTCGTGGTACCCATCGGCGACCCGGACCTGGCGCTCTTCCCCGAACTGCCATGACCGGGTACCCAGCGTTCGAAGTGGCCGCCGAGGCTGCCCTGGCCCGGCTGGGCGCTGGGCACCTGCGGTCGCTCGCCGACCGGATCGCCGACGACTGGCCGGACAACGCGACCTTGCAGGCGGTACCGGTACCGGGGTTCGCGGACACCGCGAGAGCGGTCCTCGCCGCCCAGCAAGCCGACGCGCTGTCCGACGCCGAAGCAGCGGCATACCTGCGCGGGCTGGCCGCTGGCCACGCGCAGCAGTCGACGGCGGTACGGGTCGAATCGGTGTGGAGCGGGCCGAGTACCCACCAGGTACCGGTCCGCGCCACGGCCCAGGTGCTCGTCGGGCTCGTCCACGAAGCGACCCAGGAGCTGCTGCTCATGACGTACTCGGCGAAGCCCTACAAGCCGCTCCTCGACGCCCTGGCCGCCGCCGTCGCGCGCGGCGTCGAGATCACCGTGGTGGTCGAGACGGTCGCTGGCGCGGGCGGTGCGCTGACCGGAGCCGAACCGGCGGCCGCGTTCGCCGGGGTGGGTGGCGCCCAACTCTGGCACTGGCCGACTGAGCAGCGCACCGAGATCGGTGCGAAGATGCACGCCAAGCTGGCGGTCGCCGATCGGCGGACGCTGCTGGTATCCAGCGCCAACCTCACCCAGTCCGGCGTCGACCGCAACATCGAGGCCGGGCTGCTGATCCGTGGCGGTACCGCACCGCGGCGGGCCGCCGAGCATGTGGCCGAACTGAAGGCCAAGGGTGTCCTGGTTCGCCTGGGTACATGACGACGGGAGATCAGCCGTGGACAGTCCGGAGACCACGACGCGGGCCGGGGCGACCGTCGCCGCCTCGGACATCGCGCGTCTCGCCGACGTGGGCAGGGCCGCGGTCAGCAACTGGCGACGCCGGTACCCCGACTTCCCGCAACCCGTCGGCGGGAGCACCGCCAGTCCGCTGTACTCGCTGGTCGAGGTCGAGGCCTGGTTGACGCGGCACGGCAAGGAATTCCATGTCGCGCCCGGCGACCGGGTCTGGCAGCGGGTCCGGGGTGCCGTCGACGACCTGCAACTCGGCGATCTCGTCGCCTACCTGGGCGCGTTCCTGGTTTTCCTCAAGCGCGACCCGCGCCGGTGGCAGGCGCTGTCCAAGCGGCCTGATGCGGGGCCCGGCGACCTGATCGAGGCGATCGTCGACGTCGTACCCGAATTGCCGGACCGCGTGGTTCAGCGTCCGGACGGGGACTGGGCCGACCTGATCCGCCTGACCGCCGACGCCGCTGGCCGCGATGGCCATCGCGAGGTTTTCGAGTTCCTGTGCGAGCGGTACCTCGAGGTGCTGTCCCGCCGGGTACCTGTCACCCCGGCGCCGATCGTGGACCTGATGGTCGATCTCGCCGACGTCGGTGGGCGGACCGTTTTCGACCCCGCCTGCGGCCTCGGCAGCCTGCTGCTCGCCGGGCAGCTCGGCGGCGCGGCTGCCGTGTGCGGGCAGGAAATCGTCCCGGTCGCCGCCGGTATCGCAGCCGTTCGGCTGCTCCTGCGCGACGGCGGTGATTCCGTCGCCGTCGGCGACTCGCTGGGCCCTGTCGCCTGCGGCGACTCGCTGCGTGCCGACGCGTTTGCCGGCCGCGCATTCGACACAGTGGTGTGCAACCCGCCGTTCAACGAGCGGTCGTGGGGCTTCGAGGAACTGGCGGGCGACCCGCGTTGGGAGTTCGGCATCCCACCCCGTGGCGAGCCGGAACTGGCGTGGGTACAGCACTGCCTGGCGCACATCGGCGTCAACGGGCGAGTAGTGATCATGATGCCGGCCCCGGCCGCAAGCCGCCGGTCCGGCCGGCGCATCCGGTCGGAATTGCTGCGCAAGGGCGCGCTGGCTGCGGTGATCAGCCTGCCGACGGCGTGGCCGGCCGCCGGGACGGCACCCGATCTGTGGGTACTGCGCCGCCCGGCGAACGAGCCGCTGTCTCGGGTGCTCATGGTCGACGCCTCGTCCGACCTGTCGATCGCGACTCGGGCCTGGCGGTCGTTCCTCCGAGACCCCGACACGCGGCTGCCGGACGGCAGCCGCGCCGTCCGCGTCATCGACCTGCTCGACGACGAGGTCGACGTGAGCCCGGCCCGCCATCTGGCACGGCGCACCGCCGACGCCGCCCAGTTCCAGCCGACCCGCGACCGCCTGTTGTCGACGACCGGTTCGTTCGGCCGTACCCTGCCGGATCTCGTTACGTCGCCCGATGACCACGCACCTGCGACAACGACCGTCGGCGATCTCATCAAGGCCGGTATCGTCGCGACGTTCCAAGCGCCCATCCGGATGGTGACGGACGCAGGCGACACGCCGGTGTTGACGGTGCGCGACGTCC
Source organism: Micromonosporaceae bacterium (assembly GCA_036378155.1). Lineage (GTDB taxonomy): Bacteria > Actinomycetota > Actinomycetes > Mycobacteriales > Micromonosporaceae > DASUXA01. The sequence continues at coordinate 67,550 of DASUXA010000009.1, read as the reverse complement.
GGCACGGCCGGCCGCCGTCCGGACTGACCACGCCCGGACCCGGCGCTGTCGTCGTGGCACCGGGTGATGTGGTTGTCCCGATGACGGCACGGGACGGGCTGCCCCGTGTAGTGACCGACGGTGGTGCGATCCTCGGCCCGCAACTGTTGCTGTTGCGCGTCGACCCGGACCGACTCGACCCCCACTTCCTTGCCGGGTTCCTCCGGGTCGCCCAGACCGTGACCGCTGCCCGCGCCTCCCTGGGGTCGAGCCGAACCGATGTGCGGCGCGCCGCCCTACCCCGACTGTCCCTCGCCGACCAGCGCGGATACGGCGAGGCGTTCGTCAAGCTCGCCGAGTTTGAAGATCAGCTTCGGAGTACGGTGTCCCTCGGCGAAACACTGCTCCGGCTAGGATTCGCTGGTCTGGCCGACGGGAGCCTCCGACCACAGTCGGCGGAGTGACGCGGCGCGGCGGGGCGCACAGGAGGAGGAGTGGCGGGGCGGCGGATCAGCGACCGGTACGAGCTTGACGACCTGCCCATAGCGCGCGGCGGCATGGGCGAGGTCTGGAAGGGGCACGACGTCAAGCTCGACCGGAAGGTGGCCGTCAAGTTCATCCGCTTTCCACAGGGCGAACCCGACAAGGAACTGGAGCGACGCTTCAGGCGTGAATCGCGCATCGCGGCGCGGCTCGAACACCCAGGCGTGCCGGCGATCTACGACGTCGGTATCGACGGCGAGCGCCCATACCTCGTCATGCAGTACATCGAAGGCATCACGGTCGCCGACCTGACGGCCGAGCATGGACCGCTGCCGGTCGGCTGGGCCGCCGCCATCGCCGCCCAGTCGTGTGCTGTCTTGTCGGTGGCGCACCGGCATTCCCTGGTCCACCGCGATTTCAAGCCCAGCAACCTGATGCTCGACGGCGACGGTACCGTCAAGGTCCTCGACTTCGGGCTCGCCGTGGCGCTGGACGCGACCGACGCCTCTCAGATCACCCGGACCGGACAGACCGTCGGCACTCCGGCGTACATGGCGCCCGAGCAGATCCGGGCGGGCATCAGCCGCCCGGCTACCGACCTGTACGCGCTCGGCTGCACCTTGTACGAGATGCTCGCCGGTGAGCCGGTGTTCACCGGGTCTACCACGTACGCGGTGATGAACAAGCAGGTCGACGAACAGCCGCGGGCGATCCGGTCGGTACGCCCGGACGTACCGGTCGAACTCGAACGGCTGCTGCTCGATCTGTTGCGCAAGGACCCGGAGGACCGACCCCGCGACGCGGACGCGGTGTACGAGCGGCTGCTGCCGTTCGCCACCGGGCTGAGCCCGCTGCCGGGAGTACTCGCATCGCCGAAGGTGCCAAGCCCGGTGCGGATGTACGCGCGTGTGGTCAGCCGGATCTACCCCGGTGTCGACGCGACGGCGGACCGCCGGCCGAGAGCGGTGGCAGCGCCAGGCGTGCACGGCGTCTCCACCGGTTCGCACGTGCGCGATGAGGTGCCCAAGCTTAGCCGTGGCGATCTGAAGCGGGCGCGGGGCGAGGCCGGGCACTTGATCAGGCAGTCGCGGTACAGCCAGGCTGCCGAGGCGCTCGCCGCGGTCGTGGAGCCGGCCAGCCGAATCTTCGGGCCGACCGACACCGAGGTGGCGAACGTGCGCTTGGACCTGGCGAACGTGCTGTTCGACGGCGGCGATTACCGGGCCGCCGCACCGGTGTACCGGGATCTCGCGGCGGACCTGGTCAGATCGCCGAGAGCCGACTCGAACGAGGTGGTGCTGCACTGCCGGATGCGGGAGGCCACCTGTCACGCGCTGATTGGCGAGACCAAGCTAGCCCTTCGCCAACTCGGCGAGTTGGTCGACTACGGACGCCAGCACAACATCGACGACGATCAGATTCGCGAGTTGCGCCGCCAGATCAGCCTGTTGCGGTTGGCTGCGGGGCAGCGCGGGGCCGAGTAGCGGTCGCAGCTGCGGCGCCCCATGCAGCGCGTTTGTGTATCGGGTTCACACCTGATTGACTCAGAGGCGCCGCCGGACGGTGGGTTCGTTGATGAGGGGAGCGTCATGGATCAGTCGGCTCACGCCATCGAGCACATCTCGATCCGGGTTCCATGACATGACGCCGGCTGGAACGGTACGGTCTGTCACGACCCGCAGGGCAACGGCACCTGCGTGCTGCTGAAGAACATCGGTCAGAACCGGAACGACGTCCGGGAGCAGCGGTTGGCCGGTAGCCGCGTGGACGAACTGCCGCTGGCCGAGGCGCCGCCGTGCGTGTCCGAGCGGGCGACGTTCATGTCCCCGCGCACCATCCCGTACGAACGCACGCATCCGTTCGTGTCGAAGAACCGCGCGTTCGCCTCCTTCGAGCCGACTCCGCAGCCGATGCCGCCGTCGTCAGCGAGGCGGGTAGCGGCGAACTGACGCCGCTGACCTATTGAGTTGACCATGTACCTGGCTCGCGGGATGCTCACCCTCGACGTGCCAGGTGGTACACCCATTGATCAAGCGTGATCCAGACGAGGGAAGCGAGCGTGGGATGGAAGCAGTTGAGGCGGGGACAGGCGCCCCGAACCGTCGGGGTCTCCCGTTCTGGGCCAACTATCAGGTCGGTCTCCTCGCCGCGCAGTTCCTCTTCGGCATGGCGGTCAATCTTCTCGGCTTTGGAGACGAGACCAAGGGAACGGCGAAGGTATTCTCCACCGTCTTCCTGGTCATCCACTTCGTGATCGCCCTCGCGCTGCTGGTCGGCGCGATCGTGGCCCTGGTACAGGCCCGGAAGTCGGCGCCGCGGTTCAACGGGCTCGCCCTGACCGGCGTGATCGTCGTCGCGCTTACCGTCATCGTCGGCTTCGCCACCATGGCCGCCGACAACGACTGGCTGTCGTATCTGATGGCGGTGGGCTTCATCGTGTCGCTGATGCTGTACGTGTCGATGCTTGTACGGCTCAATCGGACGGTGGCGCCGCCGACGGCGTAGTCGGCCCGGCGGCGTGTGCCGCCATCTCGTCAGCGGCGGCCACCAGCGGTGGCCGCCGCTGACGTGTGTCGGTTCGGGTAGCCGTTGGCGATGAATGCCGACCTAACGATCGAAGATCGTAAAGTATTTACATCGACGGGCATCGCGCTCTACCGTGCGACGAACGGGTGTGTCCCGGTGGGAACGCCCGCTCACCCCTGAAGGAGCATCATGTCCGTCGTACCCCGCCTGCGCCGCGCCGGTTACCTGCTGGGCGCGGCATCGCTACTGGTCATCGGCCTGACCCCCCAGCCGGCTTTCGCCAGCACCGACTACGGACCCGCGGTGTGGATGCCCGCGAGTTCCAGCAACTACACGGTCGCCAACCGTCCCAGCGACTACAAGATCAACTACGTGGTCATCCACGTGACACAGGAGACGTGGTCCGACGCGATCGCCATCTTCCAGGACCCGTCGTCGAAGGTCAGCGCGCACTACGTGTTCCGCTCGTCCGACGGGGCGGTCGCCCAGACCGTACGGGAGAAGGACATCGCCTGGCACGCCGGCAACTGGACGTACAACACCCAGTCGATCGGCATCGAACACGAGGGCTGGGTCGACGACTCCAGTTGGTTCACGGACGCGATGTACCGGGCGTCCGCTTCCCTGACCCGGGAAATCACCGGGAAGTACGGGATTCCCCGGGACCGGAACCACATCATCGGTCACAGCGAGGTGCCCGGCGCCACACACACCGATCCGGGACCGTACTGGGACTGGACGTACTACATGCAGCTCGTCAACGGCATCACCGGTATCGGCAGCGGCACCGTCCACGTGTCCAGCTCGTTGAACGTGCGGTCCGGCCCCGGCACCAGTTACGCCGTCGTCGGCAGCGTCTCCGACGGTACGTCCGTGAGCATCTACTGCCAGGCGAGCGGTACCACGGTCACCGGCACGTACGGCACGACCAGCGTCTGGGACAAGATCGGTACCGATCGCTGGGTTTCCGACGCGTACGTGCTCACCGGGTACAGCGGGTTCATCCCGAACGTGCCCCGCTGCTGATCCCGACGCGAACAGTCCTGCCCCGCGGCGCTGCGGCCCGGCGGCTCCCGGTACCGGGAGCCGCCGGGCCCTCGCGTGCCGACGGGCGCGGCACCGCCGCGCGGACACCTCGCCAGCGCGGCACGCCGCGCGAACGCCTCGCCGGGTACCCCTACCCGGACGACCCGTTCGGCGGCGGCTCGGCGTGCCGGTGCACGACCTTCCAGTCGCCGTCCTCCCGGCGGTACACGTTGGTCACGCGCAACGTGTACTGCCGCGGTTCGCCGTCGACCGTCGCGGACGTGTGCTCGTAGCCGACCGTGTACGCGAGATCGCCGCTGACCTCGGCGGCGACGATGTCGTATTCGTACGACGCGCAGCCGGAGAAGCTGGCAGCCAGCCGGTGGAACATGCGGTCCACCTCGTCCCACCCGGTGGCGGAGAACCAGGCTCCCAGTACGGACACCGGTTCGTTGTGGGACCACGTGGCGAGGCGCGGGCCCTCGTCGCCGTTGTGGATCGCCACTTCCGCATCTCGTTGCCGGGACTTGACCCATCCGAGGAAGTTGTCCAGCTCGCTCATGATCGACTCCCGGGTGCCGGGTTACCGGGGGGCGTTTCGCCTGGTCAGCTCATCATGTCCCGACCCGCGTCGGCGTGACGGCGGGTTGCCGGATCGGGGTACCGCCGCGGGCTCGCCGACGCTCGCCAGCCGACGCTCGCCAGCCGGCGCTCGCCAGCCGGCGCTCGCCAGTCGACGGCTCGCCCGGCGATCCGCGGTCACGGGGTGCCGGGAGCGAGTCCGGCGAGGGTGACGGCGACCAGTCGGTGGACCGCGGACTCGGACGGCAGCCCGCCGGCTGCCCGCAACGCGTACAGGCAGTAGCGCGCCAGTTCGTCGGGGGCGACGTCGTCGCGGACGCGACCGGCGCGAGCGGCGTCGGCGAGCAGATCGCGGATCATGTCGTGGATGTGCTGCCGTACCTGCGCGGCGTGCTCGTGCCCGTGCAGCAGTGTCGCCAGGTCGACGTCGTGGTGTCCGTCGCGGTGACGTCGCGTCCGCTCGAAATGGATGAGGGCGTACGTCTCCAGTACCGCCTCGAGCCGCCGATCGACCTCGTCGAACCGGTCGCGCGCCGTGGCGAGTCGATCGAGGTGCGCGCCGACCTCGCGGTTGTGCCAGGCGACCAGGATCGCCTCGACGTCGGGAAAGTACTTGTACAGCGTGGCGCGCCCGATGCCGGTCTGCTCCGCGATCTGCGACATCGTCACGGCGAGCGGTCCGTGCGCGGCGGCCAGCGCCGCGGTCGCGTCCAGGATCGCGTCGTGCACCGTGCGGCGGTGCGCCTCGATCGTCTCGTTCCACAGCTTCGGCACACGCCGATCGTACACACCGCCACCGTGTCGACATACTGACTTGACTAAGAGACAGAGTGTCTTGAAAACTGGCGGTACCCACGAGAGCGGTACGCCCGAGAGCGACACCCCACGAGACAGGAAGCCCCGATGAGGCACGAGCACAAGATCCATGACAGGCACCGGCACGACGGTGACCGTGGCGACGCGCTGACCCACGGTGCGCGCCGGTACGAGTTCGGCGCGGCGGTCGGGTTTCTCGGTCGTCGGCGACGCGTGTACGACGGTCTCGTCGCGCTGAGCGGAGCACGACCCGGCGACCGCGTCCTCGACGTCGGCTGCGGCACCGGGTACCTCACGCGGCGGGTGGCGCGGGCCGTCGCCCCCGACGGGTACGTCGTCGGCGTCGACCCGTCCAGTTCCGTCATCGGGTACGCCGCCGATCACGCGCCGGACAACGGCGCCTTCGAGATCGCCCGCGCCCAGGCCCTGCCGTACGCGGACGCCTCGTTCGACGTCGTCGTCTCCAGCCTGGCGATGCACCACGTACCCAGCGAGGATCGTGCGGCTGCGCTGCGGGAGATGCGCCGTGTGCTGCGCCCCGGCGGGCGGCTGCTCATCGTGGACTACCGCGAGCAGCCGCGCCACCTGGTCGTCGCCAATCTGATCGGCGCCCTGTCGCGGCACGCCGCGCAGCACAGCCCCGCCGACGACCTGACCGAACTGGTCGCCGACGCCGGCTTCCGTATCACCGCGGTCGGCGACCGCTGGCCGTCCCTGCGGTACGTGCAGGGCGAGCGACCGGGTGCGTCGGGAACGAACTGAGTCGTCCGGCGACACGCGCCCGCCCGGCGACGTCTGCCGCTACCTCGCGATCTCCCAGATGTGACCGTCCGGATCGCTGAAGCTCGCGGTGCGTACACCCCACGGCCGGTCCATCGGACCGTTCAGCAGCCGTACCCCGCGCGCGGTCAACTCCGCGCACCTCGCGTCCACGTCGTCCACCTCGACGGTGAGTTGCAGGCGTGAGCCCGCCTCGCCGGTCGCCACGACGGCGGGCTCGATGAGTTCCCGCGCGGCGGGCACGGTCAGCAGGTTGATGATCGTGTTGCCGAAATTGAACACGACGGAGTCGGCGTCCTCGAAGGTCACCGGCAGCCCGAAAGCTTGTTGGTAGAACCGCTTCGAGGCGGCGAGATCCGCGACGAACAGCGTGACGGCGCCGATGGCGCCCGGCCAGGAGCCCACGTCGTCCCCCTTCCCCCGGAGGTGCCGACGTTCGACACATCCGCCCGACGAGCAATGCCGGCACACGCTAACCCGGACGGGTGACAACGGCAGTTCGCCGAGGCGGGGTGCTCGTCGCGCGGCGGCGTTACCCGGCGTCCGCGGGTCGGTCGGGACCCCGCGTCGGATTCGCGTCGAATTCGGGTCGCGACCATGTCCCGGATTCCGCGGCGGGCGCGACAAGCGACAAATGATTATCCGGGCATTTGCGGGCGTGTGTGGCGTGCGCGTCCGCGCCGGCCCGCTTACCAGTGTGGATCACCATTACGCTCGGGTGATCACCGGACGCATGTCTTCGTCCGGATCACGGGAGGAAATCGTGAACCGCCGCATCACAATGCTGGCTCGGTTCGCCGCACTATCTCTCCTGACTGGTCTCGGCCTGACGGTCGGCGCGCAGCCGGCGTCGGCCAGTTACTCCAGCCTTCAGGCGAATTTGTGGGCGTACACCGACTCGCACGACGCCAAGAAGTCGTTCGTCAAACAGGACGGCGACGTACCGGTGGGTACCCGCGTCGATGCCGACAACGAGGCGCACACCTCGCGCTTCTACTTCACCATCGACATCACCTCGCTGCGCGGTACCGCCGTTCACGCGGCCCGTCTGTACGCCCGCGAAAAGACCGTCGCGGACTGCAAGGCGACCAGCACGACCGAGCTCTGGCGCACCACCGAGATCACCGACCAGACGTCGTGGGCGAAGCCGCCGACCGAACTGGAGCGGCTCGCCACGTCCGGGACGTTCCACGCCTGGCAGTGTCCGTCGGCGGTCTCCTTCGACGTACTGCCTGCGGTGAACGCGGCGCTCGCCCGGCACGACCCGAAGATCACCTTCGAGATGCGTCTCGCCTCGTCGGACGAACCGGACGTGACCAAGGCGCGGACCTTCGCCAACCGCCCCTTCTTGGCCGTCTCGACGAACATCCCGTCCACCGTCAGCGACCCGGTCACCATGGGGTCGAACGGGACGTGCGGGAAGATCAACGACCCGACGCCGGCCCGATCGAGTGTCGGACTGAGCGCCAAGGTGGCGGACGCCGACCACTCCAGCTACCTGAGTGGACAGTTCGCGGTCTGGCCCGCCGAGCACCCCGACCAGCGCACCGTGGTCTCTGCGGGCGGCTACGGCGCCGACGGCATCGGCAACTGGAACGTCGACCTGTCGAAGTACGCCGACGGCACGCTGCTCGCCTGGGCGGCGCGCTCGTACGACCAGCAGGACTACTCCGACTGGACGAAGCCCTGCTACCTGCTCGTCGACCGCACCGCGCCGAAGCACGCCCCGAGCGTCGCGTCGGACACGTACGTGAACAGCACCCAGATCCAGTCGGGCGGACAGGGCGTACCGGGCGAGTTCATGTTCGACGCCGGTGGCGACCGGGACGTCGTCGGATTCCGCTACGAGTTCACCTTCGACTACTCCGTCCGGTACGTCGACGCGACGCATCCCGGCGGAACCGCGAAGATCACGTACGCGCCGAAGATCGCGGCCAACACGACGTTGACCGTCGAGGCGGTGGACGCGGCCGGCAACGTCGGCCCGGCGACGCGGTACACGTTCTACGTCGCGTGGACCGCGCCGGGGGTCGATGTCGACCTCGGTGGGGTCGGGCTGCCCAGCAAGATCACGATGTACACGAACCTGGCCGACGCCGATCACTTCACCTATCAGATCGAGGACGGCAAGGAGGTGAAGTTCCCGGTCGTCGACGGCACCGGGAGCACCGACCTCACGTTCACGCACAGGGGCTACACCTCGATTCAGGCGCGCACGTACGACCAGAGCAACAACCTGCTCGGCGCCACGACGTACAGCGTGCTGGTGTCCGACGCGCCGAAGGTGAGCTCGGACGACTTCACCTGGGACAAGCTGACCGTCCTCGGCGACCAGGGCACGTTCACGTTCCAGCCGATGACCACGAATGTCGTGGCGTACCAGTACCGGTTCGACTGGGGTGACTGGCAGCGCGTCGACGCCCGGTCGGACGGCACTGCGGTGCTGAACTGGACCGCGAATCGCGCCGGCTTCCTGTACATGGAGGTCGAGTCGATCCAGGCGGACGGCACCGAGTCGTACGTGACGCCGTACCAGTTCGAGGTCGTCGACCCGCACCCGAGGGTCTGGGCGGACCTGCAGTCCTGGCCGCGCAGGGACGGCGTCGGGCTGCCGGTCACGGTGGAGTTCTCCAGCGAGATGCCGAACGTCACCGGGTTCGCGTACACGCTGAACGGCGGCAGCGAGCAGATCGTGTCCAAGGGTGCTTACGCGTGGGTCGAGGTCGTTCCGGACCGCCCCGGTGACAACACCATCGTCGCCCAGGCGATCTACGCCGACGGCACCCGGTCGCCGTCCACCACGTACACGTTCCGCATCACCGACGCGCCGATCGTGTCGTGGAACGGCGACACGATGATGCCCGGCGACACCGCCACGTTCACGGTTCGTCCGGCATTGACCGAGGTCACGTCGTACAAGTACGCCTTCGAGTCGGCCTGGCCGGGTAACGCGACGAACGTCGCGACCGCGAACTCCGACGGAACGTTGTCGCTGCAGTGGGTGCTGTCGTCCCCCGGATACCACGAGTTGGAGATCGCCAGCGTCAGCGCCGACGGCACGACGTCCGACTTCCGGATCTTCCAGTTCTGGGTGAGCGACCCGACCGTGTCGGTGTACGGCTACTACAACGACTGGACGCCGCGGGGTGGTATCGGGGTGCCGGGTTGGATGTCCTTCTCGAGCGGGATGGCGGACCAGGTCGTCCAGTTCGAGTACCAGGTGAACGGCGGACCGGTGCTCACGGTCGCGATGCCGCCGAACACGAACTCCGCGAGCACGACCATCACGCCGGACCGCAACGGTGCCAACACGCTCACGGTCCGCGCGCTGATGACGGACGGACGGTACTCGCCGACCACGACCTACACGTTCCTGGTCGGTACCGCCCCGTACGTCCAGTCGATGGACTACCCGAACAACGCCTGGTCCGGCGGCGTCGGGGTCGCCGGGACGTTCGTCTTCAGCGGTGGGACCGCGGGCATCGTCGCGTTCGACTATCAGATCAACGGCACCTCGGCTGAGGTGACCGCCGACGCCTCGGGTACCGCGTCGATCCAGTGGACCCCGACAGCGTCGGGCTACTACCCGATGTACGTACGAGGCAAGTTGGCCGACGGGACGTTGACCGACCAGACCCAGTACAACATCTACGTGCAGTACTAGTGAGCGGACGGGGGCCGCCGACCTCGGTCGGCGGCCCCCCGTCGTACCCGACCTCGCTCCGCGGCGAAGTCCGGGCAGTCGGCGTCGTCAGAAGCGCGCGCGTTCGCACACCCAGCCGTCGGGGAGCTCGCCCGACTCGAGGAACGTCCGCAGGTCCGCCCCCGCCTCGGCGGTCAGCGTCCGCTCGGCCTGCGGGTACAGGATCCGCTCCTCCTTGACGTTGTGGTGCAGCAACTGACTCGTCAACTGCCGGCGGATCTCCCGTTAAAAATTCGGGGTCGCGGCAAGACCGGCGGCGGGCGCGCGGGGGACCCTCAGCCGCCCGCCATCGCGCCCACCACGAGGAACGGTTCCTCGCCGATCACCACCCGCTCCGGCAGCGGCGCGTCCGGCGACTCGTTCGACAGATCCTCCTCGCACGCGTAGAACCGGATGAACGCGCGCCGCAACCCGCTGCGCTGGTCGCGGATGGTGCCGCGCAGCATCGGGTACCGGGCTTCCAGCGCGTCGAGCACCACGCGCTGGGTGACCGGCGTCGGCACCTCCAGTCGCACCTCGCCGTTGACCTTCGCGAGGTTCTTCAGGTGCGCGGGGAGTACCACCCGGATCACGGCAGCACCTGGGTCTCGACGGACAGCACCGGTGGCAGATCCCGGACGATCGGCGCCCAGGTGTCGCCACCGTCGGCGGAGCCGTACACCTGACCGCCCGTGGTGCCGAAGTAGATGCCGCACGGGTCGAGCGTGTCGATCGCCATCGCATCCCGCAGCACGTTGACGTAGCAGTTCGCCTGCGGCAGCCCGGCGGTCAGCGGTTCCCACTCGCGTCCGCCGACCCGGCTGCGGTACACCCGCAACTTCCCCTCCGGCGGATAGTGCTCCGAGTCGCTGGTGATCGGCACCACGTACACCGTCTCCGGCTCGTGCGCGTGGACCGCGATCGGGAACCCGAAGTCCGTCGGCAGGTCGCCGCTGACCTCGTACCAGTTCGCGCCCGCGTCGTCGCTGCGCATCACGTCCCAGTGCTTCTGCATGAACAGCGTGTCGGGTCGCGACGGGTGCATCGCCAGCCGGTGGACGCAGTGCCCGACCTCGGCGTCCGGGTCGGGGATGCTGCCCGAGTTCAGCCCGTGGTTGATCGGCTGCCACGTGGCGCCGCCGTCGTCGGTGCGGAACGCCCCCGCCGCCGAGATCGCCACGTACATCCGGTCGCGGTTCGCCGGATCGAGGACGATCGTGTGCAGACACATGCCGCCCGCGCCGGGCTGCCAGTACGGCCCGGACGTGTGGGTGCGCAGCGCCGGCAGTTCCGCCCAGCTCTCGCCGCCGTCCGTGCTGCGGTAGATGGCGGCGTCCTCGGCTCCGGCGTACACCGTGTCGGGGTCGTCGGGCGACGGCTCGAAGTGCCAGATCCGCTTGAACTCCCACGGGCGCGGCGTCCCGTCGTACCAGAGGTGCTCGCCCACGTCGCCCTGGTAGGCGAAGTCGTTGCCGACCGGTCGCCACGTCGCGCCCCCGTCGTCGGAGCGCTGCACGATCTGACCGAACCAACCCGAGGACTGCGACGCGTATAGCCGGTCAGGATCAGCCGGCGACCCGGCCACGTGGTACATCTCCCAGCCGCCGAAATGCGGCCCGCTGACCTGCCAGTCGCGGCGTGCGCCGTCCGCGGTCAGAATGAACGCGCCCTTGCGCGTGCCGACCAGTACCCGTACCCCGGTCATGCCCTACTCCTCTCCCGGGCCGGCGGCCCGTCGAGCCCGCACGAAGTCGTGCCGCTGGGGTCCGAGCATCGTCGAGCCCTCTGACAATCCGTAACGCCGCACACCGACAGGGGCGTCGCCATGACGGGTAGACCGTCCCGGCGCGCCGAACTCATCGGTGCGCGGCGGGTGAGGGACACGGATTCCAGACGCAACGGACCGCCCCCAGCGGTCATGCCGACTCGCGGACCACCAGCTCGGTGGGCAGGACCACCGACTGGTCGACCTGCTCCGCGGCGACCAGCTTCAGGATCAGCCGGACCATCTCCCGCCCGATATCGGTGATCGGTTGGCGGATCGTGGTCAGCGGCGGCTCGGTGTACTGGGCGAGTTCGATGTCGTCGAACCCGACGACCGCCACGTCGTCCGGTACCCGGCGACCAGCCCGGCGCAAGGTGCGCAGCGCGCCCTCCGCCATCAGGTCGGACGCGACGAAGACGGCGTCGAGTTTCGGGTCGTCGTCGAGCAGTTGGGTCATCGCGGCGGCACCCGACTCCAGGGTGAAGTCGCCGACGGCGACGATCGAGCGCTTGTGCGAGCCGCGCAGTTCCGACCGGTACCCGGCGAGGCGTTCGATCCCGGCGACCATGTCCTGGGGTCCGGCGATCGTGGCGATCCTGGTGCGTCCGGTCGCCAACAGGTGTCTCACCGCGCTGGCGGCGCCGCCGGCGTTGTCCACGTCGACGTACGGAACCGGCTGCGGGCTGAGCGGTCGACCGCTAACCACCACCGGTACGCCGCCGCGCGCGATGGTCGCCGGCAACGGGTCGGCGCCGTGGGTGGAGGCGAACATCACCGCGTCGACGTGCCCGCCCAGGGCGTACCGCTCGATGCGCTCGTAACTGGTCGCGGACGTCGCCAACATCAGCACCAGTTGCTTGTCGGCGGCTTCCAGTTCCTGGCTGACGCCCCTGATGATGCTCGGGAAAAACTGGTCGTCGGAGAAGACCCGGGTGGCTGGCTCGGGCACGACCAGGGCGCACAGGTCGGTGCGCTGGGTGACCAGGCTGCGGGCGGCCGGGTTGGGCACGTAACCGAGTTCGCGGACCGCCCGCATCACCTCTTCGCGGACCTTCGGGGCGACGCTTTTCGACCCGTTGACCACCCGCGAGGCGGTCGCCCGGGACACTCCGGCCAGCAGCGCGACCTTTTCCAGCGTCGGCCGTTCCCGGCCCGGACGGTTCTTCAACGGCACCCCTCGTCGTTGTTGTCGATTCCGCCGCGGCTGTTCAGTTGTGGCGACGCGGTCGAGGACGTCACCGCTCGCCCGGCGCGGTGTCGACGCCGTTGCGGCTGATGACCTTCGCGTACCAGTGGGCGCTGTCCTTCAGCGTACGGCGCTGGGTCGAGTAGTCGACGTGTACCAGACCGAAGCGTTTGGTGTACCCGAACGCCCATTCGAAGTTGTCCAGCAGCGACCAGACGAAGTACCCGCGCAGGTCGACCCCGGCGGTCAGCGCCCGGTGCGCCGCGACCAGGTGGGATCGCAGGTACTCGATGCGGTCCGGATCGTGCACCGCGCCGTCGGCGCAGACGTCGTCCGGGTACGCCGCGCCGTTCTCGGTGACCAGGATCGGCAGGTCGGGCAGCTCCCGGTGGACCCGCAGCAGCAGGTCGGACAGTCCGGTGGCGTCGACCGCCCAGCCCATGTCGGTGACCGGTCCGGGCGGCTGGACGAACCGGACGTCCTGCAGACCGGGCAGGGCGGGCGCTTCCGCGTCCGGGTCGGCGCCGGCGGCGACGACGGTGGGCTGGTAGTAGTTAATGCCCAGCAGGTCGATCGGCGAGGCGACGACGTCCAGGTCGCCGTCGCGCACGAATCCCCAGTCGGTCAGGTGCGCCGTCGCGGCGAGCACGTCCGCCGGATATTCGCCGTGGAACAGCGGCGACAGGAACACCCGGTTGTACACGCCGTCGACCAGGCGCGCGGCTTCGACGTCCGCTGCGCTGTCGTCGGCGGGGCGGACCTGGGCGAGGTTCAACACGATCGACGTCTGGGCGTTCGCCGGCAGGTGCGCGCGCAGCGACCGGATCGCGAGACCGTGACCGAGCAGCAGGTGGTGTACCGCGCGCAGCGAGGCGATCGGGTCGCGTCGCCCCGGCGCGTGCTCGCCGGTCGCGTACCCCAGATAGGCGGAGCACCACGGCTCGTTGAGCGTGGACCAGTACCGCACCCGGTCGCCCAGCCGCGCCGCGACCAGCCCGGCGTACTCCGCGAACCGCTCCGACGTGTCGCGCGCCGTCCAGCCGCCGGCGTCCTCGAGTTCCTGCGGCAGGTCCCAGTGGTACAGGGTGAGCGCGGGTTCGATGCCCGCCTGCAGCAGCCCGTCCACGAGCCGGTCGTAGAACGCGAGCCCCGCCGGGTTGACCGGACCGCGCCCGCCGGGCTGGAACCGGGGCCATGCGACGGAGAAGCGGTACGCGCCCAGACCCAGCTCGCTCATGAGCTTGATGTCCTGCTCGTACCGGTGGTAATGGTCGGTCGCCTCGGCTCCGGTGTGCCCGCACGCCACGGCGCCTGGTGTCGCGCTGAACGTGTCCCAGATGCTCGGGGTGCGACCGTCCGCGGTGCTGGCGCCTTCGACCTGGTACGCGGCGGTCGCGGCGCCCCACAGGAAGTCGGGCGGAAAGCGCAGCGAACGTTCGGAATCGGCATGGTGACCGGGCGTCGGACCGGTGGCCGTACCCGAGCGCGTGACAGAACTCATCCCTTGACCGCTCCCTGCATGATTCCGCCGATGACCTGCCGACCCATCAGCCCGAAAACGGCGAGTACCGGCAGTGTGGATACTAGCGCCCCGGTCAGTACGAGTGAATAGTCCTGAATGTAACCCCCGGCCAGCGACGAAAGCGCCACCTGCACCGTCGGATTTTGCGGCGTCAGTACCACCAGCGGCCAGTAGAAGTCGTTCCACACCGCCATGAAAGTCAGCATTCCGAGTACCGCTGCCGCGGGTCGCGCCACGGGCAGCACGATGTGCCAGTACATGCGGAAGGTGGAACACCCGTCGACCCGTCCCGCCTCGAGCAACTCGTACGGCAGCGCGGTCGCCAGATATTGCCGCATGAAGAAGACACCGAATGCGCTCGCCGCCCCGGGCAGGATGACCGCGATGATGTGGTCCGCCCAGCCGAACCAGTTCGCCATCATGATGTACAGCGGAATGATGGCGAGTTGGGTGGGCACCATCATCGTCGCGACCACCGTCGCGAGCAGTCCCTGCCGCCCGCGGAAACGCAGTTTCGAGAACGCGAATCCGGCCAGCGTCGAGGTGAACACCACCGAAATCGTCACGGTCGCCGCGACGATCAGCGAATTCGCCAACGCCAACGCCATCTCGGTCTGGTCGAAGACCTTGCGCAGATTGGTCAGCAGTTCGCCGCCGGGCAGCAGCGCCGGCGGCATGGCGCTGATCGCGGCGTTGTCGTGCGAGGCGGCGACCAGCGACCAGTAGATCGGGAAGACCGAGATCGCGGTGACCACGGCGAGCAGCAGGTACGTGCCGCGCCCGGCGCGCAGTTGGCTGGTCGCCGAGCCGCGTCGGCGGCGCGGGGCAGGGCGCCGCCCGGTGGACGGTCGGTCGCCGGGTCGGTGCGGCGTCGGGGGAGCGGTGGTGATCGGGGCGGTCATCGCGAGTCCACTCCTCGGATCCGGCGTGCCAGGACCAGGTTCAGCCCGACGATCAGCACGATCACCAGGAACATCGCCCAGGAGATCGCCGCGCCGTAGCCGTACTTGAACTTCTGCCAGAACTGGTCGTACGTGTAGAGGGCGAGGGTCTGGAACTGGTGTCGCGACCCGCCGGAGCTGGGCGTCTGCGTCGGGTTGAACAGCAGCGGCTCGCCGAACAGTTGCAGCGCGCCGATCGTGGACACGATCACCGTGAACAGGATGGTGGGGCGCAGCATCGGTACCGTGATGGTCCAGAACTGCCGGCGACGGCTCGCGCCGTCCAGCGCCGCCGACTCGTACAACTCGAACGGGATCGCCTGCATCCCGGCGAGGTAGATCAGCGCGTTGTACCCGGTCCATCGCCAGGTGACGATGATCGAGATGGCGATCCAGGACGTCCAGGTGCCCGCCTGCCAGTCGGTACGGCTCACCCCGAACGCGCCGAGCAGCCAGTTGACCAGGCCGTGGTCGCGTCCGAACAACTGCACGAAGATGATCGTCACCGCCGCGACCGAGGTGACGTTCGGCAGCAGGACGCCCATGCGGAACAGGGTGCGACCGCGCAAACGGTAATTGAGCAGGTGCGCGAGGCCCAGAGCGAGCAGCAGTTGCGGCACGGTGGACAGCACGCCGATGGCGATGGTGTTGCGCAACGCGTTCCAGAAGAACGGGTCGTGGAGCAGCGCGACGTAGTTGTCCACGCCGACCAGTCGACCTTCGCTGCCCGGCTGGTCCACGCGCCACCCGGTGAGCGACACGTACGCGGTGTACGCGAGCGGGAACAGCCCGAACACGCCGAAGATCAGGAAGAACGGCGCGATGTACAGGTACGGGGAGGCTGTCATGTCGAGGCGGTGCCACCGGACGCGACGGCTGTCGACTCCGACCGCCCCGGCGTCAGGTGTTCGCCTGGTCATCAGGGACACGGGTACTCCTTGGCGGAAGGGTGGTTCCGGCGCCGCACGCGGGCGTGCCCGCGTGCGGCGCGGTGCGCCCGTCGGGCGCACCGCGCCCGTCGGGCGCCGGAACCAGCCGGGGTCCGGTCACGAGGTGAGGTTTTTGACCTCGGTCAACGTCTTCGCCCAGGCGTCCTGCGGGGACGCGGTCCCTTGTTCGACCGAGACCAGCGCGTTGCCGATCACGTTGCCGATGTCCCCGGCATGCGGTCCGAGCGGCTGCGGCTTGAGCGCCTTGGCGGAGGCGGAGAAGATCGCGCCGACCGGAGCGTTGTTGAAGAACGGATCGGTGTAGTTGGCGATCTCGGGCTGGCTCCAGAGCGCCTGGTCGGACGGGAAGTTGCCCTTGTTCTTGAACAACCAGGCTTCCTGTTCCGGCGCGGTCAGCCACTTCGCCAGCTCGATCGCGGCAGCCTGGTGCTTGCCTTGTGTCGGCACGGTCAGGTAGGAGCCGCCCCAGTTGCCGCCGCCGGTACCGGGGATGCGGGCGATGTCCCACTTGCCCGTGGTGTCGGGCGCCTGGTCGCGGATGTACGCGGTCATCCAGGACGGGCAGGTGACGGTGGCGAACTGTCCCTTCTGGAAGCCGGTGTTCCACTCCGGACTGAACGCGCCGAGCTTGGCGGACTCGCCCGCCTGGGCGGCGGCGACCGCGGTGTCGAACGCGCTCTTCACCGCCGGGTTGGTGTCGATGACCAGCGCGCCGGACGCGTCGTACACGCCCTCGTCGGCCTGGGCGGCGATCGCGTTGTACAGGTTTCCGGACGAGTCGAACCATTTCACGTTCCGGTTCGGGCTCTTCGCCAGGAAGGTCTTCCCGACCGTCAGGTACGCGTCCCAGGTGGGCATCAGTTCGGCGACCTTGTCGCGGTCGGTGGGCAGCCCGGCTGCGGCGAACAGGTCACGCCGGTAGCACAGCGCGAGCCCGCCGATGTCGGTACCGAGCCCGAACAGCTGCTTCCCGTCCGGGCTGGCGGCTGCCTTCCATTTCCAGTCGGTCCACTGGCTGGTGTCCACACCGTGGTCGAGGAAGTTGACGAACTTGTTCGCCTGCGGCTGGAAGGCGGCGACCTGCCCGATTTCGATGGCCTCGATGTCGGCGGCGCCGGCTCCGGCGACTAAGTGCGCCTGCAGGTTCTTGTGGTGGGTGCCGTAGTCGGTGACGTTTTCCTTGATCGTCACGTTCGGGTGGGTCTTGCGGTACTCGTCGTAGAGCTGCTTGTACCCGAAGTCTCCGAACAGGTTGATGGTCAGCGTGACGGGCGCGTTCGGGTCCTCCTTCGCGCCGGTACCGGCGCAGCCGGCGGTAGCGGTGACGGCCATGAGCGCGGTGAGCCCGGTCAGCAGGGCCCGGCGCCGAAGCCCGGAGCGTGGCATGGGAGTCTCCTCGATGACTCGGTCGTGAGAGCGCTCTCACAGGTGCCGTACAGGGTGACTCCGGATCATCGCGGTGTCAAGCCGCGGCGCGTGCCCGAGTGCCTGGCGTGCGGCGGTAGATCCACGGAGGACTTTGCGTCGAGATATTGACAGTCATCCAGAGCCGGCGTTTACTCCCGCTCAGAGAGCGCTCTCACATCAGTCTCTTTTCGCGGAGCGACAATGAGATCCAGCAGAAGACCCGGGCTCGCCGCGTTCGTCACCGTCGCCGCGGTCGCCACCGCCGCCGCCCTCGTCGGGCTCGCCCTCGCCCGTCCCGCCCGAGCCGGCACCGTCGGCGCCGGCAGCTACACCGATACCCTTCCCGCCGGTCGCAACCTGCCCACCGGCTGCGGGAACCTGTCCACCAACCCGCGCCAGTACGTCACCGCCGACGCGCCGACCGGTGCCGTACCCACCAACGACTGGTGGTCGTCGATCCTGTTCAAGCGCACCGACTGCGCGTACGGCGAGCCGCTCTACGCCCACCCGATCGGGTACGACACGTTCGGCGGCGGGCTCGGTTTCTCGTACACCACCACGCCGCAGATCACCGGCACCGCCACCGGAGTGGGGGAGTACCACTTCCCGTACAGCCAGGACATCCTCGTCGGCGTCGCCGGGCTCAGCTCGCCGGACGTCAAGGTCGCCGGCTGGACCGACTGGACCGTGACGCCCTACTGGAACGACGGCGCCCGCACCATGCGGGCGACCATCGGGCACGGACTTCCGTTCGCGTATTTCCACATCACCGGGGGCGACGCCCAGATCACCGTCACCGGCACCCCGACCGTCTGGAGCAACACGGGCTCGTCGATCGGCTTCACCGCCAACGGCCACGACTACGTCGCCTACGCGCCGACCGGGGCGACCTGGACGGTCGGCGGCGCGGCGATCACCTCCAACCTCGCCGGCAAGGGGTACTTCTCCGTCGCGGTCCTGCCGACGACCCCCACCAGCACGAACACCGACCGGAGCGACCTGCTCGCCAGCTTCGGGCGGTACGCGTACGCGGAAGTGACCGACACCAGGGTCAGCTACCGCTACGACCCGGCGTCGTCGACGCTGACCACCACGTACACGCTGACCACCACCGCCCGCGAAGGCAGCGCCGTCGGTACCGTCGCGGCGCTCTACCCGCACCAGTGGCACAGCCTCGCCGGCGGTACCCCGATCGCGGCGACCTACGTCTCGCCGCGCGGCACCATGAAGACGCTGGTCGGCGTGCAGAGCTTCCAGACCGTGACGACGTACCAGGGCGTGCTGCCGGAGATCCCGGCGGCGGTGGACAGCTCCGGCGCGGACCTGTCCACCGTCACCGCGTACCTGGACAACGAGCTGTCCGACCCGATGAAGGTCCAGGGCGACGACACGTACTGGACCGGCAAGGGACTGGGGCGTGCCGCGCGGATCGCCGAGATCGCCGACCAGTTGAACCTGACCACCGTCCGGGACGCCGCGCTGAACGCGATCCGGACCAGGCTCACCGACTGGTTCACCGCCTCGCCCGGCAAGACCAGCCGGGTGTTCTACTACGACCACAACTGGGGCACCCTGATCGGATACCCCGCGTCGTACGGGTCCGACCAGGAACTCAACGACCACCACTTCCACTACGGGTACTTCGTCGCGGCGGCGGCGACCCTCGCCAAGTTCGACCCGACCTGGGCGTCGAGCAGCCAGTACGGCGGGATGGTCGACCTGCTGATCCGCGACGCGAACAACTACGACCGCGCCGACACGCGGTTCCCGTACCTGCGCGACTTCGACATCTACGCGGGTCACGACTGGGCGTCCGGGCACGGGTCGTTCGCCGCCGGCAACAACCAGGAGTCGTCGTCCGAGGGCATGAACTTCGCCAACGCGCTGATCCAGTGGGGACAGGCGACCGGGAACACCGCCGTACGCGACGCGGGTATCTACATCTACACCACCGAGGCGGCGGCGATTTCGGAGTACTGGTTCGACGTCCGCGACCAGAACTTCCCGGCGAGCTTCGGGCACAACGAGGTCGGCATGGTCTGGGGCGACGGCGCCGCGTACTCGACCTGGTTCAGTTCCGAACCCGAGCAGATCCAGGGCATCAACCTGCTGCCCGTCACCGGTGGGCACTTCTACCTGGGCGACGACCCGAGCTATGTGGTCCGCAACTACAACGACATGGTCACCAACAACGGTGGGCCGCCGACCATCTGGCAGGACATCCTCTGGGAGTTCCTGGCTCTCGGCGACGCGCCGACCGCGCTGTCCAACTTCCGCGCGAACAGCACCTTCACCTCGGAGGAGGGCGAAAGCAAGGCGCACACCTTCCACTGGATCGACAACCTGAACGCCCTGGGCACCGTCGACACCTCGGTCACCGCCAACCATCCGCTGGCTAAGGTGTTCAGCCGGAACGGCGCGCGGACCTACGTGGCGGCGAACATCACCGCCGCCCCGCTGACGGTGACGTTCTCCGACGGTACGACCCTGACCGTGCCCGCCGGAAAGACCGCGACCACGGGCGCGATCACCTGGAGCGGCGGCAACGCCAGCGGCGGTACCAACCCGAGCCCGTCGCCCTCGACGACACCCAGCGGATCGGCGTCGCCGTCGCCCAGCGGGTCGCCGTCCCCGTCGCCGACCGGGTCCCCGTCGCCGTTCAGCGCCACGCTGTACCTGCAGGCCGGTGGCGGTCTGACCGGGACGCAGGGCGCGGCGGCGGCGGACACGGTCGCGGCGGCGAACGGGAACTACGACGGCACACCGCACGCCCAGCAGACCTATCTGGCGACCGGACTGACCGCGGACTACTCGGGCACGGCAGGTCAGTTCAACCTGTTCGTCGACGCGAACACCGCGGTCGGCAACGGCGTCCAGGTGCGGGTGTCGTACGACTTCACCGGGGACGGCACGTACGACCGGGTGGAGACGTACCACTACTACGCCACCGATCCCGTTCCGGGGTACGAGCACTACACCCAGTCGACCGGGCTGATGTCGAGCAGTGGGTCGTTCGCGGACCTCAGCGGCGGTCGGGTCAAGGTCGAGGTGTGGAACGCGATCGGGTCCAGCCCGACCGCGCTCGGCGTCGGCAGCCAGTCCACGATCACCCTGCCCTTCACGGGGGCGTCGCCGTCTCCGTCCCCGACCGGCACGTCGCCGTTCAGCGCCACGCTGTATCCGCAGGCCGGTGGTGGTTTGACCGGGACGCAGGGCGCGGGGTCGGCGGACACCGTCGCGGCGGCGAACGGGAACTACGACGGTACGCCCCATGCTCAGGTGACGTATCTGGCGACGGGGTTGACGGCGGCGTACTCGGGCGCGGCGACCCGGTTCGATCTGTTCGTGGACGCCGGTACCAGCGTGGGTGACGGGGTTCAGGTGCGGGTGTCGTACGACTTCACCGGGGACGGCACGTACGACCGGGTGGAGACGTACCACTACTACGCCACCGATCCCGTGGTCGGGTACGAGTACTACACCCAGTCGACCGGGCTGATGTCGAGCACCGGCTCGTTCGCGAACCTCAGCGGCGGTCGGGTCAAGGTCGAGGTGTGGAACGCGATCGGGTCCAGCGCGACCACGCTCGGCGTCGGTAACCAGTCGACGATCACGTTGCCGTACTGATGAGGCCCGGGGGTGGGCGCGACGCGCCCACCCCCGGCGGTTCGCGGCGGTTCGGCGGGCTCCCGCAGCGCCGCTCGCCGCATGTGCCGTCACCGACGTACAACGGTCAGGATGTGCGTACATCGTGAGCGTTGTACGTCTCGGCAGAGGTGCCCGCGCGGGACTTCGCAGTCACGCCGCCGCCCGGAACTCCTCGTAGCGTTCCTCGAGGCGGCTCGGATCAGGATGGTCACGCCTGGATCGAGGCAGAGCGATGCGCTGTCGGTGCATTTCCTGCAATCCGTGGCGCAGCATCGGTCCGTCGATCTCGACCAGAATGTCGTCGCGTACCTCGACGACGTGATCGGGGCGGATTCCGATGATGTTCGCGTCGTACGCCGCATGATGGATCTTGCACATGGCGAGTCCGTTGGGCACGACCGGCTCGCCGCGCTCGTGATGATCGGGGAGGATGTGCGCCGCGTCGAGCAGCGGCGGGTGGCCCAGTCGGCACAGGGCGCAGCGCGATTCGTAGGCGCGCAGCACCCGCGGTCGGAATACGACCTGGTGGAGTCGTTGCAGGGTGAGCCGACGGGTGTACCGGCGTTCGAGCGCGTCGGCGCCCACGTCGGCGGACTTGAGGCGCTCGCCGAACTCGACCGCGAACTCGTGTCGATCCCGGTCCTCCTCGACCAGGTACACCGGATAGATCGCCTCGTAGACGCCCTTCGTGACCGGGTAGAAGTAGGCGAGGGGAAGCTGCCGCGCCATCGCCTCGCGCAGCGCGCGGTTGTCCGAGTGCGACGGGTCCGTACCTCGCCACTTGTACCGCAGCGTCCCGTCGGGGCTGACCTCGTCGTCGTACGGTGCCCCGTACCCGGTGCGGATCGTCAATGCCGCGGACAGCCGCGCGGGTTTCCAGATACCAGGTTGGACGATCAGCCGCATCGGTGCGCCGTCGAAACTGAACGAGTTGATCAGGTCGGACGAGATTCCGTCGGGGTGCGCGGCGCGGAGCCTATCCAGGTGGGCGAACATGGCGAGGCGGATCCGCGCATCAAGATCCTCGCCGGTCGCCATGCGATGTTTATAGACCACAAAGGATCAGTCGCGCAGTCCCGGTCTGCCGGCACAGCGAGCCGCCGTGCCCCTGCGCCAGTTGGCACCGGCGTCGCGGCTACGGTGACCGTGACGGGTGGCGGCGAAAGCGGGGGACGGGCATGGGCGGGGGCTTGCTGGTCGCGGGCACCACGTCGGATGCCGGCAAGAGCATCCTGACCGCCGGGATCTGCCGCTGGCTGTACCGGCGCGGGGTTCGGGTGGCGCCGTTCAAGGCGCAGAACATGTCCAACAACTCGGCGGTCGTGGTCGACGCGAACGGGCGGGGCGGCGAGATCGGGCGCGCTCAGGCGTTGCAGGCGCTCGCCTGCGGGCTGCCGCCGGAGGTGCGGTTCAACCCGGTCCTGCTGAAGCCGGAATCCGATCAGCGCAGCCAGGTCGTGATCCTCGGTCAGGCGGCGGGTCACCTCGACGCGACCGGGTTCCGCGACGGGCGCGACCGGGTACGGGAGGTCGTCTTCGACACCTTGGCGCAGCTGCGTCGCGAGTACGACGTGGTGGTGTGCGAAGGAGCGGGCAGTCCGGCGGAGATCAACCTGCGCGCCGGCGACATGGTGAACATGGGTCTGGCGCGGGCGGCGGGGATACCGGCGATCGTGGTCGGCGACATCGACCGGGGTGGCGTGTTCGCCGCCCTGTACGGCACGTTGGCGCTGCTCGACCCGGACGACCAGGCGTTGGTCTCGGCGTTTGTGATCAACAAGTTCCGTGGCGACCGTGACCTGCTACGCCCCGCAGTCGACGCGCTCACCGCGATGACCGGACGACCGACCCTCGGGGTACTGCCGTGGCATGTCGACCTCTGGCTCGACGCGGAGGACGACGTCGCGTACGGCAGGACACTCGGTCGACCCGCGCCGCCACGCGGCACCGAGTGGCTGCGGGTGGCGGTGGTACGACTGCCCCGCATCTCCAACGCCACCGACGCGGAAGCGCTGGCCGTCGAACCCGGCGTCCAGGTTCGGTTGACCGTGGAACCCGCCGACCTGGCTGACGCCGACCTCGTGGTACTGCCGGGAAGCAAGTCCACGGTCGCCGACCTGCGCTGGTTGCGGGACACCGGGCTGGCGGACGCGGTACACGCGCACGCCGCCGCCGGGAAGCCGCTGCTGGGCATCTGCGGCGGGTACCAGATGCTCGGCACCCGCCTCGTCGACCCGGTGGAGAGCCGGCAGGGCGAGGTCGCGGGGCTGGGGCTACTCGGTGTCGAGGTCGTCTTCGAACCGGTCAAGACGCTCGCCCGCCCCAGCGGTACCGCGCTCGGCGCCCCGGTGCGCGGCTACGAGATCCACCACGGTCGGGTGGCGCGCCGCGAAGGCGACCTCGCCCCGCTGATCACCCTTCCGGACGGCGGCGCGGAGGGCGCGATCTCCGGCAACGTCGTCGGTACCCACTGGCACGGCGCCTTCGAGTCGGACGAGTTCCGCCGCGCGTTCCTCGGGTGGGCGGCGCACCTCGCCGGTCGGCGCGGTTTCGTCGTCGCGCCGGACACCCGGTTCGCGGCGATCCGGGAGCGCACCGTCGACCTGCTGGGCGACCTGGTCGAGGAGTACCTGGACACCGCCGCTCTGTGGCGGCTCGTCGAGCGCGGGGCACCGTCGCACCTGCCGGTCGTCCCGACCGGGACGGTCCGTCCCGTCGGCGCCGGCTCGCCCTGACCCGCGCCGATCCGATCGGCCCGCACAGCCGGGTCCTGCGCCCCTGAGCCGGCGTCGCCGTCGCACCTAGCGTCGAACGTAGGGGGTGGCGATGAAACGGCTGCTGGTACTGGGCGCCGGGACCGCCGGCACGATGGCGGCGAACCGACTGCGCCGCCGACTCGACAGGTCCGAGTGGGAAATCCTGGTCGTCGATCACAGCGATCGGCACTACTACCAGCCGGGATACCTGTTCGTCCCGTTCGGGGGGTACGCGCCCGACGAGATCGTCAAGCCTCGCGCGCCGTCGATCGCCGACGGGGTGCGGCTGGTGTACGGGGAGATCGACGCGGTCCACGCCGACGAGCGCGAGGTGATCCTGGGCAGCGGGCGACGGCTGCGGTACGACTATCTGGTGATCGCCACGGGCGTCGAACCGCGCCCGGACCAGACGCCCGGCTTGCTCGACGGCGGTCAGTGGCGGCAGAGCATCTTCGATTTCTACACCTACGACGGCGCGGTCGCCCTCGCCGGCGCGCTGCGGCGGTTCACCCGTGGTCGCCTCGTGGTGCACATCGTCGACATGCCGATCAAGTGCCCGGTGGCTCCGTTGGAGTTCAGCTTCCTCGCCGACGACTACTTCTGTCGGCGGGGCATCCGCGACCGGGTGGAACTGGTGTACGTCACGCCGCTGTCCGGCGCGTTCACCCAGCCGGTCGCGTCGCGGCGCCTCGGCGCGATGCTCGACGAGCGCACGATCGCGGTGGAGACCGACTTCATGGTCGAGCGGGTCGAGGACCGCGCGCTGATCTCGTACGACGAACGAAAGATCGACTTCGACCTGCTGGTGACGGTACCGCTGAACATGGGCGCGGAGTACGTCGCCCGCTCGGGGCTCGGCAACGAACTGAACCTGGTACCGGTGGACCGGCACACCCTGCTGTCCAAGGCGTACCCGGACATCTTCGCCCTCGGCGACGCCAGCGACATCCCGACGTCGAAGGCGGGTTCGGCCGCGCATTTCTCGGTCGACGTCTTCGTGGACAACTTCCAGCGGTACATCCGGGGCGAGCCGATGACCGGCAGCTTCGACGGGCACGCCAACTGCTTCGTGGAATCCGGTCGCGGCAAGGGTCTGCTGCTCGACTTCAACTACGACACCGAGCCGCTGCCGGGACGGTACCCGCTGCCCGGTGTCGGACCGTTCAGCCTGCTCAAGGAGTCGACCGCGAACCACTGGGGCAAGCTCGCGTTCCGGTGGACGTACTGGAACGTCCTGCTGCCCGGTCGCCCTCTCCCACTGCCGGCGCACATGTCGATGACCGGCAAGCATCGCGACGCACAGATCGAGGAGTGACGTCATGCCTGTGACCACCATCGCCGGGCGCGAGGTCCACGTCGACGACGAAGGGTTCCTGACCGTCTACGACGAGTGGGACGACGACCTGGCGAAGCAGTTGGCGGTTCAGATCGGCATCGACCTGACCGCCGAACACTGGAAGGCGATCCGGTTCCTGCGTGCCGACTACGTCGCCCAGGGGGAGACACCGACGCTGCGCCGGGTGTCCGTGGTGGGCGGCATACCCACCAAGGACCTGTTCGTGCTGTTCCCGAAGAAGCCGGCGAAGAAGATGGCGTACATCGCCGGGCTGCCGAAGCCGCGCGGCTGCGTGTGAGGAGGATTCGTCATGGCAACCGATACCGCGCCGTCGATCGTGCCGGACTTCGGCGAGGAGGAAACCACCGGGCGCAAGCTCGCGATCATCTGCTCCAAGGGCAACCTCGACATGGCGTATCCCGGTCTGGTCCTCGCGAACGCCGCGCTCGGCGAGGGTGTGGAGACCCACCTGTTCTTCACGTTCTGGGGCTTCGACATGATCACGAAGTCGCGCATGCGCGACCTGAAGTTCACCCTCTTGGGCAACACGGCGACGCACATGCCGCAGGGGCTCGGTGGGCTGCCCGGGATGACCGCGATGGCGACCCACATGATGCGCACCAAGATCGCGGACGTCGGGGTACCCGACGTGCCGGAGTTCCTGGAGCAGATCGTCGCGTCGGGCGGGCACCTGTGGGCGTGCCGGATGTCCGCCGACATGATGCGGCTCACCGAGGACGACCTGTACGAGGAGGTCGAGGGCATCATCAGCGCCGCCGACTTCATCGAGAAGACCGAGGGCGCCCAGCTGCTGTTCATCTGAGCCGCGGGGCGCGTCCCGGTCGGGTCGGCGGCACGCCGACCCGACCGGCGCTCGTCGGGTTCGCTACCGGTCCCGGTGCAGCCAGGCGAGCAGGTCCGGCGGGGCGAGCTCGGCGACCCGCTCGCGGTACCGGGACATTTCCTGCTCCGTGAGCAGTTCCCGCCCCGATCCCGACCGCCCGGCACGGAAGAACATCCGACCGTCTTTCACGACCCCCTTCGTGGTCGGCGCGATCCGCTCGCCTCGGTCGCGCATCCCGTCGAACGTGGCGGCTGCCACGAGGCTGGGCCAGATGTCGTCGGGGACGGTGATGTCGAGCAGGTCGGCGAGGCGGCGCATCTGTCCGTCGAGGTCGGCGCGCAGGTCGTCGTAGTGGACGAGGACGATGTTCGGTTGGTGGCGGCGCTGCCAGGCGTCGGTCAGGTGCCACATCACGCCGGGCAGCGAGTCCATCTGTTCGCGCGGGTCGGCGTCGTTGTCGATCCAGGACAGCAGCCACTCGCGCGGCGTCTGTCGGGGCGGTGCCAACTCGGGCGCGTCGAGCAGTTCGCGCTTGCGTTCCCAGTCCAGGTTGTCGCGCAGCATGTGGTACAGCGACACCGCGACGTCGAGGGGGTGGCGTGCCGGCACGAGATAGGTGGCGCGGTCGTCGAGGGGGAGGCCGTCGAGCGGGGTGTGGGTCTTGATGAACCGGCGGTGTTGTTGGGCGGCGAGTTGGGCGTACACCTCCTCGCGGGGGGTGATCAGCCAGTCCAGCCAGGGCGACAGGGTGGGTAGCGGCTCGGGCAGGTCGGGGGACTGGAACACCAGCAGCGCGCAGATCATCTGCAGCCAGGTGGTACCGCTCTTCGACCGGGCACTGATCACGATGTCGCCGTCGCGGAACGGGAAATCCCACCAGCGGGCGCTGTCGTCCTCGGGCGAACGGTAACGAAAAGGCGTATCAAGCATTCGATGATCATAACTATCTCGCGGATACCGCGCCGCCCCTGGCCGTCCCCTCGCAGCGGCGGCGGTAGGGTCGCGAGCATGATCACTCCGAGCGCGACCGAGATTGTCCAGCGGCTCCTCGACGGCATCGCCGCCGGACCGTCCGCCGATCTCGCCGACCTGTACGCCGGCGCCGAGGAATGTACCGGTGCTAAGCGGTCCTGCCGTCGCGCGGACCGAACACGCGCAGCGCGTCGATGTCGGAGACCCGCGACCGGACGTACGTGTCGGCCCACCGCCGCGCGTCCGGGTACGACGACTCGACGGCGATCCGGTCGCAGGCCGCGTCCACGTCGAACCGGGTCACCCGCAGGGTCACCGCGCCGTTGTCGTCCAGCAGCGCCCAGTACGCGCCCGGTCCGCCGTACGGCATTCCGACGCTGCCCGGATTGACCACCAGGCGGCGGTCGACGAGCCGCACGAACGGCATGTGGGTGTGCCCGCATACCACCGTGGACACCGACGGGTCGAGTTCGGCGTAGACCTCCGCCCAGCGGTCGACCCGGCTGTCGACGAGGACGACCTCCTCGTCGTCGCGCGGCGTCGCGTGGCAGAACACGGTGGCACCGAGCGCGCCGAGGTGAAACATGATCGACCGGGGCAGCGAGTCGAGCAGGGCGACCTGGTCGGGGCGCAGCTGGGCGGCGGCCCACGGCGCGATCGGGTCCGGGATGGTGACGTCCGGGTCGCCGCGCAAGGTGACGAGTTCGCGGTCGGCGTTTCCGCGTACCCACACCGCCCGCTCGCCGAGCCCGCGCAGCGCGTCGAGGGTCTCGACCGGCTGGGGCCCGGCGGCGAGGTCGCCGGTGAGCACGACGCGGTCCGCGGACCGTACGTCCGGCTCGGCGAGCACCGCCTCGAGCGCGGGAAGCACTCCGTGGATGTCCGACAACACAGCGATCCGCATGGATCCCACCCCAGCAGTGCCGCCGTCGCTCGGCAAGACCGGTTCGCGCTCGGCGTACCGGTCGCGGTCGATCACGCGGACGGGTCCCTCCTGACCGCCGCGCCGTGATTTTCCGGGGTGGTACCGGTAGCTTTATCTCTGTATTTCGATACATCTCTGCCCGGGCGTTCGGGCGGAGATCCCGCAGAGAGAAGGACCGATGACCACACCCCTGAGATCGATCGGCACCCTTCGCGCGCTGGTCGCGTTGTTCGCGGCCGCGACGCTGGCAGCGGCGGCACCCGCTGCCGCCACCGCCCACCCGACCGCGCCGTCCTCCACCGCGGCGGCACCGGCTACAGCCGCCGTACCGCGCCCGGACCACGTCGTCGTCGTGATCGAGGAGAACCACTCGTACAGCAGCATCATCGGCAACTCCAGCGCGCCGTACATCAACTCGCTGGCCAGCCAGGGCGCGCTGTTCAGCCAGTCGTACGCGGTCACCCACCCCAGCGAGCCGAACTACCTCGCGCTGTTCTCCGGCTCCACCCAGGGGCTGACCGACGACTCCTGCCCGCACACGTACTCCACCGCGAACCTCGGACAGGAACTGATCGGCGCCGGGCTGACCTTCGCCGGCTACTCGGAGAGCATGCCCTACGACGGGTACACCGGCTGCACCAGCGGCTCGTACGCGCGCAAGCACAACCCGTGGGTGGACTTCACCAACGTGCCCTCCGCCGACAACCTGACGTTCGCCGACTTCCCGACCACGTACAGCACCCTGCCGACGGTGTCGATCGTGGTGCCGAACCTGCAGGACGACATGCACGACGGCAGCGTCTCCCAAGGCGACACCTGGCTGAAGAACAACATCGACGGGTACGCGCAATGGGCGAAGACCCACAACAGCCTGCTGATCGTGACCTGGGACGAGGACGACAGCCTGTCCAGCAACCACATTCCGACGATCTTCGTGGGGCAGCAGGTCAAGCCCGGCACGTACACCGAGCGGATCAACCACTACAACGTGCTGCGCACCATCGAGGACGCCTACGGGCTGCCGTACGCCGGCAACAGCTCCTCGGCGACCCCGATCACCGACGTGTGGACCACGTCGTCGACCGGATGCACCGGCGGCGGGCAGTTGCTCGGCAATCCCGGGTTCGAAACCGGCAGCGCCGCGCCGTGGACCGCCTCGTCCGGGGTGATCAGCAACAGCGGCAGCGAGCCGCCGCACTCCGGGTCGTGGGACGCCTGGATGGACGGGTACGGCAGCAGCCACACCGACACCCTGGCGCAGACGGTCACCCTGCCCGCCGGGTGCGCCACGTACACCCTGGCGTTCTGGCTGCACATCGACACCGACGAGACGACCACGAGCACCCGGTACGACACGCTCAAGGTGCAGCTGCTCAACTCGTCGGGGTCGGTGCTGACCACGCTCGCCACGTACTCGAACCTCGACCACAACACCGGGTACACCCAGCGCTCGTTCAGCGTCGCCGGGTACGCCGGACAGACCGTGACCGTGAAGTTCACCGGTACCGAGGACAGCTCCCTGCAGACGTCCTTCGTCGTCGACGACACCGCGCTGAACGTGTCCTGATCGCGGGTGGGCCGGTGCGCGCCGACGGCGCGCACCGGCCCACCGGTTCACCCGCGGGTCGGCGTTTACCGGCAGGTCAGCCGGGCACGGGAGGTACCGACGACAGGTCAGGGCTACCCCGACAGGTCAGGGCTACCTCTGGAGGAACCGATGCGGGACGACGAGGACCTCAAGCGCGTCGCGAAGGCGCGGGTGGACCACATGCCGGCGGAGACCGCGGGTGGTCGGATCGACGAGAGCGCGGCCCAGCCAGCCGATACCGGAGACTCCAGCGCCGCCGGACCTCAGCAGGGCGAGGGCGGGGTCAGCGGGGCGAGCGACATGCCCGGCGGTGGCATGGACACCTCGCTCGGCGACGACAGCACCGGCGGCAAGGCAGCCGAAGAGGCGATCGGCGCGCGCCCCGGCGAGCAGGGTACCGAGATCGAGGACCGCACCGAGCAGTAGCGCTCCCCGGTACAGGAAAGGCACAGCCCATGCGTATCGGCATCGTGGGCGCGGGTCACATCGGCGGTACCTTGGCGGAGGAGTTCACCGAGGTCGGGCACGACGTCGCGATCGCCAACTCGCGCGGACCGCAGACGTTGCGCGCCCTGGTCGGGCAGTTGGGCGACCGGGGACACGCGGCGACCGCCGCCGAGGCTGAACGGTTCGGCGAGGCTGTCGTGGTCAGCGTGCCGTTCGGTCGGTACGAGGACGTACCCGCCGACGGCGTCGCCGGCAAGGTCGTCATCGATACCTGCAACTACTACCCGCAGCGTGACGGGCATTACCCGGAACTGGACAGCGGTCGGACCACGTCCAGCGAGCTGGTGCGGGCGCACTTTCCGGGTGCGAAGGTGGTCAAGGCGTTCAACGCGATCCGCTGGACCGACCTGCGCGAACGTCGGCGTCCACCGGGCGCGCCGGACCGCATGGCCATCCCGATCTCCGGCGACGATCCCGACGCGAAACGCGTGGTCGCCGAGTTGATCGACCAGATCGGGTTCGACGCGGTCGACGCCGGCGATCTGAGCCACGGCGGTCGCAAGCACCAGCCGGGCAGCCCGGCGTACGGCGCCGTGCTGACCGCGGACGATCTTCGTGCCGAACTCGGCTGACGGTACCGGCGCGCACGCCCGCCCCACCACACCACCCGCGCCCCGAACCGCCCCAGCCCCGGCGGGGCACGGTCCCGACGCGACCGAGCCGGACCCGAGGCGCTGGAAAGCGCTCGCCGTCTGCCTGGTCGCCGGGTTCATGACGCTGCTCGACGTGAGCATCGTGAACGTGGCGCTGCCGTCGATCCGTACCGGGCTGCACGCGACCCAGAGCGACCTGCAATGGGTGCTGTCCGGGTACGCGCTGACCTTCGGTCTGGTGCTGGTGCCCTCGGGGCGGTTCGGCGACGCGCGCGGTCGACGACCCGTGTTCATCGCCGGTCTCGCGCTGTTCACCCTGGCGAGCGCCGGCGCGGGGGTCGCGCCGAGCGCCCTGGCGCTGGTACTCGCGCGGCTCGTCCAAGGCGTCGCCGGCGGCATCGTCAACCCACAGATCAGCGGGCTGATCCAGCAACTGTTCCGACCGGCGGAGCGGGGCCGCCCGTTCGGCTTGCTGGGCGCCGTCATCGGGGTGTCCACCGCGATCGGTCCGCTGCTGGGCGGGCTGCTCATCCAGGTCGCCGGTACCGCCGAGGGCTGGCGCTGGGTGTTCTACGTGAACCTGCCGGTCGGCATCGTCGCCATCGTCCTCGCGTACCGGCTGATCCCCGTGCGCCCCGTCGAGCATCGTCGACAGGAGAGCCTCGATCCGGTCGGGGTGCTGCTGCTCGGTACCGGGGTGCTGCTCCTGCTGCTGCCGCTGGTCCAGGAGCAGCAGTGGCGCGGTGCCGGCAAGTGGCTGCTGGTACCGCTGTCCGTCGCGGTGCTCACCGGGTTCGTCGGGTGGGAGCGGCGGTACGCGCGCCGGGCGACGCCGGTGATCGACCTGTCGCTGTTCCGGCTGCGCTCCTACGCGCTCGGCGCCCTGATCGCGCTGCTGTACTTCGCCGGGTTCACCGCGATCTTCTTCATCTTCACCCTGTACCTGCAGGCGGGGCTGGGCTATTCGGCGCTGCAGGCGGGCGTGGCGATCACGCCGTTCGCGCTCGGCTCAGCCGCGGCGGCGGCGCTGGGCGGTCGGGTCGTGGTCCGACTCGGTCGTCCGTTGATCGCGGGAGGACTCGTCATGGTCGCGGTCGGGCTGTCCGCGGTGATCGTGGCGGACGCGCTGGTACCGGCGCACGGCGTGGCGTTCGCCACCGCCGGTCCGTTCCTGGTCGCCGGGATCGGCAGCGGGCTGGTGATCGCCCCGAACCAGACGTTGACCCTGGCCGAGGTGCCGGTACGCGGCGCCGGCAGTGCCGGCGCCGTGCTGCAGACCGGGCAGCGGATCGGCACCGCGATCGGGATCGCCAGCGTCGGGTCGGTGTTCTTCGCGCGTCTCGCCGGTACGCACGGCGACTGGGCGCAGGCGTTCCGGCATGCCCTCGTCGTCGCGATCGGATTCGTGCTGGTGTCCCTGGTCGCCGCGCTGGTCGACATTGCGCGCCGGTGACTGGGCGCGCTGGTCGACATTGCGCGCTGGTGACTGGGCGCGCTGGTCGACATTGCGCGCCGGTGATTCGACGCGTGGGGCGACAGGTCGGCAACCCCGGTGGGGTACGCACACCACCGGGGTTGCCGGCGTCCTGGGATGCTCACCTCACTCGGGATGTACGCACACGCCGAGCGGTGTCGACCTCAGTCCGCACATGTCGGCACGCGGCCGACGGGCGGGCATCCGCGACCGTCAGCGCATCATCTTCGCCTGTTCCGGCAGGGACGGCGACGCGGGCGAGCCGACCGCGCCGGCGGGCAGCGTGGCGGAGGCGGTGTTCGAGCCGCCGGTCACGGCGAGACCGCCGGTCGGCACGTACATCGCCAGGTCGAACGTGCTGCCGCTGGGCGCGTTGCCGACCGCTACCACCGGGTACGCGTTGCCCCCGGAGAACACCGAGGTGGAGATGTAGTCGCCGACCATCCGACCCTGCGAGGTGTTCGGAATCCAGGACAGCGACATCGGACCGGCGATCTGCGTCGCCGCGCTCCAACTGGTACCGCCGTTCGCCGAGGAGATGAAGCCGACGTCGAGCTGGCAGGTCGACGACGAGCAGCTCGCCGACGGGTAGTAGTAGTACGTCAACCCGAGGCGCGCGCTCGAACCGGACGTCGACGGGTCGACGCCGATCCCCGGAATGAAGTGGTCGACGGTGCTGGTCGTGGCGTCGATCGGGACGCGGATCGGGGACGCCCACGTCGTCTCGCTGGTCGACTTGGCGATCACGATGTCGTTGCTGGAGCAGCCGGACCGGAAGCGGCAGTCCGACCACGCCACGTACACCGTGCCCGCGGCGTCGACCTCGGCGGACGGCAGGTACTCCTCGCGCAGACCGCCCGCGACATCGTGGTGGCTGACCGTGGCGACCTGGACCGTCGACCGCCAGGAGCTACCGCCGTCCACCGAACGGAACGAGCGGATCTGCCCGTTCAACGACTCGTACGGCACCAGGACGGTGCCGTTGGGCAGGACCACGGGCTGCCCGCCCAGACCGGTCGCGCGGTCTCCGGTCGCCAGGGCGGAGCCCCAGGTCAGCCCGCCGTCCGTGGAGGTCTTCATGCGCAGCGAGTCGCCGGAGCTGGTGATGTCGTACTCGGTGTAGCAGTGGCCGTAGTACGGGCTGGCGGCGTAGTTGTCGCAGACGATCCAGTTCTTGTCCAGTGACCCGGTCGCGGTGGTCACCGGGTTGCTCCAGGTACGCCCGCCGTCGGTCGACCGGCTGGTCAGCACGTTGACCTGGCTGCTGCTGATGCCGAGCGAGGAGATCAGCCAGACGCCGTGCCGCGCGTCGTAGGCGACCGCCGCGTCGCTCGCCTGACCGTACGAGCCGCCGCCGTTGGTGGTGATTCCGGGGAGGAAGCCGTGGGTCCAGGTGGCGCCGCCGTCGTTCGAGGTGGCGAAGCCGATGTTGGACGCGCCTCCGCCGTACACCCGACCGACCTGGAAGGCGGACACGATGGTGCTGCCGTAGGCGAAGGTGTCCGGCTCGACCTCGGTGCGGTGCTGCGCCTGCGAGTCGCTGTACGGGTCGGAGCTGACCTGGGTGAGTGTGACGTTCGCCGCCGCCGAGGTTGCGGTGACCAGCAGCATGGCGAAGACGGCCGGCAGGATCACGCCGGCGGCGCGCGCCGGTCTGGCGCGCGGGATTCGGGGCAGATGCATCCGCATCACCTTTTCGGTACGTGCGCGGCGTCGCCGGCCAGGGGTAGCCGGGCGACGCGTGCCGCGCGATGTGACGTCTATCTATCAGGTGCCGGATGCGAAGTAAATAGACATGAATTTATTTACGCAGGATGGGTGGCGGGTCGACGCATCGGGTGTCGCGCGGGGAGACAGCGGGTACCCGATCACGAAGACGGAAGGGGGCGTGCCGCATGCCCGAGACCGGCCAGCCTCGCCCAGCGCTACCGGCGGATTCGTCCCACGGACGGATCAGCTTGTGCGCGCCCGCGGAGCCGGTACCGGGCGACGGTCCCGGAATTCGGACGGTGGGCCTCGACCACGGACCGCCCGCCCTGATGTACCTGCCGCCGCACCCGAAGTGGCTGGTCGTCACGTTGCACGGCGCGGGCGGTCGCGCGTCGGACGGGCTGCGACTGCTGCGCGGGCGCGCCGACGGGAACGGGCTGCTGCTGCTCGCCCCGCAGTCCGTCGCCGGTACCTGGGATCTGCTGCTCGACGGGTACGGTCCGGACATCGACCGGATCAGCGACGCGCTGCGGCGGGTCCTGGCGACGTACCCGCTGTCCGGGTCGTTGGCGATCGGCGGGTTCTCCGACGGCGCGTCGTACGCGCTGTCGCTCGGCATCACCAACGGCGACCTGTTCGACCGGGTGATCGCGTTCTCGCCGGGGTTCATGTCCCCGATGTCGCGCCTCGGTACCCCGTCGGTCTACGTCTCACACGGGCGGCAGGACCGGGTGCTCCCGATCGACCGGTGCAGCCGGCGGATCGTGCCCGCCCTGCGCGAAGCCGGCTACGACGTCGAGTACCAGGAGTTCGACGGCGGACACGTGGTACCGGAGGAGGTCGTGTCGGCTGCTGTGGACTGGCTTGCCTCGGACACTACTGAGGGCGGCCCGAAGGGCCGCCCTCAGTAGTTGCGCGGCGCGATATCGCACCGTGGAAGGGGTTGGCGGTCAACCGTCGCCGGGCTCGCGGGCGCCGCGGAACGCGTCGCGCATCCGATCGAAGACCGCCAACGGTGGACCGAGCATCACGTTCGCCGTGGCGGTCTGCGCGCTCGGGTGCGGGCGGGTCGGGGCGGTCGCTTCGGCTGCCCGTACCGCCGTCGCCATCTTCCGCAACTGGTCCGGGTCGACGGACTGGCGCAGGTACGGGAACTCCTCGTTCTCCTCGTGCGTGGCGTGCGCGATCACCGCGTCCCGCAGCGCCGTCAGGTCGGACTCGAACGTCGGCGCGTCGATGCCCTTGTCGTACATGTCAGACAGCATCTGCTTGGCGTCCTGTTCCTCGTGCAGCCGCGCGTCGATGATCTGGTCGCCCGACTCGATGCGCCGCCGCGCGAGCGGGTGCACCACTTCCTCCTCGGCGGTCTCGTGCACGGCGAGCAGCCGGACCAGATCCTCGAACAGGTCCCGACGCTGCTCGCCGGTCGCCATGCCCAGTTGGGAGAACATGTCCTTGATCTGGTTGTGCTGGGTCAGTAGCAGTTCGATGACGTCCTGCTCGGCGGCTGTGGTCATGCGAACACCCTCCGATCGGTTCTGTGCCGGGACCCCCGCGTACCCCGATCGGTGCGCTCGATACCTGTCCGACCACTGTTTCCGGCGCCGGGCGTCGGTTACCCGACAGATGTCGCCGATCCCGCTGCGGTACCGGAGAAGTCGCAGGTCACAGCGGCTCGTCGCGGACCCGTGCCGCGGCGACGTCCGGCGTTTTCGGGCTGCCGTGCCGGGTAGCTATACGCCATGCGTGAGCCGGACTATGAGGAGATCGAAAAGCAGACCGACGTGCCGCGCGCCGGCGTCGATCCGCGCGACGCCGAAGGTGAGCCAGGAGTCACGGAGGAGTTGGACCAGAGTCGTGGGCGGCTCACCTATGCAGGCGGACAGCAGACGGCATCCGGACAGCGCGACGTGCCGGACCGGCCCATGCGGCCACAGGACTGAACCGAGAGGCGCGGTGCCGAGTCGACCGGCGGCGGGAGTTGCGGGCACGATGACGACCCTGACCGTCGAACATCAGGCTCGCTTCCCTGTCGCGGTGGTGCGACTGTACGGACTGCTCGACCGGCACACCGCTCAGGTGGCGCGCGAGGCGATGCTCGAGCCGCTCGCCGACCAGCCGTCCGCCCTCGTCGTCGACCTGCGGCGGGTGCGGGTATCGAACGAGATCACGCTGGTGCTGTTCGCCGCGGTGGCTGCCCGCGCCGCACGGTGGCCGGGCACCCATTTGCTGCTCGTCGCACCGGCTTCCGGCATCGGCGGGGCGCTCGCCCGCCGCGCCGTGTCGCGACACCTCACCGTGTACGAGCCGATGGAGGCGGCGCTCGCCGCCGCCCGCAACTTCCCGGTACCGCGCCGGGTCACGCTGCACCTGCACCCCACCGTGTACGCCGCCGCGAGCGCCCGCGCGTTCGTACTCGCCGCGTGTGAGCGTTGCGACGTACCGCCCGCCACCCGCGACCTCGCCGAACTGGTGATATCCGAACTGGTCGGCAACGCGGTCCGGCACGCCGCCACCCCGCTCGACGTGTCCCTGCTGGTACGCGGCGAAGACCTGTACGTCTCGTGCCGCGACCGCGCGCTCGGGAGACCGGTGGCGAAGACCCCCGACGTCACCGAGGAACGCGGGCGTGGACTGCTCTTGATCGCCGCCGTGTCGTCCGCGTGGGGCTGTGTACCGACGACCGACGGCAAGATCGTCTGGGCGCGGCTCGACACCCGATAGGCGTTCCCGCCCGGTCGCGTCGTTTGGCGTCCGGTTCCCGCGGGGACTTGCTGCGGCGTGAGCGAGCACTGGTACGACGAAGCGGTCATCTACTCGCTGGACGTGGAGACCTACGCGGACTCCGACGGCGACGGCATCGGCGACTTCCGCGGCCTCATGGGTCGGTTGGACTACCTGTCCCGGCTGGGCGTCACCTGCCTGTGGCTGGCCCCCATCCATCCGACCCCGAACCGCGACGACGGCTACGACGTCACCGACTTCTACACGGTCAACCCCGCGCTCGGTACCCTCGGCGACTTCGCCGAACTGCTGCACCAGGCGGCGAACCGCGGCATCCGGGTGATCATCGACCTGGTCGCCAACCACACCTCCGACCAGCACCCGTGGTTCCAGTCGGCGTGCGAGTCGCCGGACTCGCCGTACCGCGACTGGTACATCTGGTCGACCGAGGAGCCGCCGGACCGGTTCCAGGGCATGGTCTTCCCCGGCGAGCAGCACGAGACGTGGACGTACCACAAGCAGGCGCAAGCCTGGTACTACCACCGGTTCTACGAGTTCCAGCCGGACCTCAACTACGCCAACGAGCGGGTCCGCGAGGAACTCAAGAAGATCATGGGTTTCTGGCTGCACCTGGGCGTCTCCGGATTCCGTATCGACGCCGCCCCGTTCATCATCGAGCTGACCGAACCCGGCAACCCCGCGCCGTCGAAGGACCTGAAACTCCTCACCGAACTGCGGCAGTACGTCCAGTGGCGACGCGGCGACGCGTTGCTGCTGGCCGAGGCGAATGTGGAGGCGGACCAGCTCATCCAGTACTTCGCCGACGAGGGCGGGTCGGCGAACCGGCTGCACATGCTGTTCGACTTCATGCTCAACGGCAGGATCATCCTCGCCCTCGCCCGTCAGGACCCCGAGCAGGTCATCGAGGCGCTGCGCAACTCGCCGGCGCTGCCCCGGGGCGCGCAGTGGGCGACCTTCCTGCGCAACCACGACGAGATCGACCTGTCCCGGCTCACCACCGAGCAGCGCTCGGACGTGTTCGAGCAGTTCGGTCCGAAACCGGAGATGCGGCTGTACGACCGGGGTATCCGCCGCCGGCTGGCGCCGATGCTGGGCAACGACCGGCGGCGGCTGGAATTGGCGTACTCGCTGCAGTTCACGCTGCGCGGCACCCCGGTGCTCAGATACGGCGAGGAGATCGGGATGGGCGACGACCTCGCATTGGAGGGGCGGGACGCGATCCGTACCCCGATGCAGTGGTCGGCGTCGAAGAACGCCGGCTTCTCCAGCGCCGACAAGCTGATCCGTCCCGTCGTGTCGAGCGGCGAGTACTCGTACCAGAAGGTCAACGTCACCGCCCAGCGCCACGACCCCGGCTCGCTGCTGTCCTGGTTCGAGCGCATGATCCACACGTTGCGGGAAAGTCCCGAGGTGGGCGCGGGTGTGTGCAGCCCGGTCGACGTGCCGCTGCCCCGACGGGTACTGGCGCACCGCGCCGACGGTCCGTCCGGCTCGATGCTGTTCCTGCACAACCTCGGACCCGAGGACGTACGGGTCGATCTCAGCTCGCTGTACGCCGAGACGGACGAGCCGGACCAGGTGTTCGGCGACCAGCGGTACCAGCCGGTCGGTCGGCTCGACGCGCTCGACCTGTCCGGGTACGGGTACCGGTGGATCCGACTGCGCCGCAGCGCCGCCGGCTGAGCGCTCACCTCAGGGTGAGCGCGGGGTTGCCGGACGGTCGCGCTCACCTCAGGGTGAGCGCGATGGTGACCCCGGCCGCCGCGACGACGGCGCCCGCCAGCGCGCTCGCGGTACCCAGCGCCACCGGTCCGAGCCGGCGTCGCCGGTTCGCCAGCACGATGAACGTGCCCGGCGCCACGAACACCACCGCGACCAGCACGATCGGCCCGGCGAGCAGAACCACGCCCGGATCGGGCGCCGCGACCCGCAGCACGAGCAGCCCGATCGCGATGCCCAGCAGGTACCACCCG
The DNA here is from genome assembly GCA_036378155.1 of Micromonosporaceae bacterium. Classification (GTDB taxonomy): domain Bacteria; phylum Actinomycetota; class Actinomycetes; order Mycobacteriales; family Micromonosporaceae; genus DASUXA01. Next base: position 28,834 of record DASUXA010000009.1, on the reverse strand, counting down.
GCGAGCACCCCCATCGCCAGGTTCAGCCGGCGCGCCTCGGTGCCGTCGTCACGAGGCATTCCGCGTCACCTCCGCCGGTTCGGTACCCGCGCCGCCACCGCGCACACGCCGGGTTTGTCGTCGCGGGTCGCCGGGTAGCGGACTGGTCATGGACCAGAACAGCACCCACGGGCCGCGCATGGACGACGAGCTCTCCAAGGAGGTGCAGTCGCACCTGCGTGGCGGGCCGACCGGGTCGCGCGCCGAGGAGTGGCGCGAGCCCGAGCCGCCCGGCGAGGACCAGCCGGAGCCGGACGCGATCATCGGTGACGACCGTCCGGGCAGCGCACCCGCCGGGATGACCACCGAGCAGGTCGACGAGCGCAGCCGGCTGGGTCGGTTCATCGCCGGTACCCACTGGCCGTACACCAAGGATCAACTGCGCGAGAACGCCGAGAACATGGAGGCGCCCCAGGACGTCCGCGACGCGATCGAGCGACTGCCCGACAAGGAGTACGCCACGATCGACGACGTCTGGAAGGCGCTGGGGCACCCGACCGCGACCGAGCGGTTCTAGCCGTTCGGGGACGACGACCTGCGTCCCGGAATCCGTACACCGATGGTGGGGTAGCTACCCCACCAGCGGTGTACGCGGGTCCGGGCACACCCCGCCTCCAGCCGGGCACACCCCCGCCTCAGTCGGCAAGTTGGCGCAGCGCCTCGGCTGCCTCGTCCTGGGCGTACTCGCCCTCGGGCAACTGGTCCAGGAGTTCCAGCAGGTCCGCCGGTGCCTCCTCGGCGAGCGCGCGGCGTTGGATCTCCCCGCCGGAGAGCCGTTCGTCACCCAGGAACACCTTGTCGAGCAGGTTGTCCATGTCGTCGTCGGTTGAGGTCACAGCGCGTGGACTACCCGTCTGGGTACTCGTGAAACGGTTTCGCGCGACGTCCTCCGGGTACCGCCGCTGCGGGGAGCGGGCTTTCGACCATTCCGGCTCGGCGCGTCCAACGCCACGACCCGGAACAGTCGCCGAAAGGGGGAGTGGATGGGGCCGGTCAGTGCGGGGATCGGAGAACTGGTCGAGCGGTGGTCCGGGCACCGGGTACTCGTGGTCGGAGACGCCCTGCTCGACGGGTGGCTCACCGGGAAACCGAGCAGGCTGTGCCGGGAGGCGCCGGTACCGGTCGTCGAGGTACGCCAGCGCGCCTACCACTGCGGCGGCGCGGCGAACACCGCTGTCAACCTCGCGGCACTCGGCGCGCACCCGGTACTGGTGTCCGTGGTCGGCGACGACGCGGACGGTGAGCGGCTGCGCGCCCTGGCCGAGGCGGCCGGCGTGGAGACCCGGCTGGTACCGGTGCCGGGTCGCCGCACGATGGTCAAGAACCGGGTGATGGCGGAGGACCAGATCCTGGTACGGGTGGACGACGGCGACTCCGGTCCGCTGCCCGGCTGGGCGGTCGACGAACTGTGGGCGTACCTGGACACTCCCGCCGAGGCGGTCCTCGTCTGCGACTACGGCCTCGGGGTCTGCGGCGACGACGCCCGTCGCCGGCTCGCCGCCCGGCGCGCCGGGCTGCCGCTGTTCGTGGTCGACGCGCACGACCCGCTGCCCTGGGCAGACCTGCGCCCCGACGTGGTCACCCCGAACTTCACCGAGGCGCTCGCCGACTCCGCCGCGCCCGGCGACCGGTGCGGCTGGGTCCTGGCGAACGCCGACGCGCTGCGCGAACGGCTCGGGGCGCGGCTGGCGGCGGTCACGCTGGACAGCGAGGGTTCGGTGCTGCTGTCGCCGGACGCGCCGCCGTACCGCACGTACGCCGACCCGGTCCCGGAGCGGCAGGCAGCCGGCGCCGGGGACAGCTACGTCGCCGCGTTCACCCTCGCCCTGCTCGCCGGGGCGGAACCGTCCACCGCCGCCGAGGTGGCGCAGCGGGCGGCGACGGTCGCCACACGCACCCCCGGTACCGCCGTGTGCGACGCGGACGGGCTGTGCCGCGCCGGGGACGACGAGGCGCAGGGACGCGTCGTCGACCACGCCGAACTCGCCCGGTTGGTCGGCGGGTACCGGCAGCGCAACCGGCGGATCGTGTTCACCAACGGCTGCTTCGACGTGCTGCACCGGGGTCACGTCGGCTACCTCAACCAGGCGAAGCGCCTCGGCGACGTGCTGGTCGTGGCGGTCAACTCGGACGACTCGGTACGCCGGCTCAAGGGCGACGACCGACCGGTCAACCCGGTGGACGACCGGGTCGCGGTGCTCGCCGCGCTGTCCTGTGTGGACCACGTCGTGGTGTTCGACGAGGACAGTCCCCGGGGACTACTGCGTGTGGTGCGTCCCGACGTGTACGTCAAGGGCGGCGACTACCCCGAGGAACTCATCCCCGAAGCGCCGATGGTCCGCGAACTCGGCGGCGAGGTGCGGGTGCTGGACTACCTGCCGGACCGCTCCACCACCCGGCTGATCGACCAGATCCGGGCCGGTACCGGCGGCGGGCGGGACAGCCGCGGCGACCTGACCGGCAGCGCGCGGGGAGGCGGGCGGTGACGGTGCCCGGCACCGGTGCGCTCGTCGAGGACGTCAAGAAGATCGCCGTACTGCGCGCCAACGCGCTCGGCGACTACATCTTCGCGCTGCCCGCCCTGGAGGCGCTGCGCGCCGCGTACCCCGACGCGGAGATCGTGCTGCTCGGCGCGCCCTGGCACGAGCGGTTCCTCACCGGTCGCCCGGGCCCGGTCGACCGGGTGCTGACCGTACCGCCGGTGCCGGGCGTGCGCGGTCCCGGACCGGGTGAGTCGGCGCACGACGCGTGGCGGGACGTGGACCGGCTGCGGGACGAGCGGTTCGACATCGCGATCCAGTTGCACGGCGGCGGGCGGTACAGCAACCCGCTGGTGACCGCCCTGGGCGCCCGCGTCACCGCCGGACTGCGGGCACCCGACGCGCCCGCGCCGCACCGCTGGATCCGGTACGAGTACTACCAGCCGGAGGTGTTCCGGTACCTCGAGGTGGTCGGGCTGGTCGGGGCGCGACCGGTGACGTACACGCCGCGACTGGCGCTCACCGGCGAGGACCACGAGCAGGCGCGGCGTGCGCTGCCGCCCGAGCTGCACCGCGCGTCCGGTCCGCGGGTCGTGCTGCACCCCGGCGCGACGGACGCGCGGCGGCGCTGGCCCGCCGAGCGGTTCGCCGCCGTCGGCGACGCGCTGGCGCGGCTCGGGGCGCATGTTCTGGTCACCGGTACCCCGCCCGAACGCGACCTGGTCGAGCAGGTCGTCGCGACGATGGACGCGCCGGCGACCGCGCTGGTCGGCGCGCTGTCCATCGGCGGGCTCGCCGCCCTGTTCGCCGGGTCGGCGCTGGTCGTCTCGAACGACACGGGTCCGGTCCACGTCGCCGAGGCGGTCGGCTGTCCGACGGTCGGGTTGTACTGGGTGGGCAACCTCATCAATGGGGCTCCGCCGTACCGGGCGCGGCACCGCCCGCTGATCTCGTGGACCATCCACTGCCCGGTGTGCGGCGCGGACTGCACCCGGGACCTGTACCCGCATCGGGGCGGCGGGCAGGGCTGCGCGCACCAGCCGAGTTTCGTCGCCGACATCCCGGTCGCCGAGGTCCGCGACGCGGCGGTCGACCTGCTCGCCAATCCGCCGTCCGCAGTAGACGAGCATCGGGAACACTGGCAGTCGTGATAGTTGACGCGGTGGTCGTCGGCGCCGGGCACAACGGCCTGGTCGCGGCGAACCTGCTCGCCGACGCGGGCTGGAGCGTCGTGGTACTGGAGGCGACCGACGCGCCCGGGGGCGCGGTGCGCTCCGAGCCGATGAACGTCCCCGGCTTCTCCCGCGACCGGTGCAGCGCGTTCTACCCGTTCGCGGCGGCGTCGCGACCGTTGGCGGTGCTCGACCTGCACGAGTACGGGCTGCGCTGGCGGCACGCCCCGCACGTGCTGGCCCACCTGCTGCCCGACGACCGGGCGGCGGTGCTGTCCCGCGACGTCGCGGCGACCGCGGCGTCGGTCGACGCGTTCGCACCCGGTGACGGCGAGGCGTGGCAGGCGCTGTCGGACGAGTGGGACGCGATCGCCGACGGGCTGCTCGACATGTTGTTCACCCCGTTCCCGCCGGTACGCCCCGGGTTGGCGCTGCTGCGCCGGCTGCGTACCGCCGGGGCGGTGCGGCTGGCGCGGCGGCTGGCGCTGCCGGTGGACGTGTTCTGCGCGGAACGGTTCCGGGGCGAGGGCGCGGCGGCGCTGCTGGCCGGGTGCGCGCTGCACACCGACCTCGCGCCGCAGGAGCCGGGCAGCGCGGTGTTCGGCTGGCTGCTGACCATGGTCGGGCAGCGGCAGGGGTTCCCGGTCGCGGTCGGCGGCGCTCAGGCGATCACCGACGCCCTGGTGGCGCGGCTGGCGAAGGGCGGGGGAGCGGTGGTCACCGACGCGCCGGTGGCACAGGTCGACGTGGCGGGCGGTCGGGCGACCGGGGTCACGCTCGCCGACGGTCGCCGGTTCGGCGCGCGGCGCGCCGTCGTCGCCGACACGCCCGCGCCCACGCTGTACCGGCACCTGGTGGGCGAGCGGCACCTGCCCGCCCAGTTCGTCGCCGACCTCGCCGAGTTCCACTGGGACACCGGTACCCTCAAGATCGACTGGGCGCTGTCCGGACCGGTACCGTGGCGCAACCCGGCGGTGTCCGGCGCCGGTACCGTGCACTTCGACCTCGACCTGAACGGGATGATCGACTACTCGTCCCGGCTGCGCCAGGACCGGGTACCGGACCGACCGCTGCTCGTCGCCGGTCAGATGACCACCTCGGACCCGAGCCGGTCACCGGCAGGCACCGAGTCGCTCTGGGCGTACACCCACCTGCCGCACGCCCGCGACTGGACGCCGGAGCAGATCGACGCCCAGGTGGAGCGGGTGGAGCAGGTGTTCGCCGACCACGCTCCCGGTTTCCGGTCGCTCGTCCTGGACCGCGTCGTGACCGGACCGGCGGAACTGGCGCAGGAGAACCCGAGCCTGGTGGGCGGGGCGATCAACGGCGGTACCGCCGCGATCTACCAGCAGTTGTTCTTCCGACCGGTACCGAACCTGAGCCGCGCCGACACCCCGATCGACCGGCTGTACCTGGGCAGCGCGTCCGCGCATCCGGGCGGCGGGGTGCACGGCGGTCCCGGCGCGAACGCCGCGCGTGCCGCGCTGGCGCGCGACCGGGCACTCGCCGGGTCGGTGTACCGGGTCGCGATCGGTGCCGCCCAACGCGCGCTGTACCGCAAGTCCGTGATCGGAAGCTGAACGGGCCGGGAGTCGGCGCGCCGCTCCGGGCGATCACGCTTGATCCGTACGCGACGCATCCGGCCCCCGACCCGACCGAGCCGCTCCGGCCGCTGCGCTCGGCGGCTCCACCCGGTGCGGACGCCCGGCGGCGAGGTCGCCGAGGCGCCGCAGCGCCTCCACGTTGCGCCCGTGCAGCAACAGGTCGTGGATCTTCGTACGCATCCAGCGCAGGGAGCCGCCCTCGAACGACTCGTGCATGGTGATCCTGGTCCCGCCGGTCGGCGTCGGCGCCAGTTCGAGCCGCACCTTCGCCTCGCCGAGCGGCCACAGTCCCGCCGTCAGTTCCAGGCAGCGCGGCTCGTCGGCGGACAGCGACGTGGACCTGTCGCGCAGCGACAACGGCCACGGTCCGGCTTTGTGGTAGATCCGCGAACCGGGTCGCGGCCAGGCGGGGTCGACGCCCCGGATGTGGGCGGTACCGACCACCCAGTCGCTGTACGTCCAGCCGTCGGCGAGCACCGCCCACACCTGGGCGGGCGACGCGTTGACTACCCGTTGGGTGACTGCCACCGGTGCCCTGTTCCCCCGGCCGCCACGGATACACCCTCGGGGTGGGTCACGTCGAAGCACTCGACGTCACGGTTCGGCACCGTCGTGGGGGACTCCAGGTGGAACGCCCCGCTGGGCAGCACCCCGGCGCCGCCGTGGCGCGCCAGGACCCGCAGTTGCACCGCGACGTCCTCGCCGGAGTGGTCGGGCGGTACGTCCGGCCAGAAGTCGAAGCCGCCGACCTCGACCAGTTTCGCGCGGTCGAACAGTACGCACGCGCCGAGCCAGGCGACCTTGTACGCCCGCCACTCGCCGGGCGCGAGCCCCAGCCGTTCGGTGATATGCAGCAGGTTCGCCGCGACATGCACCGAGGCGCGGCGCCACTGCGGGCCGCGCGGGTGCAGCGTCTCGGGTCGCGGCGGGCCGGTCCACTCCTCGTACCCGCTCTCCTGGTGCGGGCGGCGATCTCCGTGGTACGACAGCCCGTGCGGCGCGTTGCCGACGAAGCCGCAGCCCAGCTCGCGGATGGCGACCAGCATCCGGTCCACCGCGCCGGGCTCGAGCCAGACGTCGTCGTCGAGGAACAGCACGTACCGCGCCCGCGACCGGGACAGCAGGAACGCCCGGTGCTCGGCGAGGCCGCGCCGGGGCAGGTGCCGTTCGAGCAGCACCGGGTGCCCACGATGCCGCAGTACGCGGACCATCCCGCCGACGGCTGGATCGTGCCACGCCGGTCGGTCGTCCGACTGGTCGCTGACGACCACGCCGAACGGCGGCGTGACGGTGCCGTCGTTCGGGTGCGCGCACCGCTGGGCGGCGAGCCCGGCGAGGGCGGCGGCGAGTTCCGCGGGTCGGTTCCGCGTCGGTACCAGCACATCCAGCTCGCGGCGCACGGCGAAGGTCGCCGGGTCGCCCGGCTCCAGCGGTCGGTACGGCGGCCGGATCACCACGAGTCCGGGATCTCGTGGATCGCGGTCTCCTCCGCGCTCGCTCCGCCGCCCGCGGCGCCCTCGTCGGACGCGACCGCGTCCGCTTCCTCGTCGGACAGCCCGCCCTGGTCGGGTGCGACGAGGCGGCCGACGCTGTCCTCACCGGCGTGGCCGTAGTCGACGTCCGGCCGGTCGTACAGCGACACCTGCGAGTCGGGGTCCGACTCGGGGCTCGGCTGCCACACGTCCGCGTCCAGTTCGGCTTCCTCGCCGTCGCCGTTCTCCTCGGGCAGCGTCTCGCCGGCGAGTCCGGGCGGCGGCGACGCGAGGGGGTCGTCGACCTGGACGTCCGGTTCCTCCTCGGCGAGCCGCATGTCGAGCGGTTCGCCGTGCAGCTGCTCCTCGGGCGTGGTACCCCAGTGCTCGGCGCCCTGTGGTCCGGTGGTGGACATGCCCGCCGGGTCCGGTCCGTCCGACTCGCGCGGGCTGTGTACGTCGTCCCACGCGGTCGAGTCGTCGTCGGCGGTGTCCGGCAGACCCGCCGCTTCCGGGTCGGAGACCCGCTGCGGGTACGGGTCGGTGGCCGGGCGCTCCTCCTCCGGGTAGTCGTCCTCGCGCATCATGATGACGTCCTACCCGGCCAGACCGGCAGCCACACCTGACCGGCGCCGATCATCGGAGCGCTCCGGCGCATGGTCGCGCAGCAGCGCCGACACGCCGCCCGGCGCGTATGCCCTGACCTTGTACATCACGCCGCCGGGCACGGCCCGGTACACGGCGAGCAGGACGGCGCGGATCGCGTCCGGCGCCGCCTCGTCGGGGCAGCCGCAGCGCCGGGCGATCTCGTGGGTGAGCAGTTCGGGGGGCGTGTCGTCGGGTCGGACGTCTTCCGGTCGCCGCGCGACCCATCCGGCGACCTGCGGCGGCAGGCTGCCGGCGAGGTAACCGGCGGTACCGGGCGGCAGGTGCTCGCCGAGCGCGCCGAGCACAGCCTGGGCAGCCTGTTCAGCCGGGACGGGGGCACCGGCCAGGCGCACCTGGTCCAGGAATTCCGCGTACTCCACGCGGTGCTGGTACCCGCGATCGCCGGCGCTCATGCACGCGACCGGCTGCGCGGATTGCGAGGATTCCTTCACTGAACGTGGCGACACGCGAAGGTTATTGACACTCACATCGATGTAATGCGAGCCTTCGATGCATGTGGCCACTCCTGCGTACCCGACCGCTCCGGTACATCTCCTTCACTGGTGCAGCGGTCGTCGCTCTGCTACTGGGGACAACCGGGACCGCCAACGCGGCCTCCGGTACCGTCAACACATCCGGGTCGGCGTTGACCGTCCGCGCCTCGCCGGGCACCGGCTACGACGCCTGGGACACGGTCGCCGACGGCGCGTCGGTCAGCATTCTGTGCCAGACCAGCGGTAGTTCGGTCACCGGCACGTACGGCACGTCGAACGTGTGGGACATGATCGGCCGGGGCGGTTTCGTCTCGGACGCGTACGTGTACACCGGCTCCGACGGGTACGTCGCGCACGCCTGCACGTACGCCAACAACCCGCCGCGCGCCAACCCGCGCGGCAAGGACGGCGCGATCTCGTACGAGTTCGCCCGGCTCGGGTCGACGGCGTACGAGGGCTGGTGCATGAAGTTCCAGGCGCAGGCGTACGGCTGGTCGTACTCCGGCTGGTCGACCGCCGAGGTCGGCGGCGACTGGATGGTCAACCATGGCTACATGCACACCAGCGGCATCCCGCCGCGCGGCGCGCTGGTCTGGTACCACAACTCGTCGGGCACCGGGCACGTCGTGGTGAGCCTCGGTGAAGGCAAGATCATCGGTACCTCGGTGGGTGGCGCTGTCGGTGTCGCCAACTACGACTACCGCACCGGGTACCGCGGCTGGTCCATCCCGTACTTCCCCCTCGCCGGCTGACCCCCTCACCGTCGGCGCTTCCGCGCGGAAGCGCCGACGGGACGCTGGCAGAAGGCCCCGTACCGGCGGTACGGGGCCTTCGCGTACCTCGGGGCGAGCCGGATACCGACCGGTCGGTAACTTGCCGCCACCACGCCGACACGCCGCGTTGACCTGCTGGTATGTGATTTGTTCGGTTGCCCAAGTTTCAGCCGAAAGTACGTGGATGCCGGTGCCGTCGAGGCTGGATATTTGGCGGCGTGCCAGGCCGACACAGGAATCAGCGGGCGTCCCGCAACGCCCGCCTCACCATCGCCACCGTGGTGGCGCTCGCCGCCGTGGTCGTCGCCGGGTGGGGCGGATACCGCCTGCTCACCGGCAGCGGGTGCGGTGGGCGGCTCCCGCTTGCCGTGGCCGCCGCACCCGATATCGCTCCCGCCGTCGAAGCCGCCGCGAACCGGTGGACCGAGGGCGGCGCGGCGGTGGACGGGACGTGCGTGACGGTCACCGTGACCGCCGCCGACCCGGCCGAGGTCGCCGCCGCGATCGCCGGGCAGCAGGGCGCGACGCTCGACGGCGTCGGGCAGCCCAGCGGCAAGGTCCGGGTGCCTGACGTGTGGGTACCGGACTCGTCGACCTGGCTCGCCAGGCTCGCCGCGGCGACCAGAGCGGACCCCGCCGGGCTCGGACCGTCCATCGCCAGCAGTCCGGTCGTGCTCGCCATGCCGCAACCGGTCGCCGCCACGCTCGGCTGGCCCGACGCGAAGCTCACCTGGCCGGCGCTGCTGCAGAAGGTGACCGGGGACGGACGCCTGCGGACCGGGATCGTGGAGCCGGCGCGTGACGCGTCCGGTCTGTCCGGGCTGCTCGCGCTCGCCACCGCCGCGAACGCCGCCGGAGCCAACGCGCAACAGGCGACCATCGCGGCGCTGCGCTCGCTCGCCGCCGGGCGTTCCGCCCTGCGTGCGGACCTGCTGGCCCGCTTTCCACGGTCGACCAACGCGACTGCGCTGGCGTCGGGGCTGGGTGCGGCGCCGCTGCCGGAGCAGGCGGTGATCGCGTACAACTCGGCACAGCCCCCGGTACCGCTCGCCGCGCTCTATCTCGATCCCGCGCCGCTGCCCATGGACTACCCGTACACCGTGATGCCGTCGCTGCCCCGCCCGACCGCGGCGGCGGCGGACGGGCTGCGCGCCGTGCTCACCGGCGCGGCGTTCCGGGACGACCTCGCGCACCAGGGACTGCGCGGTCCGGACGGCACCGCCGGGAACGGGTTCGCGCTGCCGCAGGGCGCGCCGACGAAGGCGAGCGTCTCCGCACCCGACCCCGACCCGTCGTCCGGCGCCGGGTCCGCGGCGGGCGCCCCGGCTGCGAACGCGGTCGACCGGTTGCTGTCCACCTGGAGCGCGGTCACCCTGCCGGGTCGGATGCTGGCGGTCATCGACGTGTCCGGTTCGATGACCACGCCGGTACCGACCGCCGGCGGCGCGACCCGTGAGCAGGTCACGATCGCCGCCGCCCAGCGGGGTCTGGCGCTGTTCGACGACTCGTGGCAGCTCGGGCTGTGGACGTTCTCCACGAATCTGGACGGGGCGAAGGACTACCGGCAACTGGTGCCGATCGGTCCGGTCGCGACCCAGCGTGGGCAGGTGATGGCGGCGCTGTCCGCGATCCGCCCGAAGCCGAACGGCAGCACCGGGCTGTACGACACGGCGCTGGCCGCGTACAAGACGGTGCAGCAGGGCTGGGACCCGGGTCGGGTGAACTCGGTGGTACTGATGACCGACGGGCAGAACGAGGACCCGCAGGGCATCACGCTGGACCAGTTGACCGCCGAGTTGAAGAAGATCGCGGACCCGAAGCGACCGGTCGAGATGATCTGTATCGGTATCGGTAACGAGGTCAGCCAGGCTGAGCTGGATCGGATCGCGAAGGCGGGCGGGGGAGCGGCGTTCGTCGCCCCGGACCCGTCGAAGATCGACGACATCTTCCTCAAGGCGATCGCGATGCGCTCGGCGGTCGTGGGCAAGTGAGACGCGGCCCGCCCCGGCGACAGCCGGGGCGGGCCGCGATCGTACGTTCGGCTAGGGCGCGGATGCGACGTGGACGACCTTGGTCCGGGTGAACTCGTCGAGCAGTTCCGGGCCGTACCCGAACCCCTGCCCGCTCGCCCCGCGCGGCTGGGCGGCTCCGCCGGGCGCGCCGCCGAACACCGAGTTGATCTTGACGGTACCGACCGGCAGCTCCCGCCACGCCCGCTGCGCGTGCGCCATCGACTGCGTCAGCACCGTGGCCGCCAGCCCGTACCGGGAATCGGCGGCACGCCGCAGCCCCTCGTCGAACGAGTCGACCACGGCGACCGGGGCGACCGGACCGAACGTCTCCTCACGCAGCACGTCCATGTCGTCGGTACACCCGACCAGGACGGTCGCCGGGTAGAACGCGCCGGGACCGTCGGGCACCTCGCCGCCGCACAACAGTCGCGCGCCCGCCGCGACAGCGGCGCGGACCTGCGCGTGTACCTGGTCGCGAAGGCGCCGGTCGACCAGCGGACCCAGTTGGGTCGCCGGGTCCAGACCGGACCCCATGCGCAGCGCGCGGGCGCGCGTCACCAGTTCGCGCAGGAACGGGTCGGCGACCGCCCGGTGTACGTAGATCCGTTCGACCGAGACGCAGATCTGCCCGGCGTTGGCGAACGCGCCCAGCGCCGCCTGTTCGGCGGCCCACACCGGGTCGACGTCCGCGTCCACGATCAGCGGATCGTTGCCGCCGTTCTCGAGGACCGCTTTGCCGCCGTACCGGGCGACCGCCTGCGCGATCCGGCGGCCGGTGACCGACGACCCGACGTGTGCGACGACGTCCGGGCGCGCGTCGACCAGGGCGGCGCCGATCCGCCTGCCGCCGCTGACCACGCCCAGCACCCCGTCCGGGAGGTGCGCGCGCATCAGGTCGGCGAGCAGCAGCCCGGTACCGGGGGTGCGCTCGCTCGGCTTGTACACCACGGTGTTCCCGGTGACCAGGGCGGCGCCGATGAGTCCACAGGACACCGCGACCGGATCGTTCCACGGCGTGATCGCGGCGACGACGCCGTACGGTTCGTGCGCCATCAGGTCGGTCGCGTCCCACCCGCCGCACAGCGACCGGCCCCGGTGCAGGGGCCCGAGTTCGGCGTACTGGCGCAGGGTCGCCACCCCGGCGGCGACGCCGCCGCGCGCCTCGCCGATCGGCTTGCCCATCTCCCGCGTGTTGAGCAGGGCGAGCGCTTCCGCTTCCGCCTCGACCGCGGCGGCGGCCCGGGCGACGGCTGCCGCGCGTTCGGCGGGCGCGGTCCTGGACCAGTCCACGCAAGCGGCACGGGCGGCGTGTACCGCCCGTGCCACGTCATCCAGGGTGGACACCGGTACCCGAAGGACCGGCGAGTCGTCGGCCGGGTCGAGCACCTCGAGGTGCTCGACCCGGCCGTCTTTCGGCCACGCCTCGCGCAGCCGCCGCTCGATCCGCTCGTCCAGGCGGTTCCCCGTGACGACCTCGGCGGTCACGGTCGGGGCCGTCCGACCTCGCCCCGCCAGGCGCCGGTCTCCTGGCCGCGGCTCTCGATGAACGTCTTGAACCGCTCCATGTCGCCCTTCACCCGGCGGTCGATCAGCCCAGCCTTGTCGGCCGCCTTCTGCATCATGTCGTCCGGCTCCACCTGCATCTGCGCCGTCACTCGAGTGTGGTTGGCGTCCAGGCGGTGGAAGGTGACCACGCCGGCCTGCTTCACGTCGCCGTTGACCGAGGTCCAGGCGACCCGCTCGTCCGGAATCTGTTCGGTGATCCGCGCGTCGAACTCGCGCTTCACGCCGCCCATCTGGACGGTCCAGTGGGTCATGGTGTCGTCGACCTGTCGGACCTCCTCGACGCCTTCCATGAACCGCGGAAATTCCTCGAACTGCGTCCACTGGTTGTACGCGGTATGGACCGGAACTGCCACGTCAACGGTCTCCATGACCTGGCCCATGGGTTACTCCTTCCGTCGTCCTGTCGATTGCGGTACCCGGTGGACCGGCGGGGAAACAGCCCGGGTCAGGGTCCGACGGCCGGCTGAGCTTGCCCGATCGGCGACGGGGCGGACAGCACGTCGTCGACGGTTGTCCGCCGGGTCGGACGGGCGCGACCGATCGCGGCGCGGTACACCCGCTCGTACCGCCGGACCATCAGGTCGGCGGCGAAGTGCCGGGTGACGTGGTCCACGCACGCGCGCGGCTCGAGGTCGGTCACGTCCAGCAGAGCCTGGGCGAGTTCGTCCAGGTCGTCGCAGACGAAGCCGGTGACGCCGTGCCGGACGACCTCGGGGACCGCGCCCCGCCGCAGGGCGACCACCGGGGTACCGGCGGCCATCGCCTCGATCATCACCATCCCGAACGGCTCGTTCCAGCGGATCGGCAGGACCAGGCAGCGCGCCCGGCTGAGCAGTTCGCGGCAGGTGGACCGGTCGGCGTTCACGATCAGTTCGACGTCGTCGCCGAGCATGGGGCGGATCACTTCGTCGAGGTACCGGACCTCCGCGCGCTCCATGCACTTGCCGACGAGCACCAGCGGGAGCCCCGCCCGGCGACATGCCTCGATGGCGAGGTCGGGGCCCTTGTCGGGGCTGAACCGGGCGAGCCAGAGCACCGGTCCGCCGCCGGTGCGCGGACCGGCGAAGTCGCCGACCCGGATCGCGTTGTGCACGGTGGACACCCAGTTCAGCTCGGGTCGCAGCCGCCGCTGCGCGCGCGAGATGGCGACCAGGTCCACCTGGTCGCCGAGGGCCGCCAGGTACTCGCCGAACTCGCGGTCCGGCGCGTGGTGGACGGTGACGACGGTCGGGGCGGGGCGGCTGCGCGCGGTGGCGGGTCCCGCCGTGGTGTGGTCGTGGACCACGTCGAAGTCGCCGTCGCGCAGCAGCGCGTTGACCCGCGCGATGTGCAGGACCTCGGGCATCACCTGCCCGAGCCGGGGGTACTGCGGCTCGGCGACGGTACCGACGAAGGCGGCGCGGGTGCCGGTGCGCCGTCCGGCGCCGAACAGCGTGACGTGGTGGCCCCGTTCGACCAGCCCGTCGACCAGCGCGGCGACGATCGTTTCGAGACCGCCGTACCCCTGGGGCGGCAGTTCGTACCAGGGCGGCACGACCATGGCGACACGCAGGGGCGGATGTACTGCTCGCAGGTGAGGGACGACCGTGTCGGGTCGTCGTGCGGCGTCGGACGCGCCGAGCCGGAATGCTCGGGTTGCTTCGGACACGTCAGGTCCTTTCGCGCGCACCGGCGGCGTCGAAAGGGCCGCGTGAAGTGCCCTTTCTGTAGCCTTGTCCGGTTTGCCGGTTGTCATCGACACAGTAGCCTCAGGCGACGCAGTCGGCGCAGCTTTTCCAGAAGTTGCCGCCGGTCCCGGCGCACGCCGGGCAGCCGACCCGAGGCGGCGGTGCGTACGCTCACGTCCAAATGAGCGACGTGACATCGAGCGGGTCGGGAGCGCCGCCGGGCCTCGACCCGCACGCGCTGCGGCGGTACCTCGACGGCGTCCGCCCCGGCATGGTGACCGGAGAACTGAGCGCCCAGCTGATCGCCGGCGGGCGGTCCAACCTGACGTACCTGGTCGGCGACGGTACCCACGAGTGGGTGGTCCGCCGCCCGCCGCTGGGTCACGTCCTGGCGACCGCGCACGACATGAGCCGGGAGTACCGCGTGATGACCGCGCTGGGCGGCAGCCCGGTGCCGGTACCCCGGACCTACCTGCTGTGCACCGACCCGGACGTGCTCGGCGCGCCGTTCTACGTGATGGAACGCGTGATCGGCACGGTGTACCGGACGGACACCGAGGCGCTCGCCCTGGGCGCGCAGCGCGCCGAACAGATCGCGTTCCAGTTGGTCGACGTGCTGGCGAGGCTGCACGCCCTGGACCCGGAGCAGGTCGGGCTCGCCGACTTCGGCAGACCTGCCGGGTTCCTGGACCGGCAGCTGCGCCGCTGGCAGGCGCAGCTCGAAGCCTCGCACAGCCGTACCGTCGACGGCATCGCCGAACTGCGCGCGCGGTTGGCGCGCGCGGTACCGGCGCCGCAGCGCGCGGCGGTGCTGCACGGCGACTACCGCCTGGACAACGTGATGATCGGCTCGACCTCGCGAGCCGTCGACGGACCCGGCTCGACCTCGCCAGCCGACGACGGACCCGGCGACGAGATCGTCGCGGTGCTCGACTGGGAGATGTCCACCCTCGGCGACCCGCTCGCCGACCTGGGGCTGCTGGCGGTGTACTGGTCGGGCGGCTCGCGCAACTGGTCGCCGTCGCTCGACGAGCCCCGCCCGAGCCTGCTGCCCTGGCAGGACGTGGTGCGGCGGTACGCCGAACGGACCGGGCTCGACCTGACGCCGCTGCCCTGGTACGTCGCGTTCGGGTACTTCAAGCTCGCGGTGATCCTGGAGGGCATCCACTACCGGTACGTGACCGGCAAGACGGTCGGGGAGGGCTTCGCGACCGCGGGCAAGGCGGTCGCCCCACTGGTCGCCCGCGGCCTCGCTACTCTCGGGTAACCCGGTGCCGGAGTAGCCGCGCCGGTTCGTACTCGCAAGGAGCAAGCATGTCTGACAGCCGGAAGGTCGCGATCGTGACCGGTGCCGCGCGGGGTATCGGCGCGGCGACCGCCGAGCGACTGGCTCGGGACGGGATGGACGTGGCGGTCGTGGACCTCGACGAGTCCGCCTGCGCCGGCACGGTGGCGAAGGTCGAGGCGGCCGGCGGACGCGGACTCGCGGTCGGTGCGGACGTCGCCGACACCGAGGCGGTCGCCGGGGCGGTGGCGCGGATCGTCGACCGGCTCGGCGCGCCGACCGTGCTGGTCAACAACGCCGGGGTCACCCGCGACAACCTGCTGTTCAAGATGACCGACGAGGACTGGGACACGGTGCTCGGGGTCCACCTGCGCGGCGCGTTCCTGATGACCCGCGCGGTCCAGAAGTACATGGTGGACGCCCACTGGGGACGCATCGTCAACCTGTCCAGCACCTCGGCGCTGGGCAACCGGGGTCAGCTCAACTACTCCGCGGCGAAGGCCGGCATGCAGGGCTTCACCAAGACCCTGGCGATCGAACTCGGTCCGTTCGGCGTCACCGCGAACGCGGTCGCGCCCGGCTTCATCGTGACCGACATGACCGCCGCCATGGCGGCGCGGGTGGGCGTCGACTTCGAGGCGATGCAGGAACACGCGGCGAAGGAGATCCCGGTACGCCGGGTGGGTCGCCCGGAGGACATCGCGCACACCATCTCGTTCCTGGTCAGCGAGGGTGCGTCGTTCGTGTCGGGTCAGGTGGTCTACGTCGCGGGCGGGCCGCGCGACTGAGCGGCGACGCTCGGCGGCGTTCGCCGGTCGGCGCCTGCTCTCGTCAGTCCACAACGGTGGTGAGGTACGTACCTCACCACCGTTGTACGTCGCTGGGAAAGCACGCCGGATCGGCGGATCGATGTCCGGGTCGCCGGCGGCTCACACCTGTCGGGCGGTGAGGTCGCGGACCTCGGCGTACCGGGCCCGGATCGCGGGCACCGGATCCGCCTCGTACCGCCGCGTGCCCGGCACCTCCCAGGGCGGCGGCTCGTCGCCGCCGAGCAGCGCCCACGCCGCCTGTCGAGCCGCGCCGTCCGCGACGTACTCGCCCGGCGGCGGGACCAGCACCGGTCGACCCAGCACCGACGGCGCGATCCGCCGGACCGCCTCCGACCGTGCCCCGCCGCCGACCAGCACCACCCGCGACACCTGTACCCCCTGGTCGACCAGGGCGTCGAGCCCGTCCGCCAGCCCGCACAGCAGCCCTTCCACGGCGGCCCTCGCCAGGTGCGCGGGCGTCACCGTGGACAGCCGCAGCCCGTGCCACGCGCCGGTGACGTCCGGGCGGTCCGGGGTGCGTTCGCCTTCGAGGTACGGCACGAGCACGGCGCCGCCCGCGCCGGGCGGCGCCGTCAGTGCCAGCCGGGACAGTTCCGCGTGGTCGACGCTCAGCAGCGCGGCGACCGCGTCCAGAACCCGAGCCGCGTTCAGCGTGCAGACCAGCGGCAGGTACCGCCCGGTCGCGTCGGCGAAGCCGGCGACGGTACCGGTCGGGTCGGCGGTCGGCAACACGGCGACCGCGAACACCGTCCCCGACGTACCGATGGAGACGACGACGTCGCCCGGGCGCGCGCCGAGTCCCAGGGCGGCGGCGGCGTTGTCCCCGGTACCGGCGCCCAGCACGGCACCGTCGCCGCGACGACCGGTGAGCGTCGACGCCGTGCCGACCGTCGCGGCGGGCGCCGCCACGCGGGGCAGCAGCGGCTCCCCGCCGAACGCCCGGCGCAGCAGGTCGGGGCGGTACCCGCCGGTCGCCGGCGACCAGTACCCGGTGCCGCTGGCGTCGCCCCGGTCGGTGGTCAGCGCACCGATGCCCGGCGCTCCGGCGAGCTTCCAGGTCAGCCAGTCGTGGGGCAGGCAGACCGCGGCGGTACGCGCCGCGTTCGCCGGCTCGTACTCGGCGAGCCACCGCAGCTTGGTGACGGTGAACGAGGCGACCGGCACCGAACCGACCGCCTGCGCCCACGCTCGCCGCCCCGCGTCACCCGCGCCGAGCTCGCGCACCAGGTCGGCGGCGCACGCCGCCGACCTGGTGTCGTTCCACAGCAGCGCGGGGCGCACCACGGTACCGGTGTCGTCCAGGCAGACCATGCCGTGCTGCTGGGCGGCGACCGCGACCGCCGCGACGTCGGACAGCCCGCCCGCCTCGTCGACCGCCTCACCCAGCGCGACCCACCACGCGTGCGGGTCGACCTCGGTACCGTCCGGATGCGTCGACCGACCCTCGCGCACCAGCGCCCCGGTCTCCGCGTCGCGGACCACCACCTTGCACGACTGGGTGGACGAGTCGACCCCGGCGACGAGCGTCATCAGCGCGCGCCCAGCAGGTGCTCGACCGCCAACTGCTCCAGGTGGGCGTACCCGTACCCGCGCCGCCCGGCGTCCTCGACATCGAAGTCCTCGAACGCGGACCGGTCGGACAGCAGCTCCCGCCAGGTCTCCCCGTCGGACAGCGTCGGTACCGCCAACTCGCCGACCCGGCTCGCGGACAGCGCCTCGGCGACCTCCCGGTCCGCCCGGAACGCCTGGGCACGCTGCTTGAGCAGCAGGTAGGTGCGCATGTTCGCGGCCGCCGACGCCCACACCCCGGTGATGTCCTCGGTACGCGCCGGCTTGTAGTCGAAGTGCCGGGGACCGTCGTATGCCGGACCGCCGCCCGGCGCCCCGTGTTCCAGCAGGTCCACCAGGAAGAACGCGCTCAACAGGTCGCCGTGCCCGAACACCAGGTCCTGGTCGTACTTGATGCTGTGCTGGCCGTTCAGGTCGATGTGGAACAGTTTGCCGTGCCACAGCGCCTGCGCCACGCCGTGCACGAAGTTCAGCCCCGCCATCTGTTCGTGGCCCACCTCCGGGTTCAGCCCGACCATGTCGTGGTGCTCCAGAGTGGAGATGAACGCCAGCGCATGCCCGATGGTCGGCAGCAGGATGTCGCCGCGCGGCTCGTTCGGCTTCGGCTCCAGCGCGAACCGGATGCCGTACCCGCGCTCCGTCACGTACGACGCGAGCAGGTCGATCGCCTCGCGGTACCGGTCGAGCGCCGCCCGCACATCCTTGCCCGCGTCGGTCTCCGCGCCCTCGCGACCGCCCCAGAACACGTACGTGCCCGCCCCGAGTTCGGCGGCGAGGTCCAGGTTGCGGGCGACCTTGCGCAGCGCGTACCGGCGGATGTCGCGGTCGTTGCTGGTGAACGCGCCGTCCTTGAAGACCGGGTGGGTGAACAGGTTCGTGGTGACCATCGGTACCACCAGACCGGTCTCGTCGAGCGCCTCGCGGAACCGGGTGATCTGCTTCTGCCGGGTCGCGTCGTCCACCCCGAACCCGGTCAGGTCGTCGTCGTGGAACGTCACGCCGTACGCGCCGAGTTCGGCGAGCCGGTGGACGACCTCGACCGGATCGAGCGGCGGGCGGGTGGCGTCGCCGAACGGGTCGCGCGCCTGCCAGCCCACGGTCCACAGGCCGAAGGAGAACCGGTCGTCGCGGCTGGGCCGCAGGTCCATCGGTACCAACTCCTCGGGTCGGTTTTCGACCGAACCTATCGCGAGCGACGACGACGTCAATGTCCGGTGACCACGACCGGGCGGTGTACCGACGCGCCGAGGTCGGCGAGCACCGCCTGGGCGGCACGCCGCCCGGACACCAGCGCGCCCTGGATGGAACTGGTGTCCCGGTGGTCGCCGCACACGTACAGCCCGGGGCGCAGCCGGACGGGTTGCCGGAGCGGGTGCGGCGCGGGCATCGCGGGCAACGCGCGCGGCACCCGGTACGCACGCAGGAACGTCCAGTCGCCGGTGTCGGTGTCGTACACGCGGGCGAGCCGGTCGCGCACCCGGCGCTCGGTGACGTCCACGTCCGGGGTACCGAGAACCGAGGTGGAGATCAGCGAGATCCCGTCCGGCGCGTACCCCGGCGCGGCGGAGCTGATCGGCACCGTGTCGGCGACCAGCGGGTCGTCCGGGTCGAGTCGCAGCAGCGCCCGGTTGTCCGGCGGTACCAGGGCGGCGTGGTAGAAGGTGGTGACCGAGCGCCAGCGCGGGTCGGGCAGTCCGGGCAGCAACCGCGCGGCGGTGCTGCCGTCCGTGGCGACCACCACCGACCTGGCGGCGATCCGTTCCCCGTCGGCGAGGCGGATCTCGCCCGCGCCGACCTCGGCGACCGCTCGCCGGCAGGTGACGGTACCGGCGGGCAGCCGCTCGGCGAGCTGCCGGGGGATCGCGCCCATGCCGTCCGCCGGTACCGCCGCCCCGCCCCGGACGAACGAGCGCCAGACCAGGTGGAAGAAGCGTGCCGAGGTGTCCAGCCGGTCCTCCAGGAACACGCCGGACAGGAAGGGGCGCAGCAGCACCTGCACGGTGCGCGGCGACACCCCGGCGGCGCGCAGCGCGGCGAGGGTGTCCCGGTCGGGTTCACGGAGCAGCCGCGCGACCGGTCCGACGCCGTCGCGCAGCGCGAGCGCGGCCAGGGCGAGCAGGTCCGGTACCGGTACCACGCCCCGCACCGGCGCGGCGACCGTGCTCGCCCCCGGCGGCAGTCGCAGCTCGTACCGGCGACCGCCGGTGTACACCCCGGCACCGCGGACGAACGGGCGCAGTCGCAGCGCGGGCAGGTCGCACTCGGTCGCGAAGGCGGGATAGGCGGGCAGTACCACCTGGAAACCCCGGTCGAGCCGGAACCCGGCGACCCGGTCGGTACGCACCCGCCCGCCGACGTCGTCAGCCGCCTCGACCACGCGTACCGTCAGCCCCGCCGCGGCGAGGTGACCTGCGGCGGTCAGCCCGGCGAGCCCCGCGCCCACGACGACCACGTCGCACCGTGCCGCCATGGGGTCAGGCTAGCCGGGCACCGACCGGTACCGGCGGTGATCGCGCCGACCGCGCCGTTCCGGTCGGGCACGGGTGGGGCGTGCCGAACGGGCGGCGATACGCTCGGTCGCATGCGACCGCTGCTGACGGGACGATGGCTGGTGCGCCACGCGCTGGCCGTGGTCCTGGTGGTCGGGTTCCTGCTGCTCGGCTGGTGGCAGGTGAACCGCGCGGCCCAGGGCAACATGCTCAGCTGGGCGTACGCGGTGGAGTGGCCGGTGTTCGCGCTGTTCGTGGTGTTCGTGTGGGTCAAGGAGGTGCGCCGCGAACTGCGTCCGGAGTCGAGCCCCGAGCAGCCCGAGCAGGACGTGCAGTCGGCGGACGGATCCTCGGGCGAGCCGTACCGCGCCGAGCCGGACACGCTCGATGGAATACTTGACCGGCCCGTGGTCACGGTACGCACGCCGGTCGAGGCGACCGCCGACGACGACGAGCAGCTGGCCGCGTACAACCGCTATCTGGCGTGGCTGAACGAGCATCCGGGCGCGAGCCGCTCGGACTATCCGGGGTGACCGGGGAATCGAACGAGGGCGAGGAGGTCCGGTGGGCGGAGCGCTGACGCGGTACCGGGTGGTTGCCTGGGTGGTTGGTGTCTGGCTGTTGCTTCTGGTGTTCGTCGCGATGCCGCTAAAGTACGTCGCCCACAATCCGGCGCTGGTCGAGATCGTCGGACCGATCCACGGTTTCCTGTACATCGTGTATCTCGCCGTCACGTTCGACCTCGCCGTGCGCAGCCGCTGGTCGGCGGTGCGTACCGTGCTGGTGATGCTCGCCGGCACCATCCCGGTGATGTCGTTCGTCGCCGAACGCAAGGTGACCGGCTGGGCGCGGGAGCGGGTGGCGGCCTGAACGGGCTGGTCTGGGTCGGCTGCTACACCGCCGGTGCCGGGGGCGAGGGTCAGGGCGTCGTCGCGGCGTGGCGCGACCCGGACACCGGGACGCTGACCGGCGGCGGAGCCGCGATCCCGACGCCGTCGCCGAGCTGGCTGGTCCGGCATCCCAGCCTGCCGGTGGTGTACGCGGTGAACGAGACCGAGCAGGGCGCGGTGCGCGCCTGGTCGATCCACGACGGGGAGCCGCCGGTCCTGCTCGGCGCGGCGACCACCGGCGGCAGCCTGCCCTGCCACCTCGCGGTACACCCGGACGGCTGGCTGATCACCGCCGAGTACGGCTCCGGCACCGTGTGCGTCCACCAGCTCGACGAGATCGGGGCGCCGGTGTGGCGCACCGACATCGTCCGGCACCACGCGGAGCGGGGCGAACCGCACGCCCACATGGCGTACGTCCACCGGGACGGTTCGGTGCTCGCCGTCGACCTGGGCGCGGACGCGGTGTTCCGGTACACGCTGAGCGAGGACGGTCGGCTGGTCCCGGCAGGGGCGCGCGCGATGCCGCCGGGCAGCGGTCCCCGGCATCTCGTGGTGGTGGACGGGGTGGTCCACGTGGTGGGCGAGTACGACGCCTGCGTCACCTCGTACCGGCTCGCCGACGGCGCCCACATCAGCCGGGTGCCGACGACCACCTCGAGCGTCGAGTGCCACCCGTCGGAGATCGTCGTCTCGCCCGACGGCCGGTTCCTGTACGTCGCCAACCGGGGACCCGACACGGTGGCGGTGTTCGCGCTGGACCGGGAGTGCCCGAGGTTCGTCGGCGAGGTGACGGGCGGCGGGCACTGGCCGAGGCATCTCGCCCTGATCGGCGACCACCTGTACGTCGCGAATCAGCGCTCGCACAGCGTGGTGGTGCTGCGCGTCGACCCGGCGACCGGGATCCCGGAGATCGCCGGCCCGGCGCTGGCGGTACCCAGCCCGGCGTGTGTGCTGCCGCTCTGAGCGGCGACGTGGTCGGCGGGTGGCGAAGCCGCGCCGCGACCCGTGCCGGTCGGCGCTACTGCAGGTAGCCCTCGACCTCGCCGACCGGTCGCGCCGCGACGTCGTTCGGGTCGCCGCCGGTGTCCCGCGTGGCGCGGCGGCGACGGAGCAGGTCCCAGCACTGGTCCAGGGAGTTCTCGACCTCGCGCAGCCGGGCGTGCTCCTCGTCCGAGGAGATCTCGCCCCGTTGCAGCCTGCCGCGCAGCACGTGCTCCTCGTCCACGAGTTCGTTGATGTGGTCCAGGATCGACTTGTCGTCCATCACTGCAGCCTCGCACACCGGGTGAGCCGCTGCCGCGGTCAGCGGGCGGCGGGTACCGAGATGCCGACGCCGCCGCGGGTGTGCTCGCCGTACCGCTGCTTCTCCCGCTCGAGGTCGAGGGGCTGGATCCGCTTGCGCGCGGCGAGCGCCTCGTCGTCGAGCAGGTCGGCGGGCACCATCCAGACCACCTCGAACTCCAGACCGTCCGGGTCGCGGGCGTACAGGCTCTTCGTGGTGCCGTGGTCGGACGCGCCGACCAGCGCGCCCGCGTCCGCCAGGCGGTGCGCGAGGCGTTCGAGTTCGGCGAGCGTGTCGACCTCCCAGGCGAGGTGGTACAGACCGACCACGCCGCGCCCGGCGGGCGACGGCGCCGCTGTCGCGCCGAGTTCGAACAGACCGAGGTCGTGGTCGTTGGTCGAGTCCGGGGCGCGCAGGAACGCCGCCCCGTGGAATCCGTCGGGAGTCATCGGTACCGGACGGAAACCGAGCACCTCGGTGTAGAAGGCGACGCTGCGGGACAGGTCGGTGACGTAGAGCACGGCGTGGTTGAGCCGGTGCACTCCCATGGCAGCCTCCTTCGTCCACCACCCACGCTAGCCCGGCCGGCGTCCCGGCTGCCCGTCCCGGCCGGCGTTCGTACGCTGATCTGCGGCGGGCCGTGGGCCGCGCTACGATACCCGGACCGGATCCCGCCCATTGGATGTCCGGCAACACCTCGTGTCGGGAAGGAACCATGCCGCCGCCAGGCGAGTTGCGGGTCGAGATCGCCCGGCCAGACCGGGAATCCGCTTCGATCGTGCTCATCGGAGACCTTGAGTACGGGACGGTCACCCCGTTGCACAAGGCTGGAGACACCCTCCTCGACGAGGGGCGGGTCCGGCTCGTCGTGGACGTCTCCCGGGTCGGATTCTGTGACTCGTCCGGCATGTCCGCCCTGGTGACGCTGTGGAACGCGGCGCGTCGTCACGGGGGACGGATGTCGCTCGCCGGGCTGCACGGGCAACTCGCGGCGCGGTTGACCAGGGTGGGTCTCGCCGACCTGTTCGGGCAGGAGCCCGAGCCGAGTCCCGCGGACTGACCGCGGAGGGTCGCCCGCGTCCATGCTCGTACATGTGTTCGAATGGCGGCATGGAACGACGCAAGCACTGGTGGAACGGGTCGTGGGGGCGGATGGCCCGCCGCGACGTCCTGCTGTACGAGGACGCCGGTCGCTGGTTGATCGAGATCCGTCAGGGCGGCGCCGAGGGGCGCAGCGCCTGGCGGGAGTACGACGACGAGGACGCGGCGCTCGACCGCGTCCAGGCGCTGATCTCGGTCGACGACGGCTGGCGTGAGCTGATGTAGTGCCGAAGCAACGAATCCGTTGTTTCTCGCCGTACTGCGCAACGAATCGTCGCCAGCAAGCAAGATCTGACAATGGAACGTCGGTCTCGTCCCTCCTAGGTTCATTACAGGCCGTAGCGCCGGGTTACCGGCGCCGATCCGGCCGGTGATCGACAGACCAGGAGGCTGAATGAGCCGGCGATACCTCATGTGCCGACCGACGTACTTCGCCGTGGACTATTCGATCAACCCGTGGATGGACCCGACCGGACCGGTCGACGTCGACCTCGCGGTGCGGCAGTGGACGACGCTGTACGAGACGTACCTGTCCCTCGGGCACGCCGTCGACCTCATCGACCCGATACCGGGACTGCCGGACATGGTCTTCGCCGCGAACGGCGCGACCGTGGTCGACGGGGTCGTGCTGGGCGCGCAGTTCCGCCACCCGGAGCGCGCGCCCGAGGGTCCGGCGTACCTGACCTGGTTCGAGCGCGCCGGCTTCGTCACGCACGCGCCGAAGGAGATCAACGAGGGCGAAGGCGACCTGCTGCTCGCCGGGCGGTACCTGCTCGCCGGTACCGGCTTCCGCACCGAGCACGCCGCGCACAGCGAAGCGCAGGAGATCTTCGGGCGACCGGTGATCACCCTGCGACTCGTGGACCCGCGCTTCTACCACCTGGACACGGCGCTGTGCGTGCTCGGACCGGACCTGGTCGCGTACCTGCCCGAGGCGTTCTCCCCGGGCAGCCGGGCGGTCCTGCGCCAACTGTTCCCGGACGCGATCATCGCGACCGTCGAGGACGCCGAGGTGTTCGGCCTCAACGCGGTCAGCGACGGGCGGCACGTGGTACTGCCGGCGCAGGCCGCCGGGCTGGCCACCCAGGTGGCGGCGCGCGGGTACGAGCCGGTGCCGGTCGACATGTCGGAACTGCGTAAGGCTGGCGGTGGGCCGAAGTGCTGCACGCTGGAGGTACGAGGATGACCATTGTGAACGTGGATCGAACCAGCGCGGCGTTGGCCGAGTCGGACACCTGGACCACGCACAACTACCACCCGTTGCCGGTGGTGATCGCCGAGGCGGAGGGCGCCTGGGTGACCGACGTGGACGCCCGGCGGTACCTCGACTGCCTCGCCGGCTACTCGGCGCTCAACTTCGGTCACCGCAACCCGGTGATCATCGCCGCCGCGCACGCCCAGCTCGACCGGGTGACGCTCACCAGCCGCGCCTTCGACAACGACCAGTTCGGGCCGTTCTGTCACGAGCTCGCGCAGCTGTGCGGCAAGGACCTCGTGCTGCCGATGAACACCGGCGCGGAGGCGGTGGAGAGCGCGATCAAGGTCGCCCGCAAGTGGGGGTACCGGGTCAAGGGCGTACCGGACGGGCAGGCGACGATCGTGGTCGCCGAGAACAACTTCCACGGTCGCACCACGACCATCGTCAGCTTCTCCACCGATCCCGACGCCCACGACGACTACGGTCCGTACACGCCGGGCTTTCGGATCGTCCCGTACGGCGACCTGTCCGCGATGGCGGAGGCGATCGACGACACCACGGTGGCGGTACTGATCGAGCCGATCCAGGGCGAGGCGGGCGTGATCGTGCCTCCCGCCGGCTACCTCGCCGGGGTTCGCGAGCTGTGTACGGCGAACCGGGTGCTGTTCGTCGCCGACGAGATCCAGTCCGGGTTGGGGCGGACCGGCAGCACGTTCGCCTGCGACGACGAGAACGTGGTGCCGGACATGTACCTGTTGGGCAAGGCGCTCGGCGGCGGTGTGGTACCGGTCTCGGCTGTGGTCGGCGACCGCGACGTCCTCGGCGTCCTGCGTCCCGGGCAGCACGGCTCGACGTTCGGCGGCAACCCGCTCGCCTGCGCGGTCGGTCGCGCGGTCGTCGGGCTGCTGCGGACCGGGGAGTACCAGCAGCGCGCCCGGACTCTCGGCGCCCACCTGCACCGGCGACTGCGCGACCTGATCGGGCAGGGCGTGGTCGCGGTACGCGGGCGCGGTCTGTGGGCCGGGGTGGACATCGATCCGACGCTGATGACCGGGCGGGAGGCATGCGAGCGGCTGTTGACGCTCGGGGTGCTCGCCAAGGACACCCACGGGTCGACGATCCGGCTCGCCCCGCCGCTGGTCATCACCGACGAGGAGATCGACTGGGCGGTCGACCGGTTGGCGCAGGCGCTCGCCCAGGCTCGCGGCTGACACCACCGGGGTCGGGTGACGCTCACCCGACCCCGGTCAGCGCCGGGCGGGTTCGCCGACCTGCCTCTTGCCGACCCGGCGAAACGCGCGCATCGCTACGAACGCCGTCATAGGCTGTGCCCTCACCGTGGGATGGGGGTGCGATGAGCAGCGTCATGCGCGGCCGTACCGTGACCGGTCCGGTCTCCGGCTGGCTGACCTTCGCCGGGATCCTCGCCGTCCTGGTCGGGGCGTTCAACACCGTGGACGGGCTGGTCGCGCTGGTGCGCCACCGGTACTTCGTGGTGAACGGCGACCAGTTGCTGCTGATGAACCTCACCGGCTGGGGCTGGTTCCTGCTCGTCCTCGGCGTGGTCCAGGTGGTGGTCGGGCTCGGCGTGCTCGCCGGGGTGGACGCGGCGCGCTGGGGCGGCGTCGCCCTCGCGTCCCTGGCTGCGCTGGTACAACTGCTGTTCCTGGCAGCCGCCCCGTTCTGGTCGCTCATCGTGATCGGGCTGTGCGTGCTGGTCATCTACGCGCTGGTGGTACCGCCGCGCGGCGCGACCGGTTGAGCACGACCCGTCCCGCTGAACCGGCGCGACCGGTCGAGCGCGCCGGCACCCTGCCGACCTACTTGTCGTGCTTGCCGCCCTTGCCCTTGCCCTTCTCGTGCGGGGGCGGGGCGGGTTTCGCGCCGCCGTGGGTACCCGCCTTGGTCGCCGGGGCGGCAGGCGACGGCGCGGCGCTCGCGCCCACCAGGATCCGCTCGCACGAGCTGCCGTTCAGCTTGAACGTGGTGGGCATGGGGTTGGCGCCGTCGGCGCTGCCGGTGAACGCGACGGTGGTGGAGCTCCCCGGGGCGATCGTCGCGTCGCTGCCCGAGTCACGCACCGTGACGTGGTTCGCGGACTGCTCCCAGCGTGCGTCGGACCCGTTCACGACCCGTTGCCCGCCCGGGAAGTCGAAGGTGAGCGTCCAGTCCTTGACCGGGCTCGCGCCGGTGTTCGTGATGGTCAGGTCGACCGCGAAGCCGGTACCCCAGTCCCGTCGGGTCTCGTAGCGCACCTGGCAGCCCACCGGTTGGGCGCCGAACGCCGCCTGTACCGCGCCGCCGCCGTGCGCCAGGTCGGACTTCGCGCCGATCGCGCTGACCGCGACCAGCGCGCCGGTCACGCCGAGCGCGGTACCGGCAGCGGCGGTCCTGGCGAGCACCCGGTGCCGGTCGTACCACACCGCCAGCCCCGCCGGCAGCGCCCGTCCCCGTCGTGCCGCCCGAGTAGCCGGATCGACCGGCAGCGCGTCGGTCAACGTCTCGTCACCGGGCAGCGGTACCTGCACACCCACCGCCTGCGCCAGTCGGGTCGCCACCTGTTCGGCGCTCGGCCGGTCCTCCGGGCGCTTCGCCAGGCAGCGCAGGCACAGATCGCCAACCCAGCGGGGCATGCCCGCGATGCGGGGCAGCGGGTCCGGGTCGCGGTACCGGTGCGCGGTCAGCATGTCCGGGGTGGAGCCGACCTCCCAGGGCAGCCTGCCGGTGAGCGCCTTGTACAGCAGCAGTCCCACCGCGTACACGTCGGTCGCCGGCTCGGCGGGACGTCCGGCGATCCGTTCCGGCGCGAGGTACGCCGGGGTACCGAGCACCGTCGAGCCGTCCTCGCGCTGCCCGATCGAGGCGGCGATACCGAAGTCGAGCACCTTCGCGCCGCACCCGGTGAGCATCACGTTGGCGGGTTTGACGTCGCGGTGTACCACGCCCCGGGCGTGCGCGGCGGCGAGCGCCGCGGCGACCTCGGCGACCACGCGCACAGCGGTACGCCACGGCAGCGGCCCGTCCGTCAACCGCGCCGCGAGCGACCTGCCGTGGATGAACTCCATCACCACGTACGGCACCGTCCGCCCGCGCTCGTCGGTCGCCTGCCCGTAGTCGTACACCGCGGTGATGTTCGGATGCGACAACCTGGCGGCGGCAAGCGCCTCCAACCGGATCCGGGTGCGTGACCCGTCGTCGTCGGACAGCCGCGGGTTCAGCAGCTTCACCGCGACGTCGCGGCTGAGCACCTCGTCGCGGGCACGCCAAACGACGGACATGCCGCCGTAGCCGACCCGTTCCACGAGCCGGTACCGATCACCGAGACAAGCCATCGTGTCCACGGCAAGTGATATGCCCAGGTGGACACCTGTTACACGTGTGCGGTTACGCTCTGCCGCCAGCGACGGGGCACAGTGGAGAACGCCGGGTCATCCCTTGGCGGGCAGCCCGGCGGTCGCGCCGGGGCGCACCAGACCGACCTCGTACGCCAGGACCACCGCCTGCGCCCGGCTGCTCAGGTTCAACTTCGCCATGGTGCGGTTGAGGTGCGTCTTCACCGTCGCCTCGCTGACCATGAGGTGGCGGGCGATTTCGGGATTGGACAGACCGGTGGCGACCAGGCGCAGTACCTCCACCTCGCGCGCGGTCAACACGTCGAGGTCGGCGCGGCTGGGCTCGGCGGTATCCGGCTGCTGGGTGTACGCCTCGACGAGTCGCCGGGTGACGGTCGGCGCGAACAGCATGTCGCCGTCGGCGACCATCTGGATCGCCGGCAGCAGCCGTTCGGGCGGGGTGTCCTTGAGCAGGAATCCGCTGGCTCCGGCGCGCAGCGCGTCGAGTACGTACTCGTCCAGGTCGAACGTGGTGAGCATGAGGATGCGGGGCGGGTCGGTCCGGGCGTTGTCGAGGATCCGGCGGGTCGCGGTGATGCCGCCCATCTCGGGCATGCGGACGTCCATGAGGATGACGTCCGGTCTGGTGCCGGCCGCCAGCGCCACCGCTTCGTTGCCGTTCGACGCTTCGCCGACCACCTCGAAACCGGGCGCCGCCCGGATCAGCGCGGCCAGTCCGGCGCGGATCAACACCTGGTCGTCGACGACAAGTACCCGGACCATCGAATTTTCCCCCGTGGACGCGATCGCCTCGACGGCTGGGCCGCCCCGCCCGGAACATACCAGCCGTTCGATCGACGACGGTGCGCGAGTCGCGACGTCGGTCGGTGCCTCCCCGGGGACGGGGGTGCGGTCGCCGTACGGCGAGCGC
>DASUXA010000008.1:0-5215 GCA_036378155.1 Micromonosporaceae bacterium | reverse complement strand
GGGGCGGCTGTCAGCCGCCCCGCCCACCCCGCTCAGCGAGCGCTAGTTGCCCGGCACCGCTCAGCGGGCGCCGAACGCCTTGTCCAGCCCCGCTCGGCGCAGCGCGTCCGCCAGCGCGGTGTCCGCCGGGGCGTTGCGTTGCCGCTGACCCTGACCGGGACGCGGGGAACGCCTCGGGGAGCCGCCGTCACCGTGCCGGTCGACGGACGTCGGGCGCTCGGCGCGAGAATCCGCGTCGTCGTCCAACCGCAGCGTCAGCGAGATGCGCTTACGCGGAATGTCGACGTCGAGCACCTTGACCCGTACCACGTCGCCGGGCTTGACCACGTCGCGCGGGTCCTTGACGAACGTCTTCGACATGGCGGACACGTGGACCAGACCGTCCTGGTGTACCCCGATGTCGACGAACGCGCCGAACGCCGCGACGTTGGTCACCACGCCTTCCAGGACCATGCCGGACACGAGGTCGCCGATCGTGTCGACGCCCTCCGCGAAGGTCGCGGTGCGGAAGCTCGGGCGCGGGTCGCGACCCGGCTTCTCCAGTTCCTTGAAGATGTCGGTGACGGTCGGCAACCCGAAGGTGTCGTCGACGAAGTCACCGGGTCGCAGCTTGCGCAGCAACGCGGTGTTCCCGATCAGAGCCGGCAGGTCGGCGCGGGTGGCGTCGAGAATCCGGCGCACCACCGGGTACGCCTCCGGGTGCACGCTCGACGCGTCGAGCGGGTCGTCCCCGCCGCGTATCCGCAAAAAGCCCGCGCACTGCTCGAACGCCTTCGGGCCGAGCCGGGGAACCTCCTTCAACGCGCGACGCGACCGGAACGGCCCGTTCGCGTCGCGGTGCGCCACGATGTTCGCGGCGAGCCCGGTGCCGATACCGGACACCCGTGCCAGCAGCGGCGCGGACGCGGTGTTGACGTCGACGCCAACCGCGTTCACACAGTCCTCGACCACGGCGTCCAGCGAGCGGGACAGCTTCGCCTCGGACACATCGTGCTGGTACTGGCCGACCCCGATCGACTTCGGGTCGATCTTCACCAGTTCGGCGAGCGGATCCTGCAGGCGGCGGGCGATGGACACCGCGCCGCGCAGCGACACGTCCAGCCCGGGCAGTTCCTGCGCCGCGTACGCCGAGGCGGAGTACACCGACGCGCCCGCCTCGGACACCATCACCTTGGTCAGCTTCAGTTGCGGGTACCGCTTGATCAGGTCGGCGGCGAGCTTGTCGGTCTCCCGCGAGGCGGTGCCGTTGCCGATCGCGACCAGTTCGACGTGGTGGACCTGGGCGAGCCGGGCGAGCACCGCGATCGACTCGTCCCACCGGCGCTGCGGCTCATGCGGGTAGATCGTCTCGGTGGCGACGACCTTGCCGGTCGCGTCCACGACCGCCACCTTCACGCCGGTACGGAAACCGGGGTCCAGACCCATCGTCGGGCGGGTCCCCGCCGGCGCGGCGAGCAGCAGGTCGCGCAGGTTCGCGGCGAACACCCGCACCGCCTCGTCCTCGGCTGCCTGCCACAGCCGCATCCGCAGGTCGACGGCGAGGCGGACCAGGATGCGCGTCCGCCACGCCCAGCGTGCGGTGTCGAGCAGCCACCGGTCCGCCGGTCGTCCCCGGTCCGCGATGCCGAAGTGCTCGGCGACCCGCTGCTCGTAGTCGCCGGGACCCGGCTGCGGCTCCTGGTCGGGCTCGAACGTCAGGTCGAGGACCTCCTCCTTCTCGCCCCGGAACACGGCGAGGATGCGGTGCGAGGGCAGCGTGGTGAACGACTCGGCGAAGTCGAAGTAGTCGGCGAACTTCGCGCCCGCCTCCTGCCGACCGTCACGCACCTTCGACACCAGGCGACCCCGCGCCCACATCCGTTCGCGCAGCTCGCCGATGAGGTCCGCGTCCTCGGCGAACCGCTCGACCAGGATCGCGCGTGCCCCGTCGAGCGCGGCGGCGGCGTCCGGTACGCCCTTCTCGGCGTCGACGAACACCTGGGCGGCAGCCAGCGGTTCGGTGCCCGGATCGGCGAGCAGCCCGTCGGCGAGCGGTTCCAGACCCGCTTCCCTGGCGATCTGTGCCCGGGTCCGACGCTTGGGCTTGTACGGCAGGTAGATGTCCTCCAGCCGGGCCTTGGAGTCGGCCGCCATGATCTGCGCCTCGAGCGCCTCGTCGAGCTTGCCCTGCGCGCGGATCGACTCCAGCACGGCCGAGCGCCGCTCCTCCAGCTCGCGCAGGTATCGCAGCCGCTCCTCCAGCGTGCGCAGCTGGGTGTCGTCGAGCGTGCCGGTCGCCTCCTTGCGGTACCGCGCGATGAACGGCACGGTGGCGCCGCCGTCGAGCAGTTCGACCGCCGCGGCCACCTGCCATTCGCGCACGCCGAGCTCGTCGGCGATGCGCTGGTGCACAGACGTCGTCACGATGCTGGTCAGCCTCCTTACTGGGTCCGCCGGTGCATTGTGCCGGTATCCCGGCGAACTCGCGACGGCGGTGGGCGGCGCTGTGGACGGCGGGCTGTGGACGGCGGGCGGGGCTGTGGACGAGCGCTCGCGGGTCGCCCGTCGTCGGTACCGTCGTCGGTCATGAGCTTTGTGATGGAGCCCGTCGGCGTGGTGGCGAGCGATCGCACCGACCCGGCCGACACCGACAACTGGGGGTCGGTGGTCAGCACGATCGAGATCGACGCCCGGTTCCCTGCCGACTGCCTGCAGGGGCTCGGCGACTTCTCGCACGTCGAGGTGCTGTACGTCTTCGATCGGGCGCAGGAACGCGCCGACTACCGCGCGCGACCGAGTCGCGGCCGCAGCGACCTGCCGGCGGTGGGCGTCTTCGCCGACCGTGGTCCGCGCCGACCCAACCGGATCGGCGCCACGATCTGCCGCGTGCTCGCGGTCGAGGGGCGACGGCTCACGGTACGCGGGCTGGACGCGGTCAACGGGACGCCGGTCGTCGACGTCAAGCCGGTCATGACCCAGTTCCTGCCCACCGAGGTGCGCCAGCCGGCGTGGGTGGACGCGCTCATGGCCGAGTACTTCGCCGACTAGCGACCGTTGCCCGCGCCGACCCGGGCACGTCGCGCCTGCCGCGCAAGCCGGTGCGGGTCGGGCATGTCGCTCCGGCGCACAACCGTGGTGATGTGCGTACATCGCCACCGTTGTGCGCCACGGACGGAACACCGCGCGACGTTCCCGTGCGGTAGCCTCACGCGCCCCGGCGCCGAGGCATCGAAAACCGTCCTCCATCGCGCCGTAAAAGATCACACAGTGCCGGTTCCTCGACATCGCTTAGCATCAATCAGCACACATCAACCGGTGTGTGGGTCAGCGAAGACCAGGAGACCCCTGTGCCGTACCCCAGGCAGTACGGTCGCCGCGCCACTTTGCTCGGCGCGCTCGCGATCGCCAGTGTTCCTGTCATCACCCTCTCCCTCGCCGCGCCCGCCGAGGCGGGCACCGCGCGCCCGGCGGCGCGGACCACCGTCCACATTCGCGACATCCAGGGCAAGGCGCACATCTCGCCGTACAACAACAAGCGGGTCAGCGGCGTCGCCGGCATCGTGACCGCGCTCGACTCGTCCGGGTTCTACCTGCAGGACCCCGCGCCGGACAGCGACCCGGCGACGAGCGAGGGCATCTACGTGTACACCAGTTCGGCGCCGAACCGGAAAGTCGGCGACTCGGTCACGGTCAGCGGCACCGTCTCGGAGTACCGACCGGGCGGCAGCAGCACCGACAATCTGACCATCACGGAGCTCACCAATCCGACGGTGAGCCTGGTGAGCACCGGTAACGCGCTGCCCGCCGCGACGCTGGTCGGCAGCGGCGGTCGGGTACCGCCGAGCACGGTCATCGAGGACGACGCCACCGGCGACGTCGAGACCAGCGGGGTGTTCGACCCGGCGAGCGACGGCATCGACTTCTGGGAGTCGCTGGAGGGCATGCGGGTCGAGTTGGACAACGCCGCCGTGGTCGGACCTCGCAACAGCTACGGCGAGATCCCGGTGGTACCGGCGGGCAGCACGACGCGCACTGCGCGCGGCGGGATCCTGCTGCAGCCGAGCGACCCGAACCCGGAACGCGTCGTCCTCGACGACGTCATCGCGCCCACCCCGACCGTCGACGTCGGCGACACGTTGAGCGGCGCGACCGTCGGGGTGATCAGCTACGACTTCGGTACCTTCCGGCTCGAGGTGACCTCGACGCCGACCGTGTCCAGCGGCGGGATCGCGCCGGAGACCACGAGCGCTGCGGCGTCCGGGCAGATCGCGGTCGCCACGTTCAACGTGGAGAACCTGTCCCCGGTCGACCCGCAGAGCAAGTTCGACCGTCTCGCCGGCATGATCGTCCACAACCTCCAGTCGCCCGACCTGATCGCGGTCGAGGAGGTCCAGGACAACGACGGGCCGACCGACGACGGCGTGGTCGCCGCCGACGTGACGCTCAGTGACCTGGTCGCCGCCATCTCGCGGGCGGGCGGTCCGGCGTACGACTGGCGGCAGATCGATCCGGTCAACGACGCCGACGGCGGGCAGCCGGGCGGCAACATCCGGCAGGTGTTCCTGTTCCGTACCGACCGCGGTCTCGCCTTCGTCGACAAGCCGGGAGGCGACGCGACCACGGCGGACGCGGTGACCGCGGTGAACGGCGAGCCGGCGCTGACCCTGTCGCCGGGTCGGATCGACCCGACCAACTCCGCGTGGAACTCCAGCCGCAAGCCGCTGGCCGGTGAGTTCACCTGGAACGGGCACACCCTGTTCGTGATCGCGAACCACTTCAACTCGAAGGGTGGCGACGACGACCTGTTCGGCAAGAACCAGCCGCCGAGCGCGCCGTCGGAGACCCAGCGGCACCAGCAGGCGACGCTGGTACGCGACTTCGTCGACCAGATCCTCGCCGTGGACGCGGCGGCGGACGTGGTGGTCCTCGGCGACCTGAACGACTACGAGTACTCGCAGACCGCGTCGATCCTCACCAACGGCGGTGCGTTGACCGACCTGCCGGCGACGCTTCCGCTGACCGAGCGGTACACGTACGTGTACGAAGGCAACTCGCAGGTGCTCGACCACATCCTGCTGGGTGGGGCTCTCGCCGGCACCTCGTACGCCTACGACATCGTCCACGTCAACAGCGAGTTCGCGGATCAGGCAAGCGACCACGATCCTCAGGTGGTGCGCATTCCGCTGCCCTGAGCGTCGCGGACGGTCGCTGGGGTCGGGGCGACGTACGTCGCCCC
>DASUXA010000007.1:0-83425 GCA_036378155.1 Micromonosporaceae bacterium | reverse complement strand
GGAGAGCAGCCGAGCTCGACGCGGCCGTCGCTGCGGGTGTGGCGCATGAGGGCGACGATGTAGTCGCGCAGCGCCCGCGAGGCGTGGACGCCGTGCGCGGCCTCGACGGCCTCGACCACCTCGGCGCGGTCGGCGACCGCCTCGAGGTCGAGCACGCGGTCGTGCGCCTCGTGGCCGGCGAGCATCCCCGCCTCCTCCTCCGCGTTCGGATACCCGAGCGAGACGCGGATCATGAAGCGGTCGACCTGCGCCTCGGGCAGCGGATAGGTGCCCTCGTACTCCACCGGATTCTGCGTGGCGAATACGAGGAACGGCCGCGCGAGCTCGTGCGAGGTGGCCTCGACCGTGACCTGGCGCTCCTGCATGCACTCGAGCAGGCCGGACTGGGTCTTCGGCGAGGCGCGGTTGATCTCGTCGCCGACCACGATGTTGGCGAACACCGCGCCCGGCTTGAACTCGAAGTCGCGGGTCTCCTGGTTGTACACGCTGACCCCGGTCACGTCGCTGGGCAGCAGGTCCGGAGTGAACTGGATGCGCCGCACGGAACAGTCGATCGAGCGGGCCAGCGCCTTGGCGAGCTTGGTCTTGCCCACCCCCGGTACGTCCTCGATGAGCAGGTGACCCTCGGCGAGCAGTACCGCGAGCGCCAGCCGGACGATGGCCGTCTTGCCTTCGATGACCTGTTCGATGTTGGTGATGATGGCGTCCGTGGCGGCGGCGAACTCGTCCGCGGGCATCGACCCGCCGAGTTCGTCCGCGGTGCGCTGGAGCGTCACTGGCCCCCTCCTTGAGATCCCGGCCTCCCAGCTATGACTGACCGGAAGGGCGATTGGTTGCCGGCGAGTCCGGTCGCGACGTCGACCGCGATCAGGATGTGACGTCCGGCGCAGGCGAACCCATCTTGTCAGGCTAGCCGGGTTCGCTGGGGTCACCGGCGAAGCGCTCACGCCAGCGGGGCCGAGACGCTGGCGCCGGGCGGGGCCGGGGCGCCCGCGGGAGGCGGGGCGAGACACGCGTGAGCACGCTGGGCGGACACGCGGTACACTGCACCCCATGAGCCGGGCCTTCCTGCTCCTTAGCGAGCCGTGCTGACGCGCTGACGCGGCGACAGCACGGCAACCCCTCCTGCGTGAGGGGTTTTTTCATGCCCAGCACACGATGGCCCTGGACCCGACGCGAGGTGGCGAGGATGAGCGAGGCAGAGCAGATCACGGGGGACATTCCGCCGTACCGGTACACCGCGGCGACGGCGAACGACATCGAGGCGCGCTGGCAGAAGTACTGGGCTGAGCACGGCACCTTCCATACCCCGAACCCGACGGGCGAGCTGAGCGATCCGGGCCACCCGCGCTCCGGCGCGGAGAAGATGTACGTGCTGGACATGTTCCCGTATCCGTCCGGCGCGGGGCTGCACGTCGGACACCCGCTGGGGTACATCGGCACCGACTGCTTCGGGCGGTACCAGCGGATGGCGGGGCGCAACGTGCTGCACGCGATGGGCTTCGACGCGTTCGGGCTGCCCGCCGAGCAGTACGCCGTGCAGACCGGCACGCATCCGCGCAAGACCACCGAGGAGAACGTCGAGCGGTACCGGTCGCAGCTGCGCCGGCTGGGGCTGGCGCACGACGAACGCCGCTCGGTCGCCACCACCGACGTCGAGTTCTACCGCTGGACCCAGTGGATCTTCCTGAAGATCTTCAACTCCTGGTTCGACCCCGACCTGCGTCGCGCCCGTCCGATCGAGGAGCTGATCGACGAGTTCGAACGCGGCGAGCGGGCCACTCCGGACGGTCGGGCGTGGGCGGACCTGTCGCCGGTCGAGCGGCGGGTGATCGTCGACGACCACCGGCTGGCGTACATCTCCGAGGCGCCGGTCAACTGGTGCCCGGGGCTGGGCACGGTGCTGGCGAACGAGGAGATCACCGCGGACGGCCGGTCCGAGCGGGGCAACTTCCCGGTGTACAAGCGCAACCTGCGCCAGTGGATGATGCGGATCACCGCGTACGCCGACCGGCTGCTGGCCGA
Organism: Micromonosporaceae bacterium; assembly: GCA_036378155.1. Taxonomy (GTDB): domain Bacteria; phylum Actinomycetota; class Actinomycetes; order Mycobacteriales; family Micromonosporaceae; genus DASUXA01. The sequence continues at coordinate 81,400 of DASUXA010000007.1, read as the reverse complement.
CCTGGACGCGCTGGACTGGCCCGAGCCGATCAAACTGATGCAGCGCAACTGGATCGGCAGGTCCACCGGCGCGCACATCGAGTTCCCCACCGACGCCGGGCCGGTGCGGGTGTTCACCACCCGACCGGACACCCTGTTCGGCGCCACGTACATGGTGCTGGCGCCCGAGCACGCCCTGGTCGACTCCCTGGTGGCGGCGCAGTGGCCGGAGGGCACGAAGCCGGCGTGGACCGGCGGGTACGCCACCCCCGCCGAGGCGGTCGCCGGGTACCGCGCCTTCGCCGCCGGCAAGACGGACGTCGAGCGGCAGGCCGACGCGAAGGAGAAGACCGGCGTCTTCGTCGGCGGGTACGCCACGAACCCGGCGAACGGCGCGCAGATCCCGATCTTCGTCGCCGACTACGTGCTGGCCGGGTACGGCACCGGCGCGATCATGGCGGTACCCGGCCAGGACGAGCGGGACTGGGAGTTCGCCGAGGTCTTCGACCTGCCGATCATCCGTACCGTGCGCCCGCCGGACGACTTCGACGGCAAGGCGTACACCGGGGAAGGCCCGGCGATCAACTCCGCCGACCCGGAGCGCGGCCTGGTGCTGGACGGGCTGGGGATCGACGAGGCGAAGCGGCGCGTGACCGCCTGGCTGGAGGAGCGCGGCTACGGCGCCGGCGCGGTCACCTACCGGCTGCGCGACTGGCTGTTTAGCCGGCAGCGGTACTGGGGCGAGCCGTTCCCGATCGTGTACGACGAGCACGGGCTGCCCGTCGCGCTGCCCGAGTCGATGCTGCCGGTGGAGCTGCCCGAGGTCGACGACTTCTCGCCGAAGACGTTCGACCCGGAGGACGCCGAGTCGTCGCCGGAGACTCCGCTGTCGCGCGCGAAGGACTGGGTCGAGGTCGAACTGGACCTGGGCGACGGACCGAAGCGGTACGTCCGGGAAACCAACACCATGCCGCAGTGGGCGGGTTCGTGCTGGTACGAGATGCGGTACCTGGACCCGACCAACGACCGGGCGCTGGTCGACCCGGAGAACGAGCGGTACTGGATGGGACCGCGGTTCGAGGCGGACTCCGGCGGCGTCGATCTGTACGTGGGCGGCGTCGAGCACGCCGTGCTGCACCTGCTGTACGCCCGGTTCTGGCACAAGGTGCTGTACGACCTGGGCTATGTCAGCAGCTTCGAGCCGTACCGGAAGTTGTTCAACCAGGGGTACATCCAGGCGTACGCGTACACCGACGCGCGGGGCGCCTACGTGCCCGCCGAGGAGGTCGTCGAGCGGGACGGCCGGTACTTCTGGGGCGACACGGAGGTTCGCCGCGAGTACGGCAAGATGGGCAAGTCGCTGAAGAACGTGGTGACTCCGGACGACATGTGCGCGCAGTACGGCGCGGACACCTTCCGGGTGTACGAGATGTCGATGGGTCCGCTGGAGGTCTCCCGCCCGTGGGAGACGCGCGCCGTCGTCGGGGCGCACCGGTTCCTGCAGCGGGTCTGGCGGCTGGTCGTGGACGAGCAGACCGGCGACACCCGGGTCAGCGACCGGCCGCTGGACGAACAGACCCGGCGACTGCTGCACCGCACCATCGACGGGGTACGCGCCGACATGGACGGCATGCGGTTCAACACGGCGATCGCCAAGCTGATCGAGCTGACCAACCGGGCGACCGCGGTGTCCGGCGACGGTACCGCCCGCGAACTGGCCGACCCGCTGGTGCTGATGATCGCGCCGTTCGCCCCGCATCTGGCGGAGGAGCTGTGGCGGCGACTGGGTCACCAGGAGACCGTCACCTACGTCGACTTCCCGGTCGCCGATCCGGCGCTGCTGGTCGCCGAGTCGGTGACCTACCCGGTACAGGTGAACGGCAAGGTGCGGGCGCGGGTCGAGGTCGCGGCGGACGCGACCGAGGCGGCGGTACGCCACGCCGCGCTGGCGGCGGTCGCCGAGCACCTGGCGGGGCGGGAGCCGCGCAAGGTCATCGTGGTACCGGGTCGGATGGTCAGCGTCGTGGTCTGAGTCGCGTCGTCTCGGCGGGGCCGGCCCACGTGCGTGGGCCGGCCCCGCCGACTCGCGTACGCCGATGCCGCCGCGGTCGATCTTCGACGCTGACGTGCCGCTCGGTTCCGTCGACCCGGTTCTGTCGGCCCTCGAGGACAGAATGGCCGGCATGGCAGACAACCCGATTCCGCTGTTCCGCTCCGCAACGGCGGTAGCGGACCGCGTCGTCGCGGCGGTCCCCGTCGATCAACTCGACGCGCCCACTCCGTGCGCCGACTGGCGGGTGCACGACGTCATCAACCACCTCGTCACCGGCAATCTGCTCGCGGTCAGCCTGATCACCGGCGATCCGCCGCCCGACCGGTCCGCCGACCACCTCGGCGACCAGCCGCTCGCGGCGCTGCGCGATTCCCTGCGCCGGCTCGACAAGGCGTTCACCACCGACGGGGTGCTGACCAGGCGATACCGGGGCCCGGTGGGCGAGACGCCCGGCAGCCGGCTGGTCTGGATGCGCACCGCCGAATTGGCCGTGCACGCGTGGGACATTGCCAGGGCGACTGCCCAGCCAACTGACCTCGATCAATACCTCGCCGAGATCGTGCTCGCCACGTTCCGCGCCGGGCCGGCGCTGCCTCGGGGCGACGGAGCGCCGTTCGGCGTCGAACAACCCGCGCCCCCGGACGCGACCGCCGCGGACCGGCTCGCCGCGTTCCTCGGACGCCGAGTCGACTGATCCCGGTCAGGCGGGGCGTGCCGCCGCGAACCGCTCCGCGCGCAGCTTGTCGGGCCACGTGTCGTCAAGCGGCGCGAGGTCGAACCCGGTCGCCCAGCGCAGGAGCAGGTCGGCGATCGCCGGGTTGCGGGCCAGTGCCGGACCGTGTGAGTACGTCCCCAGCACCTTGCCCGACCAGGCGCCTTCGGTGACGCCGTCGTTGCCGATCCCGACCGTGACCCGCGCCAGCGGCTTCGCCTGGGGCCCCAGGTGGGTACGCCCGCCGTGGTTCTCGAAGCCGGTCAGCGGCGGCAGTCCCAGCGCGGGGTCGATCTCCCCGGCCAGTTCTCCGACCGCGCGGGTGTCCGCGCGGTCGGAGCGCAGGTCGAGCATGCCGAGTCCCGAGCACCGGGCGCCCTTGGCGTAGAACGACTCGCCGAGCAACTGGTACCCGGCGCACACCGCGAAGATCACCGCGCCCCGGTCCGCCGCGCGGTGCAGTCCGCCGTCGGCGAGCAGCCGCTGCGCGGCGAGCGCCTGCGGTCCGTCCTCCCCGCCGCCGAGCAGGTAGATGTCGGCGCTGTCCGGGAGCGCCTGGTCCGAGCGCACCTCGACGGGCTCGACCGGAAGCCCCCGCCGTTCGGCGCGGCTGGACAGGATCAGCAGGTTGCCCCGGTCGCCGTAGGTGGACAGCAGGTCGGGGTACACCCAGACGATGCGTACCGCGCTCTCAGTTGACACGATCCAGCTCCGCTCGAATGTCCTGGAACGCCGTGTAGTTCGCGATCACTTCCAGCCGACCCGGCGGTACCGCCGCGACCGCCTCGTCGAACGTCGTGACGTGCTGGAACGGGATGTCCGCGATGTCCAGCCGGACCGCGAGGTCGTACGCCCGGTCGCCGGTGACCAGGATCTGCCGACCGCGCAGCGGCGAGAAGTCGACGTCGAACAGCCAGGACGTGTCCAGCCCGTCGGGGTCGCGCGCGTTGATCGACAGCAGGGTCGGCGCCTGGTCGGCCATGTCGAACGCCTCGAGCCAGCCCGCCGGGTTCTTGGCGAGCAGGAGCCGGATCACCCGCCCGTCCCGCTCGACCTGCGCGTACCGCCCGGCGACGGACGTCACCTGGGACAGCCGGGGCAGCGCGTCGGCGGGCTTGACCCGGAACTGGGCGGCGACCGCGAGCGCGACCGCCGCGTTGGCGCGGTTGACCCGACCGGGCAGGCGCAGGTCGACGACGTACCGGTCGCCGAACGGGTCGACCACGGCCTCCTCGTCCAGCATCCAGTCCGGCAGCGGTCGGCGCAGGTCGCAGCCGGTGCACCACCAGTCGTCGCCGGCCCTGGCGACGGTGCTGCCGCATTCCGGGCAGACCCACGAGTCGTCGTGCCACCGCTGACCCGCGCCGACCCAGGTCACCTTCGGGCAATGGATTGCCGCCCAGGTCACCATGGGGTCGTCGGCGTTCGCGACCACGTGGACGTCCCGGCCGCTGAGCGCGCGTCGCCACAGTTCGGCCATCATCGCCACTTCCTTGGCCCGGTCGAGTTGGTCGCGGCTGAGGTTGAGCAGCGCGACCACGCGGGGCTTGGTGGCGGCCATCACCTGCGGCAGGTAGTGCTCGTCGACCTCCAGCACCGCGTACGGCGCGTCACCGGCCTTGGCGAGTGCCGAGGCGTGCCCGGTCGGCATGTTCGCGCCGTAGGAGTTGGTGGCGACCTCGCCCAGCACGCCGACCGCCGCGGCGGCCAGTCGGGTGGTCGTGGTCTTGCCGTTGGTACCGGAGATCAGCGCGATATGCCGGCCGGCGGACAGGTGGGCGAGCAGATCGGGGTCGATGATGAGCCCGATCCGACCGCCGATGACCGAGCCGTCGCCGCGCCCGGTGGCTCGGGACAGCGCGGAGGCACCTTTGGACACCGTGGTCGCGAGCTTCGCTCGCAGCGGCGGTCTGGTCGTCATGGCGGCGGCGTTCCTCGTTGGTCTGCCGGGCGCGGCTACCCGCGCTGGTGGTCTGCCTGCGGCGCGGCTACCCGCGTCGCTCCTTGCGGACGTGGCGACCTTACCGCGTCGCACCGACCGCGATAGGTGACGCCCGTACCACCGTCCGATCGCGACGACCACTCGGGCGGGTGGCGACCTCCACTTCGCTCCACCTCGACCGGCCCGGCGGCTGGCGACGCCGTCCGGACGCCCGTCGCGGGGCGTACGACCGGGTGACCGAGCCGTGTCGGAAAGCGGACGTGGTGGGGGGGCGGCTGTCGCCCTCCACTCCACCCCACCCCATTTGACCTGCGATTTTGGCGTGTACCCGTAACCGAAAGACCGTGTTTGTCGATTGACGGTGGAGGGAAGTGGAGTAGAGTGGCGCGCAGTGGCAGGGCCTGGGGGCCTTACCCGGTCCGGGGGGATCGTGCAAGGGGGTGGGCCGATGTTTCTCGGCACACACACCCCTCGCCTCGACGAAAAGGGCCGGTTAATCCTCCCTGCCCGATTCCGGGACGAGCTGGCGGGAGGTGTCGTGATCACGAAAGGGCAGGAGCGCTGCCTGTACGTGTTTCCGATCGCCGAGTTCCAGCGGATCGCCGGACAGCTGCGCGAGCAACCGATGACGCACAAGGCCGCCCGGGCCTACAGCCGGGTGTTCTTCGCCAGCGCTCACGACGAGGTGCCCGACAAGCAGGGCCGGGTGACCATCCCGGGCCATCTGCGCGAATACGCCGGGTTGAACCGCGAACTCGTGGTGATCGGGGCGAGCACCCGCGTCGAGATCTGGGACCGGCAGGCCTGGGAGACATACCTGGCGGACAGCGAAGACGCCTTCGCCGACATCGAAGAGGGGGTGCTGCCGGGCGGGCTGTGACCGACGGGCCAGCGCTCCACCGCGGCGGTTGATGTCGTGGTGACGGGCCGCTCGACCGTACCGCGAGATCTCCACCCGCTCGCGCTCCTGACGCTTCTTCCCCGGCGCCAGGCGCGTCGGAGCGGATGGGGATCTGGCGGTACGGCGGGCAGCCCCGACGACCGTTTCGGGTCGCGCGCGGCATCAGACGCGCCGCGCCGTAATGGTCGAAAGCCGGCATTCCGGGGGCCGCGAAACACCGGGGGGACTGGCTGCGAGGGGGTCGACGACATGGGGGATCGGGACATGCACGTCCCGGTGCTGCTCGAGCGCTGTCTCGAGCTGCTGGGTCCCGCCCTGTCGGGACCGGGCCGACCGGTACACGTGGACGCGACGCTGGGCCTCGGCGGGCACGCCGAGGCGGTGCTCGCCGCCCACCCGCAGGTGGTACTCGTCGGTCTCGACCGGGACCGGCAGGCGCTGCGGCTGGCGGGCGACCGCCTCGCCACGTACGCCGACCGCACCCACCTCGTGCACGCCGTCTACGACGAACTGCCCGGAGTGCTCGACGAGCTCGGCATCGGCGAGATCAACGGCGCGCTGTTCGACCTGGGCGTGTCCTCGCTGCAGCTCGACCTGACCGAGCGCGGCTTCTCGTACGCCCGTGAGGCGCCGCTGGACATGCGGATGGACCAGAGCCAGCGGCTGACCGCGGAGGAGGTCGTCAACTCCTACAGCGCGGGCGATCTGGCACGGGTGCTGCGGGTGTACGGCGAGGAGAAGTTCGCGACCCGGATCGCGGCGGCGATCGTCCGGGAACGCGCCCGCGTGCGGATCACCTCGTCGGCACGCCTGGCGGACATCGTCCGCGACGCCATCCCGGCGGCCGCGCGGCGGACCGGCGGGCATCCGGCCAAGCGGACGTTCCAGGCGCTGCGCATCGAGGTCAACGGCGAGTTGGCGGCGCTGGAACAGGCGCTGCCGGCGGCGCTGGACCGACTGGCTGTCGGCGGGCGGGCGGTGGTGCTGTCGTACCACTCGCTGGAGGACCGGCTGACCAAGCAGGCGATGGCGGTACGGGCGCGGTCGAGCGCGCCGGTCGACCTGCCGGTCGAGCTGCCCGGCACCGGACCGCGGCTGCGCCTGCTCACCAAGGGCGCGGAACTGCCCGGCGACGCCGAGGTGGCGGCGAATCCGCGCGCGGCGTCGGTACGGCTGCGGGCCGCCGAACGCATAGACGACACCGCTGGACCGGCTCGCCGCCGGCCCCGGCCGGTGAAGGCACTTCACCAGCCCGCGGCGCGACGCCGGTCGCGCGGCGGGCAGGACGGACCACCGGGGGGCGGTCCGATGACCGATGAGATGGGGGAGGGGCGATGACCGCGACACCGCGTACTGCCCGCACAACGGGGGCGGGGGCCGTAACCACCCGCACGGCGCGTCGGCGTCCGGTGGGGGCCGGCGTCGACGAGTTCGCCACGGTCGGTACCGCCGCGCTCGCACCTGAGCGCGGCCCGAGCGACTCCGCCGCGCTGGCACCTGAGCGCGGTGCGGGCGGCACCGCCGCGCGGGTGCCCGGACGCTCGCGAGCCGACGGGGCGACCGCGCGTCCGGCGGGCGGCAACACCCGGCGGGCGCGTGCGGTACCGCTGCGCGTCGCGCCGCCGGCGCCGGTGGCCCGCCCGCGGGCGCCGTTCGTGACGCTCGTGCTCGGCGTCGTGGTGGTCGGTGTGCTGGGCATCCTGGTGCTCAACACCAAGATCAACGAGAACGCGTTCAAGCTGCAGCACCTGGAGGAGCAGCAGACCACGCTGAACTCGACCGAGCAGCAGCTCGCGCAGCAGATCGCCGACCAGTCGGCGCCGGGCAACCTGGCGGCGGTGGCGGCGATGCACGGGCTGGTACCGGCCGGTACGCCGGCGTTCATCCGGCTGCCCGACGGTCGGGTGCTCGGGGTACCGCAGCCGGCGACCGGGCAGCCGAGCGTCACCAGCCAGTCCGGTCGGGCCGCGGGCGGCCAGACGGGACGGTGAGCGGTGCCGAGCCAGTCGCGCCGTGGCGGGGGTGAACCGGACCCGCCGGTGGTACCGCTGCGCGGCCGGGGCGACGACCCCGGCCGGCGCGGCGGGCTGTCCGACGCGCGGCGGTACACGCCGCGCGGGCGCAGCGTGCGCGAGACCGGGCGGGGCGGGCGCGACCCGTTCCGCCCGGCTCTGCAGGTGATCGAGGGCGGTGGCGGGCAGCCGCGCGGCGGCACCAGCCGGGGCGGCGCCACCGGCACCGGTACCACCGGGCGAGGGTCGACCAGCGGCACGTCCAGCCGGTCCGCCGCCTCGACGACGGGGCGGTCCGGCGGTTCCCGCTCGGGCACCGTGCGCCAGCCGGGCGCCCGTACCGCCGCGCGCGCCGCGAAGACCACCGGGGTACGCCGGGGCGGCTCGGGGCGCCCCGCGCGACGACCCAAACGCGGCCCGGTACGCCCGCCCCGGCTCGGCGAGCCGCACCGGCGGCTGCGCCTGGGTACCGTCCTCGCCCTGGCGATGTTCACCGCGATCGCGGGGCGGCTCGTCGCGTTGCAGCTCACCGACGCTCCGGCGTACGCGGCGGCGGCTCTGAAGGACCGGTTGACCACGGCGGTCATCCAGGCTCACCGGGGCGCCATCCTGGACCGCGACGGCGCGGTACTGGTCCACAGCGTCGAGGCGCGCTACGTGTACGCCGACCCGACCATGGTCGACGACCCGGCGAAGGTGGCGGACCAGCTCTTTCCGCTGCTCGGTCAGTTCGGCGTGACCCGTTCGGAACTGCTCGCCAAGCTCAGCCGCACCAAGCGCGCCGACGGCCGCCTCGACCAGTTCGAATACCTCGCGCGCGGGGTCGACATCTCGATCGGCGACGCGGTGAGCGCGCTCAACCTCAAGGGCATCGGGGTACGCCCCGACGAACGGCGTGACGTACCCGGTCACGACCTCGCCGCCAACCTGATCGGCTTCACCAACCGGCAGCTGAGCGGGGCGACCGGGCTGGAGTCGGCGTACGACACGCTGCTGCGCGGGGTCGACGGGGAGCGCCGCTTCGAGACCGGCGTCGGCAACCTCGACACCGAGATCCCCGGCGGGTACCACGAGGAGAAGCCCGCCAAGCCGGGCAGCTCCCTGCAGTTGACCGTCGACCGCGACCTGCAGTTCGAGGCGCAGCGCATCCTCGGCGACAAGATGCGCCAGGTCCAGGCGACGTTCGGCTGCGCGGTGGTGCTCGACGTGCACACCGGTGAGGTGCTGGCGCAGGCGAGCTACCCGACGTACGACGCGGCCGACCCGTACGACAGCTCGAAGTCGCAGTGGGTGGACGTGGCGAGCCAGGTCGTCGTCGATCCGGGTTCGGTGTTCAAGGCGGTCACCCTCGGCGCCGCGCTGCAGGAGGGCGTCGTCAAGCCCGATTCGACGGTGCCGGTCGCGCCGACGATCAGGAAGGGCGACACCACTTACGCCGACACCCACCCGTTCCCCGCCGGCACCCGGCTGACCATCCCCGGCATCCTCGCGTTCTCCTCGAACGTCGGCACGATCACCGTCGCCGGGCAGCTCGGCGCGCAGAAGCTGTACGACTACCAGCGCAAGTTCGGGCTGGGTTCGGCGACCGGCGAGGGCATGCCGAACGAGGCGCCCGGCATGCTGCTGCCGCCCGACAAGTGGAGCGGATCGAGCCCCGGCTCCATCCCGATCGGCATGGGCGTGTCGGTGACTCCGCTGCAGATGGCGGCGGTGTACGCGGCGATCGCCAACGGCGGGACCTGGGTACAGCCGCATCTGATCAAGGCGACCATCGCGCCGGACGGCAGGGCGACGTCGGGACCGGCGCCGACCACCCGCCAGGTGCTCAGCCCGTCCACCGCGGCGGCGCTACGCGAGGCGATGGAAGCCGTGGTCACGGTACCGGGGGCGACCGGGCGCAGCGCCGCGATCCCCGGCTACCGGGTGTCCGGCAAGACCGGCACCGGCAAATACGTGAAGAACGGCAGGTACGCGCCGGGCGAGGTGGCGTCGTTCATCGGCATGGCGCCCGCCGACCAGCCCCGGTACGTGGTGGCGGTGTTCGCGTACACGCCCGGCGGCAACGGCGGCGTGGTCGCCGGTCCGGCGTTCCGCGACCTGATGGCGTTCACGCTGCGGCACTACGCGGTACCGCCGACCGGCACCCGTCCGCCCACGTTCCACGTGACCGGGTGATCGGTGGCCCTGCTGCCCAACGCTCCCGCCGCCCGGTAGGGTCATTCGCCGTGCCCGGCTATCCGCGTCCCCGCACGAACGCACCGCGCCCGCTCGGCGAACTGGCGGCGCTGCTCGGCGTCGCCGACGCCGACCGGCGCGGCGCCGTCGACCAGGTCGAGGTCACCGGTATCAGCCTCGCCAGCGGCGAGGTGCGGCGCGGCGACCTGTACGCGGCGCTGCCCGGCTCGCGTCGCCACGGCGCCGAGTTCGTCCCGCAGGCAGCCGCAGCCGGCGCGGCGGCGGTGCTCACCGACGAGCCGGGCGCGGCGGCGGCGCGCGAGGCGGGACTGCCGGCGATCGTGGTACCGGACCCCCGCGGCGTGCTCGGTCGCGCCTCGGCGTGGGTGTACGGCGACCCGACCCGCGACCTGACCGTCATCGGGATCACCGGCACCGCCGGCAAGACGTCGACCTGTTACCTGATCGAATCCGGGCTGCGCGAGGCGGGGCGGGGCACCGGGCTGATCGGTACCGTCGAGACCCGGCTCGGCGCGACCGTGGTCGACAGCGTCCGCACCACACCCGAGGCGACCGACCTGCAGGCGCTGTTCGCCGTCGCGGTCGAGTCCGGCATCGAGGCGGTCGTCATGGAGGTGTCCAGCCACGCGCTGGCCCTCGGCCGGGTGGACGGCGCCCGGTTCACCGTCGGCGGGTACACCAACTTCGGTCTCGACCACCTCGACTTCCACGCCGACGCGGACGAGTACTTCGCCGCCAAGGCGCTGCTGTTCGACGGCCGCTGCCGGGTCGAGGTGCTCAACCTCGACGAGCCGCCGCTGCACAAGCTGCTGAAACCGGCGACGGTCACGTACTCGGCGAGCGGCGACCCGCACGCCGCATGGCGCGCCGTGGACGTCCGCGCCGACGGGTACCGGCAGACGTTCACCGCGCTCGGACCGGACGCCGTCGCGGTACCGGCAGCGGTCGGGCTGCCCGGTCGGCACAACGTCGCCAACGCCCTGCTCGCGATCGCCTGCCTGGTCGCGACCGGGGTCGACCCGGCGATCGCCGCGCGGGGCGTCGCCGCGTGCCGGGGCGTACCGGGCCGGCTGGAACGCGTCGACGCGCCCGGTCCGGTGCTCGGGGTGGTGGACTACGCGCACAAGCCGGACGCCATCGTCGCCGCCCTCGCGGCGCTGCGCCACCTCGGTACCGGACGGCTGATCTGCGTGATCGGCGCCGGTGGCGACCGGGACCGGGGCAAGCGACCGCTGATGGGCGCCGCCGCCGCGCGCGGCGCCGACCTGGTGATCGTCACCGACGACAACCCGCGTACCGAGGACCCCGCCGCGATCCGCGCCGAGGTGCTGCGCGGGGCGCGGGAGACCGGCGGCGCGCAGGTCAGCGAGGTGGACGGTCGTCGCGCGGCGATCGCCGAGGCGGTACGGATCGCCCGGCCGGGCGACGTGGTCGCGCTGCTCGGCAAGGGACACGAGCGAGGTCAGGAGGTCGGTGGCGAGGTGTACCCGTTCGACGACCGGGTCGAATTGGCGGCGGCGCTGCGCGACCGGTTCGGCGAGCACGCCGGGTCGGTCGAGGTGGGAGGTCGCGCGTGATCGCGATGACGCTCGGTGAGATCGCCGAGGCGGTCGGCGGGCGACTTGTCGCGGCGGCGGCGTCGGTACCCGTGACCGGTCCGGTCGAGTACGACTCGCGGTTGGTCGCCCCCGGCGGGCTGTTCGTCGCGTTCGGCGGCGAGCGCGTCGACGGGCACGACTTCGCCGCCGCGGCGGTCGCGTCGGGCGCGGTCGCCGTGCTCGGTACCCGCGAGGTCGTCGGCGACGACGGCCGAGGCGTACCGATGATCGTCGTCGACGACGCGCTGGTCGCCCTCGGTCGACTCGCCCGCGCCGTGGTCGACCGGCTGCCCCGCCTCACCGTGATCGCGTTGACCGGGTCGTCCGGCAAGACCACCACGAAGGACTACGTCGCCCAGGTCTGCGCCCGGCTCGGTCCGACGGTCGCGCCGCCCGGAACGCTGAACAACGAACTGGGTCACCCGTACACCGTGCTGAAGTCCACCGAACAGACCCGCTACCTGGTCCTGGAGAACAGCGCCCGGGGCGAGGGGCACATCAGCTACCTCTGCGGCATCGCGCCGCCGCACATCTCGGTCGTGCTCAACGTGGGCGTGGCGCACATCGGGGAGTTCGGCTCCCAGGACGCGATCGCCCGGGCGAAGGGCGAACTGGTCGAGGCGCTGCCCGACGAAGGGCTCGCCGTGCTGAACGCGGACGACGAGCGGGTCCGCGCGATGGCGTCGCGTACCCGCGCCCGCGTGGTTCTGGTCGGCGAGGCGCCCGACGCCGAGGTACGCGGCACCGACGTGACCCTCGACGAGCGTGGTCGGGTGTCGTACACGTTGCGCACGCCAGAGGGGTCCGCCCCGGTGCGCCTCGCGGTCACCGGTCGTCACCAGCTCGGCAACACCCTCGCGGTCGCCGCCGTCGGTCGCGAGCTCGGCATGTCCGTCCCGGATCTGGCGACCGCGCTGAGCGAACTGACGCTGGTGTCCACCCGAAGGATGGATGTGTTCGACCGCCCGGACGGTGTCACCGTGATCGACGACTCGTACAACGCCAACCCGGCGTCCACCGCCGCCGCGCTGCGCGCGCTGGCCGGCATCGGGCGGGGTCGGCGCACGATCGCCGTGCTCGGCTACCACGCCGAGCTCGGCCGGTACGAGCGGCAAGGCCACGAGCAGGTCGGTCAGCTCGCCGCCGAGCTGGGTGTGGACCTGGTGATCGCGATCGGTGAAGCCGCGCCGATCCACGACGGCGCGGTGGGCGTGGCGAGTTGGGGAGGGAAGTCGGTGCGGGTGACCGATCAGCAGGAGGCTATCGCGCTGCTGCGCGGCGAGCTGCGACCGGGCGACGTCGTCCTGGTCAAGGGCTCGCGGTACCGGACCTGGGATGTGGTGGACGCGCTGCGTCCACACGCGACCGCCGCCCACCCGGAGGCTTCGGCGTGAGCGCGAGGAGTGCAGCGAAGCGGAGCCCCGCAGTCGCGAACGGAGGTAGGACGGCATGAGGGCGGTCATCGTCGCGGCGGCGGTGGCGTTCGTCGTGTCGCTGTTCTGTACCCCGATCGCGATCAAGGGCTTCACCCGGCTGAAGGCAGGGCAGCCGATCCGCGAGTTGGGTCCGGCGTCGCACCAGGTCAAGCGCGGCACCCCGACGATGGGCGGGGTGGTGTTCATCGTCGGTACGCTGGTCGCCTACGTCGCGGGGCACCTGGTGCTGAGCACCCTGTCCGGGGAGCAGTTCATCCAGCCCGGCCCGACCGTCACCGGGCTGGTCCTGCTGGGACTGATGGTGTTCTGCGGCGCCATCGGGTTCCTCGATGACTTCCTGAAGGTACGCAAGCGCAACAGCCTGGGGCTGAACAAGCGGGGCAAGCTGATCGGCCAGTTGGTCGTGGGCGTGGTGTTCGGGGTCATCGCCTTGTACTTCCCGTCCACCAACGGCCAGACCGTCGGCAGCACGACGCTGTCCTTCGTCCGGGACATCGACTGGCTGAACATCAGCAAGATCGGCGCGGTGATCCTGTTCGTCGCCGTGATCATGGCGACCACCAACGGGGTGAACCTGACCGACGGGTTGGACGGGCTGGCGACCGGCGCGTCGATCATGGCGCTCGCCGCGTACATGCTGATCGCGTTCTGGCAGTACCGGCACTGGTGCGCCGACAAGACCGCGCCCAGCTACACCGCGGTCTACTGCTACCAGGTACGCGACCCGCTCGAGATCGCGCTGATCGCGGGCGCGGCGGCGGGCGCCCTGGTGGGCTTCCTGTGGTGGAACGCCTCCCCGGCGCGGATCTTCATGGGTGACACCGGTTCGATGGCGTTGGGCGGTCTGATCGGCGGTATGGCGATGGCGAGCCGGACCATCCTGCTGCTGCCGATCATCGGGCTGCTCTTCGTGATCATCACGTTCTCGGTGATCATCCAGATCATCTCGTTCCGTACCACCGGCAAACGGGTGTTCCGGATGTCCCCGTTGCAGCACCACTTCGAGTTGGCGGGGTGGAGCGAGGTCAACATCGTGATCCGGTTCTGGATCATCGCCGGGATCGGCGTCGCGGTCGGCCTCGGACTGTTCTACGGCGACTTCCTGCGCGTGGTGAGCTGATGGGCGACCGGTACACCGGGCGGCGGGTGCTGGTCGCGGGCGCGGCGGTGGCCGGCGCGGCCGCCGCCGAGGTGCTGCTGCGGCACGGTGCGTCGGTGACCGTGGTGGACCGGACCCGCACCGCGCACCTGGGCCGGCTGGCCGCGCTCGGCGCCCGGGTCACGGTCGGCTCGACGGACGACCCCGCGCTGCTGCGCGACGTCGACGACGTGGTGGTGTCGCCCGGCTTCACGCCCCGCCACCCGCTCGCCGCCGCTGCCGTCGCCGCCGGGCTCGACGTGTACAGCGAACCGGAACTGGCGTGGCGGCTGCGCGGACCGCAGGCGTCGCCGTGGCTCGCGGTGACCGGTACCAACGGCAAGACCACCACGACCACGATGCTCGCCGCGATCCTGCGTGCCGCCGGGCTGCGTACCGCCGCCCTGGGCAACATCGGCGAGCCGCTGGTCTTCGCCGCCGCCGGGTACGCCGAACCCGGCTACGACGTGCTCGCCGTCGAGTTGTCGAGTTTCCAGCTGTACTGGTCGTCGACGCTCGCCCCGCAGGTCGGCGCGTGGCTCAACCTCGCCGACGACCACCTCGACTGGCACGGCTCGTTCGCCGCGTACGCCGCGGCGAAGCGGGCGATCTGGCGGGCGGCGGACACCGGCGGTACCGCGATCGGCAACCTGGACGACCCGTTCGTCGCGGCGCGGCTGGCGGAGGTGCCGGGCCGCACCGTCGGGGTGACCCTGGGCGAGCCGGGGCCGGGGCAGTTCGGCGTCGTCGACGGGGTACTGGTCGACCACGCCACCCACGCCGAGCCGGTCGCCCTCGTCGACGCGTCGGCTGTGCTTCCGTCCGGCGCGCACAACGTCAGCAACGCGCTGCACGCCGCCGCGCTGGCGCGGGTGTACGGGGTGAGCGCCGCCGCGGTGCGCGAGGGGTTGTCCGGGTACCAGCCGGAGCCGCACCGCAACGCGTTCGTCGCCAGTCACGACGGTGTGGACTTCGTCGACGACAGCAAGGCGACGAACCCGCACGCGGCGTACGCCTCGCTGACCGCGTACCCGAGCGTGGTGTGGATCGCGGGTGGGCAGCTCAAGGGCGCCGACGTGGACGGTCTGGTGCGCGACGTGGCGGGTCGGCTGCGCGGGGCGGTCCTGCTGGGCGTCGACCGGGCGCTGATCGCCGAGTCGCTGGCGCGACACGCCCCCGGCATCCCGGTGGTCGACGTCGCGACCACCGATGATGGGGCGATGCGCGAGGTGGTGGAGGCGGCTGTGGACCTGGCCCGGCCGGGCGACACGGTACTGCTCGCCCCGGCGGCCGCGTCGCTGGACATGTACCCCAGCTACGCCCGCCGCGGCGACCAGTTCGTCGCGGCGGTCCGGAGCCTGACCGAGCGGCGGCGGGCCGCGTCGCGGTGAGCGCCACCGACCAGCGCGGGACCGGCGGGGACCGGAGCGCCGTACTTCCGGTGACGCTCGCCCACGGGCCCGTGGCGCTGCTGCGCGGCGTGCTCGACCGACCGTTGGCGTCGTACTACCTGCTGCTCGCCAGTTCGTCGCTGCTGCTGCTGATCGGGCTGGTCATGGTGTTCTCGGCGACCAGCGTCGAGGCGTACGTCAACGACGGCGACGCCTACGCGTCGGTCCGCAAGCAGGCGATCTCCGCCGTCGTCGGGCTGGTCGGGTTCTGGATCTTCCAGCGCCTGCCCGCCCGTACCTATCGGGCGCTGGGCGCCCCGCTGCTTGTCGCGTCCGCGATCATGCTGGCGGTGCTCGACGTGTTGGCGTTCGTCGCGGACATGCGTACCCCGCCCGGACAGGACGTCACCCCGGTACGCCTCGGGCCGCTGTACGGCGACGGGCTGTGGCTGTACCTGGGACCGCTGCAACTGCAGCCCGCCGAGATCGCCAAGCTCGCGCTGGCGCTGTGGGCGGCGCGACTGCTGGCCCGCAAGGGACCGACGATCGGCTGGTGGCGGGAGCTCGCCACCCCGTTGTTCCCGGTCGCCGCCGGGATCATGGTCCTGGTCGGGATCAACGACCTGGGCACCATGCTGTGCCTGCTGATCCTGTTCGTCGGGCTGCTGTGGTCGGCCGGGGTACGGCTGCGGGTGTTCGCCGCGATGTCGGCGGTCGCGCTCAGCGGCATCGCCATGCTGGTCGCCCTGCCCGGCAAGGCGAAGTGGCGCGGCGCGCGGCTCACCGCGTTCCTCGACCCGTCCGCCTGCGACCAGCAGGCAGCCTGCTACCAGGCCAGACAGGGGCGGTACGCGATCGCCGACGGCGGCTGGTTCGGCGTCGGTCTCGGCGAGAGCCGGGGCAAATGGGGGTGGCTGCCCAACGGACACAACGACTTCATCTTCGCGGTCATCGCCGAGGAACTCGGCGTGGTCGGCAGCCTCGTGGTGCTCGCCCTGCTCGCCGTCCTCGCGTACACCGGGCTGCGCATCGCCCGTCGGGTGGACGACCCGTTCCGCCGCATGGTGGCCGCCGGGATCACGTTCTGGCTGGTCGGACAGGCAGTGATCAACATCGGCGGGGTGGTCGGACTGCTGCCGATCACCGGGCTGCCGCTGCCGTTCATCTCCGACGGCGGCAGCGCGTTGGTGGTCACCATGTCCGCGGTCGGGCTGCTCGCCTCGTTCGCCCGGGCGGAACCGGACGCCGCCCGGGCCCTGCACGCCCGTCCGCCGGCGAAATGGATGCGACTAGTCTGGGCGCCGTTGCCGCCGTTGCCGCGCCAGCGGCGGACACGGTCGGCAGCCGGACGTGGCGCGGCCGGCCGGGGCGAGGCACCCGGCGCGCGGGCGAGGCCGACCGGCGCGACAGGGCGTGGTGACGCGGAGAGGAGACGGTGATGGCTGACCTGCGTTCGGTGGTGCTGGCCGGCGGCGGTACCGGCGGTCACATCTACCCGCTGCTGGCCTTCGCCGACTGCCTGCGCCGGCACGACCCGACGATCCGGATCACCTGCTTCGGCACCCCGAAGGGGCTGGAGAACGAGCTGATCCCGCCCGCCGGGTACGACCTGCGGCACGTGCCCGCCTACCAGTTGCCGCGCAGCGTCAACATGAACCTGCTGCGCACCCCGGACCGGATGTGGCGTGCCGCGCGGGTGGCCCGCGACATCCTCGACGAGGTCGACGCGGACGTGGTGGTCGGGTTCGGCGGATACGTCGCGGTCCCGGCGTACCTCGCCGCGTGGCGCCGGCACACCCCGCTGGTGATCCACGACAAGGACGTACCGCCGGGCGTGGCGAACCGGATGGGCATGCGGTTCACCCGCCACGTCGCGATCGGTTTCCCGCACCAGCAGTCGGTACCGGGCTTCGAACACGCCCGGCTGGTCGGCGTGCCGCTGCGTCCCGAGATCGCGAGGCTGGACCGGGCGGCGTGGCGGGCGCACGCCTGCGAACGGTTCGGGCTCGACCCACGCCGCCCGGTGCTGTTCGTCTCCGGGGGGTCGCAGGGCGCCCGGTCGATCAACCTTGCCGTCGCCGGTGCCGCGAAGGCGCTCGCCGCGTCCGGGATCCAGGTACTGCACGTGATCGGCGCGCGCAACGAGCCGGTGTCGGTGCCCACCGACCTGCCGGTGCGGTACGTGACGTTGCCATACCTGTCCGACATGGCTCTCGGGTACGCCGCCGCGGACCTGATGCTGTGCCGAGGCGGTGCGATGACCTGCGCCGAGGTGGCCGCCGTCGGTCTGCCCGCGGTGTACGTCCCGTATCCTCATGGCAACCGCGAGCAGTACCGCAACGCGGTACCCGTGGTGGAGGCCGGTGGTGGCTTGCTCGTCGACGACGCCGAGCTGACCCCGGACTGGATCGAACGCACGGTGATTCCGCTGTTCTACGACCCGGCCCGGCTGGCGCGGATGGGGGCCGACGCGGCCCGGTACGGTCGACGCGACGGCGACGAGGCGCTGCGCGCGTACGTCTACGAGGTGGTGCGGGGATGACGGACACGACGGGTCGCGCGGCGCAGACCGAGCCGGAACTGACCGCGGAGGATCTCGGTCACGTCCATCTGGTCGGCGTCGGCGGCGTGGGCATGAGCGGGCTGGCCCGGCTGCTGCTCACCCGAGGCATCCCGGTGTCCGGCAGCGAGCTGCGCGAATGGCCGGCGCTCGCCGCGCTGCGCGCGCTCGGCGGCACGATCCACATGACCCACGAACCGTCCAACCTGGACGGCGTGGACACCGTGGTGTACTCGTCGGCGATTCCGCAGGACCATCTGGAGCTGGTGGAGGCGCGCCGACGCGGACTGCGGGTGCTGCACCGGTCGCAGGCGCTGGCCGCGGCGATGGCGGGGCGGCGGGCGATCGCCGTCGCCGGTACCCACGGCAAGACCACCACCACGTCGATGACCACGCTGATCCTGCAGCACGCCGGGCTCGACCCGTCGTTCGTGATCGGCGGCGAGATCTCCGAGGCCGGGTCGAACGCGCACCACGGCAGCGGACCGTACTTCGTGGTGGAGGCGGACGAGAGCGACCGGTCGTTCCTGCGCTACCGACCGTACGTCGCGATCGTCACCAACATCGACGCCGACCACCTGAACACGTACGGCGACGTCGCAGGGCTCGCCGACGGGTTCTTCGAGTTCGCCCAGCGGGTGGTACCGGGCGGCTTCGTGGTGACCTGCGCCGACGACCCGGCGACCCGCCGGCTCGCGCAGCGGGCGCGGCAGGCGGGGCTGACCGTGCACACGTACGGCGAAGCCGACGACGCGGACCTGCGGCTGACCGACGTCGTCTCGTCGGTCGACGGGGTGCGGTACAAGGTGACCCTGGACGGCGAGGCGCTCGGCGAGTTCTCCATGCCGGTACCGGGGCGGCACATCGCGCTCAACTCGGGCGCGGCGACGCTCACCGCGCTGCGGGTCGGTCTGCCGGCGACCACGGTCGCCGAGGCGCTCGCCTCGTTCCCCGGCGTACGCCGCCGGTTCGAGTTGAAGGGGCAGGCCGGCGGGGTCCGCGTGTACGACGAGTACGCCTACCACCCGACTTCGATGACCGCCGCGCTGAGCACGCTGCGCGACGTCGCCGGGGAGGGCCGGCTGGTGGTGGTCTTCCAGCCGTACCGGATGTACCGGACCCGCGACCTGCAGGCGGAGATCGCGACCGCGCTGGCGATCGCCGACGAGGTGGTCGTGATGGAGGTCTTCGGTCCGGGGGAGCAGCGACTGCCGGGCGAGGGCGGGGTCGCCCTGACCGCCGCGATCGACCTGCCCGACGACGCGAAGGTCTTCGTGCCGTCCTGGGAGGACGTGCCGGGTGAGGTGGCGCGGCGGGCCCGCGAGGGTGACGTGGTCGTCACCATGGGCGCTCCGCCGATCTCGCTGATGGGCGACGAACTGCTCGCCGCGCTCGCCGCGCGGGCGTCGTCGCGACCGAGCGCGGCGGAGGCGGGTGCGGGCAGCGCCGGATGACCGGGCGGCGCGGCGACACGAGCGGCCCCCGCGCCTGGCGGTTGGTCCGCGCCCGGACCGACGCGGTACCGGCATCGGTCCGCAGGTTCAACCAGCGTGCCCGGCGACGCCGGATCCGCGCGGCAGCGCCCTGGCTGAGCGCGGCGGTGGTGGTCGCGATCGGGGCGGTCGCCGGTTGGCTGGTGCTGAACACCTCGCTGCTCGGCGTGGACCGGATCACGGTCGAGGGCGCCCATCTGGTGTCCGCCGATCAGGTGCGGCAGGCGGCGGCGGTACCGCTGGGCACGCCGCTGGCCAGAGTGGACGCCGACGCGGTACGGCGCCGGTTGGTCGCCGCGCTGCCGCCGGTCCGGTCGGCGCACGTGCGACGCGGCTGGCCGTCCACGTTGGTGGTACAGGTGATCGAGCGCACTCCGGTCGCCGTGGTGCCGCACGGCCGGGGCTTTCTGCTGGTGGACGCGGACGGTGTCGGATATCTGGCGGTACCGAGCCGTCCCGGCGGGCTGCCGCTGGTGCGGGTCGCGCATCCGGCTCCGGACGACGCGACGACGCGGGCAGCGCTGACCGTCCTGGGCGCGCTGACCCCGAAGCTGCGCGACGGGTTGGGCGCGCTGGTCGCCGACGCGCCCACCCGGATCCGGCTGGAGATGGCGGACGGGCGGGTGGTCGTCTGGGGTGACGCGACCGAGAACGCCGCGAAGGCGCGGGTGGCGACGTCGCTGCTGGCCCGTCCCGGTACCACGATCGACGTCAGCGCCCCGGACGTGGTCACGGTCCGCTGACCGGGACTCGCGCCTCCGTCGTCGCCGGGTGCACACGCCCCCGGGTACGACAGAACGGGCGGATACGGCGACACGCCGTGACAGGTCCTTGGATCATCAACGGTCCGCCCTTACGTTTCCGAGGGGGACATGGTTGACATAAGGCTAAGTCTCTAGTAGAGGGTGAGGGTTTGCTCCTCGCCCTCTGACGGTACCAAGCGGCGGCGCGTTGGCACCCGCGCGCCGTTGACCCGAAGGGAAGGCTGACCGATGACACCACCGCACAATTACCTCGCGGTCATCAAGGTTGTCGGCATCGGTGGCGGTGGCGTCAACGCCGTCAACCGGATGATCGAGGTCGGCCTCAAAGGGGTCGAATTCATCGCGATCAACACCGACGCGCAGGCGCTGTTGATGAGCGATGCCGACGTCAAGCTGGACGTGGGTCGCGAGCTGACCCGCGGCCTGGGCGCGGGCGCCAACCCGGACGTCGGGCACAACGCCGCCGAGGACCACCGCGAGGAGATCGAGGAGGTGCTCAAGGGCGCCGACATGGTGTTCGTGACCTGCGGCGAGGGCGGCGGTACGGGTACCGGCGGGGCTCCCGTGGTCGCCAACATCGCCCGCAAGCTGGGCGCGCTCACCATCGGCGTGGTCACCCGCCCGTTCTCGTTCGAGGGCAAGCGCCGCCAGGTCCAGGCCGAGGCGGGTATCGAGGAGCTGCGCAACCAGTGCGACACGCTCATCGTCATCCCCAACGACCGGCTGCTCGCGCTCGGCGACCGGAGCATCAGCATGATGGACGCGTTCCGCCAGGCCGACCAGGTGCTGCTGTCGGGTGTCCAGGGCATCACCGACCTGATCACCACGCCCGGTCTGATCAACCTGGACTTCGCCGACGTCAAGAGCGTGATGAGCGGCGCCGGCAGCGCGCTGATGGGTATCGGCAGCGCGCGCGGCGACAACCGTGCGGTCGAGGCTGCCGAGAAGGCGATCTCCAGCCCGCTGCTCGAGCAGAGCATGGACGGCGCGCGGGGTGTCCTGTTGTCCATCGCGGGCGGGTCGGACCTCGGGCTGTTCGAGATCAACGACGCGGCGCAGTTGGTGACGGACGCCGCGCACGCGGACGCGAACATCATCTTCGGGGCGGTGATCGACGACGCGCTCGGCGACGAGGTCCGCGTCACCGTGATCGCCGCCGGCTTCGACGGCGGTACCCCGGCGTACAAGCCGATCGAGTCGAAGAAGTCGACGCCCGCGCCGACCGACACGCCGCCACCGCCCACCAGCGCGCCCCCGCGCCCGACCCCGACCCAGCCGCGCCGGGTACTCTTCGACGACGTGGATGTGCCCGACTTCCTGAAGAACGGCGCGTGACCGGGTCGGTGTCCGGCCCGTCGGTCGCGCCGGCGACCAGCGACGACGCGCGGCGAGCCGAGATCGCCACGAATCTCGCCCGACTGCGCGGTCGGATCGCCGACGCGTGTGCCGCGGTCGGCCGCGATCCGGGCGAGATCACCCTGATCGGGGTCACCAAGACGTACCCCGCCGACGACGTGCTGCGCCTGGCCGCGCTGGGGGTCACCGACATCGGGGAGAACCGCGACCAGGAGGCGGCGCCCAAGGCGGTCGCCGTGGCCGAGGCGGGCGTGCCGGTCCGCTGGCACTTCATCGGGCAGTTGCAGCGCAACAAGTGCCGCTCGGTCGCCCGGTACGCGGACCTCGTGCACTCCGTGGACGGGGTCCGCCTCGCCCGGACCCTGGACACCGCCCGCGCCGGGTGCGGCGACACGCCGCTGGACGTGCTGGTACAGGTGAGCATCGACGGCGATCCCGCGCGCGGCGGCGCGCTGATCGACTCCGGGTTCGACGGCGGACCCACGGACTCCGGGGCCGGCGGTGCGCGTACTGACGGATTGGGCGAATCGGACCGCAGCCTGTCCGCCGTCCTCGACGCGTTGGCCGGCGCGCGCCTGCTGCGACTGCGCGGGCTGATGGCGGTGGCGCCCCTGGGATGGGAGGCCGACCGCGCCTTCGCCCGGCTCGCCGAGGTCGCCGCGGCGGTACGCGCCAACCATCCGGCAGCCGACATCCTCTCCGCCGGCATGAGCGGTGACCTGGAGCAGGCGATCGCCTACGGCGCGACACATATCCGCGTCGGTAGCGCATTGCTCGGAATGCGTGCGCCGCTCCGGTAGCCTGACGGCGGACAGCGAACTACAACCATGTTGTTTTCCGACTCGGGCTGGGTAATGCTCGAAAGGCATGCGCGTGGCGGTATCGGCGTCGGGGGGCGTTCGATGCGGTAGGTCGGTCCACGCGCGTTTTCGGAACATCGGCACGGGGGCGTGCGCACGGCGGAGGGAGGGCGCGGCATGGGCACACTGCGCAAGGCCGGGGTGTGGCTCGGCCTGATCGAGGACGATGACGATCGGGGTTACGACGAGCGCGGATACCGCGACGACTTCGCCGACGAGGAGGACGAGGTCGACGAGCCGGTACCGGTGCGCTCGCGCGCCTCGGAGCGGCTCGCGGAGCAGCGGACCGCTCTGCGTCCGGTCAGCCGGGTCACGCCGTCGAGCGGTGCCGGCGCGTACTCCACCCGCGACAACCTCGCCCTCGCGCCGCAGGTGCAGTTGCGGGAGCGTGCCGTGGTCGCCGAGGAGGAGGATCGGCGGTACCAGATCACGACGCTGCACCCGACGACGTACAACGAGGCACGTACGATCGGTGAGCATTTTCGCGATGGCGTACCGGTCATCATGAACCTGACCGAAATGGACGAAGCGGACGCCAAGCGTCTGGTCGACTTCGCTGCCGGGTTGGTTTTCGGACTCCGTGGTAATTTCGAGCGCGTGACCAACCGCGTGTTCCTGCTCTCGCCGGCGAATGTCCAGGTCACCGCGGAGGACAAGGCCCGGATCGCCGAGGGTGGGTTCTTCAACCAGAGCTGACCGGACCTGCCTGCGAAGGGCGCCACCGAACGTGTTGTCGATCATTGCCCAGGTGCTGTACCTCGTCCTGTACGTCTTCTTCCTGACGTTGCTGGCGCGGTTCGTGCTGGGCTGGGTGCTGCAGTTCGGTCGGCGCTGGCAGCCGGGCCGGGGAGCGGCCGCGGCATTAGAAGCGGTGTGGAGCGTCACTGATCCGCCCCTTAAGGCGTTGAGGCGAGTGATCCCACCGCTACGACTTGGTACCGTGAGTCTCGACCTGGCCTCGCTCGTCCTGCTGCTTATCCTGTATGTGCTGATGAACGTCGTGGTAAGGCGACTCATATAGATCTGACGGCCGTCCGTCCGAGCCGAACAGTCGCCCGCGGCCGCAACTGAATCCGAGGAGTTTCGATGCCGCTGACCCCCGCCGACGTCCACAACGTCGCCTTCAAAAAGCCCCCGATCGGAAAGCGGGGGTACGACGAGGAGGAGGTCGACGCCTTCCTGGACGAGGTCGAGCGCGAGCTCGCCCGTCTGATCGAGGAGAACAGCGAGCTGCGTGCTCAGCTCGAGCGCGGCGGCGGCGGCCGGGTGGTCGCCGGTCCCGGCGCCGACCCTCGGATCGCGCAGGAGAACGCCGAACTCAAGGCCCAGCTCGACCGGATCCAGCGGGACAAGGCCGCCGCCGAGCAGGCTGCCCGTGCCATGCAGGCGGAGCTGGAGCAGATCCGCGCCCAGGGCGGGCCGGTCGGCGGCGGTGACGGCGAGCAGCAGGCGCTGCGGGTGCTCATGATGGCCCAGCGCACCGCGGACGACCACGTCAACGACGCCCGGCGCGAGGCGGACAAACTGCTGACCGAGGCGCGCACCAAGGCCGACGAGGTCACCCGCGAGGCGCGGGCCAAGGCGGAGGCGCTCGAGCGGGACGCCCGGCAGCGCCACCAGGAGGCGATGGGCGGCCTGGACGCCAAGCGCACCGCGCTGCAGAAGCACATCGAGGAGCTCAAGCAGTTCGAGCGCGAGTACCGCACCCGTCTCAAGGCGTACCTCGAGAGCCAACTGCGCGACCTGGAAGGTCGCGGCCAGAGCCTGGAGTCCGAGATGACCCGGCAGGAGTCCGCGCGGTCCGGCGGCGGCGGGCTCGCGGCAGCCGGCTCGTACAGCGGACGCAACGGTCTCGAGGGCTCGGGACGCTGAACCCGACGGGGGTGAGTGGTGATCGCCGCGAGTCTTCTGCTCATCCTCGTCGCCGTGGTTCTTCTCGGTGCCGGGCTCGGCCAGGGGTCCGAACCGCTCCTCGTCTCGTCGATCGCCGCGAGCCTGCTCGCGGCGATCGTGCTGCTGGTCGGGGTACGGCAGAAGGCGTCCGGGCGGTTCGGTGAGCAACCCGTGACACAGCCGACCGGGCCGCGGCGCGCTCCGGGCGAACGCACTGCCGCGCCGGTACCCGCGACGGTGGGCGCATCCGGTGCGTCCGGTGCCGGCTCGTCCGGCAGCGGGGTCGGGTCGGCGGGCGATGCCGCGACGGCGACCTCGCTGTCGAACCCGGGCACGACGTCCACCGGGGCGGCAGCGGGCGCGTCGCCGGCGGAGTCCGACGCGACGACCGGCGGGGGTCGGTCGGCGGGCGCGGCTGCCGGCGCCGACGCGCCGCCGCGAGCCGGCACGACCACCACCGCCGCCGCGGTCGCCCCCGCGCAGCGCGAGGCGGCGGCGACCGAGTCCACGCCTGACCGGGCCGAAACTCCGTCGGTACCTCCCGACTCGCTGGACTCATCCAGCTCGCCGGAGCCGGAGTCCGAGCCGGAGTCCGAGCCGGAGTCCGAGTCGGAGTCGGCGTCGGATTCCGCCTCGTCGGGATCGGCGCGGTCGAGCGAGCCGGAGCGCCAGTCGCCGGGTGGCGAGGCCGGGACCGCCACGGATGCCGGTCAGCCCGGTACGGATGCCGGTACGGAAATCCCTGCCGGCGCGGCACAGCCGACCGATCCGGCGGACGAACCGCCGGCTGAGCCGGTGACGGCGAGCGACCGTGCCCGACTCGCCCGGATGGACGCCGAAGTCCTCGTCATCGATCTCAGGCCGCGCTTCCACCTCAGGTACTGCCCGGCGATCGAGGGCCGGGAGAGCATCGCGGTACCGGTCAGCGAGGCGGTCGAGGACGGCTTCACGCCCTGCTCCCGCTGCCGCGCGGCGACGAACCTCCTGCTCGGCGTCGCCTGACCCACCGACCCGCCCGCGCTCCGCGGGCCAGCGTCCGCGCCTCGCGAGGCAGCGCTCGCACCTCGCGAGGCATCGCTGGCGCACGACGAGCGTCGGCGACCTGACCCGCGGCCCGCGTCCGTCACGCCGAGCCGGAACACGCGCCCCGACCGGCACAATGAGGTATGCCGTCGACCCCGCGCCACCCGCCCGCCACCGACCCGGCGGTCGTCGCGGTACGGGTGAAGCCGGGCGCGTCCCGGACCGCCGTCGGCGGCGCGTACCACGGTCCGTACGGTGCCGCCCTGGTCGTCAGCGTCGCCGCGCCTGCGGTCGACGGCCGGGCGACCGAGGCCGCGCGGAAGGCGGTCGCGCAGGCTCTCGGGGTACGCCCCAGCCAACTGTCGCTGCGTGCGGGCGCGGCGAGCCGGGACAAGTTGTTCACCGTGGACCGGCCGCCGTCCGACCTCGCCGAACGGGTCGAGGCGCTGCGAAGCGGAGCGCGGTGACTTCCCAACTCACCGCGGCCCTGCTGCTCGGCGCGGTGGTCCTGCTGGTCGCGGTGGGCGCGGTGCGGGTGTCCACCCGACTGGGGCTGCCGAGCCTGCTGGTGTACCTCGCGCTCGGCGTCGCGGTGGGCGAGGCGGGACTGGGCATCCGGTTCAACGACGTCGCGCTGACCCGCGTGCTCGGTACCTGCGCGCTGATCCTGATCATCGCCGAGGGCGGGCTGACCGCCCGCTGGTCCACCCTGCGACCGGTGCTGGCGGTGTCGTCGGTGCTCGCCACCGTCGGCGTGGTGGTCAGCACGATCGCGTTCGGCACGGTACTGCGTTTCCTGCTGGGCTTCGACTGGCGGCCGGCGCTGCTGTTCGGCGCGGTGATGTCGTCCACCGACGCGGCGGCGGTGTTCTCCACCCTGCGCCGGGTGCGGATCCGTCCCCGGCTGGCGGCGATCCTGGAAGCCGAGTCCGGTATCAACGACGCGCCCGCCGTCATCCTCGTGCTGCTGCTGTCCGCGCCGGGTCCGGTCGGTCCCTGGTGGCAACAGGCGCTGCTGCTGGTGTACGAGTTGGCAGCCGGCGCGCTGTTCGGCGCGGCGGTCGGCGTGATCGGCGCGTGGCTGATGCGCCACGCGGCGTTGCCGGCGGCGGGGCTGTACCCGCTGGCGGCGACCGGACTGACCGTGCTCGCCTACGCGGTCGGCGCGGTCGCGCACGCGTCCGGGTTCCTCGCCGTGTACGTGGCGGGCGTGGTGCTCGGCAACGCCCGCCTGCCGCACCGGCAGGCGATCAACGGGTTCGCCGACGGGCTCGCGTGGCTCGCCCAGATCGGTCTGTTCGTCCTGCTCGGCTTGCTGGTCTCGCCGTCGCGGCTGCCCGGCGTGATCCTGCCGGCGCTGCTCGCCGGCGTGGTACTGGTCCTGGTGGCCCGGCCGGTGTCGGTCCTGCTCACCACCACGTGGTTCCGGCTCCGCTGGCGGTCCCAGGCGTTCCTGTCGTGGGGCGGCCTGCGCGGCGCGGTACCGATCGTGCTCGCCACGATCCCGCTGTCCGAGCAGGTCGCGGGCGCCCCGCGCCTGTTCGACGCGGTGTTCGTGCTGGTGATCGTGCTCACCTTGGTGCAGGGCAGCACGTTGCCGGCGGCGGCGCGGCTGCTGCGGGTCAACGCCCCGACCGAGCCGACCGCCCTGAACGTCGAGTCGGCGCCGCTCGAGCGGATGCGCGCCGACCTGCTGCAGGTGGACGTCGCGGCGGGGTCGCGGCTGGCCGGGGTACACGTGGACGAGTTGCGCCTGCCGCCGGGCGCGGCGGTCACCCTGGTGCTGCGGGACGGGCGGGGCTTCGTGCCCGAGCCGTACACCCGCCTGATCTCCGGGGACAGCCTGCTGATCGTCGCGACCACCGAGGCACGCGACCTGACGGAGCGCCGGCTGCGGGCGGTGAGCCGACGTGGACGGCTGGCGCGATGGCTGCACGACGAAGGGACCGACGGGTCGGGCTGATTCGCACGCGCGGCGCGCTACCACGCGGTACCGTGCCATTTCGGTACGGATCGTGTGGCGTGTTGTCGGACGCGACCACGTTCCGTATCCTTGCGATTCTCTGGAGTGCGCGGCGCCCCGCCGCGCGCCCGTTTTTCATATGGGGGACAGATGGCCGAGCGGGTCGCCTCACCGAAGACCAGGCCGTCGGCTGGCGGGGGACAGAAGCAGACAAACAAGCCGGGCGGGAGCAAGGGTCGCCCGGTCGACGACGCCACGTCGGCACCCGCCGCGAGCGGCGGCGACGCGCCCGAGACCACGCGGACCGGGACGACCGGTACCGCGACCGCGAAGAAGGCTCAGACCCGGACACCCGCCGCGTCCGGAACAGCGAGCGCGGACCGCGACAGCCCCGGCAGTGTGACCAATTCGACGCGCAAGCGTTCGTCCCGGGACGGGGCGAACGGCACCGAGATGGGTATCAGCAGCGCCGCCGGATCTTCGACGGGTACCACCCGGCGCAGGTCCACCAGGAACGACAGCAGTACCACGAACGACCCACCGGCGATCACCGCGACCACCGCGGGCAAGGGAGCGACCATGGCGAAGACAGCCGCAGCGAAGACGACCACGGCCACCCGACCGTCGGCCCGTGGTGGCGACACCAAGGTCGCGCCCAAGGCCACCAGGAGCGCCGAGGAAACCGAGGCGATCCGGGTCGCCCTCGGCGAGCGTCTCGAGGAACTGCGCCGCGAGTACGACTCGACGATCTCCGAGATCGCCGAGCTGCAGCGGGACCGGCTGACCGACTCGGCGGGCGACGACCAGGCCGACACCGGTACCAAGACGTTCGAGCGGGAGCAGGAGATCTCCCTGGCGCACAGCATCCTGGAACGGATCACCCAGGTGGAACGCGCCATGGAGCGGCTGCAGGACGGCAGCTACGGTCGGTGTGAGCGGTGCGGCAACAACATCCCCGTCGAACGGCTGGCCGCGTTCCCGTCCGCTACGCTGTGCGTCACCTGCAAGCAGTTGGAGGAGCGGCGCTGAGTACCGACGAGCTGGTCTCCGACGGTGCGGTCGACCGACCGACCGCACCGTCCGAGCGACGAGCCGCCCGACGGGCGATTACGGTCCTGACGGTCGGCGCTGTCGTGGTGCTCGGTCTCGACCTGCTCACCAAGCAACTCGCCGTGGCACAGCTCGAGGGCCGGGGGCCGGTGGAACTGCTCGGCGGCGCCGTCTATCTCAGCCTGACCCGTAACGGCGGCGCGGCGTTCAGCATGGGCACCCGGTACACGTTCGTCTTCCCGCTGATCACGGTCGTTGTGGTGGGGTGGATCGCGTGGATGGCGCGGCGGCTGCGGTCCACCGCCTGGGCGGTCGCGCTCGGGCTCGTGCTCGGCGGCGCGCTCGGTAACCTCACCGACCGGATTTTCCGCTCGCCCGGACCGTTCGTCGGGCACGTGGTCGACTTCGTCAGCGTGTTCGACCCGTACGGGCAGGTCTTCCCGGTGTTCAACCTGGCCGACTCGGCGCTGACCTGCGGCGTCGTGTTGGCCATCATTCTCGAGGTCACCGGTCGGCGGCGCGACGGCACCAGGGTGCGACACTCGGACCGTGACGCGCAGTGACAGCGCCGGACCGCGCTCGGGGGAGCGGCGGTCGCTACCGGTACCGGACGGATTGGACGGCCTACGTCTCGACCAGGCGGTCGCCCGCATCTTCGGACTGTCCAGAACCGTCGCCGCCGACCTCGTCGAGGCCGGCGACGCGCTGGTGGACGGAGTACCGCGACCCAAGTCCGACAAGGTCAGCGCGGGCGCGTGGCTGGAGGTGACGCTGCCGCCGCCGCCCGGCGCGGTCGCCCCGGAGCCGCCCCGGCCCGTGCCCGGGCTGCGCGTGGTGTACAGCGACGACGACATCGTGGTCGTGGACAAGCCGGTGGGCGTGGCGGCGCATCCCAGCCCCGGCTGGACCGGTCCGACGGTGACCGCCGGACTCGCCGCGATGGGGCAGACGATCGCGACGAGCGGCGCGGCGGAACGGCAGGGCGTGGTGCACCGGCTGGACGTCGGTACCACCGGGCTGATGGTCGTCGCCAAGAGCGAACGCGCGTACAGCCTGCTCAAGCGGGCGTTCAAGGCGCGTGAGGTGGACAAGCGGTACCACGCGGTGGTGCAGGGCCACCTCGACCCGTTGCGCGGTACCGTCGACGCGCCGATCGACCGGCACCCGACTCACGACTACCGGTGGGCGGTGGTGGCGGGCGGCAAGCCGAGCGTCACGCACTACGACACGCTCGAGGCGTTCCCCGCCGCCAGCCTGGTCGACGTGCGCCTGGAGACCGGTCGTACCCATCAGATCCGGGTGCATTTCTCGGCGCTGCGCCATCCGTGCGTCGGCGACCTGACCTACGGCGCGGACCCGACGCTCGCCGCCCGGCTCGGGTTGACCCGGCAGTGGCTGCACGCCGTGCGGTTGTCGTTCCGGCATCCGGCGACCGGCGAGGAGGTCGCCTTCGTCAGCGAGTACCCGCCGGACCTGGCTCACGCGCTGGACGTGCTGCGCGACGCGGCATGATCGGCGGCGATCCCGGTCGCGGGGCGGGGCACGTGCCGGCGCGGCTGCGCGGAGCCGTTCGCCGGCTGGGCCGCGGCGCCGCCCGGCTCGGTCGCGGCGCTCGCCGGCTGGGCGGGGGCGCGCGGCGACTGCCGCCGCTCGGGCTGCTCGCCCTGGTCCTGGTACCGGTCACGGGCGTCGCGGCGTACCGGGCCAGCCACCGGCCGGTCGTCGTCGACCCCGGCGTGGGCGACGTGGTCCGGGTCGGTGTCGCCGACGGCGACTCGGTACCGGGGTACCTCGCCGCGAGCCGCAACCGCCTCGCCCGGCTGGTCGCCACCCCGCCGTCGGCGCCGACGGGCGGGGTGTACGCCCTGGTCTCGCTCGACGGCTACCGGGACCCGGACCAGTTGGTACCGGTGCTGGACGGGTTCGAAGTCGTCCGGGTGTACGCCCGGGTTCCGCTGCCGGACACCCAGACCGAGATCGTGGCGCTGCCGGTCCAGCGGGTACCGCAGGACGTGGTCGGCGGCATGGACGCGGAAGCGACCCGCAAGGACGCCGAGGCGAGCGACGAGCGCTCCCGCGCGGGTACCGCCACCGACCCGCAGCACCGTGCCGTCTTCTCCGCCAACGCCGACGTCGCCGCGGCGGAGGCGGCGGCGTACCGACGGCACTGCGCGTGCGTGTACGCGGCGGTGGTGCGGGCGTCGCCGGGCGGGCTCGCCCGACTCGCCGACCGACCGGGTGTCCGCGCCGTCGACCCCGCGCCGCAGGTGACCAGGTTGGACCACGCGGTGTTCCGGGCGCCGCTGCCGGAGCAGACGTCGACCGTCGAGCCCCCGCCCGATCGGGGGTACCGCGCCGGCCCCGGCGGGTGACCCCGCCCTCGGCCGTCGGGTCGGGGTGTGGACACTGGGTACGCCCGGCGCGGGACGCGGTGGTGGCGGACGCGCCGGTTCCGTAGCCTGTCATTCGACAACCGGCCGCGGGGAGGGCGAGCGTGGAGCGCACCGAAGGCGGGTGGAGCGGGATCGCCCAGCCGGCGCCGCGGTGGCGAAGCATCCTCGACCGGGCGCGCAACCTGCCCGACTCGGGGGACCTGCCCGTCGTCGGCGCCGCACGGGCCCCGATCCCGAGCCAGGGTGTCCCGGCGGACGATCCGCTGGGGCGGCCGGAGTGGGGCGCCGCGAACCTGGACAAGACCCACGAGTGGACCCGCGTCATCGGCGGCGATCTCGGTCGCAGCCGGGTGGTCGCGTTCGCCAACCCGAAGGGCGGCGTCCACAAGACCACGGCGACGGTCCTGGCAGCGGCGACGATCGGCGGGGTCCGGGCGCGCGGCGTGATCGCCTGGGACGACAACGAACTGCGCGGCACGCTGGGGCTGCGCGCCGGATCGGCTCGGCACGCGCGCACCATCCGGCACCTGATCGCCGATCTCACCCTGGTCGAGGCGGCGAGCGACGACGACCTGCCCGAGACGCTCGACGACTACCTGCGGCACGCCTCGGACACCTCGTACGACGTGCTCGCCGGTGAGGAGAGCCCGCGGTTCGCGCAGAAGCTCGACGGGTACACCGTGCGCCGGGTGCTCGACGTGCTGCGCCGCAGCCACGAGGTGATCTGCGTGGATACCGGCAACAACGTGGAGAGCCCGAACTGGCAGACCGTGATCGGCTCGGCGGATCAACTGGTGATCACATCGGTGCCGCGCGAGGACGCGGCGTACACCGCCGACTGGATGCTCGACCTGCTCGAGGAGATGGGTCTGGGCGAATTGGTCGCCCAGGCGGTCACCCTGCTGTCCTGCCCGACGCCGAACCCGTCGTCGCTGCTGGACGACCTGACGGCGCACTTCGCCACGCGCACCCGCGCGGTGGCGGTGGTGCCGTACGACCCGGCTCTGGAAAGCGGGTCGTCCATCGACTACCACGCGTTGCGGGCCAGCACGCGACGCGCGTGGCTGCAGGCCGCGGCGGCGATCCTCGCGCCGTTCTCGTCGACCGGCGGATCGTACGGAATCGGTAGCGGTCGTTGACCCCGCGTCGGTGCCGCCGACCCGGGCGGCAGCGGACTAGGCTCGCCTCGTCGACGCGCCGGCGGCACCGCACGCCGGGCGGTCGTGGCCGTGGTCGCGAACTGAACAGGTAGGGGGAGCCGGGCGTGGCTGACTCGTTCGTGCATCTGCACGTACACACCGAGTACTCGATGCTCGACGGCGCCGCGCGGCTGAAGGATCTGTTCGCCGAGGCGAACCGGCAGGGCATGCCGGCGCTGGCGATGACCGACCACGGCAACCTGTACGGGGCGTACGACTTCTTCAAGCAGGCCACGGCGGCGGGTGTGAAGCCGATCATCGGGCTGGAGGCGTACCTGACGCCGGGGACCTCGCGGTTCGACAAGACGCGGGTGCGCTGGGCCGAGGGCGGCGAGAACGACGTGTCCGGCGGCGGCGCGTACACCCACATGACGCTGCTCGCCGAGGACGCCGACGGGCTGCGCAACCTGTTCCGGCTCGCCTCGCTGTCCAGCCTGGAAGGCTACTTCTACAAGCCGCGCGCCGACCGCGAGCTGCTCGACCGGTACGGCAAGGGTCTGATCGCCACCACCGGCTGCCCGTCCGGGGAGATCCAGACCTGGCTGCGCATCGGCGACTTCGACAGGGCGTGCCAGGCTGCCGCCGACTACCGCGACATCTTCGGCGCGGACAACTTCTACCTGGAACTGATGGACCACGGGCTGGACATCGAGCGCCGGGTCCGCGACGACCTGCTGCGGCTGGGCAAGACGCTGAACCTCAAGCCGGTCGCCACCAACGACCTGCACTACACGTACGCCGCCGACGCGGACGCCCACGAAGTGCTGTTGTGCGTGCAGTCCGGGTCGACGCTCGCCGATCCGAAGCGGTTCAAGTTCGACGCGCGCGACTTCTACCTGAAGTCCCCGGCGGAGATGCGCGACCTGTGGGAGCGCCAGGTGCCGGGCGCCTGCGACGCCACACTGGAGATCGCCGAGCGGATCGGCGACTACGGCGAGGTGTTCGCCCCGCGCAAGCTGATGCCGCAGTTCCCGGTACCGGCGGGGGAGACCGAGGAGAGTTGGCTGCGCAAGGAGGTGGCGCGGGGGCTGGCGCGGCGCTTCCCCGACGGCGTGCCGGAGTCGCACGCCCGGCAGGCGGAGTACGAGCTCGACGTCATCTGCCAGATGGGTTTCCCCGGGTACTTCCTGGTCGTCGCCGACCTGGTGGCGCACGCCAAGCAGGAGGGCATCCGGGTCGGACCGGGGCGTGGCTCGGCAGCCGGCGCCCTGATCGCGTACGCCCTGGGCATCACCGAACTCGACCCGATGGCGCACGGTCTGATCTTCGAGCGGTTCCTCAACCCGGACCGCATCTCGATGCCCGACATCGACATGGACTTCGACGAGCGTCGGCGCGGCGACATGATCCGCTACGCCACGGAGCGCTACGGCGAGGAGCGGGTCGCGCAGATCGTCACGTACGGGACGATCAAGGCGAAGGCTGCGATCAAGGACGCGGCGCGGGTGCTGGGGTACCCGTTCGCGCTGGGCGACCGGATCACCAAGGCGATGCCTCCCGCCGTGATGGGCAAGGACATTCCGCTGTCCGGGATCTTCGACCCGAACCACAACCGGTACGCCGAGGCGGTCGAGTTCCGGCAGTTGTACGAGTCGGACGCCGAGGTCCGCAAGGTCGTCGACACCGCGCGCGGGCTGGAGGGGCTCAAGCGTCAGGTCGGGGTACACGCGGCGGGCGTGATCCTGTCCCGCGACCCGCTGCTGGACGTGATCCCGATCTGGCGGCGCGACCAGGACGGCGCGATCATCACCCAGTTCGACATGGGCGCCTGCGAGACCATCGGGTTGCTCAAGATGGACTTCCTGGGTCTGCGCAACCTGACCGTGCTCGACGACTGCCTGGAGGCGATCCGCACCAACCGGGGCGAGGAACTCGTCCTCGAACAGCTGCCGTTGGACGACAAGCCGACCTACGAACTGCTGGCGCGCGGCGACACGCTCGGCGTCTTCCAGCTCGACGGCGGACCGATGCGCGCCCTGCTGCGCGCCATGGTGCCGGACAACTTCGAGGACATCTCCGCCGTGCTGGCGCTGTACCGCCCCGGTCCGATGGGCGCCAACGCGCACAACGACTACGCCGACCGCAAGAACGGTCGCAAGCCGGTGGTGCCGATCCACCCCGAACTCGCCGAGCCGCTCGCCGACATCCTGGGCGACACCTACGGGCTGATCGTGTACCAGGAACAGGTCATGGCGATCGCGCAGAAGCTCGCCGGGTACTCGCTGGGCAAAGCGGACCTGCTGCGCCGCGCGATGGGCAAGAAGAAGAAGGAGATCCTCGACAAGGAGTTCGAACCGTTCGCGGCGGGCATGCGCGCCAACGGGTACTCCGACGACGCGATCAAGACGCTGTGGGACATCCTCGTCCCGTTCTCCGACTACGCGTTCAACAAGGCGCACACCGCCGGGTACGGGCTGGTGTCGTACTGGACCGCGTACCTCAAGGCGAACTATCCCGCCGAGTACATGTCCGCCCTGCTCACCAGCGTCGGCGACGACAAGGACAAGTCCGCGGTGTACCTGGCCGAGTGCCGGCGGATGGGGATCAAGGTACTGCCGCCCGACGTCAACGCCAGCAACGCGCGCTTCTCGGCGGTCGGCGCGGACATCCGGTTCGGGTTGGCGGCGGTCCGCAACGTCGGTACCAACGTCGTCGAGTCGATCATGAGGTGCCGCCGGGAGAAGGGCGCGTACACCGACTTCTACGACTTCCTGCGCAAGGTCGACGCGGTCGCCTGCAACAAGAAGACGATCGAATCGCTGATCAAGGCGGGCGCGTTCGACTCGATGGGGCACACCCGGCGCGGACTGCTCGCGGTACACGCCGACGCGATCGACGCGTTCCTCGACGTCAAGCGCAACGAGGCGGCCGGGCAGTACGACCTGTTCGGCGACGTGTTCGGCGGCGGCGACAGCGGCGACAGCACGATCGTGGTCACCCCGCCGATCCCCGAGGCGGAGTGGGACAAGGCGGAACGGTTGGCGTTCGAGCGGGAGATGCTCGGGTTGTACGTCTCCGACCATCCGCTGTTCGGGCTCGAACACGTGCTCGCCAAGGCGGCGGACATGTCGATCGCGGCGCTCGCCGAGGAAGGCGGTCCCGCCGACGGGCAGGTCGTCAACCTCGCCGGCATCCTGTCCGGCGTCCAGCGTCGGATCACCAAGCAGGGCCGCAGTTGGGCGTCGGCGACCCTGGAGGACCTCGACGGCGCGATCGAGGTGCTGTTCTTCCCCAACACGTACGAACTGGTCGGGCAGTACGTCGCGGAGGACGCCATCGTGGTGGTGCGCGGTCGGGTGGACCGGCGCGACGACCAGCCCCGGCTGATGGCGATGGACCTGTCCATTCCCGACATCTCCGCCCCGGACGAGGTCAAGCCGGTGGTGCTGGCGTTGCCGCCGTCGCGGTGTACCCCGCCGCTGGTGGAACGGCTCAAGGAGGTGCTGTCCAGCCATCCGGGCAGCGCCGAGGTCCACCTGAAGGTGAACCGCCATCTGCTGCGTGCCGGGCCGCGCGTGGCGCCGACCACCGCCCTGATGGCGGACCTCAAGGCGCTGCTCGGGCCGAGCGCGGTCGCCGGCTGAGCCACAGCGACGGACGCGGGCGGCGGTACGGCGGCGGGTCGTGAAAGGATCGCGCGGTGAGCAGTACCGCGCCTGAAGAGCAACAGCACGACGCCCGGGAGGGCGCGCCGCCTGACGCCGACCCCGCCCCGGGCGAGGCGGCCACCGCCTCGCAGCCGGGCGAGGCAGCACCGGACGCGGCAGCCGACGAGGCGCTGAGCGAGCCGGCACCCGCCTCGGAGCCGTCGACCGGTCGCCGCCGGTTCGCCGATCCGCTGGTCGCGCTCGGAGTGGTCGCCGGGCTGGCGGTACTCGGACTGCCGCTCGGCTGGCTGTGGTCGGTCGCGGCGCCCCGCGTACCGATCGAGATGACCAGCGACGGGCCGATGCTCGCCGACCCGCAGCCGGAGCAGTACATCGCCGACGAGGGCTGGTACATCCTGCTCACCGTCGCGGTCGGCGCGCTCGCCGCGCTGCTGGTCTGGGCGCTGCTGCGCCGCCATCGCGGCCCGGTGCTGCTCGTCGGGCTCACCCTGGGCTCGGCGTTCGGCGGGGTGGTGGCGTGGTGGCTCGGCAGTCACCTCGGGCTCAGCCACTACCACGACCTGCTTCAGCACGCGCCGGTCGGCAGCAGGTTCTCCCGCCCGGTCGGGCTGCGGGTACAACGGGTCGGGCTGTGGCACGGGTGGCTGCCGCTCGCCCGAGGCGACGTGCTGAGCGAGGCGATCGCCGCGACCCTGGTGTACGCCCTGCTCGCCGGCTTCTCGCCGAGCGCCTCCCTGAACACCTCGCCGGGCGAAGACGACGATCCGGGCGAGCGGGGCGAGGCGGTGCCGGTACCGAACCCGAGCGCCCCGCCGGAGGTCAGTTCGGACTGGTCGGCGACGCGAGATCGGCCAACGACGCCGGTACCGCCCGGATCCGGCGCAGCAGCCCCACCTCGCGGGTGAGCAGCCTGCGCTCGGTGCGCAGCCGCTCCACGGTGTCCGCCGCGGCGAGCAGCCGCTGCCGGTCCGGCACGGCGAGCGTCGCGGTCGCCGCGACCAGGTGGGACAGCAGGGTCGGCTCGTCGGGCACCTGTTCGCCGGGCAGTCCGGGCTGGGTGCGTACCAGGGCGAGATAGTTCTGGAACAGCGCCAGCACGACCGGCGCCAGCCGCTCCGCCTCGCCCGGGTCGCCGAGTTCGTCGGGCAGCCACTCGACCCGTGCGGTCAGGTACGGCTGGCTGTGCGTGTCGATCTCCAGTACCCGGAACCGCCGCCGCCCGACCGTGACGATGTCGAAGCCGCCGTCGTCGAGCCGGCTGATCTGCCGCACCTGCGCGGTACATCCGATCTCGTGCAGGCTCAGCGCCGCGCTGTGGTTGTCGACCTCCCAGCCCCGCTGGATGGCGACCACGCCGAACTCGCGCGCCACACCCTCCGGCAGGGTTTCCAGGTCGCGTACCAGCGCGCGGTACCGCGGCTCGAAGATGTGCAGCGGCAGCACCAGTCCCGGAAACAGCACCGTGCCCAAGGGGAACAGGGGCAGCCCGGAGGTCACGGGTCGAGCGTAGCGGAACCTCGTCGGTGCGCCGCGCGGGCGTTTGTCCGACGGCGCTGCCCGGGCGGGGCGGGTGACGGTCGCCGGGCGGGCGGGTGACGGTCGCTGCCCTCGTCCGCGCGGCTGGGTGGTGAGACCGGTGGGTGGCGCACCAGCGCGGTGAGTGTCTCGTGTACCTCCCTGGTGATGTACGTCCATCACCAGCGTTGTGGACCTCAACCGGCACACCTCGACGCCGTGGGAAGACGCCGTGGGAAGACGCCGTGGGAAGCTCCGCCCGCTCCGTTCCGCGGCGGCCGCAGCGGCGCGGCGGTGATCCCGGCCAGTGGGCGCGCCGGTCGGTCGGTGAGCCGAGGTGCCTAGACTTGCACGAGTGCTGACCCGCATCGACCTGCGCTCTTCCGGTGGACCCCAGTCGGCGGGCGGCGAGCGGGCTCATCGTCTGCTGCCCCGCGCCGCCGTCGACGTCGCCGCCGCGATGGACGCCGTCCGACCGGTCGTCGAGGACGTCCGGGACCGGGGCGCGGACGCGATCCGCGAGGCGACCCGGCGCTTCGACGGCGTCGACCTGCCTCGGCTCCGGGTACCGGACGCCGCCCTCGCCGACGCGCTCGCCGCGCTCGACCCGCAGGTACGAGCCGCGCTCGAGGTGGCGATCGACCGGTCGCGGACGGTCCACGCCGCGCAGCGCCGCCAGCCGGTAACCACCGAGGTGGTACCCGGCGGCACCGTGACCCAGCGTTGGCAGCCGGTCGGTCGGGTCGGGCTGTACGTGCCGGGCGGGCTCGCCGTGTACCCGTCCAGCGTGGTGATGAACGTGGTGCCCGCCCAGGTCGCGGGCGTCGCCTCGCTCGCCGTCGCCAGCCCCCCGCAGAAGGCGACCGGTCTGCCGCACCCGTTGGTGCTCGCCGCGTGCGCCCTGCTCGGCGTCGACGAGGTGTACGCGGTGGGCGGCGCGCAGGCGATCGCGATGTTCGCGTACGGCTCGGCGGGGTCCGACCCGCACGCGAGCGAGGAGTGCCGACCGGTCGACGTGGTGACCGGGCCGGGCAACGTCTGGGTGACCGCCGCCAAGCGGCTGGTACGCGGCGTGGTCGGGATCGACGCGGAGGCGGGTCCCACCGAGATCGCGATCCTCGCCGACGACACCGCCGACCCGCGACACGTCGCCGCCGACCTGATCAGCCAGGCCGAACACGACCCGCTCGCGGCGAGCGTGCTGGTCACCCCGTCCGAGACGTTGGTCGAGGCGGTCGAGGCGGAACTGGCGGTGCAGGTCGCCGCGACCAAGCACAGCGAGCGGATCACCGCCGCGCTCACCGGCTCGCAGTCGGCGGTCGTCCTGGTCGCCGACGTGGACCAGGGGATACGGGTGGTGGACGGATACGCCGCCGAGCACCTGGAGATCCAGACCCGCGACGCGCGCGCCGTCGCCGAACGGGTGCGCAGCGCCGGGGCGATCTTCGTCGGTCCGTACGCGCCGGTGTCGCTCGGCGACTACTGCGCCGGCTCCAACCACGTGCTGCCCACCGGCGGCTGCGCGCGGCACTCGTCGGGTCTGTCGGTACAGACGTTCCTGCGCGGGCAGCAGCTCGTCGAGTACGACGAGGCGGCGCTGCGCGACGTCGCCGGGCACGTGGTCGCGCTCGCCAACGCCGAGGATCTGCCCGCGCACGGGCAGGCGGTGGCGATCCGCTTCGAAGGTGGAGCCTCGTGAGCGCTCTGCCGATCCGCGCCGACCTGCGCGGGCTGCGTCCGTACGGCGCGCCCCAGCTCGACGTGCCGGTGCGACTGAACACCAACGAGAATTCCTACCCGGTGCCGGACGACGTGGTGTCGGCTGTCGACAAGGCGTTGGGCGCGACGTTGCGCGAGCTCAACCGGTACCCGGACCGCGACGCGGTCGCCCTGCGCGCGGATCTCGCCGGGTACCTCGGGCACGGGCTGACCGTCGACCGGGTGTGGGCGGCGAACGGTTCGAACGAGGTACAGCAGCAGCTGCTGCAGGTGTTCGGCGGTCCGGGTCGCAGCGCGCTCGGGTTCACCCCGGCGTACTCGATGCACCCGTTGCTGTGCGTCGCCACCGGGACCCGTTGGATCCCGGGTCGGCGAGACGACGCGTTCCGGTTGACCGCCGACGACGCCGCCGCCCAGGTCCGCGAGCACCGCCCGGACGTGGTGTTCCTGTGCTCGCCGAACAACCCGACCGGCACCGCGCTGCCGCTGGAC
Organism: Micromonosporaceae bacterium; assembly: GCA_036378155.1. Taxonomy (GTDB): domain Bacteria; phylum Actinomycetota; class Actinomycetes; order Mycobacteriales; family Micromonosporaceae; genus DASUXA01. The sequence continues at coordinate 42,154 of DASUXA010000007.1, read as the reverse complement.
GTGGTCGAGGCGGTGCTGGCGACCGCGCCCGGCATGGTGGTGGTCGACGAGGCGTACGCCGAGTTCGCCCGACCCGGCACACGCAGCGCGCTGACCCTGCTCGACCGGTACCCCCGGCTGGTGGTCACCCGCACCATGAGCAAGGCGTTCGCGTTCGCCGGGGTGCGGCTCGGGTACCTCGCCGCCTCGGCTGAGGTCGTGGACGCCGTCCAGCTGGTCCGGCTGCCGTACCACCTGTCCACGTTGACCCAGGCGGCGGCGCGCGCCGCGCTCGAGCACGCGGCGACCCTGCTGGCGACCGTCGACAAGATCAAGCGGCAGCGCGACCGGATCGTCGTCGAACTGCGCGCGCTCGGGCTGTCCGTCGCCGACAGCGACGCCAACTTCGTCCTGTTCGGACGCTTCACCGACCAGGCGGCGACCTGGCGCTCGCTGCTGGACCGCGGCGTGCTCGTCCGCGACGTCGGGCTGCCCGGGTGGCTGCGGGTGACCGCGGGCACGCCGGAGGAGACCGACGCGTTCCTCACCGCGATCAGGGAGCTGACATGAGTCGTACCGCGACCGTGGACCGGTCGACCGGCGAGACCAAGGTCCGGGTCGTCCTCGACCTGGACGGCGGACCCGCCGACATCGCCACCGGCATCGGTTTCTTCGACCACATGCTGAACCAGATCGCCAAGCACGGCGGGTTCGGGCTGACCGTACACACCGCCGGCGACCTGGAGATCGACGCGCACCACACGGTCGAGGACACCGCCCTCGCCTTGGGCGCGGCGTTCGCCGCCGCGCTCGGCGACAAGGTCGGCATCCGCCGGTACGGCAGCGCCCTGATCCCGCTCGACGAGGTGCTGGCCCAGGCGGTGGTCGACCTGTCCGGTCGGCCGTACGTGGTGCACGACGAGCCGCCGCTCGCCCCGTACATCGGGCCGGTCTACCCGACCAGCCTGACCCGCCACATCTGGGAGTCGTTCGGGCACGCCGCCCGGCTCACCCTGCACGTGTCGGTGCTGCGTGCCGCGCGTGCCGGCAGCGTCCCCGACGCGCACCACGTGGTCGAGGCGCAGTTCAAGGCGGTGGCACGGGCGCTGCGCGAGGCGGTCGAGCCGGACCCGCGGTCGGGCGGGGTACCGAGCACGAAGGGCGTGCTCTGATGGGCTCCGCGCTGCCCGTGGTGCTGTTCGCGATCGGCGGGCTGCTGGCCGGCGGGTGCTGGTCGATGTACAAGCAGGGCGCGTCGAAGGTGGTCGTCGCGCTGGTCGGCGTGCTGAGCCTGGTCGCCGTGGCAGGCGGTCTGCTGTGGCTGGTACCGGGGCGGTCATGAGCCCACGGGTCGTGGTCCTCGACTACGGGTCGGGCAACCTGCGCTCCGCCGAGCGGGCGCTGGCGCGAGTCGGCGCCGACGTCGAGGTCACCGCGGACCTAGCCGCCGCCCGACGCGCGGACGGCCTGGTGGTACCGGGTGTCGGCGCGTACGCGGCGTGCGTGGTGGGCATCGACGCGGTGGGCGCGCGGGACGTGATCACCGAGCGGGTGGCGAGGAATGCGCCGGTGCTCGGCATCTGCGTGGGCATGCAGGTGCTGTTCGAACGCGGCGAGGAGCACGGCGTGACGACCGCCGGGCTCGGGTTGCTGCCCGGCGCGGTGCGACGGCTGCGCGCCGACCGGGTGCCGCACATGGGCTGGAACACGGTACGACCGCCCGCCGGGTCGACGCTGTTCGCCGGGCTGGACGCCGACATCAGGTTCTACTTCGTACACTCGTACGCCGCCGCTCCGTCGGCGGAGCAGGGTCTGGTCACCGTCGCCACCCACGGCGAGCCGTTCGTGGCGGCGGTCGAAACCGGCGCGCTGGCCGCCACCCAGTTCCACCCGGAGAAGTCCGGTGACGCGGGCGCGGCGCTGCTGCGCTCCTGGGTGCGGACGTTGGTGTGACGGGAGCGGCGATGAGCAAGGAGCGGGCGCGGCGCCGTGCGGCGCGGCTGGCCGAGGCGGACAAGGCGCGGGCTGCCCGGCAACGTGCGGTGGCTCGACGCGAGCGTCGCAGGGCGCTCGCGCGCCGGCTGCGACCGAGACTGCCCGACCGGCGCACCGGTCGGATGTTCGCCCGGCGCAGCCGCGCCCAGCGGGCCGCCATCAGCGTCGCCGCGCTCGTGGTGCTCGCCGCGATCTGGCGGTACACCGACCCGCTGGCCACCCGGATCGCGTTGACCGCGGTGGTCGCGGTCGCCGCGCCCGCACTCGTCGTGCTCAGCCTCGACCGGAGGACATGATGCTCACTCTGCTGCCCGCTGTCGACGTCGCCAACGGCCAGGCGGTACGGCTGACCCAGGGCGCGTCGGACAGCGAAACCCGGTACGGCGACCCGCTGGAGGCGGCGTTGGCCTGGCAGGCGGACGGCGCGGAATGGATCCACCTGGTCGACCTGGACGCGGCGTTCGGTCGCGGCTCGAACGCGGACCTGCTGGCCGAGGTGGTCGGGCGGCTCGACGTGAAGGTCGAGTTGTCCGGCGGAATCCGCGACGACGAGTCGCTTGCCGCCGCGCTGGGTACCGGGGCGGCGCGGGTGAACCTGGGTACCGCCGCGCTGGAGGACCCGGCGTGGTGCGACCGGGTCGTCGCCGAGTACGGCGACCGTGTGGCGGTCGGACTGGACGTCCGGGGTCGGACGTTGGCGGCGCGGGGTTGGACCCGCGACGGCGGCGACCTGTTCGAGGTGCTCGCCCGGTTGGACGCCGCCGGCTGCGCCCGGTACGTGGTGACCGACATCCGTCGCGACGGCACGCTGTCCGGTCCGAACCTGGACCTGCTGCGCGCGGTGTGCGCGGCGACACACGCCCCGGTGATCGCCTCCGGCGGGGTGTCCACGCTGGACGACCTGCAGGCGCTGGCTGCCCTGGAACCGGTCGGGGTGGAGGGCGTGATCACCGGGAAGGCGCTGTACGCCGGGGCGTTCACGGTGCGCGACGCCCTGGCTGTCCTGGGTGCGAGCGGGGGGAGCGCGGCGGAGCGGAGCCCGGCGGTCGCGAACGGCGAGGTCGATCTGAGCGGCGGGGGAGGCGTGTCGGCATGACCCTGGCGGTGCGCGTGATCCCGTGCCTGGACGTGGCCGCCGGTCGGGTGGTGAAGGGCGTCAACTTCGTCAATTTGCGCGACGCCGGCGATCCGGTCGAGCTGGCTGCCGTGTACGACGCGGCGGGCGCCGACGAATTGACGTTTCTGGACGTCACGGCGTCCAGCGAGGGCCGGTCCACGATGTTGGACGTGGTCCGGCGCACCGCCGAGTCGGTGTTCATCCCGTTGACGGTGGGCGGCGGCGTCCGCTCGGTGTCTGATGTCGACGCGCTGCTGCGTGCCGGCGCGGACAAGGTCGGGGTGAACACCGCCGCGATCGCCCGACCGGAGTTGATCGAACAGATCGCCGAGCGGTTCGGTTCGCAGGTGCTCGTGCTGTCGGTGGACGCGCGGCGCGCCCCGGCGATGCCGAGCGGCTTCGAGGTGACCACGCACGGCGGTCGGCGCGGCGCGGGTCTCGACGCGGTCGAGTGGGCGGCGCGGGGCGCGAAGCTCGGCGCGGGGGAGATCCTGCTGAACTCGATGGACGCCGACGGCACGCGCGCCGGGTTCGACCTGGAGATGATCGCGGCGGTGCGGGCGGTGGTACGGGTACCGGTGATCGCCTCGGGCGGCGCGGGTCGTGCCGAGGACTTCCCGCCGGCGGTCGGGGCGGGTGCCGACGCGGTACTGGCGGCGAGCGTCTTCCACTTCGGACAGGTGACGATCGGCGAGGTGAAGCAGGCGCTGCGCGCCGCCGGGTACCCGGTGCGCTGACCGGGCAACCATCCGTCCGCCGGGACCGGGTCCCGTGCCGGATCTCCCCGTGGACCGGCGCGACCGGTACGCTCTCCCGGTGATCGTGCCCCGACCCAGGTCACTGACCGTCTGTTCCGGACATTTCGAGCTGACCAGGCAGAGCTCGCTGTACGCCCCGCCGGCGACCGCCGCCCTGGTGCGTGAACTGCTCAGCCCCGCGACCGGGTTGCCGCTGCCCGAGGCGGGCGGTCCCGGCCCGGACACGCTCGCGTTCCGCCTCGACGACGACTGCGGGCTGGGACCCGAGGGGTACCGGCTGACGGTGACCGAGACCGGTGTCGACGTGGTCGCCGCGACCGAGGTCGGGCTCGGCTGGGCGGTACAGACGCTCCGCCAGTTGCTGCCGGCGGAGGTGTACGCGAGCGACCCGCAACTCGGCGTGGCGTGGCGGCTGCCCTGTGTCGAAATCGCCGACGAGCCGCGGTACCGGTGGCGCGGCGCGCTGCTCGACGTGGCGCGCTGGTGCCACCCGCTGCCGTTCCTGTACCGGTTCGTCGACCTGCTCGCCGTGCACAAGTTGAACACGCTGCACCTGCACCTGACGGACGACCAGGGCTGGCGGTTCGAGGTACACCGGTATCCGCTGCTGACCGAGGTGGGTGGCTGGCGCAACGAGTCCAGCGCGGGACACGTGAGCCAGGGTCGGTTCGACCACACCCGACACGGCGGCTTCTACACCCAGGACCAGTTGCGCGACCTGGTCGGATACGCCGCCCGGCGCGGGGTGCGGATCATGCCGGAGATCGACGTGCCGGGGCACACCCAGGCGGCGATCGCGGCGTACCCGAGGCTGGGCAACGAGCCGAGCCGTCGGCTGCCGGTACGCCCCGAGTGGGGCATCTCCACGCACGTGCTCAACGTCGAGGACGCCACTGTCTCGTTCGTCCGGGACGTGCTCGACGAACTGGTCGACGTCTTCCCGTTCGAGTACGTGCACGTGGGCGGCGACGAGGTGCCCGGCGACGAGTGGCGGGCCAGCGAGGCGGCGCAGCGCCGGGCAGCCGAGTTGGGGCTGCCGAACGTGGCGGGGCTGCTCGGCTGGTGGACCCGCCAGTTGGCGGATCACCTGCGCGGGTACGGCCGGCGCGTCGCGGTGTGGGACGAACTGCTGGAGCACCGGCCCCCGCACGACGCGACGATCTTCGCGTGGCGGGGCGAGCAGCGGGTCGAGGCGGCCCGGTCCGGCGGGTTCGACGTGGTCGCCGTGCCGTACACGCACACTTACCTGGACTGGGCGGAATCCGACGACGCGGACGAGCCGCTCGCCATCAACGGGGTGCTTCCGCTGCCGAAGGTGTACGGGTACCGGCCGGGCGACGTGCTGGGCGTGCAGGGACAGTTGTGGTCGGAGTACCTGCCCCGCACCGAGTTGGTGGAGTGGCGCGCGTTTCCCCGGCTCGGCGCGATCGCCGAGGTGGGTTGGTCGGAACCGGGGGAGTACGCCGAGTTCGAGCGCCGCGCGACCGCGCACCAGGAGCGGCTGGACGTGCTCGGCGTGCGGTACCGGCCGGTCAAACCGACGAGCGCGGTGGACTTCTGAGCGACGCCCCGCGAATACTGGACCCACGTTGAGGGGGAGTACCCACACCGACGTCGCCGCCAGTACGGCTGTCCCCGACGGGCAGCCCGGTGCCGTCGCCGCTACCGGTTACCGGTAGCGGCGGGGAGACCTTCGGCCATCGGCGCCGCCGTGTGAGGCGGCGGTCGGTCGAGGGGGTGGCTCGATGTCGTCGTTGTCGGTTCCCTGGTGGGCCTGGGCGGCGGTGCTGGCGGTGATCGCGGCGATGCTCGCCGTGGACCTGTTCGCGCACCGTCGCGCCCACGTGGTCGGTTTCCGCGAGGCGCTGGTCTGGTCGGCGGTCTGGGTCGGGCTGGGTCTGGGCTTCGGCTTGGTGGTGTGGCAGGCGTGGGGCGCCGAGGCGGGCGGTGAGTACTTCGCCGGCTACCTGATCGAGAAGTCGCTCGCCGTCGACAACGTGTTCGTGTTCGCGCTGATCTTCTCGTTCTTCGCGGTACCGGCGGCGGTGCAGCACCGGGTGCTGTTCTACGGGGTGCTCGGCGCGCTGGTGCTGCGCGCCGGGTTCATCGCGGGCGGCGCGGTGCTGCTCGACCAGTTCCACTGGGTGCTGTACCTGTTCGGCGCGTTCCTGTTGTACACCGGGGTGCGGATGGCGCGGCACCGGGAGATGAAGGTCAACCCGGACCGCAACCCGGTGGTGCGGGGGCTGCGTCGGGTGGTGCCGACCACCGACCGGTACGACGGGCAGCGGTTCGTCACCCGGATCGACGGGCGACGGGTGGCGACCCCGCTGCTGGCGGTGCTGGTCGCGGTGGAGACCACGGATGTGATCTTCGCCGTCGATTCGATCCCGGCGATCTTCGCGGTGACCAGCGAGCCGTTCCTGGTGTTCACCTCGAACGCGTTCGCGATCCTCGGGCTGCGGGCGATGTACTTCCTGCTCGCCGGCGCCATGCACCGGTTCGGGTACCTGCGCTACGGGCTCGCCGCCGTGCTCGTCATCGTGGGCGCGAAGATGCTGCTCACCGACGTGTACAAGGTGCCCGTGTGGCTGTCGCTGGTCCTGATCGCGACCGCGCTCGGGGTGTCGATGCTGGCGAGCCTGCGCCGACCGGTACCGCAGCCGGCGGCGCGGCGCGGGTCGGTGTCGTCGGGGTCAGCCGCCGACGCGCTCCCCGACGGCGTCGCGGGCAGTCCGGATGGTGAGCATCGGGATGAAGACGTGCGCGAGCGGACCGATGGTGACCGCGTACAGCAGGGTTCCGAGCCCGACCGTGCCGCCCAGCAACCACCCCGCGGCTAGCACGGTGACCTCGATGAGGGTGCGTACCAGCCGGATCGAGCGTCCCGGTCGGCGGGCGACCAACCCGGTCATCAGCCCGTCCCGTGGTCCCGGTCCGAGCCCCGCGCCGATGTACAGCCCGGTGGCGAGCCCGGTCAGTACGACGCCGACGACGAGGAACGTGATCCGGAAGCCGAGCGCGTCGGGCGCCGGCAGGACCGCCAGGGTCGCCTGCATGGTCAGCCCGATCAGGACGGCGTTGGCGACGGTGCCGATGCCGGGGCGTTGGCGCAGCGGGATCCAGGCGAGCAGGACGATCGCGCCGACCGCGATCACGATCCACCCGATGCCGACGCCGAGCAGCTTGGCGAGGCCCTGGTGGAACACGTCCCACGGGTCCAGCCCCAGGTTGGCTCGCAGCATCAGCGCCGCGCCCACGCCGTACGCCGCCAGTCCGACGAGCAGTTGGAGCAGGCGGCGGACGGGGCGTTCGCGCAACGGGTTGCCGACAGCACGCATGAGTGCCACTCTGAGGTCCAATCGCACGGTTCTGAAGAGCCAATCGAGGAGAAGTGGCATGGGTGGCACGATCCGCGGGGTCCAACTCGCTCGGTTGCTCGGCGCGTGGCGTGGGCGAGGACCGGAGTACGCGGCGCTCGCCGCGAGCGTGCGCGGTCTGCTCACCGACGGACGACTCGCGCTCGGAGTCCGGCTGCCCGCCGAACGTGAACTCGCTGAGGCGCTCGGGATCAGTCGCACCACAGTATCGGCTGCGTACCGGGTGCTGCGTGAGTCGGGTCACCTGGTCAGCCGGCGCGGCGCCGGAAGTTGGACCGCGCTGCCGGCGAACCGTCGGGTCGCCACGTCCGGGGTGTGGACCCCGGCGGGGGTACCGGAGCTCGACCTGAGCTGCGCGGCGCTGCCCGCGCCCCCGGTGCTCGCCGACGCCGCCGCCGAGGCGGTCGCCGAACTGCCCCGGTACCTGTCCACCGCCGGGTACCACCCGACCGGGCTGCCCGCGCTGCGCGAGGCGGTGGCGGCGATGTTCCGGGACCGGGGGCTGCCGACCAGCCCCGACCAGATCATGATCACCAATGGCGTCCAGCACGCGCTCGACCTCACGCTGCGGCTGCTCGCCCCGCCCGGTCACAGCGTGCTGGTCGAGGTGCCGACGTACCCGAACGCGCTGGTCGGGATCTCGGCGGGGCGGCGGCGGGTGGTACCGCACGGGCTGACCGACGACGGCTGGGACGACGACCTGCTGCTCACCGCGCTGCGTCAGACCCGGCCCCGGTTGGCGTACCTGATCCCGGAGTTCCACAACCCGACCGGGCACCTGATGCCGCTCGGGCTGCGCGAGGCGCTGCCCGGCGCGGCCCACGCCGCCGGTACCGACCTGGTGATCGACGAAACGTTCGTGGACCTGCCGCTGGACGGTCAGCCGGTACCGCCGCCGGTGGCGTGCTTCGACCGGCACGCCCGGGTGTTCACGGTGGGCGGGATGAGCAAGCCGTTCTGGGGCGGGTTGCGGATCGGCTGGATCCGCACCGCCGCGCCGCTGGTGCAACGGCTGGCGGCGGTACGCGTCGGGGTGGACATGGCGGGTCCGGTGCTCGATCAACTGGTCGCGGTCCGGATGCTCGCCCGCGCCGCCGAGGTGGTGGCGCACCGGCGCGCCGAACTGCGGGCGCGGCGGGACACGCTGGTCGCGGCGGTACGCCGGGAACTGCCGGAGTGGCGGGTGCGGGTACCGACCGGCGGGGTGTCGCTGTGGGCGGAACTGGACGCGCCGGTGTCCAGCGCGCTGGCCCGTACCGCGGAGCGCCGGGGGGTACGTATCGCGCCGGGTCCACGCTTCGGCCTGGACGGCACCATGGAGCGGTTCCTGCGGCTGCCGTACACGCTGCCGGAAGCCGACCTGGTCGACGCGGTGTCGCGCCTCGCCGCGGCTCGGGCGGACCTCGACGAGGGTGCCCGCCCGACGTGGTCGGAGCCGGCGCTCGTGGCGTGAGCCCGGACCGCCTGGGCGTCACTCGGCCCGGCTCATCAGGTCGACCGCCACTGGCAGGACAGTCGTCGCGCCGTGCGATGGAAACCGGGGGCGTCGCTACAGCTCGGCCACGGTACCGGCGTACATCTCCTCGATCTGTCCGGAGAAGCTCTTCTCCACCGCGCGCCGCTTCACCTTCATCGACGGCGTGATCTCACCGTCCTCGATGGACAGGTCGCGCGGCAGGATGGTGAACTTCTTGATGGTCTCCCAGCGGTTGAGCTTGTCGTTGAGCTGCTTGACGTACCCGGCGACCATCTCCCGCGCCTCGGGCGAGGCGGCGATCTGTTCGTACGAACTGTCGGCGAGCGGTCCGCCGGCAGCCCACGCCCTGATCGCGTCCGGGTCGAGGGTGACCAGCATCGTGCAGTAGTTGCGCGCCTGCCCCACGACGACCGCCTGCGAGGTGTACGGGCAGATCGACTTGAACAGCCCCTCGATGTGCGACGGCGCGACGTACTTGCCGCCCGAAGTCTTGATCAGGTCCTTCTTGCGGTCGGTGATCCGCAGGTACCCCTGCTCGTCGAGTTCGCCGATATCCCCGGTGCGCAGCCAGCCGTCCTCGGTGAAGATCGCGGCGGTCTCGTCCGGCAGGTTGTGGTACCCCCGCATCACCGGCGCGCCCTTGATCAGGATTTCGCCGTCCTCGGCGATCCGGCACCGCAGGTCGCCCAGCGGCTGCCCGACGGTACCGATCTTCAGCCCGTCCAGCGGGTTGACGAAGTTGCCGGCGGAGGTCTCGGTCATCCCGTACCCCTCGTAGATCGGCAACCCGGCGGCGGCGAAGAACTGGGCGATCTCCCGCGACAGCGGCGCGGCGCCGGACACCAGTACCCGGATCCGTCCGCCCAGCCGATCGCGCAGCTTGCTGAAGACCAGGCGGTCGGCGATGCGCCGCTGGAACGCCAGCCACGCCGGTACCGGCTGACCCTGCTGCTGCCGGGCGACGGCGCGTTTGCCGACGTCCACCGCCCACGCGAAGATCTTCGCCTTCGCCGCGCCGCCCGACTGCGCCGACGTCACCGCGGCGTTGTACACCTTCTCGAACACCCGCGGCGCGGCGCACATTAGCGTCGGGCGTACCTTCGCCAGGTTCTCCACCAGCTTGTCGACCCGCCCGTCCACGTAGGTCGGCAGACCGGCGTGGGTCAGCCCGCACAGCAGGGTCTTGCCGAACGAGTGGGACAGCGGCAGCCACAGGTACTGCAGGTCGTCGGGGCGCAGGAGCCCGTTCTGCGCCTGCGCGACACCCTCCCAGCACCAGCCGGCGTGCAGCAGTTCCACGCCCTTCGGGCGTCCCGTCGTGCCCGAGGTGTAGATCAGGGTGGCGAGATGGTCCGGTCCGATCGCCTCGACGGTGCGGGTGACCAGGTCGGGGTCGGCGGCGAGCGCGTCCGCGCCGATCCGGCGCAGCTCGGCGAGGGTGATCACGGGCTTGTCCAGGTCCGCCCCGTCACCGTCGATCAGCACGACGTGGTTCAGGTCCGGCAGGTCGGCGTGCGCCATCTTCGCCGCCTGGGCGGCGTTCTCCGCGATCAGTACCTTCGACTCCGAGTCGCGCACGATGAACGTCGCCTCGTCCGGCTCCGTCGTCGGGTACACCGTCGTGGTGGAGCCGCCGGCGCACATGATGCCGAAGTCGGCGATGACCCACTCGACCCTGGTGTTGGCGAGGATCGCCACCCGGTCCTCCGGCTGGATGCCGAGGCTCACCAGTCCGGCCGCGATCTCGAACGCGTGGTCGCGCACCTCCGCCCAGGTCAGCCACGCGATGTCCGCGTCCGGCGTGGGGAAGCCGAGGGCCTTCGCCTCCGGGGTTTCCGCCACCCGGCGCAGGAACATGTCCGGGATGGACCGGTACGGGACTTCCAGTGCCATCGTTCGCCTGCCTCCGCCTCGCGCCCGCCGTGACCGCCGTCACGCGCTGTGGTTACTGAAGGGTAGGCGCATGCCGCACACCGCGCCAGAGGCGACCGCCCCGACGCCGTCACGCTCAGCTCGACACGTCCCGGCTGCCGAAGCGCGCCCAGGCGGCGGTCGTGAAGATCACGGTGTACGCGGCGGCGGACAACAGCCCCGCGCCCACCCCGCCCAGCGCGATCGGGTCGCGCAGCAGGTCGCCGTACGCCAGCCAGTAGTGCGTCGGCAGGTACCGGTGCAGCCACGACAACTGCGGGATGACGTCGAGGATCTCGCTGGCGAGAGTCAGGATCAGAACCGCGATCGTGGCGCCGATCGGCTGCTCGGTGAGGGTGGAGACGAACAGCCCGATGGCGCCCAGGGCGGTCAGGCACGCGGTCATGTACAGGCAGACCAGCAGCACCCGCCCCAGCCCGGCGGGGAACGGCAGTTGGCTGCCGGACAGGGTCAGCATCGGTCCGCCGCCGAACAGGATCAGCCCGAGCACCGCGCCCACCCCGGCGACCAGCAGCACCGCGGACAGGGCGAACACCACGATCGCGGCGAACTTGACCGCCAGCAGCCGGGTCCGGTCCACCGGCACGGTCAGCAGGTACCGCAGGGTCCCGAGGTTCGCCTCGCCCGCCACCGCGTCGCCGGAGATCGCGGCGACCGCGAGCGGCAGGAACAGCGGCAATTCGAGGGTCAGCGCGGCGAGCGCGGCGAACAGCCCGTTGCCGGTGATCCGGCTGACGAAGTCCGGACCGTCGCCGGGTCCAGGCGAGGTGAGCTTGACCGCGACGGTGATCAGCACCGGTACCGAGGCGAGCACCGCCATGCCCACCCAGTTGCGCCGCCGCCCGAAGATCAGCCACAACTCGGAGCGGAAGAACCTCGTCGACACCCGGCGCGGCGTCGGCGTGACGGTCGCCTCAGCCGCTGACATCGAAGCCCTCCCCGGTCAGTCCCACGAACATCTCCTCCAGGTCGGCGGCGGTCACCGCGAACCCGCGCACCGGTACGTCGTCCCGTACCAGCGCGGCGACAATCTTCTCCGGTTCCACCTCGCCGACCCGCGCCGTGACCGTGCCGCCGGTGACGGACACGTCGGCCAGTCCCAGACCGGACAGCACCCGCGCCGCGCCCGCCGGGTCGCCGGTGTGTACCTGCGCCCGCGGCTCGGTGCGGGCGCGCAGGTCGGCGAGCGAACCCTGGGCGACCAGCCGCCCCAGGTGCATCACGCCGACGTGGGTGCAGATCTGCTCCACCTCGGACAGCAGATGGGTGGACAGCAGCACCGTGGTACCGCCCGCCGCGAGCGCCCCGAGCAGGGCGCGCACCTCGCGGGTGCCCTGCGGGTCGAGCCCGTTCGTCGGTTCGTCGAGGATCAGCAGGTCGCGGGGGCGCAGCAGGGTCGCGGCGAGCGCCAGCCGCTGGCGCATGCCCAGCGAGTACTGCCGGTACCGCTTGCCCGCGGCGGCGAGCAGCCCGACCCGGTCCAGGGCGGCGTCGACGCGCGCGGCGGCGGTCGACGGGTCGGCGGTACGGTCCGCCGCGTCCAGCCGGCGCAGGTTGTCCCGCCCCGACAGGTACGGGTGGAACGCCGGTCCCTCGACCATCGCGCCGACCCGGGGCAGGACGCCCGCCGCTGCCCTGGGCATCGGCTCGCCGAGCAGGCTGTGGGTACCGGCGGTGGGCCGGATCAGCCCGAGCAGCAGGCGGATCGTGGTGGTCTTGCCGGATCCGTTCGGCCCGAGGAACCCGTACACCGAGCCCGTCGGTACCGCCAGATCGATCCCGTTGACCGCGACCTGTCCGGAGCGGAACCGTTTGGTCAGCCCACGGCTCTCGATCGCGAGGTCGGCGCTCACTTCGCCCTCGGGTCGGCGGCTGCGGCGTACAACCGGTCCGGCGTGACCGCCCCGATCAGCATCCGTCCGTCGTCGGTGAGCAGCGCCGAGAACGCCTTGGAGGTGAGCAGCCGTCCGGAGCCCCAGGCTCCGCCGACCCGCGGCAGCGAGCCGAGCACCTGACCGAGCGGGTTCTGCTCGCCGCGCGGGGAACCGGTGGCGTCCGGCCCGGGCAGGGCGTCGGCGGGCAGGTGGGTGACGGCGACCGTGGTCCAGCCGGTACCGATCATGACGGGCTGCGCCGCCGGTCGCCCCGTCCGGTCGGGGGTACCGCCGCCGCCCTCGGTCACCTTCGCGCCCGGCGGCGGGGTGAACCGGAACTGGGCGTCGTCCGGCCTCGCGAAACTCACCTGGGTGAACCCGATCTCACCGACCGGGGACGCGGAGTCCTTGGCGTACACCTGGACCCGCAGCGGCACGTGCCGCTGCCCGTCGATCGCGATGCGTACCTGGTTGAGCAGCGACGACGTGTCGCGGGGCGCGAGCACCAGTTCGTACGCGGCGCGTCCGGCGACCCGTGCCGAGGTGCCGGTGCTGACGGTGGTGGTCGGGTCGAGCGCGGCGAGCGCCCGGTCGGCGGCCTGCTGCGGGGTCAGCGGCGTCCCGGTCGCGTCGGGCGCGGCGTGCTCGTCCCGCTGTACGGTGCGGTGCGTGGCGGTGTTGTCGCGGCTCGACCACGCCCACACTTCGGTGCCGTTGCGGATCAGGTCCGACTCGCCGAGCGTGTCCAGCAGCGCCACCCTCGCCTTGTCGGGTCCGGCGTACCACACCCGAAGCGTGTGCGAACCGGTGATCAGCGAGTTGAACCCCGAACCGCCGTTGCCCCCGGTCGACGGCAGGTTCGGCAGACCCAGGTCGGCGCGTTCGACGACGGTGCCGGACAGTCCCGTCGTGTTCGCCGTCTGGACATCCACCAGTAGTTGCGCGGCGCTGCGCGGCGGCAGGCTCGCGTCGGCGGACGCGCGGATCGCGGCGGTCGCGGCGCCGCCGCCGACCACCGCGACGGTCACCACCGCGGGCAGCGCCCACCTCAGCAATGGTCGGGACGTTGCCATGACCGCCATCGGTGCCTCCTCGCGTGCCGTCTTTCCACCCTCGCACCGGTCATCCTCGCCCGACCACCTGTGTCCGGGCTGAGAGGCGCTGAGAACACGCTCAGGTTCGTGCCAGTCTGGGCTTCGTGCGGGTGTTGGTGGTGGAGGATGAGCCGCGCCTGGCGCGCGCCCTGCAACGCGGTCTGGCGGCGGAGGGGTACGCCGTGGACGTCGCCGCGGACGGGGCGACCGGGTTGGAGGCGGCCCGGCACGACGGGTACGACGCGGTGATCCTCGACGTGATGCTGCCCAGGCTGTCCGGGTACCGGGTGGTGAAGGCGCTGCGCGACGAGGGCAACTGGGTACCGGTGCTGATGCTGTCCGCCAAGGACGGCGAGTACGACCAGGCGGACGGGCTGGACGCGGGGGCGGACGACTACCTGACCAAGCCGTTCTCGTTCGTGGTGCTGCTCGCCAAGTTGCGCGCGGTGCTGCGACGCGGTGCGCCGGAGCGCCCGGCGGTGTTGACCGTCGGTACGATCAGCCTCGATCCGGGCAGCCGCCGGGTGACCCGCGACGGCGCCGAGATCACCCTGACCGCGCGCGAGTTCGCGCTGCTGGAATACCTGATGCGGCGCGGCGGGCAGGTGGTGACCAAGACCGAGCTGCTGGACCACGTGTGGGACGCGGCGGCGGACACCGATCCCAACGTCGTCGAGGTGTACGTCGGGTACCTGCGCCGCAAGCTGGACCAGCCGTTCGGTCGGCGCTCACTGCAGACCGTCCGGGGCGCCGGGTACCGGCTGGTGGAGGGCTGAGCGATGGGCTGGTGGCGGCGGCTGACCCTGCGGGCGAGGCTGGTCCTGATCGGCGCCACCGGGCTCGCGGTCGCCTTCGCCGTGGGCGGTGTGCTGCTCGTCGACGTGCTGCACTACGTCCTGCAACGCTCGGTCGACGGCGGGGCGCGCCAGGTCGCCGCCGACGTCGCCGCCTTGGAACGGGTGAACCACCTGTCCGATCCGATTCCGCCCGCCGGCAACCAGATCGTCCAGGTGGTCGACGGCGACCAGCGGGTACGCGCGGCGACGGTCGGCGCCGACCGGTTGACTCCCCTGCTGCGCCCCGCCGAGCTGAGCCGGGCGAGCCGGGGCGCGGTCGTGGTGGTGCCGGGGGCACGCGCCGGGCTGGACGGTCCGCTGCGGGTGGTCGCCGCGCCCGCCGGTACCCCCGCCGGTCCGCATACCGTGCTGGTCGCCGCGCCGGTCGGGGACCTGGAGGCGAGCGTCGCCGCCGTGCGTGACGCGCTGCTGGTGGTGTACCCGTTGCTGGTCGGGCTGCTGGCGGCGCTCGCCTGGCGGGTGGTGGGCTGGACGCTGCGACCGGTGGAGGCGCTGCGCCGGGGTGCGGAGGAGATCGGTGGCGGGTCGGGTCGGATTCCGGTGCCCGACGGTCGCGACGAGGTACACCGGCTCGCGGTGACCCTGAACGGCATGTTGGAGCGCCTGGAACGGTCGCGGTACCGGCAGCGCGCGTTCGTCGCCGACGCGGCGCACGAGTTGCGCAGCCCGATCGCGAGCCTGCACGCGCAACTCGACGTCGCCGCGCACCTCGGCGAACCGGTGGGCGCCGAGGATCTGCTCGCCGACGTGGAACGGCTGTCCCGGCTGGTCGACGACCTGCTGCTGCTCGCCCGAGCCGACGAGGGCGATCCGAGCCTGCGCCGCCGCGACCCGGTCGACCTGGGCGAGGTGTGCGCCGAGGTGGCCGAGGCGCGCTCGGGCGGGCGGGTTCCGGTGGCGGTACGGGTGGCGGACGCCGCGCCGGTGCTCGGCGACCGGATGGCGCTGCACCGGGTGGTGGACAACCTGGTGAGCAACGCGGTACGGCACGCCGCCAGCCGGGTCGAGATCGTCGTCGGGCCGGGCGCGACGGTGACGGTCGGCGACGACGGGCCGGGGATCGCGCCCGCCGACCGGGACCGGGTGTTCGACCGGTTCACCCGGCTCGACGACGCGCGTGCCCGCGACGACGGCGGCGCCGGGCTGGGTCTGGCGATCGTGCGCGAGCTGGTCCGGCTGCACGACGGCACGATCGACCTCGCCGACGCGCGCCCCGGCCTGCGGGTCGCGGTCACCCTGCCGACGCCGGACCAGCCGCCTCGCCCGGACCAGCCCCGACCGGACCAGCCCCGACCGGACCAGCCGCCGACGTCGCCACAGGCGTCGGGACCGCCACAGCCGAGCGGCGGGCGGACCGGTGCGGTGAGCCTCACAGGCGGTCCGCCGCCGAGTTGACCTAGTGTCGAGGCATCATGCCCTCGCCCGGAGCCGCCCCCGCCTCCCCTGTCCCGTCGCACCGGCTCGGCGGCCGTACCGCGATGGTGGTCTGGCTCGCCGGTCTGCTCGCGTACGTCGCCGCCGTGTTCCACCGGTCGTCCCTCGGCGTGGCGGGGGTACAGGCGGCGCACCGGTTCGGTGTCGACGCCTCGGTGCTGGCGCTGTTCTCGGTGGCGCAGCTGGCGGTGTACGCGGCGATGCAGATCCCGGTCGGCGTGCTGCTCGACCGGTTCGGCTCGCGTCGGCTGCTGACCGTGGGCGCCACGTTGATGGCGTCCGGACAGGTGCTGTTCGCGCTGACCGGCGACCTGCGGCTGGCGATCGCCGCGCGGGTACTGATCGGTATCGGCGACGCGATGACGTTCATCAGCGCGTTGCGCCTGGTCGCGCTGTGGTTCCCGGCCCGGCGCAACGCGCTTTTCGCCCAGCTCACCGGCGTGATCGGGCAGCTCGGGTCGCTGGTTTCCGCGGTACCGCTGGTGCTGCTGCTGCGCGGCGCGGGTTGGAGCGCGACGTTCCTGGTCGCCGCCGGGTTCGGCGCGGTCGCGGCGGTGCTGGTCGCGTCCGTGGTACGGGACGCGCCGACCGGTCGGCTGCCGTCGCCCGCTTCGCCGTCGGCTCGGCGGGTCCGCGTCGACCTCGCCGCGTCGTGGCGGGAACCCGGTACCCGCCTGGGTCTGTGGACGCACTTCGTCACGCAGTTCTCGGGCGCCGTGTTCGCCCTGCTGTGGGGGTACCCGTTCCTGGTCGAGGGGGAGGGGCTGTCGCCCGCGACGGCGGCGAGCCTGCTGTCGGTGATCACCATCGGCGGTATCGCCTGCGGTCCGCTGTTCGGGCACTTCTGCGGTCGCCGCCCGTACCACCGGTCGTGGCTGGTGCTGTCGATCACGGCGAGTTCGGCGCTGATGTGGGCGGTCGTGCTGCTCTGGCCCGGTCGGGCGCCGATGTGGCTGCTGGTCGTGCTCGTCGTGGTGCTCGCCGCGAACGGTCCGGGCTCGATGATCGGGTTCGACTACGCGCGTACCTTCAACCCGACCAGCCGACTCGGCGGCGCGACCGGCATCGTGAACGTCGGCGGGTTCTGCGCCTCGGTCCTGCTCATCCTGGCGATCGGGTGCGTGCTCGACCTGCTCGCCCCGGGTGGGCACGGCACCTACCCGCTGTCCGCCTTCCGCTGGGCGCTGGCGCTGCAGTTCCCGCTGTGGCTGCTCGGCGCGGTCCAGGTGCTGCGGTACCGGCGCAGCGCGCGTCGCCGGCTCGCCGAACACGCCCCGGAGACGCTGGCGGCGCTGCGTCGCGGGGTGGTCGTCCTGCCTGGTCAGCAGCCCGCGACGACCTGACCGTCACACTTCCACGCTGGCCTGCCGGGACCGGGTCCCGGCCAGGTACAGGGCGAGGTCGTCGGCGCGCATCGGCGGCGCGAACAGGTACCCCTGCCCGAGTGGACAGCCGATCCGGCGCAGCGCGTCCGCCTGGGAGCGGGTCTCGACGCCCTCGGCGACGGCGGTCACCGACAGCGTCTCGGTGAGCCGCACGATGGTGCGTACGAACGCGCCGCCCTGCCAGCCGTCGTCCACGCCTTCCACGAACGAACGGTCGATCTTGAGGATGTCGACCGGGATGGTCCGCAGGATCGCCAGCGACGAGTACCCGGTGCCGAAGTCGTCGACGGCGATGGTGACCCCGAGTTCGCGCAGGCGGTGCAGTTGGTCCACGACTGCCTCGAGGTCGCTGACGATGGTGCTCTCGGTGATCTCCAGGGTCAGCCGGTGCGGGGCGAGCCCGGTGTCGGCGAGCACCGTCCGGACGTCCTCGAGGAACGACGGGTCCTGCATCTGCCGTGCGGACACGTTCACCGCCACGTTCGGCGGCCGGTTGTGCGGCGGTCCCGCGGGCCAGGTCGTCGCCTGGGCGCAGGCGGTCTCCATGATCCGGCGACCGAGGGCGCCGATCAGACCGGTCTCCTCGGCGAGGGTGATGAATTCGCGCGGCGGCACCAGCCCACGCCGGCGGTGCTGCCAGCGCGCCAGCGCCTCCGCCGCGTACGTCCGCTGCTGGCGCAGGTCGACGATGGGCTGGAACACCACGCACAGCGCGCCGTCGTCGATCGCCCGCCGCAGGTCGGCTTCCAGGTTCTGTCGCTGGACCAGCGCCGTGTGCATACTCTGCTCGAACACCACCAGCCGTCGCCCACCGGCGCGCTTCGCCCGGTACATCGCGGTGTCCGCGTCGCGCAGCACCGCGTCGGCGGTACCGCCGTGCGCGCGGGCGATGCCGATGCTGCCGCCGACCACCACCTCCTCGGTGCCGATCACGTACGACTCCTTGACCGCCGCCAGCATCGCCTCGCCGATCCGGCAGGCTTCGGCGTCCGGAGTGTTCTCCAGCAGCACCGCGTACTCGTCGCCGCCGAATCGGGCCAGGCAGTCCTCCGGTCGCAGGCGCTCGCGCAGCCGCAGCCCGACCTGGCGCAGCAGATCGTCGCCGGCGGCGTGCCCCATCGTGTCGTTGACCAGCTTGAACCGGTCCAGGTCGACGAAGATCACGTGGATCGGGGTACCGGCGGCGACCGCCTGCTCCAGTCGCTCGACGAACAGCACCCGGTTGGGCAACCCGGTCACCGCGTCGCGCATCGCCGACTGCGCGGCCGCCATCGTCTTGGCGTCCGACAGCGCCATGCTGACCTGGTCGGCGAAGGTCAGCAGCGCCTGTTCCTGGGACTTGGTGAAGGCGTGACCGGCGCGGAACGACACCACGGTGAGGCTGCCGACCACTTTGCCGTTCTCGCGTACCGGGGCCGCCATCGCGGCGCTCGCGCCGTTGTCGACGAGTTCCTGCAGGGCGATCGGGCACGCGGGGTAGTCGTCGACGCGGATCAGCTCACCGGTGAGGTAGGCGAGCCGTCCGACGCCCGACTTGACGCGCATGACCTGGCTCGCCCACGGCGGCGGCCAATTGGTGTGTGCGCTGCTGCTGACCGAGACGACCACGAGTTCGTCGTCCTCGGCGAGGTACAGCGTGGCGAACTCGGCGTCGAGCAGTTCCCGCGCGCCCTGCGTGACGGTGTCGAACACCTCGGGCAGCGGGTCGCGGCTGGCCAGCGCGTGCTGGACCTGGGTGACCTGTTCCAGCACGCGCTGGCGTTCGTGCAAGGTGCGCATGACCTGCAGCGGGCGCAGCGCCAGGTTCAGTACCCACGCCATACCGCGCAGCAGCAGCATCTCGTCGGGTGTGAAGTCCTCCGCCCCGGCCCGTGCCACGAGCAGGCGCAGCGCGTCGTCCTCGACGTCCAACGCGACCGTCGCCACCCGGCACAGGCCCACGCCCGCCACCGGTACCGGCGCCGGCGACCGCGACGTGCCTTCCGCCATCAGCGTCGCGACGTGGGGGTCCTCAGCCGGCAGCCCCACCACGGTAAGCGGAGCGTGTCCGAACACGATGCCGATCTCCGCGTCGAGCGACTCGATCACCCGCTCGACCGCCGCCTGCAGCGCGCACTCCTCGTCCGGCTGTTTCGACAGGACGGCGAGGTACTCGACCAGTTGCGAGGTGCTCCAGGAATGCGTCGGATGCGGTGACATAGAGATCAACCCAACGCCAACGCGACGAACGTCTGGTTGTGGAAGCCGATCGCGCCGGTGCGGCGGGCGATCTCTCCGTACGTGTACAGCCCGGCGACGGGCGTGTCCCCGGCAGCTTGGTGGATCACGGCGTGTTCGGCGATCGCGCCGTCCTCGCCGAGCAGAGCGAGCCGCCCGGCGCAGTCGAACACCAGCAGCGCCAGGGCGGGCGCGCCGCCCAGTTGGGAGAGCGCGTCCGCGCACGCGTCCCCCGCAGCCGCGATCGCCGAGGCGACGTCTCCGGTCGCCAGCCACGCCGTGGCGCCCTTGGGTACGCAGCCGGCGCAGTTCAGGGTGCGGTTGTCGGGGTCGGCGCCGAGCACGTGGCGTACCGCGACCTCGCCGCGCCGCCCGATCGCCAAGGGTCGGGTGAGCGCGAATTCGGCGAACGCCACCTCGTCGTACTCGATGCCCGGCGGGGCACGGTGCTGGGCGAGGTACACGTCCAGCGCCGGGCGGTCGTCGAAGCTGTGCGCCTCGTACCCGCGGCCGGCGGTCACCATCATCGGGTCGCCCTCGCACTGCCAGCCGTGCCGGATCGCGAGTCCGACCGGTCCGTCGGTACCCAGCAGCGCGCCCACCACCGCGTTCTCCAGCACCTTCCCGCCGTAGAACTGGCGTGAGGTGAGGATCGGCATCTGGTCGCCCGCGCCGCCCCCGGCCAGGGTCACGGTCGCGCCGAGCACGCCGTACGCGCCGCGGACCATCTCCTGCTGGTCTCCGGCGAGCGGGTCGGTGAGGAACAGCGCGACCCGGTGCCTGCTGTCGGGCAGGGGCAGCAGACCGCGACCCACCTCCGCGCCGACGGCACGGGTGCGGGTACTCAGTTCGGAGGCGCACGCGGTGGTCACGGCGATGTCGCCGCCGAAGCCCACGGCGACCACGTCGGTCTGCCCGGGCGGGCCGGGTCCGATGGGCATGGTGGTCGAGCAGCCGATCACCGGCGCGTCGCCGGCCACGGATGCCACGCCGTCGAGCAGTGCGCCCAGGTCGTAGCGATACCCGGCGAAGACGACGAGCAGTTTCGCGTCGCCGCCGTCGCACGCGTGGCGCGCCGCCGCCGTCCCCGCTTCCTGGGCATCCGGCAGCGACGCGTGCCCGACGCGTATCCAGCGGCCCGGTCTCCCCGTCATACGCCCCCCGGCGACGATCAGTCATTGTTGCGACAACTGATGATCGCGATCAGTGACCAGGTGAGTACCTATAGTTGCCCCATTTGTATGGGATCGCAAACCTATCGGGTCAGATCCCTAGCCGCGCCCCGAGCAGCAGTTCACCGGCGGCTGACTCGCCGTCGACCTCGACGACCGCGGCTCGTTGGCGGCCCAGGCAGAACAACGCCAACTCGCCGGGCGCGCCGATCACCCGTACCGGCGGTCCGTCGCCCATCGGACCGCGCTCGCCGAAGCCCGGCGCGACGAGCGTGGTCCGTACCGGCAGCCGCCGCAGCCGCGCGCCGGCGAACGCGACCCGGCTCCACAACGCCTCCGACTCGCCGCGCGGCAGGTCGCGTACCGCGTCCGGGGCGTCGGCACGCCAGCCCGGCTGAGCCCGCAATACGTCCTCGTGGTGGACGAAGAACTCCAGCAGGTTGGTCACCTCGTGGACCAGCGGGTTACTCAGCGGGCTCCACCACGGCGGTTCGGCCACCCGGTCGACCAGCGCCCGGTAGTCGCCGGCGGCGGTCTGCTTCAGGACCCGGTCGGTGTACCCGGCGAACGGCGCGAGCAGGACGCCGGCGGCCGCGTCCGGGCGCCGCTCCCGGATGACCAGGTGGGCGGCCAGTTCCCTGGTCCGCCAGCCGGTGCACAACGTCGGCGCGTCCGGCCCGAGTCGCAGCATCAGATCGGCCAGCGCGGCCCGTTCGGAGCGGGCGAAGCTCGTCATCCGTCGATGGTACGGCGCGGGCTGTGAGCGCCGACACAGCCGGTATTCGGATGCGTTTGGAGGATTCCTTCGGTAAGGATGTGTGAGCCGAACACGACTTACGGGAGGGCCGGGTGGGCAGCGACAGGGGACTCGCCGACGGCCTGCGGGTGCTCGGTCGCGCGATCCGCGACGAACCGGGGATGTTCACCGTCGCGGTCGCCGGCAGCGCGCTGTTCAGCCTGCTCGGCGTCGGGTCGGCGTACGTCGTCGGCCAGGTCGTCGGCACGGTCGTGGTACCGGCGCTGGACCACGGGCGGGTCACCGCGGTCGCGCTGGTCGCGGCGGTCGGCGTGATCCTCGCCGTGGCGCTCGGTCGGGTACTCGGGCTGTTCGGTCGCCGGCTGGGCGCCGGCGCCATGCAGTACCGCCTGCAGGCGACCTACCGTCGCCGGGTCACCCGGCGGTACCTGCAGCTCCCGCTCGCCTGGCACCATCGCAACGCGACCGGCACCCTGCTGTCGAACGCGAACTCCGACGTCGAGGCGGCGTGGTACCCGATCGCCCCGCTGCCGTTCGCGGTCGGCACCTCGGTGATGCTGGTCGCCGCGGTCGCCGCCCTGCTGCTCACCGACTGGGTGCTCGCCCTGGTCGGCATCGCGCTGCTGCCGGCGCTGCTCGCCGTGAACGTGGTGTACTCCCGCCGGATGTCCCCGCGGGTGGCACGTGCCCAGCAGTTGCGCGCCGAGGTAAGCGCGATCGCGCATGAGAGCTTCGACGGCGCGCTGGTGGTCAAGACGATGGGTCGCGAGGCGGAGGAAGCCGCGAGGTTCGCCGCGAAGACCGCCGAACTGCGCGACGCCATGATCGCCGTCGGTCGGGTCCGGGGTCTGTTCGACCCGGTGCTCGACGCGCTGCCCAGCTTCGGCACGTTGGCGGTACTGGTCGTCGGCGCGCTGCGGCTGCGCGCCGGCGCGGTCAGCGTCTCCGAGGTGGTCAGCGTCGCGTTCCTGTTCACCGTGCTGGCGTTCCCGGTACGGGCGATCGGCTGGGTGCTCGCCGAACTGCCGCGCAGCGCGGTCGGGTTCGAGCGGGTCGACCGGGTGCTCACCGCGACCGGCGACATGCGGTACGGCACCCGGTCCGTCCCCGGCGACGGCGCCGTCGCGCTGCGCTTCGACCATGTCGACTTCGCCTACGGCGACGGGCCGCCGGTGCTGCGCGACGTCAGCTTCGCGGTACCGGCGGGGCGGACCGTCGCCCTGGTCGGCGCCACCGGCTCCGGCAAGTCGACCATCGCGAGCCTGGCGGCGCGGCTGGTCGACCCGGACGCCGGCACGGTCGACCTGGGCGGCGTGGACGCCCGCGAACTGTCCGCCCCGGCGCTCGCCGCCACCGTGGCGCTGGTGGCTCAGGTGCCGTTCGTGTTCGACGACACCATCCGCGGCAACGTCGCCCTGGACCGGTCCGGTGTCGACGACGACGCGGTGTGGCGGGCGCTGCGCCTGGCCCACGCCGACCGGTTCGTCGGCGCGCTCGCCGACAAGCTCGACACGACGGTGGGGGAGCGCGGCGCCTCGCTGTCCGGCGGACAGCGGCAGCGGATCACCCTCGCCCGCGCCCTGGCGGGGCAGCCCCGGCTGCTCGTCCTCGACGACGCGACCAGCGCCGTCGACCCGCGCGTCGAGGCGGAGATCCTGCGCGGGCTGCGCGACGGGCGCGGCACGGCGAGCGTGCTGGTCGTGGCGTACCGGCGGGCGACCATCGCGCTCGCCGACGAGGTGGTGTACCTGGAACACGGCCGGGTGGCGGCGCGCGGGCGGCACCGGCAGCTGCTGGAGACGGTGCCCGGCTACGCCAACCTGGTCCGCGCGTACGAGCGGGCCGAGGCGGAACGGGAACGTGAGCGCGCCTTCGAAGGGCAGCAGGAGGTGCTGACCCGATGAGCACCGCCGAGTCGACCTGGGGCACAGTACGGCGGGGCCTGGCGATGTCCCCCGAGCTGCGCAACGGGCTTGCCGGGACGCTGGCGCTCGCGGTCGTCGCGACCCTCGGCAAGGTTGCCGTACCGGTCGCCGTCCAGCAGGGCATCGACCACGGTCTGCGCGCGCCCGGCGGTACCGACCTGGGGACCGTCACCACGGTCGCGGTCGTGACCGCCGTCCTGCTGGCGGTCACCATGGCGTCGGCGTACCTGATGAACGTCCGGCTGTACACGGTGAGCGAGACCGCCCTCGCCGGCGTGCGCACCCGCACGTTCCGGCACGTACACGACCTGTCGATGCTGCACCAGCAGGCGGAGCGGCGCGGGTCGCTGGTGTCGAGGGTGACCACGGACGTCGACCAGATCAGCCAGTTCCTGCAGTCCGGCGGCGTGACCCTGGTCGTCAGCACGGGTCAGCTAGCGGTCACCACCTGCGTGATGCTGGCGTACTCGTGGCAGCTCACCATCGTGGTCGTCGCGGCGTTCGCGCCCCTGGCGATCGCGGTGCGCCACTTCCAGCGACGGTTGAACGAGGCGTACCGCGAGGTGCGCGAGCGGGTCGGGGTGATGCTCGGCGCGATCGCCGAGAGCGTGGTGGGTGCGGCGGTCATCCGGGCGTACGGGGTGCAGTCGCGCACCGCCGCCCGGCTGGACGCCGCGATCGAGGCGAACAAGGCGGCCCAGTTCCGCGCGCAGCGGCTCAGCGTGACCAGCTTCAACCTGGGCGAACTCGCAGCGGGGCTGGCGAACGCCGGGGTGGTGGCGGTCGGGGTGCTGCTGGGCGTCGGCGGTCGGCTGACCGTCGGGCAGATCACCGCGTTCCTGTTCCTCGCCACGCTGTTCGTCCAGCCGGTACAGATCGCGACCGAGGTGCTCAACGAGGCGCAGAACGCGATCGCGGGGTGGCGACGCGTACTCGACGTGGCGGACACCGTGCCCGACGTCGCCGATCCGGGCGACGACGGCGCCGACCTGCCGCCCGGTCCGCTGGACGTACGGTTCGAGCGGGTCGGGTACGCCTACCCCGGCGGTCCCGAGGTGCTCAGCGACGTCGACCTGCACATCCCGGCGCGTACCAGGGTCGCGGTGGTCGGCGAGACGGGCAGCGGCAAGACCACGTTCGCGAAGCTGCTGACCCGGCTGATGGACCCGACCCGGGGGCGGGTGCTGCTGTCCGGTGTCGACCTGACCGCGGTGCGGTTCGCCAGCCTGCGGCGGCGGGTGGTCATGGTGCCGCAGGACGGGTTCCTGTTCGGCACGACCGTCGCCGGCAACGTGCGGTTCGCCCGCCCGGGGCTGGGGGACGAGGAGTTGTACCTCGCGTTCGAGGAACTCGGGCTGGCCGACTGGATCGACGCGCTGCCGCGCGGTCTGCACACCCCGGTCGGGGAGCGGGGCGAGGCGTTGAGCGTCGGCGAACGCCAGCTCGTCGCTCTGGCCAGGGCGTACGTCGCCGACCCGGACCTGCTGGTGCTCGACGAGGCGACCAGCGCCGTGGACCCGGCGACCGAGGTGCGCCTGCAGCGCACGCTGGACGCGGTGACCCGGGGACGTACCACGCTGGCGATCGCGCACCGCCTGTCCACGGCGGAGGCCGCCGACGAGGTGATCGTGGTCGACCGGGGACGCGTCGTCCAACGTGGACCGCACCGGGAGCTGGTCCGCGAGACGGATTCGGTGTACGCGAAGCTGCACGCTTCGTGGCTGGAACAGACCCGTTGACGCGTCGCCGCGCCGACGATCGCGCGCGACGCGTGCCGCGTCTGGGCGGGGGGTGTCCTCCGAGCCGTACCCGGCTCGTGGTGTTCGGATGCGAGCCGCCGGAGGTGGTCCCGCGCTGTCGTTTTAGTTTTGTGCGTTTGGCGAGTGCGGCGCCGTCGGCACGCTGGCAGCGGGTAGCGGCCCGGTCAGGTACCGCTGCACCGTCGGCGCGATCAGCGCCACCACCTGGTCGGCGGGGGCGGACGCGAGCGGTTCGACCCGCAGGATGTACCGGATCACCGCCAGCCCGCCCATCTGCGACGCGATCAGCGCCCCGCGCAGCGGCGCCTCGGCGGCGTCGATGTCCAGCCTGGCGAGCACCCGTCGCAGGATCTGCGTGGTGAGGAATTCCCGCAGGATGCGCTGCGACCAGTCGTGGCGCATCCCGGTGCGGAACACCGCGACCGCCGCCGGACCGGTGACCGGGTCGTCCCAGACCGACACGAAGGTGCGTACCAGCCGCTCGCCGAGCCCGTCGAGGTCGCCGTCGAGCACCTTCGGCAGCAGGTCCGCCGGGTCGATCGGGGACCGGATGGTAGCCAGGAACAGCTCTTCCTTGGTACCGAAGTAGTGGTGCACCAGCGCCGGGTCGACACCGGCGGCGCCGGCGATCGCGCGGATCGACGTGCCGTCGAAGCCGTGCGCGGCGAACGCGTCGCGGGCGGCGGCGAGGATCGCCTCGCGCGTGTCCGGGCTGCCCCGTCGCCGTCCGGTCCGTGTCATGCCGTGTCCCCGATCGTTCCGTACGCCGCCGCCGCACGGCGGGCCTCAGTCCGTGCGCCGCCGCAGGGTCGCCGCCGCGAGCACGAGAGCGACCACCACGCACCCGGCGACGATCGCGACGTCGCGCCACATCAGCGCCGTGGCCTCGGCGTGCCTGCCCACCTCGCCGAGCGCCTCGACCGCGTACGTCAGCGGCAACACCTTGCTGACCGCCTGCAACCAGCCCGCCATCTGCTCCCTGGGTACGAACAGCCCGCACAGCAGGATCTGCGGAAACGCCACGACCGGCATGAACTGTACGGCCTGGAACTCCGACCGGGCGAAGGCGCTGCAGAACAGCCCGAGCGCGACGCCGAGCACGGCGTTCGCCACGCCGATCAGCAGGACGAGCCAACCGCTGCCCGCCGTGGACAGCCCCAGCAGCCGGTACGCGAGCCCGGCGGCGACACCTGCCTGCACGGCGGCGGCGAGCCCGAACGCCAGCCCGTACGAGAACAGCAGGTCGAGCTTGCCGACCGGGGTGGTGAGCAGCCGTTCCAGGGTGCCGGTGGTCCGTTCGCGCAGCATCGCGATGCTGGTCACCAGGAACATCACCGTGAACGGGAAGACGCCGAGCATGGTCAGCGCGATCCGGTCGAACAGCGCGTGGTGCTGCTCGTACATGAAGTACAGCAGGGTCAGCAGCAGCGTCGGCAGCGCCACGAGCAGCGCGATGGTGCGCCGGTCGTGACGCAGTTGGCGCAGGATGCGCCCGGTCGTGGCGACCAGGATGCCCGGATTCACGACGTCACTCCCTCAGGTTCGCGACCGGCGCTCTCGCGGCCCTCGATCAGCCGCAGGAACGCCAGGTCGAGGTCGTCGGTACCGGCGGCGGCGCGGACCCCGTCCGGCGTGTCGTCGGCGATCAGGTCGCCGTCGCGGATCAGCAGCAGCCGGTCGCAGCGGCGGGCCTCGTCCATCACGTGGCTGGACACCAGCAGGGTGGTACCGGCATCCGCCAGCGCGTGGAACCGCCGCCACAGGTCCTCGCGCAGGACCGGGTCCTGCCCGACGGTCGGTTCGTCGAGGACGAGCACCTCGGGCCTGCTGACCAGGGCGCATGCCAGCGAGGCGCGACTGCGCTGTCCGCCGGACAGGGTGCCGACCAGTTGCCGGGCGGCGTCCGCCAGCCCCACGTCCGCGACCGCCCGGTCCGCCTCGGCCGCGCCCAGCCCGTACAGCGCGGCGAAGTAGCGGGCGTTCTCCCGGACCGTCAGGTCCGCGTACACGCTGGGCGCCTGGGTCAGGTAGCCGACCGTACGGCGCAGCGCGGCGGACCCGGCTGGGCGACCGAGCACGGTGACCGTGCCGGCGGCGACCTGCTGTACCCCGACGACGCAGCGCATCAGCGTGGTCTTGCCGCTGCCGCTCGGTCCGAGCAGCCCGGTCACGCTGCCGCGCCGGACGGTACAGGAGATCCCGTGCAGCACCTCGCGGCCGCCGCGCCGCACGACCAGGCTGTCGACCTGGATCGCTGGTTCCATCGGCCCTCCAAAGAATTCATCACACGGTGAACTCAACGCTAGATGAATTGAACCGGTCGGTCAACGGGCTCGTTCCGGGCAGCCCGGTGTGCGGGACGGCGCGGCGGTCGCCCCCGGCGGTGAGAGAGAATCGGGCACTGTGACCACACCCAGCCGCTCCGCCGCGCTCGCTCCGGACGTCGCCGCCCGGCTCAAGCGCGATCCGGCGGGGCTCGTCCCAGCCGTGGTCCAGCAGCACGACACCGGTGAGGTGCTGATGCTGGCCTGGATGGACGACGAGGCCCTGCGCCGCACGCTGACCACCGGACTGGCGACGTACTGGTCGCGCAGCCGCCGGGAGTACTGGGTGAAGGGCGCCACGTCCGGGCACTACCAGCGGGTGCGTTCGGTCGCGCTGGACTGCGACGGGGACGCGCTGCTGGTCCAGGTCGACCAGACCGGGGTCGCCTGCCACACCGGTCGGCGCACCTGCTTCCACCAGCCGCTGCCGGTCGCCGCGCCGCCCGCCGGATCGCTGCCGCCCGCCGGGTCGTCGGTCGGCGCGCCGTCCGGGGAGTCGCGATGACCAGCGGCGTCGTCATCCCCGACGAGCACCGGTTCGTCGAACTCGCCCGCGCCCACCGGGTGATCCCGGTGACCCGCAGACTGCTCGCCGACGCCGAGACGCCGGTCGGCGTGTACCGCAAACTCGCCGGGGGACCGGGCACGTTCCTGCTCGAATCGGCGCAACAGGGCGGCGCGACCACCGGTACCGCCTGGTCGCGGTACTCGTTCATCGGGGTACGCAGCCTCGCCACGCTCACCGAGCAGGACGGCGCGGCGCACTGGCTCGGTCCGCCGCCCGACGGGGTGCCGACCGGCGGCGACCCTGACCTCGCGCTACGCGAGACCGTCCGGGTGCTCACCGGCGGCGGTCGCCCGGACACCGGGGAGACGCTGCCGCCGCTGACCGGCGGGCTGGTCGGCTACCTCGGGTACGACATGGTGCGCCGGTTCGAGCGCCTGCCCGAGGTCGCCAGCGACGACCTCGACGTACCGGACCTCGGCATGATGCTCGCCGTCGACCTGGTGGTCCTCGACCACTTCGAGGGATCGGCGCTGCTGGTCGCCAACGCGATCCTGCCGCCGGACGCCGACCAGGCGACCGCGCTGGCGGCGTACCACCAGGCGATCGGTCGGCTCGACGCGATGACCACCGCGCTGTCCCGACCGACCCCGCCGCTGGTGTCCACGGTGGAGCGACCCGGTGTCGGGCAGGTCGTCTCGCGTACCCCGGAAGGACTGCACCCCAAGGCGGTGGACAGCGCCAAGGAGGCGATCCGCGACGGCGAATGCTTCCAGATCGTGGTGTCCCAACGGTTCGAACGACCCACCGACGCCGACCCGCTGGACATCTACCGGGTGCTGCGGGCGACCAACCCCAGCCCGTACATGTACCTGCTGCGGTTCGAAGGCTTCGACATCGTCGGCTCGTCGCCCGAGGCGCACCTGAAGATCCGTACCGACGACGACGGGCGACGCCGTGCCCTGCTGCACCCCATCGCGGGTACCCGCTGGCGCGGCGACACCCCGGAGGAGGACGTCCGCCTCGCCGCCGAACTGCTCGCCGACCCGAAGGAACGCGCCGAGCACGTGATGCTCGTCGACCTGGGACGCAACGACCTGGGCCGGGTGTGCGAACTGGGCACTGTGGAGGTACCGGAGTTCGCCACGATCGAGCGGTACAGCCACGTCATGCACATCGTGTCGACCGTGGTCGGCGAGTTGCGCGCCGACCGGACCGCGTACGACGCGCTGGTCGCCACGTTCCCCGCCGGCACCCTGACCGGCGCTCCGAAGGTCCGCGCCATGGAGATCATCGAGGAGTTGGAGCCGGTCCGGCGCGGGCTGTACGGCGGGGTCATCGGATACTTCGGCTTCGGCGGCGACATGGACACCGCGATCGCGATCCGCACCGCCCTGCTGCGTGCCGGCATGGCGTACGTGCAGGCCGGCGGCGGGGTGGTCGCCGACTCCGATCCCGCCGCCGAGGAACGCGAGACCAGGCACAAGGCGGCCGCCGTGCTCGCCGCGATCGCCGCCGCGGAGACGCTGCGGCCGGCGCGGTGAGCGGCACCGGTCCCGCGAGCGTCGACCAACGGGTCGGCGGGCGGCGGGAGTTGACGTACACCGTGCTCGGCTGCCTGGTCGGCGCGGGTCTGGCGCTGCTGTCCGCGAGCCGGACCTGGAGCGTCGAGGTGACCGCCCGACCCGCCCCGCTGCCGCCGCTACGCCAGCCGCACACCGGCGCGGCGCTCGCCGCCTGGCTGCCCGCGCTCGCCCTGGTCGCGCTCGCCGGAGCGGGCGCGCTGCTGGCGACCAGGCGGTCGGGTCGGGTCGCGGTCGGCATCCTGCTGGTGCTGTGCGGGCTGGGCATCGCCGCGGGCGGCGGGTACGGGCTTGCCGAGGTGCCGGGAGCCTCGGCCGGTTGGCCGGTGGTGGCGCTGCTCGGCGGGGTACTGGTGGTCGCCGCCGGACTGGTCGCGACGGCGCACGGGCGGCGCTGGCCCAGCATGGGCGGGCGGTACGAGCGGGACGCCGGCTCCGGGTCGACGGGTCGCGGCGGCGGCGAGCGCGACGCGTGGGACGCCCTGGACCGCGGGGAGGATCCGACGCGCTGATCGCGTATTGACCGACGTCTCCGGGCACGCCATTCTGTTAGGAACATTTCCTGTTCCGCCGCGCGCCCCCGGAGGTCGGCATGCGCCGCAGACTCGTCCCCCTCGCCGCGATCCTGCTCGCCCTGGGCATCGCCGCACCCGCCAGCGCCGCGCCCTCCGTCGCGCCGGGCGCCGGCGTCGGCGTGAGCGCGGGTTCGCCGGGCGGCGGCGCGACCGCCGGGTCGACGGGCGGCGTGACCGCCGCGGTGGGCACCCAGATCCAGGTGTACGGCGCCTGGCACTGCGGCAACGACGAGTGCACCTGGGCGACCGTGCGCGACGTCACCGAGTTCGACACCCAGAACCACTGGCTGATCGACCGGGGCGACGGGCGGCCCTCGGTCAACCTCGTGGTCCTCAGCTTCGTCGAACCGCTCAAGCTGCTGCACCAGACCACCGACGCGACCACCTCCGCCGGGGTGCCGGTCGGTATGACCAGCGAGATCGTCAACTACTTCACCAGCCGCGGGGTACGGGTGATGCTGTCGATCGGCGGGATCACGTACGTGGACTCGTGGAACAGCGCGCTCGCCGAGAACGCCGCGCAACTGGGCCGCAACGCCGCCGCCGTGGCGCAGCGGCTGGGCGTCGGCATCGAGATCGACTACGAGGAGAACTCGTCGCCGAACCTGACCGGGCTGCAGGCGTTCATCGACGCGTACCGGTCGGTACTGCCGTACGACCCGACCGGCGCGAACCCGGCGGCACGGCTGACCATCGACGTCGCGGCGGGCGACCGCTGGCTGATCGCGATCGACCGCAAGGCGACCGCCGACTGGCTGCGTACCGACGCCCCGGTGCTGGACTACGCGAACGCGATGGTGCCGTCCAAGCAACCGTCCACGTCGGGAGCCGAGTCGAACTGGCAGGAGCACGTCGACGGCAAGCCGACCTACTCCCCGCCGATCCCGCCGCTGGCGCCGGCGAAGTTCACCGGCGCGGTGTACCTGGCCGGAGCCCCGCAGGTGCGCCCGGAGTGCAACGACTTCCCCAACTCGCTGCAGAGTTCGACCGGCGGCTACGTGCAGACCGTCGCGCCGAACGGCGCCGGTACCACACCGGGCATGCTCGGGTACATGTTCTGGGCGGCTGAGCGGCCGTCGAGCCGGGGTCTGGCGACCACGCCGCCGAACACCTGTGAGGGCGGGGTGGGGGTCGGCGCGACCACGTACGGCGTTCCGGTTCCGATGCCGGCGCTGCGGACGAGTTGAGGCGCGTCGTCCGCCCAAGTAGGCAACGTCCAGCGACCACATCGCGACGAGCGGTGAGCATTATGCCGTAACCCGATTGTGGTCCCCGTCGCACCCCGGACTTCGTGCTGGCTGGACGGTTGCCTACGATCGCGACATGACACCCGTAGGGGGGAGTCCGATGTCGCAACCGGGCCCGCACAGCGTGCTCGACGAGATCCTCGCTGGGGTACGCGAGGACGTGGCCGCCAGACAACAGCGGATTCCGCTCGACGAGATGCGCGAACGCGCCGCCGCGGCGCCGCCCCCGAGGGACGCGTATGCGTTGCTGCGCAAGCCCGGTGTCGGCGTGATCGCGGAAGTGAAGCGGTCCTCGCCGTCCGCCGGCGCGCTCGCCGACATCCCCGACCCGGCGGACCTGGCGAAGGAGTACGCGGCGGGCGGCGCGCGGTGTGTCAGCGTGCTGACCGAGTCGCGCTGGTTCGGCGGCAGCCTCGACGACTTCGACGAGGTACGCGCCGCCGTGGACATCCCGGTGCTGCGCAAGGACTTCATCGTGTCCAGCTACCAGGTGCACGAGGCCCGTGCGCACGGGGCCGACATGGTACTGCTCATCGTCGCCGCGTTGGAGCAGAACGTCCTCGTCGGACTCTTGGAGCGGATCGAGTCGCTCGGCATGACCGCGCTTGTGGAGGTCCACGACGAGGAGGAAGCCGACCGGGCCCTCGCGGCGGGCGCGCGCGTCATCGGCGTGAACGCCCGTAACCTGCGCACGCTGGAGGTCGACCGGTCGGTGTTCGAGCGGGTCGCGCCCGGGCTGCCGAACGACGTCGTGAAGATCGCCGAGTCCGGCGTGCGTGGACCGCACGACCTGATCCGGTACGCCTCGGCCGGCGCCGACGCGGTGCTGGTCGGCGAGAGCCTGGTCACCACGAAGCGTCCCCGCGACGCGGTCGCGGAGCTGGTCACCGCCGGCAGCCATCCCGCCACCCCGCGCCCGGTACGGTGAAGGCGCGAGCGCGAGCCGCGACAGCCCGAGGAGTGTCGGCAGAGGTGGATCGGTGACCGAACAGAGTGCCCTACTGTCCGCGGCCGGCCTGCTGCCCGACCTGTCCGGCCACTTCGGTCGGTACGGCGGCAGGTTCGTGCCGGAGGCCCTGATCCCGGCGCTGGACGAGCTGGACGCCGCGTACCGGCACGCGATGGCGGACGAGTCGTTCCAGGCTGAGTTCCGGCGACTGCTGCACGACTACGCGGGCACCCCGAGCATGTTGTACGACGCGACCCGGCTGTCCGAGGCGGCGGGCGCCCGCATCCTGCTCAAACGCGAGGATCTCAACCACACCGGCGCGCACAAGATCCGTAACGTGCTGGGTCAGGCGCTGCTGACCAAGCGGATGGGCAAGCCGCGGGTGATCGCCGAGACCGGCGCCGGGCAGCACGGGGTCGCCAGCGCCACCGCCGCCGCGCTGCTGGACCTCGAGTGCGTGGTGTACATGGGCGAGGAGGACACCCGGCGACAGGCGCTGAACGTCGCCCGGATGCGTCTGCTCGGCGCCACGGTGGTACCGGTGACGACCGGCTCGCGCACCCTGAAGGACGCGATCAACGAGGCGCTGCGGGACTGGGTGACCAACGTCGAGAGCACCCACTACCTGCTCGGTACCGTCGCCGGACCGCACCCGTTCCCGGCGATGGTGCGCGACTTCGCCCGGGGTATCGGCGTGGAGGCGCGCCAGCAGTGCCTCGACCTGACCGGGCGGCTGCCGGATGCCGTGTGCGCGTGCGTCGGCGGCGGGTCCAACGCGATCGGCGTCTTCCACGCGTTCATCCCGGACGAGTCGGTGGCGCTGTACGGATTCGAGGCGGGCGGCGAGGGGGTCGCGAGCGGTCGGCACGCGGCGAGCATCACCGGCGGGGCGGTGGGCGTGTTGCACGGCAACCGCACCTACCTGCTGCAGGACGACGCCGGGCAAACCGTCGAGTCGCATTCGATCTCCGCCGGGCTGGACTACCCCGGTGTGGGTCCGGAGCACGCCTGGCTGCACGACACCGGCAGGGCGAGCTACGAGCCGGTCACCGACGCCGAGGCGATGGAGGCGTTCACGCTGCTCTGCCGGACCGAGGGGATCATTCCCGCGATCGAGAGCGCGCACGCGCTCGCCGGTGCGCTGCGGCTGGCGAAGCGGCTCGGGCCGGACGCGGTTATCCTGGTCAATCTCTCCGGGCGCGGCGACAAGGACGTCGAGACCGCCGGCCGGTGGTTCGGGTTGCTGGAGTCGCAACCGTGAGCGTGAGGAGTGCAGCGCAGCGGAGCCCCGCAGTCGCGAACGAAGGGGTTTCTGTGAGCGTGAGGAGTGCAGCGCAGCGGAGCCCCGCAGTCGCGAACGAAAGCAGGCGCGGATGAGCGTGGCGGTGGCGTTCGAGAAGGCGGCGGCCGCCGAGCGTGCCGCGCTGGTGGGCTACCTGCCCGCCGGGTACCCGTCCGTGGACGGCGCGATCCGGGCGATGAAGGTGCTGGTCGACGCCGGTGTCGACCTGATCGAGGTCGGCTTCCCGTACTCCGACCCGGTGATGGACGGGCCGGTGATCCAGCGGGCTGGCGAGGCGGCGCTGGAGCGCGGGGTACGCCCGCCCGACGTGCTGCGCACCGTGGCGGCGGTCGCCGAGACCGGGGTACCGGTGGTCGTGATGACCTACTGGAACCTGATCGAGCGGTACGGGGTCGCCGGGTTCGCGCGTGACCTGGCGAACGCGGGCGGTTCGGGACTGATCACCCCGGACCTGATCCCCGAGGAGGCCGACGCGTGGCTGGCCGCCTCGGACGAGCACCGGCTGGACCGGATCTTCCTGGTCGCCCCGGCGTCGACCGACGAGCGGCTGCGCCGGGCCGTGGCGGCGTGCCGCGGATTCGTGTACGCGACCAGCGTGATGGGCGTGACCGGGGCGCGCGAACAGCCGTCGGCGGCGGCGCCGGCCCTGGTCGAGCGGGTCCGCCAGTTCACCGACCTGCCGATCGGGGTCGGGCTCGGGGTACGCGACGGGGCTCAGGCGGCGGCGGTCGGCAGGTACGCCGACGGCGTGATCGTGGGCAGCGCCCTGGTCGGCTGCCTACTCGACGCGTCGGACGAGGCGAGCGGGCTGGCGAACCTGCGCACCCTGACGGCAGACCTCGCCGCCGGGGTACGCAAGGGTCGCGGCTGACCGCCGCACCCGCCGCCGAGCGACTGGAACGGCGCCGATCAGGAAACGACGGCGGCGCCCATCGGGGTCGCCGCCGCCGTTTCCGTGTACACCGGCTCGGGGTCGCGCCGCACCTCCCGCAGCACCCCGGACCGGTCGCGTACCGCGTCGGCGATCGCCGCGCGGGCGGTCGGCGTGGTCGGCGTGGGCAGCGTCCGCGGATCGTGCCAGGCGAGGCGGCAGATCCGGCTCGGCGCGTTCAGGGTCGCCTCGCCGCTGCGCAGTCGCGCCCGGAACACGTGGACCAGCAGGTCCGGCAGGTCCGCGCCGCCGGTCACCTGGTACAGCCCGACCAGGTCGACGATCTCGATCTCGCTGCCGGTCTCCTCGTACACGTCCCGGCGCACCGCGCGCGTCGGGCTCTCACCATCACGGATCTTGCCGCCCAGCAGGGCCCACAACCGGTGCCCGTGGCTCTGCTGGCAGAGCAGCACGCGACCGGCGTCGTCCTCGATGACGGCGGCGGCCGCGTAGGTCAGCGCGTTCATATCGCGAGAGTAGGCCCGGACCAGGAGAAACGCATTCGTTGTCGGTGGGGGCGACGGGCCGTGGCAGCGCGGCGGTAGCGTGGTGCACCGTGAACCTTGCCCTGATCCCCAGTCCGACGGTCGCGGTGTGGCACCTCGGCCCGATCCCGGTCCGGGCGTACGCGCTGTGCATCGTGCTCGGCATCGTCGCCGCCTGCGTCGTGACCGAGGTACGGATGCGCCGCCGGGGCGCGCCCCCGTACGCGGTGCTCGACATCGCCGTCTGGGCGGTGCCGTTCGGCATCGTCGGCGCCCGGATCTACCACCTGATCACCTCGCCGGACGACTACTTCGGCCGCGGCGGGCACCCGCTGCAGGCGTTCGAGATCTGGAAGGGTGGGCTCGGTATCTGGGGCGCGGTCGCGGGCGGCGCGATCGGCGCGTGGATCGCCTGCCGCCGGCTCGGCATTCCGCTCGGCTTCGTCGCCGACGCGCTCGCCCCCGGGCTGCCGCTCGCCCAGGCGCTCGGGCGCTGGGGCAACTACTTCAACAACGAGTTGTACGGCAGGCTGACCACGCTGCCGTGGGGACTGCAGGTCCACAAGATGAACCCGGACACGGGCAGCGCGGTGATCGGCCCGGACCGGCGACCCGAGGTGCTGGACGGGCTGTACCACCCCACGTTCCTGTACGAGTCGCTGTGGGATCTCGGGGTCGCGCTGCTGGTGTGGCTCGCCGACCGCCGGTTCCGGTTCGGTCGGGGTCGGGCGTTCGCGCTGTACGTGATGGCGTACACCGCCGGTCGGTTCTGGGTGGAGGCGCTGCGGGTCGACACCGCGCACCACTTCCTCGGGATGCGGGTCAACGACTGGGTGTCGATCCTGGTGTTCCTCGGCGCGCTGATCTACTTCGTCCGCGTCCGGGGACCGCAGCAGCGGCTGGTCACCGAGCCCGACGGCACGCTGCGGGTGGTGGACGCGGACGCTGCCGAACCGGAGGCGGCGAGCGTCGCAGCGGCGGGCACGCCGTCCGCCGGGGAGGGGTCGGACGCCGACGGACGCGCCGCCGCGAGCGTCGCCGCCCGGGAGGCGGAGCAACGGCATCCCGGTGAGGAACACTCGGCGGACAGCTAGGCGGATCGGCGAGGGGAGGGGTCCGGGTCGTGCGTTCGGCGCTGGTCGTCGGTGCCGGTATCGGTGGTCTGGCCGTCGCGGGCGGTCTGGCTCGCGCCGGCTGGGAGGTGACACTGCTCGAGCGGGGCGACCGGCTCCGCGCGCCGAACGTCGGGCTGCTGCTCAGGGCGAACGGGGTACGTGCGCTGCACGCCCTCGGGCTCGCCGACGGGCTGGACGCCATCGCCAGCCCGGTACCGGCGGCCGGCATCCGGCGCCCGGACGGGCAGTGGCTGGTCCAGCCGGGTGCCGAGGCGGGAGACGCGGCGCTGGTGGCGCACCTCGCCGACGTGTACGACGCGCTGGTCGCCGGGCTGACCGGGCGGATCGAGATCCGCACCGGGGTCGCGGTGCGGGGCGTCTGCGCCACCGGGGACGACCGTCCCGGCGTCACGGACGGTCGCGTCGAGTGGCACGCCGACGTGGTCGTCGCGGCGGACGGCGTGGACAGCGTGCTGCGCGCCCGGTTGGCGCCGGAGTCGACGACCGTCGACGCGGGCTGTACGGCGTGGCGGGCGGTCATCCCGTGGTACCGCGCCCCACAGTTGCCGCCAGCCGGCAACGCAGCCCCACAGTTGCCGCTGGGCGGCAACGCAGCCCCACAGTTGCCGGCTGGCGACGGGGGCGGCGGTCAGACCCTGGGGCGCGGTCACCGATTCCGGTACGCCCTGCTCGGCGCGCGGGGATCGGCGGGTGACAGCCGGCGCGGCGGGATCTACTGGGTGGCGACCGCGCCGGGCGCGTTCCGCCCCGAGTCCCCGGCGCAGCAGTTGACCCTGCTGCGCCGCTGGTTCGCCGGCTGGCACCAGCCGATCGACGCGCTGCTGCAGGCGACCGAGCCCGACGACCTGGTCCAGCAGCGGGTGGTCGAGTCGCGTCCGCTGCCCCGTTCGTTCGCGTTCCCCGCCGGTCCCGGCGGGTTCGTGCTGCTCGGCGACGCCGCCCATGTCATGCCGCACCACCTCGGGCAGGGCGGCTGCCTCGCGCTGGAGGACGCGGCGACGCTGACCGCGTTGCTGCACGACGCGGTACCGGGTCGCTCGCTGCGCCCCGCCCTGGAGGAGTACGCCCGGCAGCGGCGGCCGCGCGCGTTGCGGATGGCGCGCCGCGCGCGGCGCGCCGGGATGGTGCTGCAGGCGCGCGGCCGGCTCGCGGTGCGCGCCCGCGACGCGGTCCTCGGTACCCTGCCGGCGAAGCTGCTCGACAGTTCCGCCGGCTGGCAGCCGCCGGTCGGGAGCTAGCGACAGCCGTACCCGTGCCGCGGTGCTCCGCCCTGCGGGCGGCGCGGCCGGGGGCGTCGCGACAGGCGTACACCGCTGGTGATGTACGTACATCACAGGCGGGTGGACCTCGACGGGCACCTCCCTGCCCGAAGCTCACGCTGCTCTCGCGGCCGCCCAACGCCGTACGGTCCGTGCGCCCGACGCCGCGACGTGACCCTCCGCGGGGGTTGCCATATCGGGTACCGCTCGTCAGTGTTGAGGGTGCGACGGTCGCGACTGACGCGTCGCCCCGTATCCCAGGTCCACCGGTCGTGAGGTGGGCGCCGGCCGATCCCGGTACCTGGACTGTGATCCATTCGACCTGGTCAACCGCCCGGTAACGTACCGTAGACTGCTGATACCCAGGGCCGACGTCGTCCCGCCACAGAAGCATCGCGAGCGACGAATAGGAGGCCCTATGGATCGTGCGTACCCGCACACCCGTGCGCAGGGACTGTACGACCCGGCGTACGAGCACGACGCGTGCGGCGTGGCCTTCATCGCCGACGTCGCCGGTCGACGCTCCCACGACGTCGTACGCAAGGGGCTGGCCGCCCTGCTGCGCCTGGACCACCGGGGCGCGCGCGGCGCGGAGCCGAACACCGGCGACGGCGCGGGCATCATGATCGGCGTACCGGACGAGTTCTGCCGCGCCGTGGTCGACTTCGACCTGCCGCCCGCCGGGTTCTACGCGACCGGTCTGGTGTTCCTGCCCGCCGACCCGGACGCCGCCCGCCGCGCCGTCCTGGTTTTCGAGAAGTACGCCCTGGTCGAAGGCGCCGAGGTGCTCGGCTGGCGGGACGTACCCGTCGACCCGAGCGGGCTGGGCGCGACGGCGCTCGCCGCCCGACCGCTGATCCGTCAGGTGTTCCTGGGCGCGCGGCGACTGTCCGACGGGGCTCCGCTGTCCGGGCTGGACCTGGACCGGGTCGCGTTCTGTGTACGCAAGCAGACCGAGCGGGAGACCCGCGAACGGGGCATCGCCGCGCATTTCCCCTCGTTGTCGGCGCGCACCCTGGTGTACAAGGGCATGCTCACCCCCGAGCAGCTCACCGACTTCTACCCGGACCTCGGCGATCCCCGGATGGCCAGCGCGATCGCCCTGGTCCACTCCCGGTTCTCCACCAACACGTTTCCGTCCTGGCCGCTGGCTCACCCGTACCGGTTCGTCGCCCACAACGGCGAGATCAACACGATTCGCGGCAACCGCAACTGGATGGCGGCGCGCGAGTCGTTGCTGATGAACGCGGTGCCCGGCGCGCACCACCTGCCCGGCAACCTGCGCCGCGTCCTGCCGATCTGCACCCCCGGCGCGTCCGACTCCGCGAACTTCGACGAGGTGCTGGAACTGCTGCACCTCGCCGGGCGCAGCCTGCCGCACGCGGTGCTGATGATGATCCCCGAGGCGTGGGAGAACGACCCGTCCATGGACCCGGCGCGCCGGGCGTTCTACCGGTTCCACGCGAGCCTGATGGAGCCGTGGGACGGACCCGCCGCCGTGGCGTTCACCGACGGTACGGTGATCGGGGCGGTGCTGGACCGCAACGGGCTGCGCCCCGGACGCTGGTGGCACACCAGCGACGGGCTGGTCGTGATGGCCAGCGAGGCGGGGGTACTCGACCTCGACCCGGCGACCGTGGTCGCCAAGGGTCGGCTGCGACC
The DNA here is from genome assembly GCA_036378155.1 of Micromonosporaceae bacterium. Lineage (GTDB taxonomy): Bacteria > Actinomycetota > Actinomycetes > Mycobacteriales > Micromonosporaceae > DASUXA01. Next base: position 3,082 of record DASUXA010000007.1, on the reverse strand, counting down.
GGGACGGATGTTCCTCGTGGACACGGCCGCCCGTCGGATCGTCTCGGACGACGAGATCAAGGCGGAACTCGCCGCCGCCGAGCCGTACCAGGACTGGCTGCACGCCGGGCTGATGCACCTGGAGGAACTGCCCGAGCGCGAGCACGTGGTGTACACCCACGACTCGGTGCTGCGCCGGCAGCAGACCTTCGGGTACACCGAGGAGGAACTGAAGATCCTGCTCGCGCCGATGGCGACGGCCGGGGCGGAACCGATCGGCTCGATGGGTACCGACACCCCGATCGCCCCGCTGTCGACCCGTCCGCGCCTGCTGTACGACTACTTCCTCCAGGCGTTCGCCCAGGTCACGAATCCTCCGCTGGACGCGATCCGGGAGGAGTTGGTGACCAGCCTGGCGACCACGATCGGTCCGGAGGGCAACCTGCTCGCCCCGGGACCGGCGAGTTGCCGACAGGTCGTGCTGCCGTACCCGGTGATCGACAACGACGAGCTCGCCAAGATCCTGTCTATCGACGAGGACGGGGACATGCCGGGCTTCAAGGCGGTACGGGTGTCGGGGCTGTACCGCATCCGCGACGGCGCGGAAGGGCTGCGCGCCCGGCTGACCGAGATCTGCCGGCACGTGTCCGAGGCGATCGAGGACGGGGTACGCATCCTGGTGCTGTCCGACCGGGACTCCACCGCCGACCTCGCCCCGATCCCGTCGCTGCTGCTCACCGCCGCGGTACACCAGCACCTGGTCCGCGAGCAGACCCGCACCCAGGTCTCGCTGGTCGTGGAGTCCGGCGACTGCCGCGAGGTGCACCACGTCGCCGTGCTGATCGGGTACGGCGCCGCCGCGGTCAACCCGTACCTCGCGTTCGAAAGCATCGAGGACCTGATCGCCACGGGCGCGCTCACCGGGATCACCCCGGAGAAGGCGATCCGCAACTTCGTCAAGGCGCTCGGCAAGGGCGTCCAGAAGATCATGTCGAAGATGGGCATCTCGACCGTCTCGTCGTACTGCGGCGCGCAGGTGTTCGAGGCGGTCGGGCTGGACCGGCGGCTGGTCGAGCGGTACTTCACCGGTACCACCAGCCACATCGGCGGGATCGGGCTGGACGGCATCCACGCCGAGGTCGCCGCGCGGCACGCCAGCGCGTACCCGGCGAACCCGGCGGAGAGCACGCACCGCCGGCTCGAGGTGGGCGGCGAGTACCAGTGGCGCCGCGAAGGCGAACTGCACCTGTTCAACCCGGAGACGGTGTTCCTGCTGCAGCACGCCACCCGGTCGCGGCAGTACGAGGTGTTCGAGAAGTACACCGCGAAGGTCGACGAACTGGCGGCCCGGTCCGGGTCGCTGCGCGGGCTGTTCGACCTGCGCGTCGGGCACCGGCCGCCGGTACCGCTGGACGAGGTGGAGCCGGTCGAGTCGATCGTGCGCCGGTTCGCGACCGGCGCGATGAGCTACGGCTCGATCTCGGCGGAAGCCCACGAGACCCTGGCGATCGCGATGAACCGGCTGGGCGGCAAGTCCAACACCGGCGAGGGCGGTGAGGACGTCGACCGGCTGTACGACCCGCTGCGCCGCTCCGCGGTCAAGCAGGTCGCCTCCGGTCGGTTCGGGGTCACCACCGAGTACCTGGTCAACGCCGACGACCTGCAGATCAAGATGGCGCAGGGCGCGAAGCCCGGCGAGGGCGGTCAGCTGCCCGGCAACAAGGTGTGGCCGTGGATCGCCAAGACCCGGTACGCCACGCCGGGCGTGGGTCTGATCTCGCCGCCGCCGCACCACGACATCTACTCGATCGAGGACCTCGCCCAGTTGGTGTACGACCTGAAGAACGTCAACCCGGCCGCCCGGGTACACGTGAAGCTGGTCAGCGAGGTGGGCGTCGGCACCATCGCCGCCGGTGTGGCGAAGCTGAAGGCCGACGTCATCCTGATCTCCGGGCACGACGGCGGTACCGGCGCGTCCCCGCTGAACTCGCTCAAGCACGCCGGCACCCCGTGGGAGCTGGGGCTCGCCGAGACCCAGCAGACCCTGCTCGCCAACGGGCTGCGCGACCGGGTCACCGTGCAGGTCGACGGGCAGCTCAAGACGGGTCGCGACGTGGTGGTCGCGGCGCTGCTCGGTGCCGAGGAGTTCGGTTTCGCGACCGCCCCGCTGATCGTCTCCGGCTGCGTCATGATGCGCGTCTGCCACCTGGACACCTGCCCGGTCGGCATCGCCACCCAGAACCCGGAGCTGCGCGCGCGGTTCACCGGCCGGCCGGAGTTCGTGGAGAACTTCTTCCTCTTCCTCGCCGAGGAGGTACGCCAGTGGCTGGCCCGGCTCGGGTTCCGCTCGCTGGACGAGGCGGTCGGGCACACCGAGGTGCTGGACGTGCGGCCGGCGGTCGACCACTGGAAGGGCCGAGGGATCGACCTGTCCGCCCTGCTGCACGTGCCCGAGCTTCCGCCCGGCGCGCCCCGGCGGCGTACCGCCAGTCAGGACCACGGCCTGGCCGCCGCGCTGGACAACGAGTTGATCGCCGCGGCCGCACCGGCGCTGACCGACGGCACCCCGGTACGGGTCGTGCGCGCCGTCCGCAACGAGGATCGCAGCGTCGGCGCGATGCTGGGCGGCGAGGTCGCGCGCCGGTTCGGCGGTAAGGGCCTGCCGGACGACACGATCGAGGTGTGCCTGCGCGGCACCGCCGGGCAGTCGTTCGGCGCGTTCCTGCCGGCCGGGGTGACGCTGCGCCTGGAGGGTGACGCCAACGACTACGTCGGCAAGGGCCTGTCCGGTGGTCGGATCGTACTGCGGCCCGATCCGACCGCGCCGTTCGTCGCCGAGGAGCAGGTCATCGCCGGCAACACCATCCTGTACGGGGCAACCGCCGGGGAGCTGTTCTGCCGGGGCCGGGTCGGGGAGCGGTTCGCGGTGCGCAACTCCGGCGCGGTCGCGGTGGTCGAGGGCGTGGGCGACCACGGGTGCGAGTACATGACCGGCGGCACCGTGGTGGTGCTCGGTCCGACCGGGCGCAACTTCGCCGCCGGCATGTCCGGCGGGGTCTCCTTCGTATGGCGCCTCGACCCGGCGCTGGTGAACCGCGAGCTG
>DASUXA010000006.1:0-13188 GCA_036378155.1 Micromonosporaceae bacterium | reverse complement strand
GCGGGCGGCGCGCCGCCCGCGACCACCGCACCGTCACCCGACCCGAGCAGGTGACCGGGGCCGTGGCGCGGTCCCGACGCGACCGTGCTATCAACGCGGGATGACCACCTCCGAGTTCGCCCCCACCGCACTGGACGAACTGCGCGCGCGGGCCGAGGCGTGGGTCGCCGACGACCCCGACCCGACCAGCCGCGACGAGCTGCGCGCGGTGCTGGACGCGCTGCCGGGCAGCGCCGCCGACCTCGCGGCGCGGTTCGCGGGGACGCTCACGTTCGGTACCGCCGGGCTGCGTGGTCCGCTGCGCGCGGGGCCGAACGGGATGAATCTCGCCGTGGTCCGTGCCGCCGCCGCCGGGCTGGTCGCCTGGCTCGCCGAACGCGAGGCGAGCGGACCGCTGGTGATCGGGTACGACGCCCGGTACGGCTCGAAGGAGTTCGCCGAGCAGACCGCGCGGGTGGCGACCGGCGCCGGTCGCACCGCGCTGCTGATGCCCCGACCGCTGCCCACCCCGGTACTGGCGTACGCGGTCCGCGCGCTCGACGCGGCAGCCGGCGTCATGGTCACCGCCAGCCACAACCCGCCGCGGGACAACGGGTACAAGGTCTACCTGGGCGAGGAGTTGGGCGGCGCGCTGGGCGCGGGCGCGCAGATCGTCCCGCCGGTGGACGCCCAGATCGAGGCGGCGATCCGGGCGGTCGGACCGCTGTCGGCGGTACCGCTGGGCGAACCCGGTGTGGTGCTCAGCGACGAGGTGGTGCACGCGTACCTGGACGGCGCGGTCCGCGTGGTCGACCCGGACGCGCCGAAGGACCTGACGATCGCGTACACCCCGCTGCACGGCGTGGGTGCCGGCGTGGTCGAGCAAGCCCTGCCCCGCGCGGGCTTCGCCGCCCCGCTGGTGGTAGCGGAGCAGCGCGAACCCGACCCGGACTTCCCGACGGTGTCGTTCCCGAACCCGGAGGAGCCGGGCGCGATGGACCGGGTGATCGCGCTCGCCGCCGCGCGCGGGGCGGATCTGGCTGTCGCCAACGACCCGGACGCGGACCGGTGCGCGGTGGCGGTACCGGACCCGGCGCGCGGCCCCGCCGACCGCCCCGGGAACTGGCGCATCCTGCGCGGCGACGACCTGGGCGTGCTGCTCGCCGACCATCTGATGCGCCGGGGCGTGTCCGGTCGGTACGCGACGACCATCGTCTCCTCGTCGCTGCTGCGGGCGATGTGTACCGCGCGGCAGCACGGCTACCAGGAGACGCTGACCGGGTTCAAATGGATCGTCCGGGCGGGCGTGGACCTGGTGTACGGGTACGAGGAGGCGCTCGGGTACTGCGGCGCGCCCTGGCACGTGCGCGACAAGGACGGCATCTCGGCGCTGCTGCTGCTCGCCGAGCTCGCCGCCTCGCTCAAGGCGTCCGGACGCACCCTGCTCGACCGGCTGGACGACCTGGCGGCGGAGTTCGGCGTGTACGCCACCGACCAGCTTTCGGTACGGTTCGACGACCTCGCCGAGATCGCCGCCGCGATGCGCCACATCCGCGCCGAGCGCCCGACCGGCCTGCTCGGCGCGCCCCTCACCGCCGCCGAGGACCTGCTGCCCGAGGCGGACGTGCTGGTGCTGCGTACCGCGTCGGCGCGGGTCGTGGTGCGGCCCAGCGGCACCGAGCCGAAGCTCAAGGCGTACCTCGAGGTGGTGGAACCGGTCGCGGACGGCGACGTGCCCGCCGCCCGACGGCGCGCGGCGGACGCCCTGGCGGCGCTGCGCGGACAGACGGCGAGCGCGCTCGGGCTGGACTGACGCCGACCGGGGCTGCACCGACGCCGACCGGGCGACCGGTCAGAACCGGGGCATGCCGCCGAACTGACGGTCGCCCGCGTCGCCGAGGCCGGGCACGATGAACATCTTGTCGTTCAGCCCGTCGTCGATCGAGGCGGTGACGATGCGCAGCGGCAATCCGGAGCGCTCCAGCCGCTGGATGCCCTCCGGCGCGGCGAGCACGCACACCACGGTGATGTCGGTACAGCCGCGGTCGGCGAGCAGCCGGCAGCAGTGCTCCAACGAGCCGCCGGTCGCGAGCATCGGGTCGAGGACGAGGACCGGGCGACCGCTCAGGTCGACGGGCAGCGACTCCATGTACGCGCGGGGACGGAACGTCTCCTCGTCACGCGCGAGACCGACGAACCCCATCGAGGACTCCGGCAGCAGCGCCAGCGTCGCGTCGGCCATGCCGAGGCCGGCACGCAGCACCGGTACCAGCAGCGGCGGGTTCGCCAGCCGCACGCCCTCGGTCGGCGCCACCGGCGTGTCGACCCGGTACCGCTCGACCGGGAACGATCGCGCCGCCTCGTACACCAGCATCGTGGTGAGTTCGTGCAGCGCGGCCCGGAAGGCTGCCGAGTCGGTCCGGGCGTCGCGCATCGCGGTGAGCCGGGACCGGACCAGTGGATGATCAACGACGAGTACGTCCACGGCTGACAACCTATACGGACGACGACGCGGCGAGACGTCAGGTGTCGCCGTCGCACGCGCCCGGCGGCGTCGACGCCGACCGGCGCCGGGGCGTCCAACCGACCCCGCCGGCACGACAAGATCACAACGCCTGCGTCCGCGTAGACTCACCGACATGACGGCAACGGCGACCCGAGCTGCCGGCGGTAATGCCCGCCCGGCGGGCGCGGACCTTTCCGATGTGGCGCGCTCGGAGAGCACGCTGCGCACCTTCCTGCACGGGCTGCCCGGAGTCGACCAGATCGGCGCCGAGCAGCGGGCCGCGATGCTCGCCACCCGGTCGATCAAGACCACCGCCAAGCGCTGGGCGATCGACCTCGCGATCAGCATGGTCGACCTGACCACACTGGAAGGTTCCGACACACCGGGCAAGGTCCGGGCGCTGTGCGGCAAGGCGCGTCACCCCGACCCCGCCGACCCGACCTGCCCCTCCGTCGCGGCGATCTGCGTGTACCCGTCGATGGTGCCGGTCGCCGCGCGGGCGCTCGCCGGGTCGGGCATCCACGTGGCGAGCGTGGCGACCGCGTTCCCGTCCGGGCAGGCGCCGCTACCTGTCAAGATCGCCGATGTCGAGGCGGCGGTCGCCGCGGGCGCCGACGAGGTCGACATGGTGATCAACCGGGGCGCCTTCCTGTCCGGTCGCTACCTCGAGGTGTACGACGAGATCGTGGCGGTCAAACAGGCTGCCGGCGACGCGCACCTGAAGGTCATCCTGGAGACCGGCGAACTGGGCACGTACGACAACGTGCGGCGGGCGAGCTGGCTGGCGATGCTGGCGGGCGGCGACTTCATCAAGACGTCGACCGGCAAGGTGCAGCCCGCCGCCACGCTGCCCGTCGTCCTGATCATGCTGGAGGCGGTCCGCGACTTCCGGGCGGCGACCGGGCGCACGGTCGGCGTGAAGCCCGCCGGGGGCATCCGCAGCGCCAAGGACGCCATCCGGCACCTGGTGGTGGTCAACGAGACCGCCGGCGAGGACTGGCTCGACCCGGACCGGTTCCGGTTCGGCGCCTCGTCGCTGTTGAACGACCTGCTCATGCAGCGCACCAAGATGGCGACCGGCCGCTACTCGGGCCCCGACTACTTCACCCTGGACTGACCATGAAGTTCGAGTACGCCCCGGCGCCGGAGTCCCGCTCCATCGTGGACATCCGCTCGTCGTACGGGCTGTTCATCAACGGCGAGTTTGTCGACGCGGCGGACGGTACCGGGTTCAAGACGGTCAACCCGGCGACCGAGGAGGTGCTCGCCGAGGTCGCCTGCGCCGGAACGGTCGACGTGGACCGGGCGGTCGGCGCGGCTCGCGAGGCGTACGAGCGGGTCTGGCGGGACCTGCCGGGGCGCGAGCGCGCGAAATATCTGTACCGGATCGCCCGGATCATCCAGGAGCGGGCGCGTGAGCTGGCGGTACTGGAGACCGTCGACAACGGAAAGCCGATCCGCGAGTCGCGCGACGTGGACATTCCGCTGGTCGCCGCGCACTTCTTCTACTACGCCGGTTGGGCGGACAAGCTCGGGTACGCCGGGTTCGGTGCGAACCCGCGTCCGCTGGGCGTCGCCGGGCAGGTCATCCCGTGGAACTTCCCGCTGCTCATGCTCGCCTGGAAGATCGCCCCGGCGCTGGCGTGCGGCAACACGGTCGTCCTCAAACCGGCGGAGACCACCCCGCTGACCGCGCTGGTGTTCGCCGAGATCTGCCAGCAGGCGGACCTGCCGCCCGGCGTGGTGAACATCGTCACCGGTGCGGGCGAGACCGGACGGCTGCTGGTCGCCCACGACGGGGTCGACAAGGTGGCGTTCACCGGGTCGACCGAGGTGGGACGCGAGATCGCGAGGTCGGTCGCCGGCACCGGCAAGCGCCTCACCCTGGAACTGGGTGGCAAGGCGGCGAACATCGTGTTCGAGGACGCGCCGATCGACCAGGCGGTCGAGGGCATCGTCAACGGCATCTTCTTCAACCAGGGACACGTCTGCTGCGCCGGTTCCCGGCTGCTGGTCCAGGAGTCCGTCGCCGACCAGGTACTCGACGCGCTCAAGCGGCGGATGAGCCACCTGCGCCTGGGCGACCCGCTGGACAAGAACACCGACATCGGCGCGATCAACTCGGCGGCGCAACTGGCGAAGATCCGGGAACTGTCCGAGGTCGGTACCGCCGAAGGCGCCGAACCCTGGTCGGCGCCGTGCCAACTGCCCGAGCGCGGCTTCTGGTTCGCGCCGACCATCTTCACCGGGGTCACCCAGGCGCACCGGATCGCCCGTGAGGAGATCTTCGGTCCGGTGCTGTCGGTACTCACCTTCCGGACCCCCGCCGAGGCTGTCGAGAAGGCGAACAACACGCCGTACGGGTTGTCCGCCGGGGTGTGGACCGAGAAGGGTTCGCGCATCCTCGCCGTCGCCGACAAGCTGCGCGCCGGGGTGGTCTGGGCCAACACGTTCAACAAGTTCGACCCGACGTCGCCGTTCGGCGGCTACAAGGAATCGGGGTACGGCCGCGAAGGCGGCCGCCACGGCCTGGAGGCGTACCTTGCCCACTAAGTCCCCCTCGGTCGGCGCGGCAGGCGCGCCCGCCCGGCTGGCCGTACGCAAGACGTACAAGCTCTTCATCGGCGGCGCGTTCCCGCGCAGCGAGTCGGGCCGCTCGTACCAGGTGCACTCGGCGAAGGGTGAGTTCGTGGCCAACGCCGTGCTGGCCTCGCGCAAGGACGTACGCGACGCGGTTGTCGCCGCCCGCGCGGCGTTCGGCAAGTGGTCGACGGCGACCGCGTACAACCGGGGTCAGATCCTGTACCGGACCGCCGAGATGCTGGAGGGGCGGCGTGCCCAGTTCGTCGAGGAGGTCCTGCAGGCGGAGGGCGGCAGCCGGGCGGCTGCCCAGGCGAGCGTGGACGCCGCGATCGACCGCTGGGTGTGGTACGCCGGGTGGGCCGACAAGATCGCCCAGGTCTACGGCAACGCCAATCCGGTCGCCGGGCCGTACTTCAACCTGTCCGCGCCCGAGCCGACCGGCGTGGTCGGCATCGTCGCGCCCGGCGAGTCCAGCCTGCTCGGCCTGGTCAGCGTCGTCGCGCCGGTGATCGTGACGGGGAACACCACGGTGGTGCTCGCCAGCGAGCGGCGCCCGCTGCCGGCGGTCACCCTCGCCGAGGTACTGGCGACCTCCGACCTGCCCGGTGGGGTGGTGAACCTGCTCACCGGGAAAGTCGCCGAGACCGCGCCGTGGCTCGCCGCGCACATGGACGTCAACGCCGTCGACCTGACCGGCGTGGACGACGCGGGGCTCGCCCGCGACCTCGAGGTGGCCGCCGCGGAGAACTTGAAGCGCGTGCTGCGGCGACCGACCGCGCCGGTGGACTGGACGGCGGAGCCCGGTCTGGACCGGATGACGGCGTTCCTGGAAACGAAGACGGTCTGGCATCCGAAGGGCGTGTAGCGCCGCATCGCCGACGTTCCCGGCGTATCGATGCGCGGTGCCCGACCTGGCAGCGGAACGGGCGCCGCACCCGTGGCGGGTATCCGGCGGATGCGCGGCGCCTGACGTGTCGATGCGGCACCGATACGGGGCGGGGTGGGCAACCTCGCTCGATGACCGCCGACTAGGGTGTGCGCAGAGTCACCTACCCGACAGCACATGAAAGAGGTCGCCGTGGCCCGCGAGCGTTCCGGAAGGCCGCACGCCGAGGAACCCGAGGTCGACGCCGACACCGCCGGCGCGACCGAGACCGACGAGGACCTCGACGCGGTGGACGGCCGATCCGCGTTGTGGTCGGACCTGCGCATCGACCCGGTGGAGATCGCGCTTCCTCGCGGCGTGGGGTACACGCTGCGCGCGTACCGGATGTCGAACGAGGTGGCGCCGCCGGAGATCGACCGCACCGAGGACGACGAGTTTCCGGTGGTACGACGCCGGTCCGACGAGGTCGGGCCGGAGTTCGACGACGACCCCGACTCCGAGGAGGAGTACCGGGGCGAGGACGATGAACTGGGCGAAGTGGACTTCGACCAGGAATCGGACGAAGCCGAGGACGACGCTGAGGACGAGTCCGACGACGAGGACGAGACCGAGGAAGCGGCGGAACCCGAGCCGGAGGAGATTCCGGTGTTCCTCGCCAACCGGGGCAAGTTGCTGCTGTTCCGCAGCGTCGAAGGGCTGGTCGAGTTCGTCCGGTCCGACACCGCGCACGAACTGTCGCAACTGGACACCTGGCCCGACCTCGTGGAACAGATCCGCGTCGAGGACGTCGTACCGCTGCCCGACGACACGTACGAACTCGACCTCGTCGTGGACAACCTGCGCGGCGGGGCGGACGCCTGGGACCCCGCGCTGCTCATCAAGGCGGGCGAGGCGGCGCGCGACATCGCGTTCGCGCTTCGGCTGGAACCGGTGATGACCGCGCTCGCCCCGGGTTCCCCACTGGACGATCTGGACGAAGCGCTGCGAGCTGCCGAAGCAGGCGGGATGAGCGGTTTTCTCGCACGCCGCCGACTCAAGCGAATCCGGGCAGAACAGGCAGCCCTCGGATGGCGCACGATTATTGGCAAGATCTCCGCCGCCACAGACTGGCGCGACTGACCCCCGACCAGGGACCATCAGTCCTTGGCAACATGAACGGTCCGGGAGGAGGACGACGCCGTGGCGCTCGTGCGGGTGTACTGCGGGCTGGCATCCAAGGATGCCGCCGCCACCCAGCCGACTTCGGCTGGCAGCTGGCTCACGGTCGCCGTAGTGGACGACGCGGGCCGGCTGCTCGACGTCTGCGAGATCAGTGACGACCCGGCCGGCTATGCCGAGCTGGGCGCGCTGCTGTCCGAACGCGCCGGTGGCCCCGCCGGTGTGTCGGTCGCCACGGACAGCGACGAGCACCAGGTGACGTTGCTGCTGGCGACGGCGGGACGCCCGCTCGCGATCGCCGACGAGGAGTCGCTCGACGACTACGCCGAACGGTTCGCCGACGACGACTCCGCCGAGGAGATCGCGTACCCGCTCGCCGAGCGCCGGGCGGTCGGTCTGGCTCGCGCGCTCCAGGCGGGCGCCCTCGCGGCGAGCACCCAGGCGCCGCCCCGCGACCTGGTCAACCTCAAGCCGGTACTGGCCGCGCACGCCGCCGTCGCAGCCGGGCGGCAGTCCGCCGCGGTCGCGCTGCGCGAGGTGCTGCGCGAGCTGTACCCGGCTGCCCTGCGCGCGTACCCCGACCCCGCCGACCCGATCCCGCTGGCGATCCTCGACGCGCTGCCCGAGCCGGGTCTGCTCGGTCCCGGTACCGCCAACCGTGGTCGGGACGCCGCCGTCGCCACCGAACTCGCCGAGGCAGGTATCGCCGACGCACAGGTCATCAACGAGGCGATCACCGCGCTACGGCTGGCTATCGCGGAGACTCCGCGCCGTACCGGTATCGGGCGCACCCTGACCGCCGCCGTGGCGGAGACGATCCGGCAGTCGGTCGCGGCGGTACGCGCCTGCGACGCGGCGGTCGCCGCGCTCATCGGGGTACTCAACGACCGCCCCAGCGCCACCGTGCCGGCCCAGCGTTCCAGGGCGGCGCGACGAGCTCAGGAAGAAGCCGCAACCCCGCCAGCCGCCGCTCAGGCGGCTGCGCTACGCGCGGTACGCGAGGGCAGCGGCGAACAGATGCGGGTGCCGGTACCAGCGCGGCGAAGCCGCTCGTCGGCGGTGCCGTCGCCCGCCGCGGCGGCGACGACCAGCACGCCACCGGCGAACCAGGTACCGGCCCTGCCGCCCGCGCCCCCGGTGGTCTCCACGCCGCCGGCGGTGTCCGCGCCCCCGGTGATCTCGACGCCCCCCGCCGTGTCCGCGCCGCCCGCTCCGCCGCCGCCCGGCATCACCCCGATGCCGCCGAACTGGCGCCCGAACCCGGCAGCCACGCCGGTCACCCCGGCAGCGGTGTTGCCACCCGTGGCGACCGGACCGGCGAACGACTACGGGTACGGTCCGGACCGTGCCACCCCGGTGCCTGCCGCGCGACCGACCCTGGACAGTTCCGCCCCCGGATCGCGCAGCACCTGGCCGCTCGCCACGAACGGCAACGACGACGCGGTGGAGCGACCCCGCGACAACGCGACGCCGGCTGCCGACCAGTCCCACTTCCCGTCGGCGCCGGCCTTCGACCGGCGCCCGGAGGCTGCCGAAACGCCCAAGCCCGCCCGCGAAGGCCGGGTCACTCCCCCATGGCAGGCCGACGACCTGCCCGCCGAGCCGCCCGCTCTGCGCCTGGTCGAGCCGGCGCCGATCGCCGACCGGGCGCTGCGCCCGGAGCGCGTTGACGAGCGCCCCGCGGAGCGGTTGAGCGACCGGTTCGCCTCGCGGCTGACCGACCGCTCCGGGGAGCGTTCGCCGAACGGAAGCAGCGACCGGGCGAACGGCTCCGCCCCACGGCCCGACGCGCCCCTGCGGGTGGTGGACGACGCGCGCCCCCGGCGCGAGATTCCGGTATCGGTCGCCCCGCCGGTCCCCGACAGCGGCGACGACGGCGACCTGCTCATCTTCAAGCAGACCAAGTCGGCGTGGTTCGTCGGGCAGACCTCGGAGAACGCCGAGATCACCTGGGACAACCCGGCCGACCAGGGCTGGCGTGCGGCGGAACAGGCTGCCCGCCCACGCACCGGCGAAGCGACCGGCGCGGGCCTGCCCCGTCGGGTACCGCAGGCCAACCTGGTACCAGGGTCGCCGTTGCCGCAGGAGCGTCCACTGCGGATCGTCCGCGACCCTGCTGCCATGGCAGCGCACACGACCGGCTACTTCCGTGGGTCGCGACGTGGCGAGGAGGTACGCGGATTCGCCGTCGGCGGTCGGCCGGGGCGGGACAACGCGACCGGCTGGGACTTCGCGCGCGAATCGAGCGGCTCGTGGGAGATGCCCGCCGACCGGGACCGGAACCGCGACCGGGAGTACGGCTACCGTCCCGCCGCGCACCGCTGACCGGACAGCCCAGTCGCGCTGCGGGTGCGACCGTACCCTCGGTCGCGCCCCGCAGCGCGACCAAAGCCGTAGAAGCCGTTTCTGAACCGTGTGGATCGGCTGCCGCCGGTGGTCACCGCATCGCTGATCGGAATCGAACAGGACAGCTGGGCCCGGCGCGGCTTCGCTGGATGTGGGTTGTCGACGCCCGCTGCCCGCCAGGAGTCGAGTGCCTGAGCGCGCGGTACCTGCGCCTCACGGGGCTGTCAGCGGGCGGAGCACACCGATGACCCGAGACGCCGCTCGGCGTCTCGGGTCATCGGTACGAACGGTCAGGCGGGCGCGGTCGCACGCTGCCGACGCATCGACAGCACGTACTCGACCAGCGAAATGAGCACCTGCTTGGTCGACTCGCGACTGCGCGCGTCGCAGGACACCACCGGGATGTCCGCCGTGATGGCGAGCGCATCCCGGACGTCCTGTACCGAGTGGTACTGCACCCCGTCGAAGCAGTTGATGGCGACCAGGTACGGCAGCCGCCGGTGCTCGAAGAAGTCGACGGCGGCGAAGCAGTCCGACAGTCGACGGGTGTCGACCAGGACCACCGCGCCGATCGCGCCGCGTACCAGCTCGTCCCACATGAACCAGAACCGCGTCTGGCCGGGGGTACCGAACAGGTAGAGGATCAGATCCCGGTCGATCGTGATACGCCCGAAGTCCATCGCGACCGTGGTCGTCGTCTTCCCCGGTACGTCCCGGTTGTCGTCGACGCCCACCCCGGCGGAGGTCATGATCGCCTCCGTCGTGAGCGGCGTGATCTCCGAGACCGAGCCGACCAGGGTTGTCTTGCCAACGCCGAAACCGCCAGCGATCACGATCTTCGCCGACGTCACCCGGCTGGGCGACGGGCGGTGCGTCATGTCAGAGCCTGCGAAGTCCACTCAGCACCCTTTCCAGCAGTTCCGTGCCCACCGAGTCGTCGGTGTCGAACGAGGTCGGCTCGTAGACCGCCACCATTCCCTCGGCGGCCATGTCAGCGACGAGCACCCGGGCGACGCCCAGCGGTAGTTGCATGCGCGCCGCGATCTCCGCCAGCGACTGCAGCCGACCATCGCATAACTGTGCGATGTACTGCTGCTCGCGGCCGTGCGCCACGGCTTCCCGGCTCCCCGCGGCTCGACCGCGAGGCGTCGTCTCGATCAGCGCCTCGATGGCGATCTCCAGGCGAGGACGGGTGCGGCCGCGGGTGACCGCGTACGGCCGCACGAGCGCGCCGGTGGGTTCGTCGAAGTTCGCCACCACCGCCGGTCACCTCCTCACTCTTCCGCCTTCGACCGTTCCGGTTCGGTGCGTATGACACCGCGCGCCGATCTGGAACGGGCGCCGGGACCCCGTCGCCGTACGCTCAGCCGAGCAGTCCGACAGCCGAGCGCGGTGACGGGGTCAGCGCGTCGCCCACCCGGTCGACCAACAGGGCCATTTCGTACCCGACCTGACCGACGTCGCAACTGCGCGAGGCCAGGACGGCAAAAGACGATCCGTCCGAGATGGACATCAGGAAAAGGAATCCGTTTTCCATCTCCACGACGGTTTGCAGTACCGCCCCGCCCTCGAAGCAGCGAGCCGCACCCTGGGTGAGGCTCACCAGACCGGAAGCGATGGCGGCGAGCTGATCGGCGCGGTCGCGAGGCAGGTCGCGGGACGCGGCGAGCAGCAGGCCGTCGGCCGAGACGGCGACCGCGTGGGCGACGCCCGGTACGCGATCGGCGAAGTTGGCCAGCAGCCAACCGAGATCCTGCGAAGTTGTCATGCCTCCTGCTCCTTGCCAGTATGTGACCCGGTCGTCCGAGACTCCGGGTGCTGGTCAGCCTTCGGCTGCGTGCGGCCGCGCTGCACGCCACGGTGGTACGCAGACAGTAGGCCACGGACGGCGTCCGGGCTACGCCGGTTCGGCGTCGCCGCAGCCTTCTCCACACCACCAGGTACGAGTTGAGCCATCGGTACACGACGCGGTAGACCGGCACCGGTCACCCCGCCCGCCTGCGGATCCGCTGCCGCCGAGGCGGCACTCCAGCCGGCGTCGGCTGAGGTCTGCCAGGCCGATCCGCGCTCTCGCGCCCGGTCGTCCGACCTGGAACTCTCCGCCATCGCGCCACCACGTGTTTCCCCGACCTGGGCCCCGGCCCCCGAGGTCGCGTTCGTCGTCGCACCCTCCACCGGTACCGACCAGGTCGCCGCCGACGGTCGGACCGCGGGGTCCGCGCCGACGCCGTCCCCGGTCACCGGTTCGTTGCCGCCCGCCGCCGGGGAGTAGGGGCGGGCCCGGAACCATGCCGACTCCAGCTCGCGGAAGATCGGCATTTCCATGGTCTCATCCGGGTACCGGGGCGCGCCGCCCGCCACGGGCGCCGCCTGGGGTACCTGCGGGGTCGCCGCCGGCTGCCCGGTCGCCGCGCCGCCGGCCGCCTCGTCCGGTGTGTACTCGACGTGCACCTTCGGCATCTCGGTGGTCATGTCGAGGGCGCTGGCGAGGGACTCGGGTACCGGCAGGGCCGGCGCCTGCGGCTGGTCCGGCACTGCCTCGCCCGGCGGTACCGTCGCGGCGGTGTCCGCCTCGGCGGGCGGCTGCGGCGCAGCGGGCTCCGCCGGTCGGGTCTGGCGAGGAACGACCGGGCGAATGTCGGATTCGGGAGTGTTTTCCGACGCGCCCCAGTGGTCGTGGACGCGACGCTGCGGCAGCGGTTCGGACTGGACGGTGCGCGGCGCACCGGGTGCGCTCGGGTCGCTGCCGTTCGCGCCGTTGACGGTGCCCGCTCCGGTCAGGTCGGACCACGCCGGCAGGTTCCGCGCGCCCGCGCCGCCGATGAATCCGGTCGACCCGCTGATCAGGCGGTCGGCGTCGAGGCTGTCGGTGGTACTCGCGAAGCTGTTCGCGCCCGCGGAGGTCAACCGTCCCGTGCCCCGCTGCGCGGGCGGGTGCACACCGGACGGTCCACCGGCGGCGGGAGCCGTCGGGCGGACGGGTGTGGGTCCGGTCGACGCCGACCCGGTCTCCAGGGCCAGCGGGGCGGACGGACGTGCCGGGAGGCCGCCCTGCGCCTGGCTGCCACGCCCGGCGAGCGCGCGGGGCGTCAGGACGGTGGTGGGCAGCAGGACGTCGGCGATGGTGCCGCGTTCCGGGGCGGGCCGCAGTTCGACCTTGATTCCGTGCCGGTTCGCCAGTCGCGCGACCACGACCAGACCCATCATCCGGGACACCGCGACGTCGACCATGGGCGGCGTCGCCAGTCGCTCGTTGAGCTCGGCCATCTGCTCGGCCGACATCCCGATGCCGTGGTCCTCGACGTACAGCACGGCCCGGTCGCCGACCCGGCGTGCCTCGACGACCACCGCGGAGTCCGGCGGGGAGAACACGGTCGCGTTGTCCAGCAGCTCCGCGATGAGGTGGACCAGGTCGTTGACCGCGTGCGCGGCGATCTCGATGTCCCGGTCCACCACGCCGAGCTCGACGCGGGTGTAGTGCTCCACTTCGGACTGCGCGGCGCGGAGCACGTCGATCAGCGCGGCGGGCTGCCGCTGCACCCGGGTGGAGTCTGCGCCGGCGAGTACCAGCAGGTTTTCGTCGTTGCGCCGCATCCGGGTGGCGAGGTGGTCGAGCTGGAACAGGCTCGCCAGCGAGTCGGCGTCGACCTCGGCGTTCTCCAGGCTGGTGATGAGGTCGAGCTGGCGGACGAGCAGGTTCTGGTTCCTGCGGCCGAGGTTGACGAAGCTG
>DASUXA010000005.1:0-34094 GCA_036378155.1 Micromonosporaceae bacterium | reverse complement strand
TGAGAAGGGCCCCTCGTCTCGTGGTAGCGGGGAGAGGATTTGAACCTCTGACCTCTGGGTTATGAGCCCAGCGAGCTACCGAGCTGCTCCACCCCGCGTCGCTGAGGAAAGCCTACCCGACGCCGCGCGGGCCGCCAAATTGGATGCCGCGACGCCGGGGAGATCGCGGTCACACGCGGAAAGCGCTCGATAGCACCGCTATCCCCCGGCGGACGGGGACGGACCGGGCGACTGCGGGCTGGTACTGCCGCCCGAGGCGCCACCGGCCGCCTTCTGCGCGTTCTCGTACTGCTTGACCGCGTCGTCCAACTCCTGCAGCGCCTTGCCGTACGCGGTGAAGTCCCCGGACTGCTGCGCCGATCTCAGGTCGTCGATCGCCTTCTGAATCTTGGCGGCTGCCTGAGAAACCGCGTCCGACTGGTTCTGCTGTCCGTTGCCGGACGGCGGTTTCGGGGTACCCGACGAAGCGCCTGCCGCCTGCTGGAGCAGTTGCTGGATGCCCTGGTCGAGGGTGTCCGCGTACGCGACGTACTGCCCGTAGTTGAGCAGCACCTTCTTCATCAGCGGGTACGAGTTCTCCGCCTTGCTCTTGATGTACAGCGGCTCGACGTAGAGCATGCCCCCGGCGACCGGCAGCGACAGCAGGTTGCCGTAGATCACATCGGAGTTCTGCGAGTTGAACAGCGACACGTCGCGTCGTACGTCCGGGTTGTTCTGCATCGTCTGATGCACCTGGATCGGTCCGAAAATCTGGGTGTCGCTGGGCAGTTGCAGTACCTCGAGGGTCGGCTTGCCGTTCTGGTACGACGCCGTGATCAACGCCGCGAGATTCGCCCGGCTACGCGGCGTCATCGCCGCGGTGAGCTGGAACGTGGTGGCGTTCTGCCCGGGGAACTTCGCCAGCAGGTAGTACGGCGGCTGCTTGAGCCCGGCGCTCTCGTTCGCCGGGTCGGCCGGTACCTGCCAGAAGTCCTGCCCCGAGAAGAACTGCCGGGCATCGGTGACGTGGAACCGGGTCAGCAGCTCGCGCTGCACCTTGAACTGGTCCTCCGGGTACCGGAAGTGCGCCGCCAACTCGGGCGGGATCTCCGACTTCGGCTTGACCAGGTTGCCGCCGAACGCCTTGTTCCACGCCTTGAGCACCGGGTCGGCGTCGTCGAACTGGTACAGGGTGACCGTGCCGTCGTACGCGTCGACCGTTGCCTTGACGGAGTTGCGCAGGTAGTTGACGTCCTGACGCTCCTGCGCGAACGTGCCGCTTCCGGTCAGCGCGTCGCTGGTCGCCCCGCGCAGGTCGATCTGCTCGGAGTACGGATAGGTGGTGGCGGTGGTGTACCCGTCGAGGATCCAGACGATCCGGTTGTTCACCACCGCCGGGTACGGGTCGCCGTCCATGGTGAGGAACGGGGCGACCTTCTCCACCCGCTCCCGCGGGTCGCGCACGTACAGCAGCTTCGAGTTCTTGTTGAAGATGCTGGAGATCAGGAAGTTGGTTTCCTTGTACTTCGCGGCGTACAGCACGCGACGCCAGTACGAACCGACGCTGATGCCGCCCTTGCCGTCGTACGTGACGTACTGGTCGCTGGCGCCGCTCGGTCGGTCGTACTCCGCGTCGTTCGCGCCCGGCGCCCGCCCGACGATCACATAGTCGTTCATCCCCTCGCCGTAGTAGATGCGCGGCTGGGTGGTGGGGATCTGATCGGTCGCGGAGGAGCACGCCTCGTTGTCCTGGGTCGCCTGGTTCTCGCCCGGGTTGCCGAGGAACCCGGAGACGAAGTACGGCTGTCCGCCGCAGACGATCTGGTCGGCCGGGGCGCCGACGAAGCCGTACCCGTGGGTGAACACGGTGTGCCGGTTCTGCCAGTTGTTCTGCTGCGAGCTGAGGTTGTTGTAGTCCAGCTCGCGGATGCCGATCACGTAGTCCTGGGTCTTGCCGCCCACCGTGTACCGGTCGATGTCGAGTTTCTGACCGAAGTCGTAGAAGCCGCGCACCTGCTGGCGCTGGGTGAACGTGTCGGCGACCACCGCCGGGTCGAGCAGCCGGATGTTCGGCACCGTGTCGGCGTCGGTAGCCAGCTCCGGCGGGGGCTTCTGCACGGTCACCGGATATGGCACGGTCTTCAGATCCGCCAGCCCGAACGCCTGCCGCGTCGCGTCGATCGAGCGCTGGATGAACGGCGCTTCCTTGTCGCGAATGTTGGGCTTGACGGTGAAGGTCTGTACCGCCGCCGGATAGATGCCGCCGATCGCGATCGCGGAGATCGCCAGCAGCGCCAGGGCGATGCCCGGCCAGACCAGGTTACGGATCACCGCGTTGGAGAACACGATGATCGCCACGGCGACCACCACCGAGATCCACTGGAGGATCTCCTTCGCCGGAAGCAGCGCGTTGACGTCCGTGTAACCGGCGCCCCACAGGTTCGTACCGCCGTTGTGGGCGAGCAGCAGTCCGCGCTGGTCCAGGAAGTATGCCACCGCCTTGAGCAGCACGAACACGGCGACGAGGGCGGTCAGGTGGGCGCGCGCCGCGAACGTCATCCGGTCACCGGCGCCCTGCAGCCGTACCCCGCCGAACAGGTAGTGCACGGCGAGCGAGCCGATGAGGCTCAGCACCACGGTGGTGAATCCGACCCCGACCAGATAACGCCAGAACGGGTACTGGAAGACGTAGAAGGAGATGTCCTTGCCGAACTGAGGGTCGGTGGACCCGAACGGCTGGGAGTTGGCGAACAGCAGCCAGACCGGCCAGCGCCCCTGCGCGGACAGGCCCGCGAAGAACCCGATGACGAGCCCGACCAGGCTGACCCACAGCCCGATGCGCGGGGTGACGACCATCCGGTACCGGTCGAGCGTCTGCTGCTCCGGGGAGTGCGGCCGCAGCGGCGGCCGCAGCCGCCAGGCCAGGTACAGGTTGGCCGCCACGATCGCGGCGACCACCAATCCGAACACGAGGAACAGCCCGACCCTGGTCCACAGCAGGTGGGTGAACACCTGCGTGTACCCGACCTCGGAGTACCACAGCCAGTCGGTCCAGGTGTTGACCACCCAGCCCAGCAGCAGGGACAACGCGACCACGCAAGCCAGCACGATCAGGGTCACCCGGCCGCGCCGGCTGACCTTCGGCAGGGGCGTTCGCATCACCACGGTCTGATCACCTTTACCGACGGCGGATCGTGCGGTTCGGCGTCCAGCGTACGGGGCGGCACCACGGACATCGTGACGACGCTACTTCCCGGTACACGGGGCGGGCTCGCGATGTTCGCGGAGCGCCTTGAGCGCGTTGAGCGCGTCGTCCAGGCTCGAGACCTTGACCAGGCGCAATCCGGGTACCGCGTTGGCGACCGCCTCGGCGCAGTTGTCCGCCGGCGTGAGGAACACGGTCGCGCCGGCCTCGCGGGCACCGATCATCTTCTGCGGTACGCCGCCGATCGGCCCGACCACACCGTCGTCGTCGATCGTGCCGGTGCCTGCGACGACGATGCCGCCGGTCAGGTCGGTCGGGTCGATCTTGTCGATGATGCCGAGGGCGAACATCAGCCCCGCGCTCGGTCCGCCGATCTTGTCGAGGTCGAAACTGATCTCGAACGGGTGCGGCTGCTTCTGTTCGACCTGGACACCGAGAGCCGGCTTTCCGTTCTCGCCGGCACCCGTAGTGATCGTGGTCGTAGCCGGCGCGCCGTCCCGCGTGTAGCCGATCGCCAGGGCGCTGCCCACCGGCTTCGCGCGGACCAGGTCCGCCAGCTTCTGCGCCGAGGTCACCTGTTCACCGTCGACGCTGGTGATCACGTCGCCGGGCTCCAGGTGCCCCTGTGCGGCGGCGTTGGCGACCAGTTGGGTCACGGTGACCTGGACCGGGTAGTGCAAAGCGCGCAGCGCGGCTGTCTCCGCGGAATTCTGCGACTGTTTGAAGTCCTCCGCGTTCTGCTGGTCGACCTGCTGCTCGGTCTGGTCCGGCGGATAGATCAGCTCGCGGGGCACCACGGCGTAGTCGTGCTGGAACCATCCCCTGATCGCCTCGCCGATGCTGATCTCCGGCGCGACCTGGACCGTGACCAGCCGCAACTGCCCGGCAGAGGTGCTCGTGGGCACACCTGTGATCTTGATGACGTCGTGACCGTCACTGGTGCCCAGCGTGTTGACGGTAGGTCCGGGTTCGAGCTCGACGTACGGCACCGGCACGCGCGCGAACAACAGGCTCAGCACGGCGAGCAGGATCGCGCCGACGAGCAGGGTGGTGCCACGACGCTTCATGGCAGCGAGCGTAGCGGTCGACGCCGGATGCCGGGTTCCGCGGTGGACAGGGTGTGGACACCGGGACGACGGCCTGTGGATGAACCGGCGCAGCGGCGACACCGCGCGACACCGTCGCGTACGGTGGAGGCGTGACGGACACCCCTTTCGGGTTCGCACTGCCCGGCGGCTCCGCACCGGACCCGAACGACCCGGCCCAGATGCAGCAGTTTCTCAACCAGTTGCAGCAGATGCTCAACATGCCCGGCTCCGGACCGGTGAACTGGGACCTCGCCAGGCAGGTGGCGCTGAGCACGCTGACCGGCGGCGCGCCCATTCCGGGAGCCAGCGGCCCGCTGGGCGATCCGCGGGTGAGCGAGGCTGAGCGGGCCGCGGTGAGCGAGGCGCTGCGCCTCGCCGATCTGTGGCTCGAAGAGGTCAGCGCGCTGCCTTCCGGCATCCGGGACGCGACCGCGTGGACACGCGCGGAGTGGATCAGCAACACGCTGCCGGTGTGGCGGAAGCTGTGCGACCCGGTCGCCGCCCGCATGGTGGGCGCGATGGGCGACCTGGTGCCCGAGGAGATGCGCGCCCAGCTCGGACCGATGCAGACCATGGTGGCGACGCTGGGTGGCGCGCTGTTCGGCGGCCAGCTCGGTCAGGCGCTCGGATCGCTCGCCGCCGAGGTGCTGTCCGCCGGCGACATCGGGCTCCCGCTGGGTCCGGCGGGGACCGCCGCGTTGCTGCCGACCAACATCCGCGAGTACGGCGACGGTCTCGAGGTGGACGCCGACGAGCTGCGGCTGTACGTGGCGCTGCGCGAGGCGGCACATCAGCGACTGTTCGGCCACGTACCGTGGCTGCGCGGTCATGTGTTGGCCGCGGTCGAGACGTACGCGGCGGGGATTCGGGTCAACCGCGAGGCGATCGAAGAGGCGATGGGTCGGTTCGATCCAGGCAACCCGGAGGCGATGCAGGAAATCTCGGTCGAGGGCGTCTTCACGCCCGACGACACTCCGCAGCAGCAGGCGGCACTCGCCCGGCTGGAGACCGCGCTCGCGCTGGTCGAGGGGTGGGTCGGGCACGTCGTGGACACTGCGGCGCGTGATCGCCTGCCGGGCGTGGTACGGCTGAGCGAGGCGTTCCGGCGCCGCCGCGCCGCGGGTGGCCCCGCCGAGCAGACCTTCGCGGCGCTCGTCGGACTCGAACTTCGACCGCGTCGGTTGCGCGAGGCGACCGCGCTGTGGGCGGCGCTGACCGAGCATCGCGGCAGCTCCGGCCGTGACGCCGTGTGGGGGCACCCGGATCTGCTGCCGAGCGAGGACGACTTCGCCGACCCGGAGCGGTTCGCCCGCAGCGAGATCGACCTCGGCGATCTCGAGGCGTTCACCGCGCAGGCGGCGGCGGGCGAGCAGCCGTCGGAAACCGGGGCGGCAGGCGAGCAGCCCGATGAGACGGGAGCGGGGTCCGACGAGACGGGTCCGGACGAGCGGGGACGGGAACCGGGAGAGGGGCCTCAGCCCAACGCGAGTTGACCGCGGGTGAGCAGCGCGCGCGTCGCGTCCCAGCCCTCCACGGCGGGGTCGAGGCTGCTCAGGTCCTCGGCGCCGCGTAGCCGGTGCCAGCCGGGCGCCGCGGCGACCGAACCACGGCGCGGCGCCGCCGCCGACAGTTCGGTAACTGTCGATACATCCAGGTCCACCGTGGCGAGCCAGTCCGGCACGGGCAGCCGGCACGCGACTCCGACCAGCCCGCCCCCGGTCGCCGCAGCGGCGGCAGCCGCCCGGGTCGACAGTGGTCGCAACAACTTGCCGATCATCATCGCCGGCAGGTCGGGTGCGTCCGACGCCAGAACAGCTGCCTGCTCGTACCCGTCGAGCGCGGCGGCCGCGAGCGCCGCGCCGGGGGTCGCCGACGCGAGCGGATACACCGTGGTCGACGGCCAACGCACCGCATCGGCGATCTCGCGCTCGTCGACGGGTACCGCCACCGCCGCGTCGACCTGGGCGAGGGTGGCGAGCAGATCGACGACGTCCTCGGCGAGCGCCAGCCGCCAGGCGTGCGGGTCGACGCCCGGCGGTACCCAGACCGGCGGGGTGAGCAGGGCGATGACGACGCGCCGCGTCACTCGTGTACTCCGAGGCCGGCCGCTGCTGACACGCCTTCAAGATAGCCGCGCGCCCGTTCTGCCTTGGGGTACCGGTTCACCAGCGCCCAGAACTCGGGGCCGTGGTTCGCCACCACCAGATGCGCGAGTTCGTGCAGCAGCACGTAGTCGATGACCCAGTCCGGCATCACGAGCAGCCGTTCGGACACCCGGATCGAGCCGTCGGCCGGGGTGCACGACCCCCACCGCCCGTTCTGGTTGGCGACCCAGCGCACGCTCGTCGGCCGCGCCGCGCCCGGATGGTCCGGGTAGTAGCGATTCGCCAGCCGGACCGCGCGGTCGTGCAGGTCGGTGTCGGTACGGCGGGCGCGCCGCTCCCGGGCGTCGAGACGCTGCAGCATCCGGTCGACCCACTCGCGCTCCTCGGCGTGGGAGAACTTCGCCGGAATGAGCACCACGACCCGCTCGCCGTCGCGGTACGCGGACACTGTGCGGCGGCGACGCGAGCTGCGCCGCACTTCGACCACCGGCTTGCGCCCGGGAGTCATCGACCCGGCCTGATCAGCCGGGGATGACAGAGGTTCCGCCCACGCACGCACGCTAGCCGGTACACACCTATCCGACGCAAGACCCAACGAACGACCGGCAGTTGGTACGTCCTGATGAGTAGCCACTTATCCAAAAATTCTGGTCACACACCAGCCGCTCCTCCACAGCCCTATCCACACCGTATCCACAAGATGTGAACAGCGTTCTGCGTCGCTTGTCCGGCGTGTCCTAGATAAAAACGCTCATCCCCGCCGCTCAGTGGCGCACCATTGACCGGTTGATTTGCTCACAGTGTCGGCGCCGGCCCGCGTGGGTACAGCTTTGCGCTGGGTACGGTCCGCGCGAGCGGGGCCGGGCGCGCGCGTTCGGCGATCACCAGAGGGAGGCACCGTGACCAACACGGCGGAGAAGTACAACGGCTACTGCGTCAAGTGCAAGGAGAAGCGTGACTTCGACGGCCGCGTAGAGGTCTCCAAGAGCGGTATGCGGATGGCGAAGGGTCAGTGCCCGGTGTGCGGCACCACCGTCAACCGCATCCTCGGCAAGGCCTGACCGATCACGCCGGTCGGTCGGCGGTCCCTGGACCGTGGCACGGCCGGCAGCCGGCGACGTGGCGACGAGGTACCGGCTCGCCGCCATGTCGCCGTACCCCCGCGTCGGCGCCGCTCGACCACGCTGTGGATGACCGCGAAAGCGGCGGGAGCGCCTGTGGACAGCCGCATGATCGGCGTCCGCGGATGACAGCCTGTCGACATGAGCGGCCTCCTCCTGCTGCCGGGACTACGTCGGATGTGGCGCGACGCGCGCACTGTCCAGCTCGGCACCGACCCGCGACGCGCGGTGGTCTTCGAGTTCGCCCGTCCACGCGTGGCGCGCCTGCTCGACCTGCTCGACGGCACGCGCTGCGAACGCCGGGTGCTCGATGACGCGCTCGCGGCGGGCATACCGGAATCGGACGCCCGCCAACTGCTGGACGTCCTGTGCGATGCCCGCCTCGCGGTACCCACCGAGTCTGTCCTGCCGTCCTGGCTCCCGGAACCGGCGCGACGACGGCTGGGTGAAGAGGCGGCCGCGCTGGCGCTCGGCCGGCGCCGTCGCCTCGCCCAGGCGCGGCTCCCGCCGCCCGGCGATTCGCAACCCGGCGATGCACAGCCCGCTCCAGCCGAGGTGCTGCGCCGCCGCGCCGACGCGCGGGTCCTGGTGACCGGCGCCAGCCGGCTCGCCGGACCGATCGCGCAGGCGCTCGCCACCGCCGGCGTCGGGCACGTCGACCCGGCGATCACGGGACGGACCGATGCGTACGACGTGGCGCTGCTGCGCCTCTCGCCCGGCGACGCGGGTCGACCACGCTCCATCGCGGTGGCGGAGTCGCTGACCCGCCTCGCGCCGGGCACCGACGTCAGCCCGCTGCGCGGGGGCGGCGCGACGTTCGTCGTCCAGGCGGGGACGGGACGCCCGGCGAATCTCGCGGCCGCGGCATACGCCCGGCGCCTCCTGCCTCACCTCGTGGTCGCGGTACGGGACGCGACCGTCGTCGTCGGCCCGCTGGTCGAGCCCGCCGGCTCACCCTGCCTGCACTGCCTCGACCTGCACCGACGCGACCGCGACCCAGCCTGGCCCGCGCTGGTCGCCCAACTGTCGACGTCCACCCCGACGTGCGAGCCGTGCGCGCTCGCCACGACGCTCGCCGGCGTGGCGTACGCCGTCGCCGAGGCGCTCGCCTACATCGACGGGCGCCCCACCCGGACCCACGGCGCGACCATCGAGATCGACGGTCCGGGCGACGAACGTCGCCGTACCTGGCCACCGCATCCGACCTGCGACTGCGCCCGCAGGCCAAGCCGAGGGGCTTCTCACAAGCTGTATTCAGCCAGCGAGGGCACAATGATCGGGTGACCGAGATCCCGCGGCGCGCCGCCGCCCGTACCGCCCGGTTAGCCTCCCTACCCCTCGGCCTCGCTGGAAGGGCGGCGCTGGGCCTCGGCAAGCGTGTCACCGGGGTCGCCTCCGAGGTCATCTCGGCCGAGGTGCAGCAGCGCACCGCCGAGCATCTGTTCAGCGTTCTCGGCCAGCTCAAGGGCGGGGCGATGAAGTTCGGCCAGGCGCTGTCGGTGTTCGAGGCGGCCCTGCCGGAGGAGATGGCGGGGCCGTACCGCCAGGCGCTCACCCGGCTTCAGGAGGCCGCACCGCCGCTGCCCGCCGCGAGCGTTCACAAGGTGCTCGCCACCTCGCTCGGGGAAGACTGGCAGCGCCACTTCCGCGAGTTCGACGATTCTCCGGCTGCGGCGGCCAGCATCGGGCAGGTACACCGCGGAATCTGGCGCAAACGCGGCAAGAAGGGCGGTGTCCCGGTAGCGGTCAAGATCCAGTACCCGGGGGCGGGTGACGCGCTGCTCGCCGACCTCAACCAGTTGGCCCGGCTGTCCGGGCTGTTCAAGGTCATCCAGCCGGGGCTCGACGTGAAGCCGCTGATCGCCGAACTACGGGAGCGCATCGTCGAGGAACTCGACTACGAGATGGAGGCCGAGACCCAGCGCGCGTTCGCCGAGGAGTACGCGCGCGACGGCGAGATCCTCGTGCCGAAGGTGATCGCCGCCGCACCGCGTGTGCTGGTCACGGAGTGGATCGACGGTACACCGTTGTCGCGGATCATCGCCTCCGGCTCAGAGGACGAACGCGACCGCGCCGGACTGCTCATGGCCACCCTGCATTTCTCGGCGCCGGCCCGGCTCGGACTGCTGCACGCCGACCCGCATCCCGGCAACTTCCGCCTGATGCCGGACGGTCGGCTCGGCGTGATCGACTTCGGAGCGGTGGCTCGCCTGCCCGGCGGGCACCCCGTCGAGATCGGTCGGATCACCCGGATGGCGCTCGACGGGGACGCCGCCGGCGTCGTCGACGGACTACGCCACGAGGGGTTCCTCAAGCCCGACACGGACGTCGACGCCGACGGGCTGCTGGACTACCTGCGGCCGATGCTGGAACCGATCGCAGTCGACGAGTTCCGGTTCACACGGGCGTGGCTGAGGAGCGAGGCGGCACGACTGGGCAACCCGCGCAGCCCCGCATACCAACTGGGCCGCTCGCTCAACCTGCCCCCCTCGTACCTGCTCATCCACCGGGTGACGCTGGGCTCGATCGGGGTGCTGTGCCAACTGGAGGCCAAGGCGCCGTACCGTTCGGTCGTCGAGCGGTGGCTGCCCGGCTTCGTTCCGGAATCGGACGTCGCCGCGGACAACTGACTGCGGCTCGGTCGCAGCCGGCGGACCCGGCGTCGCACACCGAGCCGGCACGTGACGCAGCCTGCGGGACCCGGCGGCACATGTGAGCCGGCACCCTGACGCAGCCGGCGCGGGGCGGCTATCGCCGACCGCGTGACAACGCGTCGACCCGGCGCAGCGCGTCCGGCAGCCGGTACCGCCCAGCCATGTCGCCGACGAGCGACGCCGCCGCGACGGGATCGATGCCGACCGCGGTCACGTACAGCGGGCGGATCGCCGGGCCGCGCACCACCGGTACGGCGTGCGTAGCGGTCCGGAACGGGGTCTTCGCGACGCCGATGACCGGTACCCCGAAGGCGTCGTGCGCGTACGCGCCGAGCCCTGGCCGTCCGTGCGGGTCGAGGTGTACGTAGCCGTCCACGACCAGCAGATCGATCGCGCCGGCATCGGCGAGTACGGCGCGCAGCACCGGCAGTTCGCGGGCGAAGAAGACGCCGGGACGGTACGGCTCGACCTGCGCGACGTCGACGACGTGCTCCTCGACGAGGGTCGCGAAGGTCGGATCGGCGGCGATCACCAGGGCGGCGCGCGCCCCGCCGCCCGTCGGATAGTGGGCGTCGACGGCAGCGTACCGGCCCACGTCCTCGAGCTTGTCGATTCGCACCGCCCCATCGTGGCGCACCGGTTCGCGGACGCCTCGGGTGTCGTCGCGTACCGCGTTCACGCTCATCCATGCGGTCCTGCCGCGCGAGTCGGGTACCCGGCGGGTCGCGTGTCGGATTCGGTCGTTCTGGCAGCGCAGGGATCACGCCCTGACGGGTCGGGCCCCGGGCCGCGTTCGCGGCCCGGGGCCCGGTGGTTGCCGCCCAACCCTCGTCCAGAGGGCCGGCGGGCGAACAGTTGCTGTCAGCGGCCGCCCAGCAGGCGGGTCTGTTCGCGTCGCACACGGATCGCGATCATCCTGGCGGATCGGTGAGCCTCAGAGCTGACGTCCTGAGGCCCACGCATTCGGGCCCGGCTGAGCGCTTCGTGCATGAGTTGCAGCTGTAGTCCGCTGCCGATATCCATGGCGGTGCCCTTCGGTCGGTGGTCGGTCATCGCGGGCCGGGTCGGCTGCGCGGTGCGCTGCCGTCGGCTGGCGTTCGTACGGATCTGCATGTCACGCCGCCGTGGCGACAGTGGCCTTGTCGGCTGCCGACCGGGCCTTGCTCGCCGCCCGGTCGGCGACGCTCGGAGCCGACGGTGCGGCGACCCGAGCGGGAGCGCCGGTCGACGCCGCGACCCGCGCCGCGGTCTCGACCCGCAGGACGGCGTCGCGCGCGACGTCCTCCTTCCGCGGCCGACCACGCGGCCGCTTCCGCGGCACCACGGCACCCCGCTCGAAAATCTCGCCGCCCCAGACACCCCACGGCTCAGCCCGCTCGACGGCACCGGCCAGGCACTCCAGCCGCATCGGGCAGCCCCCGCAGAGCGACTTGGCCAGTTCCAGTTCCGCCGGAGTCTCGGCAAACCACAGGTCCGGGTCGAACGTGCGGCACGGCAGATCCACACTCAGCTCGGCGCTTGCGCCGAGCGGTGCCAACGCCAGACTCATGTCCCCGGTCACCTCTCCTTCTGTCTCGGTGGATCACACACATCGATGGGTGGAAAACAGTGAGGCCGCGGATCCCGGTGTGCGGGTTCCGCGGCCTCGAGGTGAGCCGGTGGTCTGTCTAGACCGGTCTACCTCGAGGTGGAACACCGCTGGCCGCAACGCCCGTGTCGGCGAGCGTGTCGACCATTCCGGCGCCCTTGACCTGGGTTCCGTCGATGCCGTAGGCATCGACGGTCCGCACGACCTGGACCTGAACGGACTGCTGCTGCTCAGCCGATACGCCTACCGACAGGAGATTCGCCCCCACCGAAAGACCTTCGACCGACGCGCCCAGAGCAGCCGGACGGCCCACGATGTCGACGTGGGCCAGGGCGGCAGTGGGCACCAGAGCGCAGGCACGAATCAGCGCCGACGGTCGCTCTTTGATGAAGAGCTTCATCGTCGCCACCTCCTGCCTGCTCTCGTCACTCGAATGGACACGCCGCGACCACGCCCAGCCATGCCGGCTGCCGCAACGCGTGTGAGCAGGCTATGCCGGCGCTCGTGCCGGGGGCAAACGAATTTAGCGAGAACTACAAGGAAGTTTCTTCAGGCACGTCGTCGACCGCCGCGCCGGCCACCAGAGCGAGCACCGCATCGCCGTACATCGCCAGCTTGCGGGGGCCGATCCCAGCGATGTCGATCAGTTCGGAGCGCTGCGCGGGCTTGCGTTCGGCGAGCGCGGTGAGCGTGGCGTCCGTGAACACCACATAGGCCGGTACGTTCTGCGCGTTCGCGGTCCGGGCACGCCAGACGCGCAGCCGCTCGAACAACTCCTCGTCGATGTCCGACGGGCATTCGGTACAGCGTCCCAACTTGCGTTCGGCGCCCGACAGCAGCGTCGCGCCGCAGACGCGACACGAGGCGACGGTGCGCCGGCGAGTGCCGTCCCCCGCCGGACGCCCGGTACGCCCGGCGCGGCGTGCCGGGGCGGCGCGGTCATCGTGCTGTACCGGCAGGAAACGGCTGGGCCGACGCTGCCGACCACCCGGGGAGCGCGCCAGCGCGTACGACAGCCACAGCCACTGCCGGGCGCGGGTGATCCCGACGTACAGCAGTCGCCGCTCCTCCTCCACGGCATCCGGGGTGCGCGCGTACGTCGTCGGCAGCGTGCCCTCGGCGAGCCCCACCACGAACACGGCGTCCCACTCCAGTCCCTTCGCGGCGTGCAGCGACGCGAGGGTGACACCGTCGACGGTCGGCGCGTGCTGGACAGCCGCCCGGCGACGCAGTTCGGCGCTGAACCCGGCAAGATCCCGCGCCTGCGCGTCGTTGTCCGGCGACGCCCCGACCGGACCAGCGTCGCCGTCGGGCGACGCCCCGACCGGACCGGCGTCGGCGTCCGGCGACGCCCCGACCGGACCGGCGCCCCCCGACCCCGCCGCGAACTCCTCGGCCAGCCCGACCAACGCGGCGAGCGCCTCCCAGCGTTCCCGTGCCGCGCCGCCGGCGGGCGGCTGATCGGGTCGCCACCCGACCGCTTCCAGGGCGGCGACCACCGCCTCGACCAGCGGGGTATCCGCGGGCGTCGAAGCGGCGGCGGCACGCAGCGCGACCATCGCCTGGCGTACCTCGGCGCGCTCGAAGAACCGCTCCGCGCCCTGGACCACGTACGGCACGTGCGCCTCGGCCAGCGCCTCCTCATAGGCCTGCGACTGGGCGTTGGTACGGAACAGGACCGCGATCTGGTGCGCCGGGGTGCCGGCGGCGATCAGTTCCGCGCACCGCGCGGCGACCGCCGCCGCTTCCGCCGGCTCATCCGGGAACGACCGGATCTCCGGCTCCGGACCGGACGGGCGTTGCCCCACCAGTTCCAGGCGCAGCCGCGCCTCCTCGCCGCGCGCCTGTCGGATGATCGCGTTCGCGAGCCCGACCACCTGCGGCGTCGACCGGTAGTCACGAACCAGGCGGACCACGACCGCACCCCGGTACCGACGTGGAAAGTCGAGCAGGTACGCCGAGGACGCCCCGGTGAACGAATAGATGGTCTGGCTCGCGTCGCCGACCACCGTCAGGTCGGCGCGCTCGCCCAGCCACGCGTCCAGCAGCCGCTGCTGGACCGGGTTGACATCCTGGTACTCGTCGACGACGAAGTGCCGGTACTGCGCGCGGACCTGTTCCGCGACGTCCGGATGCTCCTCGATCGCCCACACGGCGGCACGCAGCAGATCCTCGAAGTCGATCACACCGCTGGCTCGCTTGACCTGCTCGTACGCCAGGTACACCTCGGCCACCTTCGCCGGCTCGTACGGCGCGTCCCGCGCCGCCTTCGCCGCGGCGACCGCGTAGTCCCCGGGCTCGACCAGCGACGACTTCGCCCACTCGATCTCTCCGGCGAGGTCGCGCGCGGCGGTCCGGTCGGCGCGCAGCCCGACCCGGTTGGCGGCGAGAGTGATCAACCTCGCCTTGCTCTCCACCACCTCGGGCAGGTCCCGCCCGGACAGCAGCCGGGGCGCGAAGTACCGCACCTGACGCAGCGCGGCGGCGTGGAAGGTGCGGGCGGAAACCCCGGTGACGCCCAGCGCGGCGAGCCGCTCGCGCATCTGGGCCGCGGCCCGCGCGGTGAACGTCACCGCGAGCACATGCCGGGGATGGACCTCGCCGGTCAGCGCGCGGTACGCGATGCGGTGCGTGATCGCCCGGGTCTTGCCGGTGCCCGCGCCGGCGAGGATGCAGACCGGTCCCGCCGGAGCGGTCACCGCCGAGCGTTGCTCGTCGTCCAGCCCCGCCAACACCCGCGCCGCCGGTGCGGCGGCCCCGTATGAGTTTTCCCCCACAGCTAGGCATCATGGCAGCGCGGTAGGACGTTGCCCGTCATAGCCCGCCCGGGCGAGACATTCCCCTCGGAGGTTGCCGAATGCTGACCATGTACTCGACCACCTGGTGTGGTTACTGCCGTCGGTTGAAGAGTCAGCTCGATCGCGAAGGCATCGAGTACGTCGAGATCAACATCGAGGAGGACCCGGCCGCGGCCGAGTTCGTGATGAGCGTCAACGGCGGAAACCAGACGGTGCCGACGGTGCGCTTTCCCGACGGTACCGCGCTGACCAACCCGACGATCAACCAGGTCAAGGAGCAGCTCAAGATCGCTGCCTGAGCCGGGTGGTCGGTTGTTCGCCGGTGGGCCGGGGCGCGTGGCGCACCGGCCCACCGGCGTATCCGCCCGGCTGAACGTCAGGGCGGGACCGCGCGGCGCGGGGCGGCGCGGGCCGGGACCGAGGGCGGGACCGAGCGCCGGACGACTCGACGATCAGGCGTCGCCGCCCAGCCAGGAGACGATCAGGTAGTGCGCGATCGACGCCGGCATCGGCAGCCCGATCGAATCGTCGCCGCCCTCGATGACCGCGCGGACCTCGGTACGCGTGAACCACTGCGCATCGGCGATCTCCTCGCGGTCGACCTGTACCGGGCGCTCCGGGTCGGCGACCGCGGTGAAGCCGAGCATCAGCGACCCCGGGTACGGCCACGCCTGACTCGCCACGTAGCGCAGTCGACTGACCCGTACCCCGACCTCCTCCTCCACCTCGCGGACCACCGCCGCCTCGGCGGACTCGCCGGGCTCAACGAACCCGGCGAGGCACGAGTACCGCCTCGCCCAACCCGGACGCGTCCAGGATGCGTTGTGCCCCAGCAGACAACGCCCCGCCTCGCCCGGCACTCCGTCGTGGACCAGCACGATCACCGCCGGATCGGTACGTGGGAAATGCTGCGTGCCGTCGGCGGAGCCGCGCACCCAACCGCCCTGCGTCACGATCGTCGGCGAACCGTCGTGCGGCGAGTACCCGTGCCGGGCGTGCCAGTTCGCCAGCGACACAGCCGTGATGAGCAGCCCCGCGTCCAGATCGGACAGGGCGTGGCCGACGTCGCGCAGGCTGGCGCGCTCGGCGCCGGGATTGCCGGGCAGCGGCGCCGACACCGCGAAGTACGGCACACCGTCGGAATCCTCGCCGAGGAAGTACCGGTCGCCGTCCGGCGCGTCCGCCGGGTCGAGCAGCAGCAACCGCCCGTCGGCGCGCACCAGCGACTGGTCGCGTTCGACCACCAGCACCCGCGAGCGCTCCCAGGCACGCGCCAGCCACTCCTCGTCGCCGCGCAGGTGCGCGCGGCGATGCAGCGCGCTCCTCGCCAGCGGTGGCAGCGCCTCGGTCACGACGCGGGAACCCGGTTCACCTCGGTCAGCGCGGCTACCGACGACTCGACCCGATCCGCGTCGCCGAGCACCACCGCGATGCCCTTCGCCGGCGCCAGATATTTCGCCGCGGTCGCCGCCACCTCGTCCAACGTGACCGCCGCCATCCGTTCGGCGTGCTGTGCCAGGTGCGACAGGCGCAGCCCGAATCCCGCGTACGTGCTGGCCAGCGTCGCCAGACCAGCCTGCGTCGAGACACCGAGCAGCAGCGTGCCCAGGGCGTACTGCCGAGCCTGCTCCAACTCGTCCTGACCAGGTGGGACGCTCGCCAGCCGACCCAGCTCGTACCACGTCTCCAGCAACGCGGGAGCGGTCACCTCGGTCGCCACCTCGGCACCCATGACCAGGGCCGATCCTGCGACCGAGTGCTCGATCAGCGAATGCGGACCGTAGGTGTACCCCTTGTCCTCGCGGATGTTCTCCACCCATCGCGACGAGAAGTAACCGCCGAAGATCAGGTTGGTCAGTTGCAGGGCGGCGTGGTCCGGATGGGTGCGGCCCACCGCCGGCTGGGCGATCCGCAGCGACGACTGCACCGCGCCGGGACGGTCGACCAGGGTCAACGGACCGGGTCGCAGCGGCGGAGTGGGCGGCAACTCGACCGGCTTCCCGCCGCCGGTCCACCCGGACAGCGTCCGCTCCGCGACGTCGATCGCGGCGTCCGGATCGAGGTCGCCGACCAGCACCAGGGTCGCGCCCGCCGGGTGGATCCGCTCCCGGTGCAGGTCGCGCAGCGCCTCGGGCGCCACCTCCTTGACGTCCTCCGGCTCCGGCGTCTGTACCGCGTACGGGTGCTCGTCGTACATCCGACGCAGCAGCGCCACCCTCGCCAGGTGGGCGGGCTGGGTACGGGCGACCTGGATCCGATCGACCAGGCGGTCGCGTTCGGTGGCGACCTCGTCGGACGGGTACGTCGCGCCGTTGAGCACGTCGGCGAGCACCTCGAGCAGCCGCTCCAGCCCCGCCACCAGCGCGTTACCGGAGATCAACAGCCGGTCCGGGTCGGCGCCCGCGGACAGCGCCGCGCCGAGCGACTGCAGGGTCGCCGCGATCTCGGTGTTCGACATGTCCTCGGTACCCGAGAACAGCGTCTGGGTGAGCAGCGACGTGCCCGCCAGGTCGGCCCGCGCGAACGGGACACGCAGCCGCACCTCGACCAGCGGGATCGCGGAACGCCGGATGGCGATCACGGTGAGCCCGGACGCCAGCGTCCGCTCCCGCTGCTCGGGCAGGGTCAGTTGGCGGTTCGGCCCGAGCGCGGGCAGTGACCTGGTCATGCGGTACCCCCGTTGCCTGGGACAACCTCGACGGACGCCCGGCGGTGCGGGCGCAGCGCCGCCGCAGCCGCCCGGATCTGCTCCTCGGTGACCTCACCGATCAGTCGCGGCAACTCGTTCGCCAGCGCCGCGTCGCCACGCTGCTGGCACAGCACCGCCATGCGCAACGCGCGACCGAGTACCGCGTCGGTGTCGCGCAGCAGATGGGTCGCCATCCGCGCCTGGGTGCGGGCGAGTTCGCCGGGACGCAGACCGTCGCTCGCCAGGCGGTCCAGCTCCTCGTCCACCACCCGCAACGTCTTGTCGACGTCGCCGCCCGGCGGCAGGTGCGCCTGGAGCAGCAGCGCCGTCGGGTCGCGCACCTCGAACGGCTCGCCCATGAAGCCGATGTACCCGCCGATGCTGGTCACCAGGCGATCCTTGAGGACCAGCCGTTCCACCAGGCGCGACGCGTCTCCGTCGGTGAGGACCTCGGCGAGGACCACGTACGGCAGGTAGTCGACGAAGTCGTGGATCGGGTCCGGTACCCGCCAGGCGGACGCCACCGCGGGCAGCGGTGCGAGCCGGTCGACGTAGCTTTGCCGGCGCTCCTCGGTCAGGTCGGGCTCGTCGAAGTCCGGACGCGGCGGTGCCGGGCGCGCCGGCACATCACCGAAGTGCCGCTCGATCAGCGCGGTCGCCTCCGCCACGTCGAAGTCGCCGGCGACGCCGAGCACGGCGTTCCCGCAGGCGTAGTACGTCTCGAAGAAGGTCTGCGCCTCCTCGACGGTCGCTGATTCCAGGTCGACGAACGAGCCGTACCCGTCGTGCGCGTTCGGGTACGTGTCGAACATCACCGGCGGCAGCTTCAGCCATGGGAAACCGCCGTACGGTCGGTTGAGGACATTGACCCGGATCTCCTCCTTGACCACGTCGACCTGGTTGCGCAGGTTCTCCTCGGTCAGTTTCGGACCGCGCATCCGGTCGGCTTCGAGGAACAGCGCCCGTTCCAGCGCGTTGGCGGGCAGCGTCTCGAAATAGTCGGTGTAGTCGAGGTGGGTCGATCCGTTGAACGTGCCGCCCGAGCCCTGCACATAGCGGAAATGCGCGAGCTTCTCGAGGTTCTGCGAACCCTGGAACATCAGATGCTCGAAAAGGTGGGCGAACCCGGTGCGGCCCTCCGGCTCGGACCGGATGCCCACGTCGTACACCACCGCGACGCCGATCACCGGAGCGCTGCGGTCCGGGGCGAGCACCACGCGCAGCCCGTTGGGCAGGGTGAACGACTCGACAGGGTAGTGCGTGGCCGGAATGGCGACCGGATCACGATGACTGGTCACGGTGCGACCCTAACCCGCCGCGCCGCGCGCCGCACACACGCTGATCATCACGTCGGCCGTACCGACGCCACCACGTCGTCGACCACGTAGTCGTACTGCCGGTGGGTACCGGGAATCGACACGTAGAGCACCGCCGCGTTGGGTCGCCCCACGTCGATGAGCGCGACGCCGACCAGCTCGTCCTTGGCTTTCAGGTCCGGTACCGAGAAGTGCAGCCGGAACACGCTGACCCAGGCGGGACGTCCGCCAAGGGTGGTCAACTCGTCGCGGATCACGTCCTTGGTGTTCGGCTGCGGGTAGTACTCCGCCTGCACGTCGGCGGCGACCTGCCGACCGGTGCACTTGAGGTCGAGGGTGAGCGCGTCGTTGGTCGCGGTCGGTACCGACCCGGACAGGATCGACGCGTAGTACCCGGTGCCGTCGTACGCCTCGGTGACGAAGTCCTGCCCTATTCGGTACACCACGCCCAGCGTCCCCTTGCCCCACACCTGCCGCCACGGCTGCCAGGGGGCGCCGTACGCGCGGTACGAGATGCCGGCGTCGGGGTCGACGGTGCGCGGTCCGGGCGGCGGCGGCGGTACCGGCGCCCCGCTGGCGGGCGCCCCGGACGGCGGCGGGCACAGCTTCGCCAGCGGCGGACGGTTGTCCGGCGGGGCGGTGAGGGTGCGGCGGCTCGGGGCATGCCCGGTGAGCACCAGGGTGAGTACCACGACCAGCCCGATCACGAAAACGCCCGCGGCGGCCCCGCCGAACAGCAGCATCAGGCGACGCTGTCGCCGCGCCGGGTCGGCGGGCGGCTGTTCGTCGCCGGGATCGGACGGCGGCGATGCGGACGGGCGGGTCACCGGGCCGGTGCGGTACCGCGACGGGTCGGCGGGGCGCGCCGCCCAGCCGACCGCCCCCGCCGACGCGTTGCCCGCGCCGCCGACCGGGGTACCCGCGCCGGCGACCGGGCGGCTCGCGCCGACCGGGGTGCCCGCGCCGCCGGTCGCGGACGGCGACGGCGACGGCGACCAACCGTCGGCGCCGTCCACGCCGTCCGGACGCGCCCAGGGAGATTTCGGTTCGGACATCCTGCCGACAGTGTCGCGCATCCGCGCACCGGTCCGTCGCCCGGCCGATCCGGTCACGGCGACGTCGCTTCCGGCACGCTCGTCACCAGCCGTACCAGACCGTGTTCGTCGAACAGGTCGACCGGTCGGACGGTGAGACCGTCGCGCACGTAGTGGAACGCGGCGCTGACCTTGCCGACCGGTACGCCGACCAGTTCCGCCCACGCCAGCCGGTACGTGGCGAGCTGGATCGAGGCGGCTCGCGCCGCCCGACCGGGCGGCGGTGGGCGCCCGGTCTTCCAGTCGACCACGACATACCCGCCGTCGGGCTCGGCGAACACCGCGTCGATCCGACCGCGCACCACCAGATCGCCGATCACCGTGGCGAACGGCACCTCGACCTCGACCGGGGTGCGGTCCGCCCACTCGCTGGCGAGAAAGCTGCGTTGCAGTTCGGTCAACGCGTCGTCCGACGCCGCGTCCTCGTCGGCCGCTCCCGGCAGTTCGTCGATGTCGAGCAGCCGGTCGGCGGCGAAGCGCTGCTCGAGCCACCGGTGGAACGCGGTGCCCCGGCGCGCGTACGGATCGGGGCGGGTCGGCATCGGGCGACGCAGTCGCGCGGCGAGCGCCGCCGGGTCGCGGTACAGCGCGACGAGTTGGGACACCGAGACGTGGTCGGACAGCGGTACCTCGACCGGGGCGTCCGGGTTGCGGGTCAGCCGAGCCCGCTCGGCGAGCAGCAGGTCGACCTCGTACGCCCACCGTTCCGCCTCGTCGACCGGTACCCGACCGACGACCGCGGTCGAGATCGCGACCGGTTCGCGCAACGCCCGGTCGATCGCGGCGCGTACCAGGTCCGCGGCCTCGTCGAGCACCCGTCGGCGCTCGCCGAGCGGATCGGCGGGCCAACTCGCGCGGGCTACGTTCGCGGCGGTTGGATTCGTGGCGCCGTCCGGCGGCGCCGGTGCCCAGGCGTCGACCACGCCCGCCCCGGCGAGGCACTCGTCGCGGATCTCGGTCAGGAACGGCGACGGGCCGCGCGGCCGTTTGGTGCCCTCGCCCCACCAGTACCCGGAGCACAGCAGCAGCCGACGGGCGCGCGTCACCGCGACGTAGGCAAGTCGCCGCTCCTCCCGTTCGTCGTGCGCCTTCCAACTCTCGGCGAACGTGGTCAGCGCGCGCGCCACGTCCTTCTGGTCGGCCGCCGACGACAGGTCGAGCGCGGGCAGCCCGTCGCGGTCGCCGCGCAACGGGAACGGCAGCACGCCGAGCCCGCCCAGCCAATGGTCGGTCGCCCTGCTGGGACCGGGGAACACGCCCTGGGTGAGCCCGGCGACCGCGACCACGTCCCACTCCAGCCCCTTGGCGGCGTGCCCGGTGAGGATCTGTACCGCGCCCTCGACGACCTCGACCTCGCCCGGCGCGAGCCCCCGCTCCTCGGACTCCGCCGCGTCGAGGTACGCGAGGAAGGAGGCGACGGTCGCGCCCTCCGCCTCGGCGACGAACCGCTCCGCGACCGCGCCGAGCGCGTCGAGGTGAGCGCGCGCCAGCCCCGCGTCCCCGGTGCGTACCTCGACTTCGACGTCCAGCCCCATGGTCCGCTCGATGTCTGCGAGCAGATCGGGCAACGGCTGATCCAACCGGCGGCGCAGGGAGCGCAGTTCGGCGGCGAATGCGCTGAACCGGCGATAACCGGCGGGAGAGTACTGTTCGGGCTCGCCCAGGTCGTCGAGAGCCTCGACCAGGGTCGCCTCGTCCAGCCGGTCGGCGGTGACCGCGTCCGCACCGCGCCCGTCCGCGCCGTGACCGGCGTCGGCCAACGCCCGCGCTCGCCGGTGCAACGCGACGAGATCGCGCGGCCCGATCCGCCATCGC
This sequence comes from Micromonosporaceae bacterium, assembly GCA_036378155.1. Classification (GTDB taxonomy): domain Bacteria; phylum Actinomycetota; class Actinomycetes; order Mycobacteriales; family Micromonosporaceae; genus DASUXA01. The sequence goes on along the minus strand of DASUXA010000005.1, from coordinate 12,642 downwards.
GCCCCGGTGAGCAGCCGCAGCAGCGCCGGTCCTGCCGACGGGTCGGCGAGCACCCGCAACGTGGAGATCACGTCGCGTACCTCGGGCGTGTCGAGCAGACCACCCAGACCGACGATCTCGACGGGCAGTCCGCGCGCCCGCAACGCCGTCTCGATGACCGGAATCTGGGCGCGGACACGGGTCACGACCGCGGTGGTGGGCCGCGACCGGACCGGGATCGCGGCGGGCGGCACGTCGGGCCCGGTCACGCCGGCCGCGTGCTGCCACGCCGCCACGATCGAGTCGGCGATCCAGTCGGCCTCGTCGGCGTCGGTCTCCAGCAGCGCACACCGCACGGTGGCGGCGCCCGCCGGGGCTGCCGGACGCGGCGCGGCGGACAACCGGGCGACCCGGTGACCGTGGTCGCGCAGCGGACGGGACAGCGCGTTCGCCACGCTGAGGATCTCGGGTCGATTGCGCCAGCTGGTCGCCAACGAGACGGTTCGGGCGGGTGCCCCGGACCGGTCCGGGAACTCGGTCGGGAACCGGTCGAGGCTTCCGGCGCTCGCCCCACGCCATCCGTAGATCGACTGGCAGGGGTCGCCGACGGCGGTGACCGGATGCCCGCCGCCGAACAGCGCGCGCAACAGCGTCACCTGGGCGTGGCTGGTGTCCTGGTATTCGTCGAGCAACACCACGCGGTACCGGTCGCGCTCCAGCGCGCCGACCTCGGGGTGCCCGGTCGCGACCTGGGCTGCCCACGCCAACTGGTCGCCGAAGTCCATCGCCTCGAGCAGTCGCTTGCGTTCGGTGTACGCCCGGACCAGGGGCAGCAGCGCGAGCCGCGCCCGCTGCCTGGACAGCAGCGCCGACACGTCGCGGTACATCCGACCGGGGCGGCTGGCGACCTCGGCGTGGAACCGACCGGTCCAGGTCGCCAGTTCGTCCGGCGTGACCAGATGCTCGGACAGGTCCGCCGCGAGTTGCAGTACCGCCGCGACCACCGTGGACGGCGCGCTGTCGACGGCGGACATGTCGCCGGTGTACGACCGGACGATCGCGTCGGCGAGCTGCCAGCAGGACGCCTCCGACAGCAGCCGGGTCGCGGGTTCGTACCCGGCACGCACCCCGTGTTCGGTGACGATGCGCGCGGCGTACGAGTGGTAGGTCGCCACGGTCGGCTCTCCGACCAGCAACTCGTCGCGGCCGTACCGACGGGTCAGCTGCGCCAGTCGCGCGCGGACCCGATGGGCGAGCTCACCGGCCGCCTTGCGGGTGAAGGTGAGACCGAGCACCTGGTCGGCGCGGACGTGGTTGTTCGCCACCAGCCAGACGACCCGGGCCGCCATCGTCTCGGTCTTGCCCGATCCGGCACCGGCGACCACGAGCAGCGGCTCGACCGGAGCGTGGACGACCGCCGCCTGCTCCGGCGTCGGCGGGTGCAGGTTGAGTTCGCGGGCCAGTTCGTGCGGGGTGTACCGGGGACCGGCTTTGACCTGGACCGTACTCATCGGTCGTCCTCGGTGACCTGCCGACCCTTGCCCGACACCGGGCAGGAGGTGCGTACCGGACAACTGCGGCACTTGGCGTTCGCCACCGCCTCGAATGTCGAGGCAGCCATCGTGCGCGCGGTACGACGCACCAGATCCGTCGCCCAACCCGGCTCGGTCGACTCGGACAACCCGGGCTGGGACTGCTCCTGCGCCGCGGTGTGCGCGGTACCGAGCTGGACGAGCGCCGCCCCGCCCGACTCGGTACCGACGTCGTCGAACGCTCCCGCCTCGACCGCCGCCTGGTACGCGCCGAGTTGCGGATGCTCGACGATGTCGGCGGCGGTGACCGAGGTGGACTTGCCGGTCTTGATGTCGACGACGACCAGGCGACCCTGGTCGTCAACCTCCAATCGGTCGACCCGGCCCTTGATCTGCACGTCGTTGGTCAACTGGACGAGAAAGTCGCGCTCGATCGCGACCAGCCGACGCGGGTTGTCGGCGAGCCAGCGGACCAACTTGTCGATCATCGTCTCGGCCCGCGCCCGCTCCCGCTCCGCCAGCCACCGAGCGGACAGTTCGATCTCGTCGAACCGGGCCGCCACGTAGTCGATCAGCTTGGCGCGGTCGACCTGGGCGTCGGAGGCGAGCATCGCGGCGGCGTGCACCAGGTTGCCCACCCCCTGCTCCGGCGTGGGCGGATTCGCGCCCCCGTGCTTCTCCAGCAACCACCGCAGACTGCAGCGCTGCACACTGTCCACAGTGGATGGAGTCACAGTCACCGGCTCGCCCGGGTCGACGAGCGGCCGTTCGTCGGACAACGGCGGCAACCCCCACCATTCGTCCGGGTGCGCGCCCGGCACCCCGGCGACGGCGAGCCGCGCCAACTGAGCGGCTGCCGCCTCCCGCCGAGGCATCGCGGCGGCCGGATCGGCGACCACCCCGCGAAGCTCAGCGACCAGCGCGGACAGCGTCAGCGCGCGAGGCAACCGGGTCGGCGACCGTTCCTCGACATCAGCCGGACCCGTCCGCGGATCGTCGTCCACCCCGTCGACATCACGCGACTGCCGGCGCGCCGGGCTGAGCTCGTCGAGAAAACGCGACGGTCGCTCCGCGCCGTCCGCCGACGCCACAGCGGTGACCAGAAGCCGCAGCCGCGCCCGCGTAGCCGCCACGTAGAACAGGCGGCGCTCCTCGTCGAGCAGCGCCGACGCCTGCCCGGCGGTGCCCGACTCCCGTCCCGCCGCGACGTCGACCAGATGCTCGGAGCCGAGCACGCTGCCGCGCAGCCGCAGGTCCGGCCACAGACCCTCCTGTACCCCGGCGACCGCCACGACGTCCCACTCCAGACCCTTCGCGGCGTGCGCGGTGAGCACCCGTACCGCCGGACCGCGCTCCGCGGTCGGCGCCAGCGAGTCGCCGGGCAACTGCTGACCGAGCACGTGGTCGAGGAACACCTCGGTCCGCGCGCCGGGCAGCCGGTCCACGAATCGCGCCGCGGCCTCGAACAGCGCGACCACGGCATCCAGATCACGATCCGCCGCCTCGCCCCGCGCGCCGCCCCGCGCGCTCGCCGACGCCCACCGGTCAGCCAGTCCGCTGGCGCGCCACACGGCCCACAGCACGTCCTCCACGCTCGCGCCCGGGCGGGCAGCGGTCTGCCGGGCGGTGGCGAGCAACGACGCGATCGCGCGAGCCGGTCGCGCCCAGCGGCGTTCCACCGCGGCGAGTTCGGTCGGGTCACGCAGCGCCTCGACGAGCAACACGCCGGAGGGACGCCGGTCTCCGGCGGCGAGCGCGAGGGCGCGCAGCCCCTGGCGCAGCCGGCGCTCGGCGAGCGGGTCGGCGCCGCCCAGCGGCGAATGCAGCAGGGCGACCGCGGTGGACTCGTCCAGGCGAGCCGGCTCCAGCGCGCAGCGCAGCAACAGCAGCAGCGGCGCGACCGCCGGCTGGGCAGCCAGCGGCAGGTCGTCGGCGTGGCTCACGGTCGGTACCCCGGCCTGGGCGAACGCCCGGCGCAGCGTGGGCAGCCGCAGCGCGGTGGACCGGACCACGACCGCCATCCGCGACCAGGGCACACCCTCGATCAAGTGCGCCTCGCGCAGCCGATGGGCGAGGTAGTTCGCCTCGGCGGCGGCGGAACGGAAGGTGTGCGTCTCGACGGTGCCGTCCGCCGCACCGGACGCCGGGTCGAGGCGACGATGTCGCGCCGGTCCGCGCAGCCGGGTCGCGACCTGCCGCGTCGCGGTCAGCAACGCCGCGCCCGAGCGGTACGAACGGGTCAGCGTCACCGTCGGGGCGGGCTCCCCGGTCACCGTGCGGTACCGCAGCGGGAAGTCGGCGACCCCGACCGGGTCGGCGCCCCGGAACGCGTAGATCGAGGAGTCGGGGTCGGCGAACGCGACCAGGTGTCTACCGTCCCCCGCGATCTGGTCCAACAGGTCGCGCTGTGCGGGGTCGGTGTCGGCGAACTCATCGACGTACACATAGGCCACCCGCCGCCGCTCCGCGGCGAGCAGGGTCGGATCGTCGGCGAGCAGCCCGGTGGCGGCGCGCACCAGTTCGGCGTAGTCGTATCCGGTGCCGGCCCGTGCCGTGGCGTCGCGCAACGCCAGCACCTGCTGGTACGAGTGCATGAAACGGGCGGCGCCGCGCCACTCGGGGCGGTGGTGCTCGGCTGCCAGCGCGGCGAGCGCGATCGGGTCGATCCCTCGCTCGGCGGCGCGCAGCAGCAGGTCGCGCAACTGTTCGGTGAAGCCCCGGGTGCGCAGGGCGGGGTGCAGCGACTCGGGCCAGTCCGCGCCCGCCTCGGGCGCCGACAGCAATTCCCGGATTATGAGGTCCTGCTCGGGGCCGGTGAGCAGGCGGGGGGGCGGATCGCCGACCTCGGCCGCGGCGCGGCGCAGCAGCGCGAACGCGTACCCGTGGAAGGTCGTCACGGTGGGGGCGGTGGTCGCCCGGCGACCGCCGACGGTGATCCGACGCTCGATGCGGGCGCGCAGGTCCGTCGCGATCCGCCTTCCGAAGGTGAGCACCAGGACGCGTTCCGGATCGACACCCTCCGCGACCCGTGCGGCGACCGCCTCGACCAGGGTGGTCGTCTTCCCCGTGCCCGGTCCGCCGAGCACCAGCAACGGCCCGTCGCGGTGCGCCGCCACGCGCGCCTGCCCGGGGTCGTCGAGCAGCGTCGCCGACTCGTCGGCAGCCGACCTCACCAGGCGGTACACCTGGCTGCTGGGCGGCACGGTCGTGGTCACGCCGCCCATTCGAGCACGCCGGTACGACAGCCGGTACCGGTCAGGTGGTCCAGTCCGGTTCCTGCTCGAACGCGTCCAGCGCGACGGCGACGGAATCCGCGATGACCAGCATGTCCAGTGCGGGCGGTCGGACGAACCCGGCGAGCGCCAACTGCTTGAGCCACTGCAACAGTCCGGTGTAGAAGTCGTCGACGTTGAGCAGGACCACCGGCTTGCGGTGCATGCCCAGGGCGGCTGTCGTCCACACCTCGAACAACTCGTCGAGGGTGCCGATGCCGCCGGGCAGGACCAGGAAGCCGTCCGCCTTGTCCATCATCACGGTCTTGCGTTCGGCCATGTCACGGGTCACCACGAGATCGTCGGAGTCCCGGTCGGCGACCTCGAGCGCCATCAACGCCTCGGGGATGACGCCGAAGGTGGGTGCCCCGCCGGCCCGCGCGCCGCGACAGACCGCCCCCATCATGCCGACCTGCCCGCCGCCGGACACCAGTGAATGCCCGCGCGCGGCCAGCGCGAGACCGACCTCTGCCGCCAGCCCGGTCCAGCGTGGATCGACCGTACCCGACGAAGCGCAGAACACGCAGATCGCCGCCATCGCTCACTGCTCCGGCGCGGCGGTGTGCGCGGCGGCGTCGCGTACCGCTGCCTGTTCGGCGGCGAGCACCGCGTCCGCGTCGACGATGTGGCGTACCGCCTCGTCGACGTCGTCGGTGACGCAGAGCAGATCGAGATCGGCGGGGCTGACCTTGCCCTCCGAGACCATCGTGGTGCGCATCCAGTCGAGCAGACCGCCCCAGTACTCCACGCCCATCAGCACCACCGGGAACCGGGTGACCTTCTTGGTCTGTACGAGAGTGAGCGCCTCGAACAGTTCGTCCATGGTGCCGAAGCCCCCGGGCAGCACGATGAACGCCTGGGCGTACTTGACGAACATGGTCTTGCGGGCGAAGAAGTACCGGAAGTCGATGCCGATGTCGACCCATTCGTTCATGCCCTGCTCGAACGGCAACTCGATGCCGAGCCCCACGGACAGTCCGCCGACCTCGGTGGCGCCCTTGTTCGCCGCCTCCATCACACCCGGACCGCCCCCGGTGATCACCGCGTACCCGGCGCGGGCCAGCGCCGCGCCGAGGCGCTCGGCGAGCGCGTAGTCGTCGCTACCCGGTCGGCAGCGTGCCGAGCCGAACACGCTCACCGCAGGCGGCAGGTCCGCGAGCGTGTCGAAGCCCTCGACGAACTCGCTCAGGATGCGCAGCGCCCGCCACGCGTCCTTGACCTTCCAGTCCTTGCGTAGGCGGGAATCGAGCAGTCGTTGGTCGGCCGTGGTCACCGGGATCGCCTCACGGCGCAGCGTCACCGCACCGCCGTGGCGCTCGGCGCCCGGCGTCGGATCGGGCCCGTTGCCGTCAGTCATGCAGCCACCGTAGTCCGCGTCGGGGTCGGATTCGTGACGGCGCGGCGGCAACCTGTGGATACCGCTCGCGCGTCTGCTAAGTACCTGGTTACCTGTGGCGCGGGGGGCGAAACGTGATCGGTCCGAGCGAACGGGCGCGCCGGCGCCGTCAGGTGCGCCGCCAGATCATCCAGCTCGTCGCGGCACGACGGGGCGGATATTCCACGGGCGACCACGCCGGCACCGGCAATCGGACGGCGTACCCCCCGACCGAGCCGAAGGCCCCGATCTCCGCCGAGTGACCCTCACCCCAGCCAGTCGCGCAAAATTCGCGCGGTCCCGGTGATCTTCGGGATCTCGACCCGCTCCTCCGGCTTGTGCGCCAGGTTCGGATCGCCGGGTCCGAAGTTCACCGCCGGGATACCGAGCGCGGCGAACCGCGCCACATCCGTCCAACCCAGCTTCGCCGTCGCCGGCTGGTCGACCGTCGCCAGGAACTGGCGTACCGCCGGCCCGTCCAGCCCCGGAAGGGCGCCCGGCGCCGAGTCGGTGATCCGCACGTCGTACCCGGTGAACACCTCGCGCAGGTGCTTCTCGGCGTCGGCTTCCGAGCGGTCCGGGGCGAACCGGTAGTTCACCTCGATCCGACACACGTCCGGGATGACGTTGCCGGCGATACCACCGGTGATCCGGACCGCGTTCAGACCTTCCCGGTACTCGCAGCCGTCCAGCACCACGGTCCGCGCCCGGTACTCCGACAGCCGGCGCAGCACCTCGCCGGCGGCATGGACGGCGTTGTCGCCGAGCCAGGAACGCGCCGAATGGGCGCGCCGCCCGGTCGTGGTCACCAGTGCCCGCATGGTGCCCTGGCAGCCCGCCTCGACCTGCCCGTACGTCGGCTCCAGCAGGACCGCGAAGTCGGCGGCGAGCAGATCGGGGCGGCTCGCGGCGAGCTTGTTCAGCCCGTTGCGCGCCGACTCCACCTCCTCGCAGTCGTAGAACAGGTACGTCACGTCGTGGCGGGGCTCCGCCAGCCCGACCGCCAGCCACAACGCGACCGCCGTGCCGGACTTCATGTCGGAGGTGCCGCACCCGTAGATCACGTCGCCGTCCAGCCGGGACGGGAAGTTGTCGGCGAGCGGCACGGTGTCCAGGTGCCCGGCGAGCGCCACCCGGGTCGGCCGGCCCAGGTCGGTACGGGCGACCACGGTGTTGCCGTGCCGCTCGACGCTGAGGTGCCGGGCCCCGCGCAGAGCGGCCTCGACCGCGTCCGCGATCTCCCGCTCGTCGCCGGACACGGACTCGACGTCGACCAGGGCTCTGGTCAGCGCGACAGGGTCGGTGAGGGTACCGGGGTCGAAACTCGCCACGGCGACGACCTTAGTACCGTTGACGCCCGTGACGTTCCTGACCACTGCCGCCTGGGGAAACGGCCTCGCCACCGTGACCGGCGAGGGCCGGGTGCTGGACGTGTGGTATCCGACCGGCGCGCTCGGTCTCGGCGCCGCACCGGAGCAACCGCCGACGACGCCGCACGGCGCGACCGGCGGCCGGGTGCTGCCCGGACTGCGGGTCGTCGAGGTGACCACCGTCGTCGGTTCGCTGGCCGACCCGCCGTCCGACGCCACCGACGTGTACCTGCGCCTGCACCTGCTCTCCCACCGGTTGATCCGGCCCCACCAGGCGAACCTCGACGGCGTGTTCGGACTGCTGGCGAACGTGGCGTGGACCTCCGCCGGTCCGTGCCCGCCGGAGCGGGTCGACGAGTTGCGGCTGCTCACCCGCGTCGCGGGCGGTCACCTTGTGGTGTACGGCATCGACAAGTTTCCGCGCATGGTCGACTACGTCACGCCGAGCGGGGTGCGTATCGGCGACGCCGACCGGGTGCGGCTCGGCGCGCACCTCGCGCCGGGTACCACGGTGATGCACGAGGGATTCGTCAACTTCAACGCCGGTACCCTCGGCACCTCGATGGTCGAGGGACGGATCTCGGCGGGCGTGGTGGTCGGCGACGGGTCCGACATCGGCGGCGGGGCATCGATCATGGGTACCCTGTCCGGCGGCGGCAAGGAGGTCGTCCGGATCGGTGAGCGTTGCCTGCTCGGCGCCAACGCCGGTATCGGCATCTCCCTCGGCGACGACTGCGTGGTCGAGGCGGGCTGCTATCTGACCGCCGGGTCGAAGGTACGGCTGCCGGACGGCGCCACGGTCAAGGCGGCGGAGCTGTCCGGTCGGTCCGGCATCCTGTACCGGCGCAACTCGCTGACCGGCGCCATCGAGGCGCTGCCCCGCGCCGGGCACGGGATCGCCCTCAACGAGGCGCTGCACGCGCACAACTGACGACCGAGCGAGGGATCAGCGGGCTGCCGGCGCTCAAACCGGCGCGCGATCGGCGCTCCGGTGCGCTCAGTCGCCGGCGAGGACACCCGGCTCGCTGATCTCGAACCGGGCCTCGACCTCGGCGTGTACCGTCTGCCGCTGCGGGTCCAGTTCGATGCGGGGCTCACCTTCGGTCGCCGCCATGCTGCGGAACGCCATGCCCCCGGCCCCGCCCCGGGCCAGCGGTATCGGGGCGCTCGACAGTCCCGCGTCGGCGAGTTCGACCAGGCGGACCACGCGCGCACCGAGCGCGTCGGCGTAGTCGCGGGCGCGGTTCAACGCGTCGTCGATCGCGTCGCGCCGCGCCTGCCGGTACACCGGGCTCTGCCGACGCAACGACCACCACGGTCCGGCGACGCTGGTCTGGTCCTGGTCGGCGAGGCGCAGAATGACCTCGCCGAGCACCCCGAAGTCGGAGACGGTGACCGTGGTCGTGACGCTGCCCTGGTACGCGCCGACCTTCTCGCCCGACCGCTTCATCTCCGGGTACACCCGCAGCCCGGACGTCTCGGTGCGCTCGATCGCGTCGCCGTACCCCTCGATGACCGCCCGTACCGCCTGGGCGCGGTCCGCCAGTCGCGACAGGGTTCGCGACCGGTCCTTGTCACGCGCGGCGACCGTCACGGAGAACTGCGCGATCTCCGGTTCGACTTCCCGGGTCGCCTCGCCGCGTACCGCCACCGTCGGCGTGTCCGTCATGCGCTCAGGCTAGCCGAGGCGGGCGTCGCCGGGCGGTACCCGCGACGGGTCGCCGTGGGGGCGGGCGGTGGGGGGTGCCGCCCGCCCCGTCGACCGAGCCGGGGGGATAGCTCAGTCGGGTCCGGCGTGGGGCGGCGACGTGAGGTCCTCGTACGCCGCCGCCCGGACGGTACCGGTGGCGAGCCCTAGTGGCTGGGGTGCGCGCTGGGCTCGCCGGTCGGGTGGGACTCGGTGGTGGAATGCGTACCGGTCGGGCGGACCGACGGCTGCCCGGACGGGTGCGTGCCCGGCTTGTGGGACGGCTCCGGGTGCGCCGAGGCGAGCAGGTTCGTGCAGTACGCGTCGACCTTGTCCTTGCCGCCCGCGGTGGTGATCAGCACGGTGAACGCCGGGTTCTCCAGCGCGTGGCTGTGTTCCGCCGAGCCGGCGCCGGCCAGGTACGCGTGGCACAGACCGACCAGCGACGGCGACGGCGTGCCCTTGGCGTGCTCGGTGCCGTCGGCCGCCTTCGACTTGTCGACGTCCGGCGATGCGGACGGCTGACCCTGGACGGCGGTGAGCGGGTTGGGCAGCGCGCCGGTCTCGGCGGCGACGGCGACACCGCCGCCGACCGCGACCACCGCCGCGGCAGCCGCCGCGGCCTTCACGGTGAGCATCTTCGCGAGCGCGGTCTTGAGCACAGAAGGTCTCCTGGGTTCGGGGGTATGAGCGAGCTGAGCTGCCCGGAACGCGGCCAGTGCCGCCTGCTCGCCGGCGAGCTCGTCCGGGCGGCCGGGGGCGGCTGCCGCGGCGAGCAGGTTGGCGAGCGGGACACCGCCCGGATCGCGAACCGCCGGGACACCCTCGAGCAGACGCTCGGCGGTGTCCCGGTCGATCCGGCTGGGACGGGTGGTGCTCATCTCATGTCCTTCAGCGTCGGAGCCTTCGTTCGTGTCACACCTGGCGCGGGAAAATCTCTCACGCCGAGGCTGTCGAGGATCTTCGCGAGGCGGCGCAGCCCCCGGTACGACGCGGTACGCACCGCTCCGGGTCGTTTGCCCAGCACGTCCGCGGCGCTCTGGGCGTCCAGTCCGACGACCACCCTCAGCAGTACCGCCTCGGCCTGATCGCGCGGCAGCGTGGCGATCAGCGCGATCGCGGCATCGGTGGCGGCGGCGGCAGCCGCCTGCGTCGCCGTGTCGTCGTCGCCGGCATAGCCGATCAGCGCCTCCACCGGTACCGGCTGGGACGGCCGGCGACGGTGGTACCGCAGGTGGTCCAGCGCCCGTCTTCGGGCGATGGTCGCCGCCCAGCCCCGGAAGCCGTCCCCGTCGCCGACGAAGGTACGCAGGTCGCGGACGATCTGCAGCCACACCTCCGAGGCGACGTCCTCGGCGTCGTCGCCGACGAGCGCGCGCAGGTACCGCAGCAGTCCGGGATGCAGTTCCCGGTACACGAACCGGAACGCTTCGTCGTCGCCGTCACGGGCGGCGTCGACCGCCCGGGTCAGTTCGTCCAACGGGTCCAGTCGGGAATGGACGTCGCTCACCACCGCTCCTGCCGCGACTGACGCGACGGACGTCGCGCCTGTGCCGACGCCCGTACCACCGGTGGCCGGAAAACCGCCACTGGTCGCACATCAGACACAACGAGCGGCACCCACCGCAACCCCGGAGCCGTGCACAGATCGTCATGGTCCTGTTGCGACAGCCGTCCGTGAACGCTCATCTGCGGCCGCATCCGTGCAGGTCAACAGCGTCCGGTTCAGAGTTATCCACAGGCCGGGGCAGCGATCTTTCCGAGTCCGTGGCGTCCCGGATACGGTCCCGAACCATGTCAAGCCGTGGAAGGAACGACGATTTCCCGGTCGCCGAGCTGGCGCGTGCCGTGGACCGCGCGGTACAGACCGCCCGGAATCGGATCGCGGTCACCGTCGAGGCGTCCGGCAGGACGTTTTCCGCGACCGCGATGGACGGTCGGGTCCGCGCCGAGGCGTCCGCGGGCGGCGTGCTGGCGCGGCTGGACGTGGACCCGGTCGTGTGGCGGCGCGCAGCCGTGGACCACGCGGCGGCGGCGACCGCGCAGGAGGCGATCCTGTGCGCCGTCAACGACGCGCTGCGCGCCGCCCACGCCGCCGCCCGTGGTCGGGGTGACGACGAGCGGTCGTACCACGCCGACCTGGTGGAGATCGGACGCGGTTTCGACCGTGCGCTCGAGCAGATCAGCCACGACCTCGCGCGTGCGACGTCGTGGCCGTCGCGGTGAGGGGGCGCGATGGACCTCGACCTTGATCCCGCACACGTCGAACGGTGCGGCCGGGAACTCGTCACCGCGGGGATTCGGCTGACGGGCGCCACTCGGGCATTGAGCGCGGCGGTGGCGGGCGCGAGCGCACCGTGGGGCGGCGACGAGTTCGGTTCGATCGTCGCCGCGACGTACACCGCCGTCGGCATGTTCGCCCTGGACCGGTTCACCGCGCTCGCCGACCGGCTCACGTCGTTGGGCGAGGCGGTGACCAGCGTCGGACAGACCGACGCGGCGACCGACCAGGGCGCGGCGACCCGGTTCGAATCGGTCGGGAGGCTGGCGTGAGCATCCAACTGCCCAGCAGCCTGGTGTGGGTCATCGACCTGCTCGGGTACAACTGGCCCGAGGCGGACGAGGACGCACTGCACGCGGCGGGCCGACGGTGGCGCGCCTTCGCCCGCGACCTGCGCGAGGTGTCGACCGACGCCGACCGCACCGCGACCGACCTCACCCGGTACAACACCAGCGCGTCCATCGACGCGTTCGCCGCCGGGTGGCAGCGCGACCGACGCTGGCACGAGGACGGCGCGGACGCCGGCGACCTGATCGCCACCCTGCTCGACGCCTCGGGCATGGCGACCCGCATCGCGAAGATCGCCATCCTCGGCATTCTCGCGGTCACCGCCGCGCAGATCGTCGCCGCGCAGGTCGCCGCGCCGGAGACACTGGGCGCGTCCGAGGCGGAGGCGGTGGCCGCCGAGGAGGCCGGTCGGTACGCGGTACGCCGCGTGCTGGACAAACTGCGTCACACCGCGGTCCGGCACCTGGCCGGGGAACTGCGGACGGCGATCGAGGACAGGCTGCACCGGATCACCCCCGAGCTTGCCCGGACCAACCAGGTGATGAACGCGGTGACGGGCTCGGGCGGTCGACGGCTCGCCGGGGCGGTCTCGCCGGGTCGTGAGATCCCGTTGGGCTTCGCCGACCACGCCGCGTTCCGCGCGTTCACCCAACGGCTGCACGGCGGGCTCGAGGCAGCGGGGTACCGCGACACCAAGGTTCTGTTCGCCGGTAGTTCCGTCACCGGGCAGCGGTTCCTCACCGGGGAAGCGTTCGACGTCGGTCGCCCCAGCGATTTCGACATCGCACTGGTCGGCGACGACCTGTGGCGAGCGGCGTCCGAGATAGGTGTGACGCTTCGCGGTAGAGGAACGAGAAC
>DASUXA010000004.1:0-41498 GCA_036378155.1 Micromonosporaceae bacterium | reverse complement strand
CAGGACATCGCAGGGCTGCGGGAGCTGCTGAGCGCACCTACGGTGCTCGACGCTCCGCCGGCTAGCGCGTAGCGGTGAGCGGCGCCTTCTCGCCGGTCGAGCCGCTGTCGGCCGCCCACGTCGTGGCCGGCTTTGACTGCGGGTCGCCGGCCCAGTCGATCTGGCTGGTCGAGCGCGCCCTGCAAGCCCATCGGGCCGGCTTGTCGCGGGTGTACGTGGTGCGAAATGTCGACGATCCCGACGGCCGGGTGGTCGGCTACTACGCTCTCGCCGCCGGTAGCGTCGCCCCTGCCGATGCTTCCCCACGACTGCGGCAGGGCGCCGGCCGCTACCACCAACCGGTGGTGATCCTGACCCGGCTCGGCGTCGACCAAACCGCCCAGGGTGCGGGGCTGGGTCGCGCACTGGTGGTCAACGCGCTGCGGCGCATCGCGACCGCTGCTGAGGTCATCGGCGTGCGGGCAGTCCTCATCCACTGCGAGACCGAGGCCGCCCGCGATTTCTACCTCCGGCTGGCCAAGTTCGAGGCGAGCCCCACCGACCCCATGCACCTGCTGCTGCTGATGAAAGATCTCCGCCGAGCACTCACTGGCTGACGGCGTTGGCTGTCAAGGGTGGTGGTCGGGGCCGGCGCGGCGCGCCGGCCCCGACCACCTCACCCGACCAGGGTCTTCACCGCCGCGGTCAGCGCGCTCAGCCCGGCCTTCGCGTCGGAGAACAGCATCCCGGTCTTCGGGTTGGTGTACAGCTCGTTGTCGATGCCGGCGTACCCGTGTCCCATCGAGCGCTTGATGACGATGACGCTGTGCGCCTGGTCGACGTCGAGGATCGGCATGCCGGAGATGGCGGTACCGGGTCGCCGGGCGGCCGGGTTCGTCACGTCGTTCGCGCCGACCACCAGGGCCACGTCGGTACGCGGGAACTGCGGGTTGATCTCCTCCATCTCCAGCATCTGGTCGTACGGCACGTTCGCCTCGGCCAGCAGCACGTTCATGTGCCCCGGCATCCGGCCGGCGACCGGGTGGATCGCGAACGTCACGTCCACCCCGTGCTCGCGCAGCGTCTGGGCCAGTTCCTGGGCGGCGTGCTGGGCCTGGGCGGCGGCCAGCCCGTAGCCGGGCACGATCACCACGCTGTTCGCGTACGCCAACTGGATCGCCGCGTCGTCGGCGGCCACCTCGCGCACCGTCGCGCCGGCCGGGCCGGCCGCCGCCGGTCCGGTGTCGCCGGTGCCGAACCCGCCGAGCATGATGTTGGCCAGCGACCGGTTCATCGCGTCGGCCATCAGCTTGGTCAGGATGCCACCGGACGCCCCGACCAGCGCACCCGCCGTGATCAGCACGGTGTTGTCGACCACGAAGCCGGCCATCGCCACCGCGGTACCGGTGAACGCGTTGAGCAGCGAAATCACCACCGGCATGTCGGCCCCGCCGATGGGCAGCACCATGGTCACCCCGAAGGCGAGCGCGGCGAGAACCACCAGGATCAGGATCGGCACTCCGGCCGACCCGGTCGCGAGGTACACCGCGCCACCGGCGGTGACCACGGCCAACAGCAGGTTGACCAGCTTCGAGCCGGGGAAGACCACCGGCTGGCCCGGTACCACACCCTGCAGCTTGCCGGCCGCGACCAGCGAGCCGGAGAAGGTGACCGAGCCGATCACCACGTCCAGGGCGGTCGGCACCGCCACGGCGACCGGTACCCCCGCGCCGGCGCCGGACAGTCGCACGAAGTCGTGGATCGCGACCAGCGCGGCTGCCCCGCCGCCGACCGCGTTGAACAGGCTGACCAGTTGCGGCATGCCGGTCATCGGTACCGTGCGGGCGCTGCGCAACCCTGCCCCGCCGCCGACCGCCACCCCGACGGCCAGCACGATCCAGCCGGTGACGGTGACGGTACCGGCGCGGATCATCAGCGCCAGGGTGGCCAGGATCGCGGCGGTCATCCCGGCGGCGGACAGCCGGTTGCCGCGCCGCGCGGTCGGCGGGGTGTTCATCAGGTGCAGGCCGAGCACGAAGCACACGGCGGCGGCCAGGTACACCAGCCTGATCACGGTGTCGAAGCCGCCCATCACCGCACCTCGACCTTCGGCTGGTCGCCGGTCGGCTGCGCCGCCCCGGCCGTCGTGGCGCCGCGTTCGGCGGTCAGCGCGGCCGGCGTCGGCTTGGCCGCCAGGTCCCGCTTCGGTTTGAACATCTCCAGCATCCGGTCGGTGACCACGTACCCGCCGACCACGTTCATCGCCGCGAACACGGCGGCGACGAAGCCCAGCACGTACCCGACGACGGTGTCCGCGGTGACCGCGATGAGCATCGCGCCGGCCAGCACGATGCCGTGGATGGCGTTGGCGGCGGACATCAGCGGGGTGTGCAGGGTGGCGGGCACCTTGCTGATCACTTCCAGGCCGATCAGCAGGCTCAGCACGAAGATGCTGAGGTCGGCGAACAGTTCCTGGCTCATGACCGGGTACCTCCGGATTCCAGCACGCGGGCGGTCGCCGGGTGGACCACCTGCCCGTCGTGGGTGACGACGACCCCGGCCTGGATCTCGTCGGTCAGGTCGATGCGCAGCTTCCCGTCGTGGACCAGGTGGGTCAGCAGCGCCGTGAGGTTGCGGGAATACGCGGTCGACGCCGCCGTCGGTACCGTCGCCGGCAGGTTGCCCGCGCCGATCACGGTCACCCCGTTGTCGGTGACCACGGTGCGCTCCGGCTGGGACAGTTCGACGTTGCCGCCGAGGTCGCTCGCGGCCAGGTCGACCACGACCGATCCGGGCGCCATCGCCTTGACCGCGTCCGCCGTGACCAGCAGCGGCGGTCGGCGACCCGGTACCTGCGCGGTGGTGATGACGATGTCGTACGAGGCGATCTTCTCCGCCAGGCTGGCCTGCTGGGCCTGCTGCTCCTCAGGGGTCAGCGCGCGGGCGTACCCGCCTTCGCCGGCGCCGCCGACCGGACCCAGGTCCAGGAACGCCGCGCCGACCGACTCGACCTCGGCGCGCGCCTCCGGTCGCACGTCGTACCCGGCGACCACGGCGCCCAGCCGCCGCGCGGTACCGAGAGCCTGCAGTCCCGCCACGCCCGCGCCGAGCACCAGCACGCGTGCCGGGCGCGCGGTACCGGCGGCGGTGACCAGCATCGGGAAGTACCGGCCGAACACGTTCGCCGCCAGCAGCGCCGCCTTGTACCCGGCGACGTTCGCCTGCGAGGTCAGCGCGTCCATGCTCTGCGCCCGGCTGAGCGTACGCGGGATGCCGTCCAGGCTGATCGCCGTCACCCCGCGCGCGGCCAGGTCGGCGGCGAACGCCGGGTCGGTCAGCGGACGCAGCAGCCCGATCACGGTCTGCCCGGCACGCAGTCGCCCCACGGCGTCCGCCGACGGACGTCCGACGTACAGCATCACGTCGGCTCGCCGGTACACCTCGTCGCGCGCGACGACCTCGGCGCCTGCCGCCGCGTACGCCTCGTCGGGCAGGAACGCCGCCGTGCCCGCGCCGTGTTCGACCAGCACCGCGACACCGGCCGCGCGGAGCCGGCCGACGGCGTCGGGTACCAGCGCGACACGTCGCTCCCCGTCCTCGGTCTGTGCGGGTACCCCCACCCGCAGCACATCATCCATGAGGCTCACTCTAGGAGGATCACGCGCCGGGGCGGAGGAGAAAAGGGTCCCGATCGCGTCGGCTGAGCGACCCGCACCCGGCCCGCCGGCTCGTGGAAAACCGTCGACGCGCCTCGCGATCGGGGACCTTCGACCCTCCGAAGCCGTGCGTACCGGCGGCACGCTGGAGTCGACAGGGGGGCACGATGAACTACCGCGTCGCGATCAACGGGTTCGGCCGGATCGGCCGTAACTACCTGCGCTGCCTGCTCGACCGGGGGCTGCTCGACCAACACGTCGACGTGGTCGCGGTCAACGACCTGTGGCCCACGCCGACCCTGGCGCACCTGCTCGTCCACGACTCCACGTTCGGGCGGCTACGGTGGGACGTCGGCTGCGACGCGGTCGGCATGACCGTCGACGGGCACCGCATCGAGGTCACCCGCGAACCCGACCCGACCCGGCTGCACTGGGGCGACCGGGGCATCGACCTGGTCGTCGAGGCGACCGGCACGCTGCCGTCCCGCGACGCGGCGGAGGCGCACCTGAAGGCGAACGCCCAGCGGGTACTGATCACCGCGCCCGCCCGGGACGCCGACGCGACCCTGGTGATGGGCGTGAACGAGGCGTCGTTCGACCCGGCGCGGCACCGGGTCGTCTCCGCCGCGTCGTGTACCACGAACTGTCTGGCGACCATGGCGAAGGTGCTCGACGACGACTTCGGGGTGCTGCGCGGATACCTCACCGCGGTGCACGCGTACACCAACGACCAGATGCTGCTCGACTCCGCGCACGTCGACCCGCGTCGCGCCCGGTCGTCGGCGGTGAACATCGTGCCCACCTCGACCGGGGCGGCCGCCGCGATCGGCGAGGTACTGCCGGAGCTCGCGGGGCGGCTGACCGGGACGGCGCTGCGGGTACCCGTCGAGGACGGCTCGGTGTGCGACCTGACCTGCCTGGTGTCCCGCCCGGTCACGCCGACCGAGGTGAACGCCGCGTTCGCCGCGGCCGCCGCGGGAGCGATGACGCGGGTGCTGCGGTACACCGACCAGCCCGTCGTCTCCCGCGACGTGGTCGGCGACCCGGCGTCGTGCGTGCTCGACGGCCTGCTGACCCAGGCGCACGGCACCCTGGTCAAGGTCTTCGGCTGGTACGACAACGAGTGGGGGTACACCAACCGGCTCGTCGACCTGAGCCTGATGCTCGCCGCCCGACGCTGATCGCCTCGCCGGGTCCGGCGGGCGCCGCCCGACCGATCTGGCACTGATCGCGCCGCCGGGCGCGCCCCGAACGGGTCGCCCATGCTGATCGAACCATGTCGCTGACGAGCCGATCGGGTCGATCCGGGTTAGCGTAGCCGTGTGCTTGGCCTGCCTGACCAGATCCGGGCCTGCCTGTTCGACCTGGACGGGGTGCTCACCCCGACGGCGGCGGTGCACGCGGCGGCCTGGAAGGAGATGTTCGACAACTTCCTGCGCCGGTACGCCGAACGCACCGGCACCGAGTTCGTGGCGTTCGACCCGCTGCGCGACTACGACGAGTACGTCGACGGCAAGCCGCGCGCCGACGGCACCCGGTCGTTCCTCGCCGCGCGTCGGATCACGCTGCCGGAAGGCGCGCCCGGCGACCCGCCGGACGCGGACACCGTCGAGGGGCTCAGCGAACGCAAGGACGCCATCTTCCTGGAACGGGTGCGACGCGACGGGATCTCGGCGTACCCCGGCTCGGTGCGGTACCTGAAAGCCGCCGAAAAAGCGGGGCTGCGCCGCGCCGTCGTGTCGTCCAGCCGGCACTGCGCGCTCATCGTCGAAGCGGCGGGCCTGAACGACCTGCTCGAAGAGCGGGTCGACGGGTTGGTCGCGAGGCGGGACGGGCTGCGGGGCAAGCCCGCCCCGGACACGTTCCTCGCCGCCGCGCGGGCGTTCGGTGTACCGCCCGGCGAGGCGGCGGTGTTCGAGGACGCGGTCGCCGGTGTGGAGGCGGGCCGGGCGGGCGGTTTCGGCGTGGTGGTCGGGGTCGACCGGTCGGGCGAGGCGGAGGCGCTGCGCGCACACGGCGCCGACCTCGTGGTCACCGACCTTGCCGAGCTGCTCGACGGGCGGGCGTCGTGATCCGGCACGCCAACTTCCGCACCGAACCCTGGGCGGTCCGCGAAGTGGGCCTCGACCTGGGGGTACTGGCCCAGACCGAGTCGGTGTTCGCGCTGTCCAACGGTCACATCGGGCTGCGCGGCAACCTGGACGAGGGCGAGCCGCACGGGCTGCCGGGCACCTACCTCAACTCGGTGTACGAGCTGCGCCCGTTGCCGTACGCGGAAGCCGGCTACGGGTACCCGCCGGCGGGGCAGACCGTCATCAACGTGACCAACGGCAAACTGATCCGGCTGCTCGTCGACGACGAGCCGTTCGACGTGCGGTACGGCGAACTGCGCACCCACGAGCGCGAACTGGACCTGCGCGACGGGGTGCTGCGCCGGTACGCCGAGTGGACCTCGCCCGCGGGCCGGACCGTCCAGGTGCGCACCACCCGGCTGGTGTCCTTCGTGTACCGGTCGATCGCCGCGATCGCCTACGAGGTGCGCCCGGTCGACGATTCGGCGCAGATCGTCATCCAGTCCGAACTGGTCACCAACGAACAGTTGCCGACCGCCTCCGCCGACCCCCGCGCCGCCGCCGCGCTGAAAGACCCGTTGCGCCCCGAGCAGCACAGCCACCGCGACGGTCAGGCGCTGCTGGTACACAGCACGGCGGCGAGCCGGCTGCGGGTCGGCGCCGGCATGGAACACGTCGTCGAGGGCCCACAGGACCTGGTCACCAGCTCGGTCAGCGGACCGGACACGGCGCGGCTGACCGTCACCGCGCACCTCGCCGCCGGGGAGCCGCTACGGCTGGTGAAGTTCCTCGCGTACGGCTGGTCCAGCCAGCGCAGCCTGCCTGCCGTCGCCGCCCAGGTCGAGGCGGCGTTGGCGGCGGCGCGGGCGACCGGCTGGGACGGGCTGCTCGCCGCGCAGCGGCGGTACCTGGACGACTTCTGGTCGCGCTCCGATGTGGAACTCGACGGCGACGACGAGGTCCAGCAGGCGGTCCGGTTCGCGCTGTTCCAGGTGCTGCAGGCCAGCGCCCGCGCCGAGCGTCGCCCCATTCCCGCCAAGGGACTGACCGGTCCCGGCTACGACGGGCACGCGTTCTGGGACACCGAGACGTTCGTGCTGCCGGTCCTGGCGTACACCGTGCCGCACGCCGCCGCCGACGCGCTGCGGTGGCGACGGCTGTGCCTGCCGCCCGCCAAACGCCGTGCCGAACAGTTGTCGCTGCGCGGCGCCACGTTCCCGTGGCGCACCATCACCGGTACCGAGTGCTCGGCGTACTGGCCCGCCGGTACCGCCGCGTTCCACGTCAACGCCGACATCGCCGACGCGGTGATCCGGCTGGTCGACGTCACCGGCGACCGCGACTTCGAGCGCGACGTGGGGCTGGATCTGCTGGTACCGACGGCACGGCTGTGGGCGTCGCTGGGCGCGATGGACGACTCGGGTCGGTTCCACATCGACGGGGTGACCGGGCCGGACGAGTACAGCGCGGTCGCCGACAACAACGTGTACACCAACCTGATGGCGCAGCGGAACCTGCTCGGGGCGGCGGACGCCGCCCGCCGCCACCCGGACAAGGCGGACGAGCTGGGCGTCACCGACGACGAGATCGCCTCGTGGCAGGCGGCGGCAGCGGGCATGGCGGTGCCGTACGACGACAAGCTCGGCGTGCACCCGCAGGCGGACCGGTACACCTCGCTGGCGGTGTGGGACTTCGTCGACACCCCGGTGGGGGAGTACCCGCTGATGCTGCACTACCCGTACTTCCAGCTGTACCGCAAACAGGTGTGCAAGCAGGCGGACCTGGTGCTCGCCCTGCACCTGCGCGGCGACGCGTTCACCGCGGAGGAGAAGGCCCGCGACTTCGCGTACTACGAGGCGTTGACGGTGCGCGACTCGTCGTTGTCCGCCTGTACCCAGGCGGTGGTCGCCGCCGAGGTCGGTCAGCTCGACCTCGCCTACGACTACCTGGGCGAGGCGGCGCTGATGGACCTGCACAACCTGGAACACAACACCCGCGACGGGCTGCACATCGCGTCGCTGGCGGGCGCCTGGATCGCGTTGGTCGCCGGGTTCGGTGGGCTGCGCGACCACGGCGGCCGGCTGTGCCTGGCGCCCCGCCTGCCCGGACAGCTGCACCGGTTGACGTTCCACCTGGGCTGGCAGGGCCGCCGACTGCGGGTCGAGGTCGTCCCGGACCAGGCGACGTACCGGCTGCTGGACGGCGAGCCGATCGAGGTCCGGCACCACGGCGAGGCGTTCGCGGTGACCGTCAACGCGCCGGTGACCCGACCGATCCCGCCGGTACACCCCGGGCCCCGCCCGCATCAGCCGCCCGGTCGCGCGCCGGCGCGCCGCCAGGTGCGCCCGCACCGGTGACCGGGTCCGGCGGGTGCCGGTCGAGGTCCACACCGCTGGTGATGTGCGTACACCACGAGCGGTGTACACCGGTCGCGACGCACCCGTCCGGGCGCGCCGCGACCGGCGTGCGGCGGCGCCGCCCCACGCGGGACGGCGCCGCCGCAGGTCGCCTACTTCTTCTCGCGGGCCTGTTCCATGCTGGTCGCGCGGCCGCTGAGCGCGTCGCGGACCCGGTCGATCAGCCCCACGCCGGGACCGAGCAGCTTGTCCCACGGCGGGGTGTCCGGTGCGGACGGGTGCGGGCGGGTCGGCGCCATCTTCTTCGCCGTCTCCACCTTGCGGCCCAGCTCCATCAGCCGCTCCGGCGGGCACGTCTCGCGCAGCCGAGGGAACAGCATGTTCTCCTCTTCGGCGATGTGGTGCCGGATCTCAGCCATCAGGCTGCCGAGCATCTCGTCGAAACGGGCGTCGGTGGCGTCGACACCTTCGATTTCCTTCATGGTGCGCTCCGCCTGCGCGTGCTCGCGGATCTCCTCGTCGGCGATCCGATCGCCGTCGGGCAGGACGTCGCGCGTCACCGGGTACAGGTACTCCTCCTCCGCCACCGAGTGGCGGACCAGCTCGGCGATCACCGCGTTGGCCACCTGACGGCGGTGCTCCGGGTCGCCGGTACCGCTCTCCAGCTCGGAGAACATCTGCTCGACTTCGCGGTGGTCCTCGATCAGTACGGCTATGACGTCGCGGTCGCCGGTGGTGGCGGACTCGTCAGCCAGCGTCATCGCCGCCTCCTCTCTGCGCTGTCGGTCGGCTGCTGGTACGCATCTGCGGCAGTGGTTCCCCGCTCGCGCCACGCCAACCGCGCACGACCCGGGCGACACGATCCGTTCGGAAATCATGACAAAATGCCGGAATGCCGACGATCACCGTTCGTGCCGTGTCCCTCTCACTGGTTGCCGGCTGCGCCGTCGTCGCCCTGGTCGCCGGCTGTACCCCCGACGCCCCGCCCGACCCCGGCCCGACCCCGACACCGAGCGGCGCCCCGCCCGCCTCGGCGACGCTGACACCCGGTCCCGACGACTGGCCGACGTACCACCGCGACAACGCCCGCTCCGGCGTCGCGCCGCACCTCGCCCCGCTCGGGCGGCTGACGACGGCGTGGCAGGCGAGGCTCGACGGTGCGGTGTACGGGCAGCCGCTGGTCGTGGGCGACGCCGTGTTCGCCGCCACCGAGCACGACACGATCTACGCCCTCGACCGCGCCACCGGGCAGGTGCGCTGGTCGCTGCACGTCGGCTCGCCGATGCGCGGGGCGGACCTGCCGTGCGGCAACATCGACCCGCTGGGCATCACCAGCACGATGGCGTACGACGCGGCGAGCGGGCAACTGTTCGCGCTCGCCGAACTGACCGGCGGTCAGCACCTGCTGTTCGGCGTCGACGCCGCGACCGGCGCGGTACGGCTGCGCCGCCCGGTCGAGCCGCCCAAAGGCGACCCGGTCGCGCACCAGCAGCGGTCGGCGCTGACCGTGCTGTCCGGACGGGTGTACATCGCCTACGGCGGGCTGTTCGGCGACTGCTCCCGGTACGTCGGGTCGGTGGTGTCCGTGCCGACCGTCGGCGACGGTCCGGCGACCAGCTGGGCGGTACCGACCTCGCGGGAGGGCGGCATCTGGGCGCCCGGCGGCGCGGCAGTCCTCGGCGACCGGCTGTTCTACGCCGTCGGCAACGGCGAGTCGACCGGCCGGTACGACGGCAGCGACGCGGTCGTCGCGCTCACCCCGGACCTGCGCTTCGCCGACCGGTTCACGCCCCGCGAATGGGCCGACGACAACGCCTCCGACCTGGACCTCGGGTCGATGACTCCGGCGCTGGTGGGCGGCTGGCTGTACACCCAGGGCAAGCGGGGCACCGGGTACCTGGTCGAAGCCGACCGGCTGGGCGGGATCGGCGGACAGGTGGCGACCCGGCAGGGCTGTGCGGCGTTCGGCAGCGCCGCGGTCGACGGGGCGACCGTGTACCTGCCCTGCGCCGACGCGCCCCGCGCGATCAGCGTGGACGCCGCCGGTCGGATCACCGAGCGCTGGCGGGCGCCGGTACCGGCAGCCGGATCACCCGCCGTCGGCGGCGGGGCGGTATGGGTGGTTGACGACGAGGACGGCGTCCTGTACGCGCTCGATCCCCGGTCGGGCGCGGTGCGCGAGAGGATCACGGTCGGCAGGACGCCGCACTTCGCCTCGCCGACGCTGGTGGGGGACCGCGCGTACGTCGGTACGCTCACCGGCGTGGTCGCGGTCGCCGGGGCGTGACCGGTGGTCGCGGAGCGCGGGGCGTGACCGCTAGCCGGCCAGCGCGCCGGTCTGGTACTGGTGACCCGCCGGCACCTTTGCCGTGCCGCCGAGGTACACGGTCACCCGGCATTCCGGATCGCCCAGCGCGATCCGCTCGTCCAACGCGACGGTCGCCCGGTCGCCGTTGCGGGCGGCGATCCCACCGAACACCGACGAGGTCATCCGGCACAGCGCCGGGGACTGGCGTACCACGTCGCCGAACGGGCAGCGGCGGTTGCCCAGCACGATCCGCTCCGGGGTGACCTCGATCAGGTAGAACTCGCCGCCGATGGCCGCCTTCAGCCGGACATAGCAGTCCGCGATCTGCTTGGGCGACATGCGCCCGACGATCTCCTTGGCCAGCCGGTACTCCCGCTCCATCTGCCCGCCGACGGTCGCGCCGACCCGCGCCACGGCGGCCTCCGCCGCCTGCGGGCCGTGCTGGTCCTCCACCGCGAGGGCGAGTTCGACGACCATCGCGCGCAGGAACGTCTCGCGCCCGAAGCCGTCCGGCATCGCCTCGGTCATCGAAGGCAGCGGGTTGAGCCGGCGCGGCGCCGGATCGTAGGACGGCTCGGGAGCCCGGTCGACCGGCAGCGTCGTGCTGACCTGCTTGCCGCCCGCCCGTTTCGCGGCGACCCGCATGCCGTCGGACAGCTGGGCGACCAGCCACAGCCCGCGCCCGTGCGGGGAGTCGGCGTCGGGCAGACCCGGTCGCGGCTCGAACGTCGGTCCCAGATCGTGCACGGTGAGCACGGGGCGCAGCGCCGACCAGTCCAAGGTCACCCAGATCGGTCCGCCGGCGTGGGTGACCGCGTTGTTGATCAGCTCCGCCACCGACAGTTCGGCGGCGGCGAGCCCGTCGCCGCTCGCGCCGTGCCTGCGCAGGTACCGCGCGATCTCGACGCGCAACGAGCGTGCCGCGTCGACCGACGGCGGGTCCAGGAACCACTCCATCGCGCTCATACCCTCCGGACGGACGAGGCTCCGGCGCCGGGGCGAGGGTCGGCACCGACCGTGTGCCGAGCGGTACGTCACCGCGCGGCAGGACCGGGCTGTCACGCCCGGTCACCAGTGGTGATGGTACGCGCATCGCCGGGCGGGGCACGCGGGCGCGCATGCCGGCGGCTTTGAGAACGCTTTGAGATTCGTCATAGACGATGGTCCGCCGTTGCCGCGCTCGCGGCGAGGGAGGTACTCGGTGTTCAACCTGTTCGACACGTTCCTCGGGCTGCCCCTGCATCCGCTCGTGGTCCACGCCACGGTGGTGTTCGTACCGTTGGCGGCGCTGCTGGTCGGGGTCGCCGCCGTCTGGCCGGCGGCACGGCGGCGGTTGGCGTGGTGGCCCCCGATCGTCACGCTCGTCGCGTTGGTCTCGGCGCAGGTCGCCCAGGAGAGCGGCGAACGCCTCGAAGCGCGGGTGCCGGACACCCCGCTGGTACGCGCCCACGCCCACCTCGCCGACGGGTTGAGCGTCTTCGTCTTCGGGCTGCTGGTGATCAGCCTCGTGGTCACGTACCTGACCCGACGCTCGGCGCCGACCCAGGCGGAGCGGTCCCGCCTCGCCCGGCTGGTGCTGCCGGTCGCCGCCGTGCTCGGCGTCGCCCTGGCCGCCGGCACCCTCGTCCAGGTGGTACGCATCGGGCACAGCGGCGCGAAAGCCGCCTGGCAGCAGGCGGCGACCACGACGCCCCAGCCCCGCCGGCACGAACGGGACTGAGGCATGGTGGATGGCGTGCCCGTCACACGCCGTCCCGATCGACCCAGGCTGCTGCTGGTCGAGGACGACCGGGAGCTTGCCGACCTGCTGACCCGCCTGCTCGGCGACGAGGGGTACGACGTGGAGGTCGCCGCCGACGGTCAGCTCGGGCTGCACCGGGGGTTGACCCGCGGGTACGACGTGCTGGTGATCGACCGGGGGCTGCCCGGCGTGGACGGGCTCGACCTCACCGTCCGGCTGCGCCGCCAGGGCGTCGACACCCCGGTGCTGCTGCTCACCGCGTACGGCACGCTCGCCGACCGGGTCGCCGGGCTGGACGCCGGCGCGGAGGACTACCTGGTCAAGCCGTTCGAGGTGGAAGAGTTGCTGGCGCGGCTGCGCGCGCTTCGGCGCCGGCATCGCGACGACGCGCTGCGGCTGCCGATCGGCGCGGGGTACCTCGACGTCGCCGCCCGGCTGGTACGCCGTCCGGACGGCTCGGAGGTTCAGTTGTCCGGGCGGGAGGTGCGGCTGCTGCGCCTGCTGGCGACCAGACCGAGCCGGGTGTTCAGCCGCGACGAGTTGCGGGCGTGGGCGTTCGACGACGCCGAGTCCGCCTCGATCGTCGACACCTACGTGTACTACCTGCGCCGCAAGCTCGGCGCGGAGGTGGTGCGCACGGTGCGCGGCGCCGGGTACCGGGCCGGGTCGCTGTGATCCCGCCCGAGCAGCGGCTGCTGACCCGTACCTGGCGCCGCATCGCGGCGCAGACCGCGCTGGTCGTCGCGGTGGTCGTGGTCGCCGTCGAGGCGCTGGCGGCCGGGCTGGTGCTGCACAACCAGCACGTCGACGCGAACCGGCAGGTCCGGTCGGTGTTCGCCCGTCCGGACCCGCTGGACGACCCGCCGCCGGGGATCCGGGTGTACCGGTGGCGCGACGGAACTGTGCTGCCCAGCCGGGGCGCCCCGGCGGCGCCGCCGGACCCGGCGAGCCTGACCGCGGTCGCCGGCGGCGGGGCTGCGCGCACCCGGGTGGTGACGGTCGGCGACCTGGAGTGGCTGGTACGCACCGGTGGTACCGGCTCCGGTGACGTGTTCCAGGTGGCGCTCGACCTGGGCGACCAGGAGCACGAGCGGCACCGGCTGTACGTCGCGCTCGCCCTGGGCGGCGCGCTCGGCGTCACCCTGTCGCTGCTGGCGGGCGCCCTGCTGGCGAGGCGGGCGGTCGCGCCGCTGGGTACCGCGATGGCGCGGCAGCGCCGGTTCGTCGCGGACGCCAGCCACGAGTTGCGCACCCCGCTGACCCAGTTGCACACCCGCGCCCAACTGCTGGACCGGCAGGTACGCGGCGACACCGGCGCCCAGCCACGCGGCGACGACGGCGTCGCCGGACCGGCGGTGCTGGACCGCGAGCGGTTGGCGTCGGACGTCGGCGCGCTGGTGCGCGGTACCCGTCAACTCGGGGAACTGGTCGAGGATCTGCTGCTGGCCGCCCGGTACCAGGCGGAGCCGCGCCAGTTCGACCCGGTCGACCTCGGCACCGTCGCAGAGCAGGTGGTCGACGCCGAATCGGTCCGCGCCGCCGAGCGGCGACTGACCCTCGGGGTGGTACCGGCGAGCGACGGGCCGTACCTGGTGCGCGGTGCCGAGACCGCGCTGCGCCGGGTGCTGACCTCGCTGGTCGACAACGCGCTCGGACACACCCCGCCCGGTGGCGAGGTGCGCATCGAACTGTGTCGGGACGGCGACCTGGTGGCGTGTACCGTCCGCGACAACGGAGAGGGATTCGATCCGGTCGACGCGGAGCGGATCTTCGAACGGTTCGCGCGCGGGCGGCACGGCGACGGGCGCCGGTTCGGTCTCGGTCTGGCGCTGGTGCGCGAGGTGGTCGAGGGGCACGGCGGTACGGTCACCGCGAGCGGGGCGACCGGTCGGGGCGCGGCGTTCACGGTCCGGCTGCCGACGTGGCAGGCGCCGGTACAGCAGCGCTGACCGGCGGCGTCGGGTGGGTCGGGCGGCGACCGCAGCCCCGGGTCAGCGTCGGTGCTCGCCGATCAGCCGGGTTGCCAGCACCGCCGCCTGGGTGCGCCGCTCCAGCCCGAGCTTGGCGAGCAGGCTGGACACGTAGTTCTTCACCGTCTTCTCGGCGAGGAACATCTTCGCCGCGATCTCCCGGTTGGTCAGTCCCTCCGCCACGTACCCGAGGATGCGCCGTTCCTGCTCGGTGAGCGAGCGCAACTCGTTCGGCTCCTCGACGCCCGACCGGATGCGCTCCAGTACCCGCTGGGTCACCGCCGGGTCGAGCAGCGACTGTCCCACCGCGACCCGGCGTACGCCGTCCACCAGGTCGGTGCCGCGGATCTGCTTCAGCACGTACCCCGCGGCACCGGCCATGATCGCCGCGAACAGCGCCTCGTCGTCCTCGTACGAGGTGAGGATGAGCCCCTTGATCGACGAGTCCACCGCCCGGACGTCCCGGCAGACGTCGATGCCGCTGCCGTCGGGCAGCCGGGCGTCGAGGATCGCCACGTCGGGTCGCAGCGCCGGGATACGCCGGGTCGCCTCCTGGGCGGACCCGGACTCGCCGACAACCTCGATGTCGCCTTCCCGCTGGAGCAACTCGCACAGGCCGCGACGGACGACTTCGTGGTCGTCGAGCAGAAACACACGGATCACCCGTCCTTTGTACCCGGGCGGCGAGCCGGACATCCAGGGTCGAAGGTCCCGTACCCCCAGGTCCGCGTCACCCGGCGGCGAGCAGCGCGACCAGGTCGCTGCTGGTGACGATGCCCAGCGGATGAGCGGAGTCGTCCACCACCACGACCGCGTCGACCTGCCGCGCCCGCATCACCGCAGCCGCCTGCCGTACCGTCGCGTCGACCGGCAGTACCGCCGGCTGCGGGTCGACCAACTCGACCACGGTCGACTCGCCGAACGCGACCGGGTCGTGCGCCCACGCGGCGGCGACCGCGCGGTCGCTGAGCACGCCGAGGCAGTGGTCCGCCGGGTCGACCACGACCAGATGCCGCAGCCCGGTACCGACCATCGCGGTCAACGCGTCCCAGGTGGTGGTGTCGGCGAGGACCGCGACCACAGGTTGGGTCATCACCTCGGGTACCGTCCGGTCGGCGGTCGCGACCGGTCGCGCGCCCACGGGTTCCGGCGCTCCCGCGCCCAGGGCGGGTTCCGGCGCTCCCGCGCCCGCCGGCACCTCGTCGTCCATCGCGCACCTCCGTCCCGCGACGTCCCGCGACGCGTCGCGACCCCGTTTCCAGCGTGCGCACCGGGCGCTCGGGTACTCAGGGCACGAGGCCCCCGGGGTTGGGGACATCCGGCCCTGCGCGCGGCAGCGCGCCCCGACGCAAGATCGCAGTATGCCGATCAGCACACCGACCGCCCCGACCAGCGGCTCGCCGCGCACCGACGGCGAGGTTCTCGCCGCCGCCGCGCGGCGCGCGTCGGCGGCCTGGTCCGTGTGGCACACCACGCCCTGGCGGTGGCGCATCGCCGGTACCACCCTGGAACTGCTCGCCGACCGTGACCGCCGGTTGGCGGTCGCCGACCCCGACGCGCGGCTGCTCACCGTGAGCTGCGGTGTCGCGTTGCATCACGCCCGGGTCGCGGTGACCGGCGCCGGTCGCGCGGTGTCGGTGCGACGGTTTCCCGACCCGCTGCGACCCGACCTGCTCGCCGTGCTCACCGTCACCGGTCGCCGGGAACCGTCCACAGCGGACCGGCGTCGCGACGCCGCGATCGGCATCGACACCTGGCACCACGACCACGAACACCACGCTCTACCGGCTGCGGCGCTGGAGCGGCTGCGTGCCGCCGCCGCGACGGGCGGCGCGTTCCTGCGGCCGTTGCTCGGCGAGCAGGTCGCCGTGCTGGGCGTCGCCGTCGCCGAGGCAGCGGCGTTGCGGCTCGCCGATACCGCCTACCGGGCGGAGCACGCCCGGTGGAGCGTGCCCCGGCGTCGACCGGGGCAGACGGTACCGGGCGCGACAGCTGAGCCCGCCGGTGCCGAGCCGGGACCGAGGGTGGCGCCGGGCGACGGCACCGACAGCGACGCGGTGTACGCGGTGCTGTGCGTCGACACCGACAGCCGGGCGGCGTGGCTGCGCGGCGGGGAGGCGCTGTCCGCGGTGCTGCTGGACGCGGCGGTCGACGGCGTGTGTACCGCCGTGATGACCGACGTGGTGGAGATGCCCGCGCCCCGCGACCTGGTTCGCGACCTGCTCGGCGGGGTCGGTGAGCCGCTGCTGGCGCTGCGGCTGTGCGGTACGGGCGCGGCGTCGACCGCCGGGCTCACGTCACGGGCGGTACGGGGGTGAGGACGATGACGCAGCCACGGGTGCTGGTCGGCGTCGGGGGTACCGGCGGCTGGCAGGCGCTCGCCTGGGCGGTGGCGTACACCTCCGGGATCAACGGACGGCTGACGGTCTGCCACGTGCTGCCCGACGACCCAGGTCTGGACAACTCCGACCGGGTGCCGCTGACCCGTGTCGAGATCATCCATCCCGGGCTGGCCCGCGCGGTCGCCGGGGCTCGCGACCGGCTCGGCGGGCACCGGGTCGCGGTCGCGATCCGTGGCGGCGACCCCGCCGTCGCCCTGGCCGACCTGGCTCGTGACGCGGACCTGCTGGTGATCGAGCCGCCTCGGCGACCGGTCGCCTCGTCGACGGCGTACCGGCTGGTGGAGCGCCCGCCGTGCCCGGTCGCCCTGATCCGCCCGGTACCGGACGGGCGCGCCGCCCCGTTCGCCGGGCATGTGGTCGTCGGTGTGGACAGCGACCCCGGTTCGATCGCGGCGCTGGAGTTCGGGTTCGCCTACGCGGCGACGTTCCGCCTTCCGCTGGCGGCGGCCCACGTCACCGAGCGGCAGCAGGTCGACTACTGGTTCGACGAGACGTTGCTGGAGACGTCGTTCGCGGTCGAGCCGGCCGCCCTGGAACTGCTCGCGGTCGAGGTGGAACCGTGGAGCCACAAGTACCCGTCGGTACCGGTCAAGCGGGCGGTGTTCGCCGGGGCGCCGGTCGACGGGCTGCTGCGCGCCGCGACCGGCGCGCGGGTGCTGGTGGTCGGTACCGCCGGCACTGCCGGGTCGCCGTCGGGCGCGGTCGCCGGCCGCGTCCTCGCCCACGCCGCCGGGCCGGTGGTGCTGGTACCGGCCGGGAAGGAACACGGGAAGGAACAGCGGCCATGATGCCGACCGTCTTGACCGACTCCTTCGCCACCACGGCGATCGAGGCCGCCATCCGGGCGCCGTCGATGCACAACAGCCAGCCCTGGCGGTTCCGCCTGCGCGACGGGGCCATCGAGGTGCTCGCCGACCGTAGCCGGCAGCTGCCGATCGCCGACCCGACCGGCTGGGCGGTGCACATCGCGTGCGGCGCGGCGGTGTACAACCTGCGCCTGGCGTTCGCCGTGCACGGCACGCCCGCCGTGGTCCAGTTGCGTCCCGACCCCACCCAGCCCGACCTGATGGCGCGGGTGGTACCGGGCAAGCCGCGTCCCGCCACGCCGACCGAGCGCTCGTTGTACGCGGCGATTCCGCGCCGGCGCAGCAACCGCGCCCCGTTCTGGCCGGAGCCGACGCTCGCCGAGGACCGGACCCGGCTGATCGAGGCGGCCCGTGCCGAGGGCGGCTGGCTGGAGATGGTGATCGGACCGCTCGCGGTCGCCGCCGTCGCCGAGATCGCCCGCGCCGCGAACCGGATGCTCGAGCGCAACCCCGAGTACCTCGCCGAACTGCGCAGCTGGGTGCGCGGCGGCGGACACGTCGGCAACGGCATCCCCACCGAGGCAGCCGGCCCCCGCGGCGAACCTCACGATCTGCTGCCGCAGCGACCGTTCGGCGACAGCCCCCGCGCGCCGGGGCGGGACTTCGAGCCGGAGCCTCTCGTGGCGGTGCTCGGTACCCACGCCGACACCCCCACCGACCAGTTGGTCGCCGGTGAAGCGTTGCAGGCCGTCCTGCTCACCGCGACCGACGCGGGGCTGGCGGTGTCGATGCTGTCCCAGCCGATCGAGGTGCCCAGCGCCCGCGAGCAGTTGCGGCGGGGACTGGGTCGGTTCGGGGTGCCGCAGATGGTGATGCGGA
Organism: Micromonosporaceae bacterium; assembly: GCA_036378155.1. Lineage (GTDB taxonomy): Bacteria > Actinomycetota > Actinomycetes > Mycobacteriales > Micromonosporaceae > DASUXA01. The sequence goes on along the minus strand of DASUXA010000004.1, from coordinate 23,328 downwards.
TCGGCTACGGCCAGCCGCAGCCGGGCACGCCCCGCCGCCCGGTCGCCGAGGTCCTGGCTTGACCACTGTCGGCTACCGGTACCGCGACGAAACCGTCCGGTCGCGCACCGCGGTAGTGCTCGCACTCCTGCCGCATCCGACCCGAAGCCGGTCCGCGGATGTTCTGCCCGGCGGAGGCTAGCGCACCGGCCACGTCCAGTCGCGCACCTCGGTCATGTCCTCACCGGTACGCCGGGTGTGCTCGCGGTGCTCGGCGCGCCGGTCGACCATCTCCTGCCGTACCACCGCCGCCTTGCGACCCAGCCCGGGCACCCGGTCGATCACGTCCATCACCAGGTGGAACCGGTCCATGTCGTTCATCACGACCATGTCGAACGGGGTGGTCGTGGTGCCTTCCTCCTTGTACCCGCGCACGTGCAGGTGGCCGTGCCCGGTGCGGCGGTAGGTGAGCCGGTGGATCAGCCACGGGTACCCGTGGTAGGCGAAGATGATCGGCCGGTCGGTCGTGAAGATCGCGTCGAATTCGGCGTCGGGCAGCCCGTGCGGGTGCTCGGTGCGCGGCTGCAGGCGCATCAGGTCGACGACGTTGACCACCCGCACCTTGAGCCAGGGCAGGTACCGGCGCAGCAGGTCGACGGCGGCGAGCGTCTCCAGCGTCGGCACGTCGCCCGCGCACGCCATCACCACGTCCGGGTCGCCCTCGTCGTTGCCGGCCCAGTCCCAGATGCCGATGCCTCGCGCGCAGTGCAGCGCCGCGGCGTCCACGTCCAGCCAGGTCGGTCCGGGTTGCTTGCCGGCGACCACGACGTTGATGTAGTCGCGGCTGCGCAGGCAGTGGTCGACCACGGACAGCAGGGTGTTCGCGTCGGGCGGCAGGTACACCCGGATGACGTCGGCTTTCTTGTTCACCACCAGGTCGATGAACCCGGGGTCCTGGTGCGAGAAACCGTTGTGGTCCTGCCGCCACACGTGCGAGGTGAGCAGGTAGTTCAGCGACGGCACCGGACGGCGCCAGGGCAGCGCGCGGCTCACCTTCAGCCACTTCGCGTGCTGGCTCATCATCGAGTCGACGATGTGGACGAACGCCTCGTAGCACGAGAACAGCCCGTGCCTGCCGGTCAGCAGGTACCCCTCCAACCAGCCCTGGCAGGTGTGTTCCGACAGGTACTCCATCACCCGCCCGTGCGGGGACAGGTTCACGTCGACCGGCTCGATCGCCGCTTCCCAGGTCTTGCCGGTCGCCTCGAGGACCGCGCCCAACCGGTTGGACTCGGTCTCGTCCGGACCGACCAGCCGGAAGTTCCGGTACGGCGCGTTCTGCGCCATCACGTCGCGCAGGTACCCGCCGACCGCGCGGGTCGGTTCCGCCACGGTCGCGCCCGGCTCGGTCACCTTCACCGCGTACTGCCGGAAGTCGGGCAGGTCGAGACCGCGCGTCAGCCGTCCGCCGTTGGCGTGCGGATTGGCGCCCATGCGCAGGTCGCCGTCGGGCAGCCAGTCGACCACCGCGCGGCGCGGCGCGCCCCGCTCGTCGAACAACTGCTCCGGCTGGTACGAGCGCAGCCACGTCTCCAGCAGTGCCAACTGCTCCGGGTCGTGCCGGGCGTCGGGCAGCGGTACCTGGTGCGAGCGCCACGTGCCCTCGACCGGTACCCCGTTCAACTCCTTCGGTCCGGTCCAGCCTTTCGGCGACCGCAGCACGATCATCGGCCAGCGCGGGCGCCCGGTCACCCCGTCCTGCCGGGCCGCGCGCTGGATGAACGCGATCTCGTCGAACACCGTGTCCACAGTGGCCGCCATGAGCTGGTGCATCGCCTCCGGGTCTCTGCCTTCGACCAGGTACGGGCGGTACCCGTACCCGGTGAGCAGGTCGGTCAGCTCCTCGTCGGAGATCCGCGCCAGCACCGTCGGATTGGCGATCTTGTACCCGTTGAGGTGCAGGATCGGCAGTACCGCCCCGTCGCCGACCGGGTCGAGGAACTTGTTCGAGTGCCAGGCGGTCGCCAGCGACCCGGTCTCCGCCTCGCCGTCGCCGATCACGCAGCCCACCACGAGGTCCGGGTTGTCGAACGCCGCGCCGTACGCGTGCGACAACGAGTACCCCAGCTCCCCACCCTCGTGGATGGAGCCGGGCGTCTCCGGGGCGACGTGGCTCGGGATGCCGCCGGGGAAGGAGAACTGCCGGAACAGCCGCGCCATGCCCCGCTCGTCCAACCCGATGTCCGGGTACACCTCGCTGTAGGTGCCCTCCAGCCACACGTTGGCGACCAGCCCCGGCCCGCCGTGCCCCGGTCCGGTCACGTAGATCATCTGCTGGGCGCGCCGCGCGACGACCCGGTCGAGGTGCGCGTAGACGAAGTTGAGTCCGGGAGTGGTACCCCAGTGCCCGAGCAGCCTCGGCTTGACGTGCTCCGGTCGTAGCGGCTCGCGCAGCAGCGGATTGGCCATCAGGTAGATCTGCCCGACGGACAGGTAGTTGGCGGCTCGCCAGTACGCGTCGATCCGGTCCAACTCCTCGGCGGCCAGCGGCGCGCCTTCGGTCACCAACATGCCCTCTCCTCGTGGCGGCTCGATTCGGCGCGGTGGCGGCTCGGTGCGGCGCGGCGGTCGCCTGGTCCGCCGCGCCGCACCGAGCCGCGGGTCGAGGCGACCGGTCGGCTCGCGCGTCGGGTCAGCTCACCGACGCGGTGCGTCCCCGCTGCTCGCCGCGCTCGACCAGGTCCTCGGAGTGCGCCGGGGGCGGCTGCGGTACCGGGACGATGACGACCGGGCAGGTCGCCAGCCGGATGCACTCCTCGGCGACGGAGCCGAGCACCGCGTGGCGCAGCCGGCTGTGCCCGTGGCTGCCGAGTACCAGCAGGTCGGCGCCGCGTGCGGCGGCGGCGAGCACGGTGGCGGAACGACCCTCGACCGCCTCACCGGCGACCGTCACCGCGGGGTACGTCGTCAGGGCGGCGGTGACCGCCTCGGACAGCACCTGTTCGGCGTGCTGGCGTTCCTCGGCGGGGGTCGGCGCGACGACGACCGACCGCTCGATGCCGTCCCAACTCCACGCGGTGACCGCCTGTACCGTGCCGTTGTTGCGTTCCGCCTCGTGCATCGCCCAGCGCAGGGCCCGGTCGCCGCCTTCGGAACCGTCGACACCGACGACGATCCGGTACGTGCTGCTCATCTCGTTCTCCTCTCGCGGGGACCGGTCGCGGGGACTGGCCGTCGGGACTGGTCGTGGGGACTGGTCGTGGGTACTAGGTGGACCGCCGGTGGACCACTGCTACGGGGCAGTTCGCGTGGTGGATCAGGGCGCGACTGACCGAGCCGAGCAGCAGTTCGGCGAACCCGCCGCGGCCGCGGTTGCCGACCACGATCAGGCCGGCTTCGTCGGCGGACTCGAGCAGCAGCTCCGCCGGGCTGGCGGCGTGGATCGGCTGGCGGTGTACCGCCACGTCCGGGTACTTCTCCGACCAGCCGGCGACCAGCTCGGCGAGCACCCGTTCGGCCTCGTCGGCGGCTTCCCGCGGGTCGTAGTGCCACTCGGTGATCGGGCCCAGGTTGCCGGTCGGCGGGGTGACCCAGATGTACTGCGCGACCACGGGCACGTGGCGCGCGGCTGCCTCGTCGAACGCGAACTCGATGGCGGCCATGCTGGGCGCGGAGCCGTCGACACCGACCACGACGGGTCCGCTGCGTTCCACGTCCCCGGCCTCCGGGCGTACCACGATCACCGGGCTGACCGCGTGCGTGGCGACCTGCGAGCTGACCGAGCCGAGCAGCAGCCCGGAGAATCCGCCCAGCCCCCGGCAGCCCACCACGACCAGGGTCGCCTGCCGCGACTCCTCGACCAGTACCCCAGCCGGGCTGCCGGCGATGACCGCGGTGGCGACGTCCAGATCCGGATACCTGCTGCGGATCGTCCGCGCGGCGTCGTGGACGAGGTGCCGGGCGGTGTGCAGCGGGGCGTCGACCGCGGCGCTGTACGGGGTCAGCCCGATCGGCGAGTACAGCACCGGCGGGAGGTACCCGTGCACGATGCGCAGCGGCAGGCGGCGTCTGCTCGCCTCCCACACCGCGACGTTCAACGCGGACTGGCTGCCGGTCGAGCCGTCGAACCCGACCACCACCGCGTGAGTGCGGGTCATGGCACCTCCTTCGTCACTTCGAGCCTCGCGCCGGGGTCGGCTGGGCAGCCAGAGTCACCCCGACCGGCGGCGTGGGACCTTGGTCCCGGGCGGCGGGCGCCGGCGCAGCCGCTCGACGCGGGGGAGCGGTACGGGTACTCACCAGACCATGTCGGCGTGCGGCGTGACGAGCACGTCGCGCAGGGATCGGCGCGGCGTCGGCGCGGTCGGCGGGCCGTACCCCAGCCGGATCACCGCCTGCGCCCGGCGGCCCGCCATCGGGTCGTCGAGCAGGCTGCGCAGCTCGGGGATCTCCACCGGCTGGGTCATCAGGGTGGACGCCACGCCCCGTACCGTCGCGGTCAGCAGCACCCGTTCCAGCGCCTGCCCGGCGCGCAGCCATTCGGTCGTCCCGTCGCCGGGCGTGCGCAGGACCGCGAGGGTCGGCTCGTCCTCGAAATGCGCCACCCGGCGGTTGCGGGCGGGCTGGATCAGCCCGAAGTCGCGCAGCGGCAGCGCCTCCAACGCGCTCCACGGGCCGAACGTCTCCGGCGGTACCCCGTCGCGGCGACCCGGCAAGGCAAGCGTCCACTCGGCCAGTTCCGCCCAGTAGGCGGGGTCCTCGCGACGGCGCGCGTCGGCGGTACGGACCAGGCTGATCACCGCCTCGCGGGCGGACCGGTCGGCGACGGTCAGCTCGGCGCCCTCGGCACGCGCCGCGGCGGCGAGCTCACCGAGGACCTCGTCCGGGACGGGCGCGCTGGAGAACGGCCGGCGGTTGGTCCGGCGCCGGGGGACGGCGTCGGCGAGCGCCCGTACCGTGGCGTCCGGGCGCTGCGGCGGACCGGGTGTGACGTGCGCGACCAGGTCGGGTTCGCCGGGCGACGGGAACGGCCGCAGCAGCGGCTCGCGCCCGTGGGCGAGGATCGCCACCCGCAGGTTGAGGATCGCCGCTCCGACGCTGATCATCAGTTCCCGCCCGTCCGGGTCGATCACGTCGAGCCGTCGGGTGTAGTCGGCGAACACGTCCACGCCGCCGCCGCGCGGCCGGAACCGCCACGGCTGGGTGTTGTGGACCGAAGGTGCGGCGATCGCCGCGGACAGGCACTCGCGCAGCACGCGGTCCGGGCTGCCGTCCGGTCCGGTACCCCACCCGTCGACGGGGTGGTCGGGGTGCGCGGCGCGGCGACCCGCGCCGCCGTCGCCCAGTCGGTACCCGCTCATGGTGTCCTCCGGGTTCGCGATCGCGGCGTGTCCGTGCCCGACCCGACCACGTCGGCGTCGCGCCGACGCACCGGTGACGACGGACCCGCCTGGGTGCCTTCGGTGAGCCGCAGCACGAGGTACGGGTAACGCACCCCGACCAGCGTGAACAGCGCGGTACGGGTCGCGATCGACGGGCCGAGCGGCGGTCCGACCGGTACCGCAGCCAGCCGGTCGTCGGCGGCGGTCAGGCACACCGCGGACAGCGCCTCGCCGCCGCGCAGCCAGCCGTGCCGGTCGTCGCTGTCGCCGTACAGCAGCGCGTACACGTCGCGGGGGTCGGTGGGAATGCCGAGCGGCTCGGTCGCGGGCGCGGCGGTACCCGTGCGGTCCGGGGCGGACAGGGCGGCGCGCTGGTCGTCGCGCAGCAGGAGCAGGTGCGCGCCGTACCGTTCGGCGACGGTCTGCAGTTCGGCGAGGGTACGCACGCTCGGCGACTGCTGCCCGACGGGTGCTTCGGCGCGGCGCGCGACGACGGCGTACTGGCGCAGCACGTCCCGCTCCGGTTCGCAGCGCCCACCGACCCGTACCTCGGCGATCAGGTCCGGTTGTGCCGGGTCGGGCAGCCGGCGCACCGCCGCGTCGTGCCCGGCGGCGCGGACCGCGGTGTACGCGTGGTGCAGCGCGACGCCGCAGCTGAGGGTCTGGGCGCGCCGGTCCGGGTCGAGGGTGACCGGGCGGTGCTGCGGCTCGGCGTACAGCCGAAGCACGTCGCGCTCGACCCGGCAGCGCCACGCTCGCGTGCTCACCAGCGAGGGGGCGTTGCCGGTCAGCGTCGCCGCCCGGGCCAACAGCGCGACGCTCGGCGCGTCCTGCCGCTTGATCGTCGTCACCGGCGGTCTCCCTCGCTCGCGCCCGTGGTCCGGGCGCCTCAGCTTTCAGGCTGATCGCCGTCGATCCACTGGGCCAGTGGCGAAATGCTCGCCGGGGTCGGGACCTTCGGCTCCCACCCCGGTATCGGGACCTCCTGCCGCCGGTCGCGGGGCGTTCGCCCCTGCCGCCGGCCGGCGCCGGGCGGGCAGAGTGCGGTGCGAACACCACATCGAGGGGGTACGCGATGACTGTCGCCAAGCGCTGGACCGTGGACGTCGTCATCGACGAGCACGGCGAGGAGGGTCGCACGCACGCCGAGGCGAGGCTGCACACCGGCGACCGGACCGACCTGCGGGGCACCGGAAGCGCCCGCCGGAACCCGACCGACCGTGAGGTGCCGGAGATCGGCGACGAACTGGCCGCCGCGCGCGCCCTGTCCGACCTGGCCCACCGGCTGCTGCACGCGGCGGCCGAGGACATCGAGGGCTTCACCCACGAGAAGACCCACCTGCGGGCGTACTGACCGCGAAGCGAACCGAGATCGAGGAGGTCGCTATGCCGGGAATCTCCCGCCGGCGGGGAGGCGCGTCGACGTCGTTCGACTGGTCCGGTCTGTCCTGGCTGCCGATGTTCACGCCGACCATCCGCATCGAGGAGTTCCAGGAGGAGGGCCGGTACGTGATCCGGGCGGAGCTGCCCGGCGTCGACCCGGAGAAAGACATCGAGATCACCTGTACCGAGGGTGAGCTGCGGCTGCGCGTCGAGCGCGCCGAGGAGCAGCGGGACAAGGTGCGTTCGGAGTTCCAGTACGGCTCGCTGTTCCGCGCGGTACCGCTGCCGCCCGCCGCCCGGCAGGACGCGATCACGGCGCGGTACAGCGACGGAATCCTCACCATCGACATCCCGATGCGCGTCGAGCGACCGGAGAAGGCGATCCCGGTCGAGATCAACAAGCGGCAGTGAACCGGGGCCCGCCGGGCGCGGGGTCGCACGACCCCGCGCCCGGCGGGCGCCATCTGCCGGTACCCGGCGAGGAGCCCACAATGATCACCACGTTCGACCTGATGGCGGGCCATCCGTTCCTGGCGGACCTGCCCACGCCGTGGCTGCGGACCCTGTCCTTCCAGGCCAAGCGCGCGGTCTACCAGCCGGGGTACCGGATCTTCCACGAGGGACGGGCGGCGACCCGGTTCTGGCTGATCCGCGAGGGTCGCATCGCGCTGGACATCGCCGCGCCCGGGGGCGGCGACGTGGTCATCGACGAGCTGACCGGCGGAACGGTGCTCGGCTGGTCGTGGTTCGCCCCGCCGTACCGGTGGCACTTCGGGGCGGTGGCGGTGGAGCGCACCCTGGCGGTCGAGTTCGACGGTCCCGGGGTGCTGCGGCTGTGCGACGAGGACCCTGCCCTCGGGTACGCGTTGAGCCGCCGGTTCATGACGGTGCTCATCGACCGTCTGCAGGCGACCCGGGTACGCCTGCTGGACGTGGACTGCCCGCCGCTCGAACTCGCCCCGCCCACGGGCGGGTGACCGGCCCCCCGGCGGGCGACACCGCCGGGCGACACCGGCGTGCCGCCGTGGGACGCAGGGCCGTTCGGCCCTGCCGACGCGGCGCGTGGCGGTCGCACGGTGGAGACAGCTACCAAGCGGGGGTGTGTCATGAAGGTCATGGTCACCGCGGCCAGCAGGCACGGCGCGACCCGTGAGATCGCCGAGCGGATCGCGCAGGCGCTGAGCAGCCGGGGGATCGAGGTGTTCCTGCGGTCACCGGAAACCGTCCAGACGCTGGACGGCTACGACGCCGCCGTGGTCGGCAGCGCCGTGTACATGGGGCGGTGGCTGGACCAGGCCCGCGACCTGGTCCAGAACCTGCGCGCGGAGTTCGCGGTACGCCCGACGTGGCTGTTCTCCAGCGGACCGGTCGGCGAACCGCCGAAGCCCACCGAGGAGCCGGTGGACATCGCGGAGATCGTCGCCGGTACCCACGCACGCGGGCACCGGCTGTTCGCCGGCTGCATCGACCGGCACAAGCTCGGCTTCGGTGAGCGCGCCGTGGTCATGTCGCTGCGCGCGCCGGTCGGCGACTTCCGGGACTGGCAGGCGATCGACGCCTGGGCTGCGGAGATCGCCGACGCCCTGTCGACCACGGCGATGCTGACGTCGACCTGAGGCGCGCGCGATGCTGCACCGTCGGATCAGCGACGTGATGACCGCCGACGTCGCGGCGCTGCGCGAGGACACCCCGTACCGGGACATCGTCGAACTGTTCACCGGGCGCGGGGTGAGCGGCGCTCCGGTGCTCGACGAGAACGGCCGGGTGGTCGGCGTGGTGTCGGCGGTCGACCTGCTCCGCAAGATCGAGTACGCCGGTGGGTTGAGCACCGCCCAGATCCTCGAGTCCGCCGAACGGCAGCAGGCGCGGGCGAAGGCGGTGGCGGCGACAGCCCGGCAGGTGATGACCGCCCCGGCGTACACGATCAGCCCGGACGCCACCGTGGGCGCCGCCGCCCGGATGATGGACAGCCTCGGCGTCAAACGGCTGCCGGTGGTCGACGACCAGCGCCGGCTGCGCGGCATCGTGACCCGTACCGACCTGCTGCGCGTCTTCCTGCACGCCGACGACCTGATCGCCGGCGAGGTCCGCCGCGAGGTGTTCGACCGGGTGCTGGGGCTGGACCCGGCGCGCGTCGCCGTGGCGGTCGCCGGGGGAGTGGTCACGTTGTCCGGAACCCTGCCGCGACGGCGCGACGTCGAGATCGCGGTCCGGCTGACGCGCGCCGTGGACGGGGTGGTCGAGGTCGTCGACCGGCTCGGGTACGAAGGGGACAGCCTGGACGACGACGCGTCCGCGCGGCTGTGGCGTTGAGGTCAGCCGATCGCCCCGACCAGTTCGGCGGTCTCGGCGGTCGGCAGCGCCGGCTCCGCCCCCGGTACGACCACCAGCGGGCACGCGATGCCCCGGTGGCGTCGGTCCGCGAACGCCTGCGCGATCCGCCCGGCGGTCGAGGTGGCGAGCCCGTCCCGGCTCGCCACGCCCAGCACGAGCAGGTCCGCCATCGTACCGGCGTGGCACAGCGCGACGACGGGGTCGGCGATCACGACCTGACGTCCGACGACCGGCGGCTCGGTGCCCAGCCCGGCGACCGCGGCGGCGATCGCCTCGCGTTGCGCCCGGACCAGACCGAGCAGGTCGTCGACGCGTGCCGAGGAGCCGGCCGGGTGCTCCGGGTGGGCCGCCGGCGGGTACGCGGTGACCACCAGCAGCCGCGCCGGCCGTCGTACCGCCTCGCGGACCGCCCACGCCAGCGCCCGCCGCGCCGCCGGCGACCCGTCGAAACCGATGACGATCCGACCGTGAACCATCACAGACCTCCTCGATCGGGACCAGCCTGGCGCGGTTTACCCCGCCGTACCAGGGGCACAGGTCCCGCGACCGGGCGACCTGTCGCCCCCGGTCGCGGCCGGTCCGTCGTCGCCATTGTGCCCGAGTGCGGCAGCCGGAACGGCGAAGTGCGCGAACCCGCAGGGCAAACGTGACGGGCGGAACAAGGGGATCGAGGTGACGGACGAGAACCAGGGCGAGGCGCGCGAGGCGCGGCTGGAGGAGTCGTTCGACCGGATCGTCTCCGAGGGCAGCCAGCGGGTGTACCGGACCTGGTCGAACCTGTTCGCGACGGGTGTGGTCGGCGGTATCGACGTGATGACCGGGGTGATGGCGCTGCTCGCGGTCGAGGCTGCTACCGGCGACACGCTGCTGGCCGGGGTGGCGTTCAGCTTCGGGCTGGTCGCTCTGCTGCTCGGGCACGGCGAACTGTTCACCGAGGGTTTCCTGGTACCGGTCGCGGTGGTCGCGGCGGGCGAGGCGAGGCCCCGCGATCTCGCCCGGCTGTGGCTGGGCACGCTGGTGGCGAACCTGGTCGGCGCGTGGGTGATGACCTGGCTGGTCGTGGTGGCGCTGCCGGAGCTGGGGCGTCAGGGGGTGGAGGCCGGGGCGTACTTCATCGACCTGGGGTTCACCGCGCGCTCGTTCTGCCTGGCGGTGGTCGCGGGCGCGGTGATCACGTTGATGACCCGGATGCAGCAGGGCACCGACTCGGTGCCGGGGAAGATCGCGGCGGCGGTCGGCGCCGGGTTCCTGCTGGCCGGTCTGCGTCTGGACCACTCGATCCTGGACTCGGTGATCATCTTCACCGGGTTGCACTACGGGCATACCACGTACGGGTATCTGGACTACCTGGGCTGGCTCGCCTGGGCGATCTTCGGCAACGTGGTCGGCGGCGTCTTCCTGGTCACCCTGATCCGCCTGGTACGCAGCCGCACGATGCTGCGCGAGCACCGCGAGCAGGTCGCCGAGTGACCGTACCGACGCGGACGCGCGGCGCCGTGTGGGCGGGACGGTCGGCAGGGCGGTCGGTCGAGGGCGCGGGTCGTCGCCGCAAGAGGTGACATGAGTGCCGTCGGGTCCCGTCGTACGGTGCGATCCGATGGATGCATTCGCATTTCTCGAACCCGTGATCACGCGTGCGCGCGCCGTCGTGCTGGCGTCGTCGCCCGTGGAGCCCGACGGCACGCGCTGGCGCGTACGGATCGGGTGGGCGCCCCGTTGGTGGGTCGACACGATGGCGGTCGCCGTCGTCGTCGCCGCCGCGGCCGCCGCGGTGACCGGGTTCCCGGCGCTGCTGGTCGTACCGGCGCTGCTCGCGGGCGCGATCCTGCTGCTCGTCCGCCGGCCGTGGCGGGTCACGGCGACCAGCGACCGCGGTGACGGGTTCACCGAGCACACGGTGGGCTGGCGCAAGGCGGCACGTCGGCGTGCCCTCGTCTCCTACTTCCTCACCCGAGGGCTTCGGCCCGACCAGTAAGTCCCAGGTCCAGGCGGCTACGCATCGCAGAGGAGTCGTGATGACCATCGGAGAGCGCATCGAGCCGGATGCCGCCCAGAACGTCGCAGGTCCCGACGACGTCGACGATGTCTACGAGCTGACCCCGCTGCAGCAGGGCATGCTGCTGCACAGCCTGTACGGCAGCGACCCCGACAACTACATCGCCCAGAACGTGTTCGAGATCGACGGTCCGCTCGACGTCGACGTGCTGCTCGACGCGTGGCAGCACGTCGTGGCGACGCACCCGGCGCTGCGCACCTCCTACCACTGGGACGACCTGGACAAGCCGCTGCAGGTGGTGCACCGCACCGCGAGCATGCCCGTGTACCAGCACGACTGGTCCCACCTCGACGCGGACCAGCAGGCGGTACGGCTGGAACACCTCAAGACCGAGGACCGCCAGGCGGGGTTCTTCAGCCTCGCCCAGCCGCCCCTGCAGCGGGTCCACCTGATCCGGCTCGGCGACGACCGGCACGGCTGCATCTGGACCCACCACATGCTGCTCATGGACGCCTGGTCCGAACTGATCGCCGTGAACGACCTGATGGCCTGGTACCGGCACCTGACCGTGGGCGACGCCCCGCCGGACAACGCCCCGCCCCACCGCGACTACATCGCCTGGCTGCACCGTCAGGACCTCGACGCCGCCAAGTCGTTCTGGGCGCAACACCTCGGCGCCGATGCCGCCGCCGCCCAGTTCGGTCCGCTGCTGCCCGCCCAGCAGGACAAGCAGACCGGGGCGGTGTCCGAACACGAGGCGCTGCTGCCCCTGGACGTCGCCGCCGGCCTGCGCGCCACGGCAGCACGCCACCAGGTCACCTTCGCCACCCTGGTACAGGCGGCCTGGGCGCTGGTGCTCCAGCGCTACACCGGGCAGTCCGAGGTGACGTTCGGATGTACCACCTCGGGTCGGCCCGCGGCGCTGCCCGGCATCCACCGGATGGTCGGGTCGTTCATCAACAGCCTGCCCGTCCGGGTGTCCGTGCCCGACGACGGCGACCTGGCCGAGTGGCTGCGCGACATCCAGACGCGCGCGACCGCCGTGCGCCGGTACGAATACAGCCCGCTGTCGCAGATCAAGACCTGGGCCGGCGTCCCCGGTCCCGATCCGCTGTTCAACAGCCTCGTCGTGGTCGAGAACTTCCCGTCGACGGTGACCTTGGGCTCGGTCGAGCAGAAGCTCTCCTTCCGCCTGCTGAACGCGTTCGAGAAGACCAGCGAGCCGTTGACCGTGAAGGTGTACCCGGAACCCGAGCCGGCCGTGCGCCTGATCGTCCACCGCCAACGGTTCGCGCCCGGCGCGGTGGACGCGATCATGGCCGACTTCCAGGCGGCCCTCGAAGCGCTGGCCCGCGCCGACCGGGTGGCCGACGTCGCCGCCGCCATGGGGACGACCGGTGCTGTCGCACGCGGTACCGCCGTCGCCTACCCCGACGCCGACCGGACCCTGCCGGCGCTGGTCGAGCGGCAGGCCGCCGCGACGCCGGACGCCGTCGCGGTGGTCGCCGACGCCGGTACCCTCACGTACCGTGAGCTGCTGAACCGGTCGCTGGCGGTGGCCGAGGCGGTCCGCGCGGCGGGCGCCGGTCCGGGGCACGTGGTGGGCGTCTGCGCCGAGCGGTCGCCGGAGTTGGTGGCCGGCATCCTGGGCGCGCTGTTCGCCGGCGCCGCGTACCTGCCGCTGGAGCCGACGCTGCCGGCGGCGCGACTGAGGTTCATGACCGGCGAGGCGGGCGCCGACGTCGTTCTCGCCACCCGCGAGGCCGCCGTGGCGGCGGAGTTCGCGCCCGGCCGCCTGATCATCGAGGACCTCCCTGACGCGCCGACCGGCGACCTGCCGCCGGTCGCCGACGTCGACGCGGCCGCCTACGTCATGTACACCTCCGGGTCGACCGGCCAGCCCAAGGGCGTGGTAATCACGCACCGGGCGATCGTCAACCGACTGCTGTGGATGCAGGACACGTTCCGACTCGAACCCGCGGACCGGGTGTTGCAGAAGACGCCGTTCGGTTTCGACGTGTCGGTGTGGGAGTTCTTCTGGCCGCTGATCACCGGTGCCTCCGTCGTCCTGGCCCGGCCCGGCGGCCACCAGGACAGCGAGTACCTCGCCCGCACCATCGCCGAACGCGGGGTCACCACCGCCCACTTCGTGCCCTCGATGCTGCAGCTGTTCCTCGAGGAGCCCGGTGACCTCAGCCTGCCGACGCTGCGCCGGGTGCTGTGCAGCGGCGAGGAACTGCCGCTGCCGCTGACCGAGCGGTTCCGCGCCGCCCTGCCCGACGTGCGGTTGCACAACCTGTACGGGCCGACCGAGGCGGCGGTCGACGTCACCTGGTGGGACTGTGCCCAGGACGCCCCGCCCGGGGTCGTACCGATCGGACACCCGATCGCGAACACCGACGTGTACGTCCTGGACCGCCGGCTGTCGGTCGCGCCGGTGAACGTGCCGGGCGAGCTGTACCTCGGCGGCGTCCAACTGGCTCGCGGCTACCTCAACCGGCCCGGGCTGACCGCGTCCCGGTTCGTCGCGCACCCGCTCGCCGGGCCCGGCGGGCGGCTCTATCGCACCGGCGACCGGGCTCGGATGCTGCCCAACGGCGCGATCGAGTTCCTCGGCCGGGTCGACCGGCAGGTGAAGCTGCGCGGGTACCGGATCGAGCTGTCCGAGATCGAGCAGGTCCTCGTCGGCCATCCACGGGTCCGGGAAGCGGCGGTGATCGTGGTCGACGGCAGTACCGGTCCGCGACTGGCCGCCTACGTCACCGGCGTCGCCGAGTCCGACCTGGAAGACGTGCGCGACCACCTGCGTGCGCGGCTGCCCCGGTACATGGTGCCGGCGACCGTCACCGCGCTGGACGTTCTGCCGCTGACCCGCAACGGCAAGCTGGACCGCGCCGCGCTGCCCAAGCCCGCGACGACCGCCCCGGTCGACCCGGCCCGCCTGGTGCCCGCCGACCCCGACGAGGAGCGGGTCGCGGCGGCGTACCGGGAGGTGCTCGGCCTCGACGAGGTCGACGTCACCGTGAGCTTCTTCGACCTCGGCGGCGACTCGTTCGCCGCGGTACGCGCCGTGCGGGCGATCGAGGGCGCGACGGTCGGCATGCTCGCCGCCAACCAGAGCGTGCGGGAGCTCGCCGCCGCGCTGCGCGCGCCCACGGTCACCGGTAACCTGCTCGTCCCGCTCAACCCCGCCGACCAGGCGGTACACACGTTGGTCTGCGTGCCGTTCGGCGGCGGCAGCGCGATCACCTTCCGCCCGCTGGCCAACGCTATCGGCGAACGCATCGCGCTGCTCGGCGTGTCGTTGCCCGGCCACGAGATCGGCGCCGACCCGGAGCTGCGCCCCATGCGCGAGGTCGCCCAGGCGGTCGTCGAACAGATCCTCGCCACCGTCGACGGTCCGATCTCGGTGTACGGGCACTGCGTCGGCACGGCGATGGCGGTGGAGCTGACCCGCCTGCTCGAGGCGGCGGGGCGCAGGCCGCAGCGGTTGTTCATCGGCGCCGCGTACCCCTACTACGAGCCGCGACTGATCGAACGGACGTTCCTGCGCCGGTCCGTCGACGCCTCCGACGAGGAGGAGATCGCGTACATGAGGTCGCTGGGCGGGTTCAGCGGGACGATGGGCGACGAAGAGTTGGCGTGGGTGATGCTCGCCTTCCGGCACGACCTCAACGAGGGCCGCCGCTACTTCTCCCAGCAGTGGCCGCGTCGCCGCTCGTTCGAGCCGATGTCCACGCCGATCACGTTCATCGCCGGCACGATCGACCCGGAGACCGCGGACTACGCCCGCCAGTACAAGGTGTGGGAGAAGTTCAGCCCGTCGGTGGAGTTGGCGGAGATACCCGACGGCGGGCACTACTTCATGCAGCACAACCCGGTCGAGCTGAGCCGGATCATCCGGCGATCGCTGGGCGTCGAACCGAACCGGGCCGGGTGAGCCGGCGATGCTGGCGAAGCTGAAGACCTCGCTGACCGACAGTGAGCTCGACGCCGTCGTCGCGCTGGTCGACGAGGTCTGCGCCGACCCGGCGGCGGTCGACGAGCCCGGGCTGCGCGACGCGGCCCGGCGCCGCGCGGGCGACCTGCCCGAGCGCATCCGGGTGTTCCTCGGCGACCTCGGGGACCCGCCGACGCAGGGTTTCCGGGTGCTGTCCGGGTTCGGCGTCGACGAGCGGGCGGTGGGTCCGACACCCACCGACGGCGACGTCTGCGTGCCCGTGCCGGCCGGGTTGCGACAGGAGTTGGCGTACTTCCTGCTGTGCGCGAGCCTGCTCGGCGAGGCGTCGTCGATGCGCGACGTGCTGCCCGGCAAGGCCGGTGACAGCGGGTCGTTCGGCTGGCGCACGCTGGACGTGACGGCTGCGGTGCGGCCCGACTACGTGGCGATGATCTGCCTGCGCAACGACGACGACCTCGCCACGCTCGTCTGCGACGTCGGCGAGGTCGACACCGGCAAGGTCGACGTCGACCTGCTGTTCGCGCCGGACTATCCGGTCCTGCCGGACGGGCCGGGCAGCCCGGTGCGCGCGCCGGTGCTCCACGGCGACCGTGCCCGCCCGTTCCTCACGGTCGACCCGGACCGCACGGTGCGGGAGCAGCTGGCACCCGACGCGCTGGCCGCGTTCGACGCGTTCACCCGCGCCGTCGACGACGCGCTGACCGGTGTGGTGCTGTGGCCCGGCGACATCGTCGTCGTGGACAACCGGCGCGCGGTGCACGGCCAGGAGCCGTCGCCGGTTCGGCACGACGGCACCGATCAGTGGCTCAAGCGGGTCACCATCACCCGGCACCGGTGATCCGGCGCTCGTGCTCGCCGCCGAGCGTGGCAGGAGCGGCCCCGCCCGGGTCGTCGCGGCTCACGCCCCGGTCGCGTCGGCGACCAGCACCGCAGCCCCGTCGACCCGGTCCGCGGCGAGATCGGCGAGCGCGGCGTCCGCCGCGCCCAGCGGATAACGGGTCACCGTCACGCTCAGCGGGTGCGCGGCGGCGAAGGCGAGGAACTCGCGGCCGTCGACGCGGGTGTTGGACGTGACGCTGCGCAGGGAGCGTTCCTGGAACAGGTGCCGCTGGTAGTTCAGCGGCGGGATGTCGGTGAGGTGGATGCCGGCGACCGCCAGGGTGCCGCCACGGTCGAGGGCGGCCAACGCGTACGGCACCAGGTCGCCCACCGGCGCGAACAGGATCGCCGCGTCCAGCGGCTCGGGCGGCTCGTCGTACGCCCCGGCGGCGGAGGCGGCACCGAGCCGCAGCGCCAGCCGCTGCGCGGCGGGGGAGCGGGTCAGCACGTGTACCCGGGCACCCTCGGCCAGCGCGACCTGCGCGGCGAGGTGCGCCGACGCGCCGAACCCGTACACGCCGAGCCGGCCGCCGGGCGGCAGCGCGCTGCGCCGCAGCGCCCGGTACCCGATGATGCCGGCGCACAGCAGGGGTGCCAGCTGCTCGTCCGGGTACCCGCCGGGCAGCCGGTACACATAGCCGGCCGGCGCGACGGTGTACTCGGCGTACCCGCCGTCCGCGTCCCAGCCGGTGTACCGCGAGTACGGGCACAGGTTCTCGTCGCCGCGCACGCAGTACCGGCATTCCCCGCAGGTGTGCCGCAGCCACGCCACGCCCACCTTGTCGCCGGCCGCGATGCCGGTGACCCCCGCGCCCACCTCGACGACCTCGCCGACCACCTCGTGACCGGGTACCACCGGGGACCGGTGCGGGGCGAGATCACCCTCGGCGACGTGCAGGTCGGTGCGGCACACCGCGCAGGCGGTGACCCGGATCAGCACCTCGCCCTCGGCTGGTTCCGGTACCGGCAGCCGTACCGGGCGCAGCGGCTTCTCGGCGATCGGCGCGGGCCGCGCCACCTGCCATGCGAGCATCGTCTCCACGCGTCCATCATCGCGGGCAGCCGACGATGCGGGTGCCGCGACGGTCGGCTGGCGACCCCGGCTGACCCGGCGCCGCGATGCCCGTCGCGTCGCAGGCGACCCGCGTCGATCGGGGCTACAGGGGTACCGACCAGGTGACGACCGTGCCGGTCGGGTTGTTCGGCGCCACCTCGAACTCGCCCCGGTGCCGTTCGGCGCGCTGGCGCATGTTCGCCAGACCGCCGCGCACGTCGAGCCGGCCGTCGCCCACCCCGTCGTCGTGTACCCGCAGGACCGCCCGCCCGTCCAGCGCGCCGACCCGTACCGTCACCTGATTGGCGCGGGCGTGCCGCACCACGTTCGACAGCGCCTCGCGCAGCACCGCGAGCAGGTCGGGTCGCAGGTCGTCGGGGATCGCGCTGTCCACCGGACCCTCGATCGTCAACTCGGGGCGGAAGCCCAGCGACGAGGCGGCGGCGTCGACGGTGGCGCGGATGTCGGCGCGCAAGGTCGCGGCCATCGGGGTACGCAATTCGAAGATCGCCGACCGGATCTCCCGGATCGTGCTGTCCAGGTCGTCCACGGCGGCGTTGATCCGCTCGCCGACCTCGGGTTTGGCGACCAGCCGGGACGCCGACTGCAGGTGCAGACCGGTGGCGAACAGCCGCTGGATGACCACGTCGTGCAGGTCCCGGGCGATGCGTTCGCGGTCCTCGAGGACCACGAGCATCTCCCGCTCCTCCTGCGCGCGGGCCCGCTCCAACGCCAGCGCGGCCTGCCCGGCGAACGTGGTGAGCAGCGGGATGTCGTCGTCGAACGACGGTCCGCCGTGCCGGTGGGCGACGGCCAGCACGCCGAGGACCGTCCCGGAGGCGGCCAGCGGGGTGAGCAGCGCGGGTCCGGTGGACACCGGTACCGGCCAGGCGGCCGCCTTGCCCAGGTCCTCGACCACGACGTGCCGCAGTTGGTGGACCGCGTCGCCGAACGCGGTGCCTTCCAGCGCGATCATCGCGCCCCGGGTGTCCAGGGCGGCGCTGCCCGGGTCGGCGTCGACCACTTCGACGGTCAACTGGTCGGTGTCCTCGTCGAACAGCAGGACGGCGACCAGTTCCGCCTCGGCGACCCCGCGGGCGCGGCGGGCGACGAGTTGCAGCGCGGCGGTACGGCGCACGTCGCCGAGCAGCGTCTCGGTGATCTCGGAGGTCGCCTGCAGCCAGCGCTGCCGCCGGGCGCTGGTCGCGTACAGCCGGGCGTTCTCGATCGCCACCGCTGCCGCCGAGGCGAGCGCGACCATGGTCTCTTCGTCCTGGGCGGTGAACTGGTCGCCGCCACGCTTCTCGGTCAGGTACAGGTTGCCGTACACCTGCCCGCGGATGCGGATCGGTACCCCGAGGAAGCTGCGCATCAGCGGGTGGTGCGGCGGGAAGCCGTACGCCTGCGGGTGGTCGTTGATGTCGTGCAGCCGCACCGGATGCGGCTCCTCGATCAGCAGCCCGAGCACGCCGCGCCCGGTCGGCAGGTCGCCGATGCGGGCGTGCTCCTCGGGCGACAGCCCGTGGGTGATGAACTCGGTGAGCCGACGGTCGTTGCCGATCACGCCGAGCGCGCCGTACCGCGCGTCCGCCAGCCGGCAGGCGGCGACCACGATCCGTTGCAGAGTGTTGTGCAGGTCCAGGTCGGCGCCGATGCTCACGACCGCTTCGAGCAGCGCCCGCAGCCGTTCGCGCCCAGCCATCACCTCGCCGACCCGGTCGAGCAGCTCCTGCAGCAGCGCGTCGAGCTGTACCCGGGACAGCGACGGCAGCTCCAGCGGAGGCGAACTCCACGGGTCGTCGGACGGAGTCGATGCCTGGCCCACGACCCGATCGTACTGTCGGCGACCATTCGCCGACGATCCCTTGATCGGCGCGGACCTGCGACGTCGCCCAGGGCCGACCGGCACGGTACGCGGCGGGGCCCGACGTCGACCGTCATCCCGGTCGGCGCGGCTGCCGCACGATCGCGACGGGACAGTCCGCGTGGTGCAGTACCGCCTGGCTGACCGAGCCGAGCAGCAGCCCGGCGAAGCCGCCCCGGCCACGCGCGCCGACGACCAGCAGTCGCGCCGGGTGCGCGGCGCCGATCAGGACCGCGGAGGGTCGCCCGCGTACCACCCGTTCCTCGACGTCGACGTCGGGGAACTTGTCCCGCCAGCCGCTGAGCGCCTCGGCGAGGACCCGGCGCTCCTCGTCGGCGACCTCGTCCGGGTCGTACACCACGGGCAGCATGTCGCCGGGGGCGACGCTGACCGGGCGTGTCCAGGCGTGGACCGCGACCAGCCGGGCGTGCCGCCACGACGCCTCCTCGAAGGCGAACCCGATCGCGTGGTCGGACACGGCAGAGTCGTCGACCCCGACGACGACGTCGCCGGTACCGTCCTCGTCGCCGCGCACGATGAGCACCGGTGCCGTGCCGTGCGCGGCGACGTGGACCGCCACCGACCCGACCAGCAGTCCGGTGAACCCGCCGAGGCCGCGGTCGCCGAGGACGACGAGTGCCGCCCGCTGCGCCTCGCCGACCATCACCGGTCCCGGCGCGCCGGTCACCACTTCGGCACTGACCGGTACCGCCGGGTCGACCTCGGCTGCCACCCGTACCGCCTCGCGGACCACCCGGTCCGCCTCGTCCCGCAGTCCGGCGCCGGGCGGCGCGCCCGGCGCCGGACCGACGGGCGCGTTGAGGTACGGCCACACGAACGCGTGGACCACGCGCAGCGGGCGGTGCCGGTACCCGGCTTCCCGTGTCGCCGCGCGTACCGCGCGCAGAGCCGATGACGACCCGTCGACGCCGACCACCACCGGCGCTCCCGCTATCGAGGTCATGACCCCTCCCTGCGATCCGGGCGTGGCTTTCGACCCGGCTTTCGACCCGAGCGTGGTGCGTCGGCACCGCCGTGACCAGGGCCGGAAGTCCTCGACGTGGGTGACCGCGCGCGCCGCGCCGCCCCGCCGGACAACGCCCGTCCCAGCCCGAGGACCACGCCGGGTACCGCCGCGACCAGCGCGCATGCGCCGAGTTCGGACCAGGTCAGCGGTTGGGTGCCCAGCAGGGTGCGCAGCGGTCCGACCAGCACGCCGGCGACCTGCAGCACCGCCGACAACGCCACCGCCCAGAACAGCGACGGGTTGCCCGGTCGACCGCGTCGGCGGGGCGCGGCCACCGCCAGGGCGACGCCGAGCTGGGCGAGACCGAGTACCACGAAGATCATCGATTGCCACGCCGGGTGACCGGCGCGCTGCGCGACCACGCCGGCGCCGAGCGCCCCGACCGAAATGAGCGCCCCGGTCGCCAGCACGGCACGGCCGAGCCCCGCGCCGAGCACCGACTCCTGCGGGGAGCGCGGCGGTCGGCGCAGCACGTCCGGCGCGGCGGGTTCCGCGCCCAGCGCCACACCGGGCAGCCCGTGGGTGAGCAGGTTCACCCAGAGGATCTGGGCGGGCAGCAGGGGTACCGCCAACCCGACGAACGGACCGGTCAGCATGACCGCGATCTCGGCGAATCCGCCGGACAGCCCGTACCGCAGGAAGCGCCGGATGTTGTCGTACACCCGCCGCCCCTCGCCGATCGCGGTGCCCACGGTCGCCAGGTTGTCGTCGGTCAGCACCAGGTCGGCGGCCTGCCGCGCGACCTCGGTACCGCCGCCCATGGCGACCCCGATGTCGGCGCGGCGCAGCGCCGGCGCGTCGTTGACGCCGTCCCCGGTCATCGCGACCACGTTGCCGCCGTGCTGGAGTTCGGTGACGATGGTCAGCTTCTGTTCCGGTCTGATCCGGGCGAACACCCGTGCCGCCTGGGCCCGCTCCTCGGGCAGCCCCTCGTCGCCACTGACCACCTCGTCGCCCCGATGCGCGATGCCGAGCCGACCGGCGATCGCCGCGGCGGTGGCGGGGTGGTCGCCGGTCACCAGGACCAGGCGTACCCCGGCACGGTCGAACGAGGCGGCGACCTCCGCCGCGCCGGGCCGCAGCGGGTCGCCGACGCCGACCACGCCGAGCGGGCGCAGCCCGGTCGCCGGGTCGCCGGGGGGCTGCCGGGGGTACCGCCGGGCGGCGACGGCGATCACCCGCAGCCCCGCGTCGGCCAGGTCCCGAGCCGCCCGGACCAGTTCCGTCAGGCCGGTCGTGGCTGGATCGAGCACGTCGCCGAACACGACCTCGGGCGCGCCTTTGCAGATCACCAGGGCGTCGCCGCCCGCCCGGTGCACGGTGACCATGCGGCGGGTGGCGGCGTCGAACGGCTGCTCGGCGACGCGGGGCAGTTCCGCGCGCCGCTCGGCGACGTCGATGCCGCATCGTTCGGCGAAGGCGACCAGGGCGGCTTCCAACGGGTCGCCGATCGCGCCCCACCGCGGGTGCGCGTCGTCGGGCGGGGTCAGCGTCGCGTCGTTGCACAGCGCGCCGGCGGTCGCGAGTTCCCGCAGCCGGTCCGCGAGGACACCGCCGTCCTCGGCGTGGACCTCGCCGGTCGGCTCGTACCCCTGGCCCACGACCCGGTACCCGCGCCCGTCGCAGGTGACCGCGCGGTCCACCGCCATCCGGCCCTCGGTCAGCGTTCCGGTCTTGTCCGAGGCGAGCACCGTGACCGAGCCCAGCGTCTCCACCGCGTGCAACCGGCGCGCGATGGCGTGACCCCTGGTCATCCGGTACGCGCCGAGCGCCAGCGCCAAGGTGACCACAGCCGGCAGCGACTCCGGTACCGCCGCGACCACCAGGCTGACCGCGGTGATCGCCATCTGCTCCAGCGGTCGCCCGGCGATCAGCCCGAGCACCATGATCACGGCGGACAGCGCCACGATCGCGGCGCCGAGGACCTGTCCGAGCCGGTTCAGCCGGCGCTGCAGCGGCGTGGGGCCGGGTCGGGTCGAGGCGACCAGGCTCGCGATGCGGCCCAGGGCGCTCGCCGCGCCCACCCGTACCACGGTGCCGCGTGCCCGACCGGTGAGCACCACGGTGCCCGCGTACGCCTCCTGCCCGGCGCCGCGGTCCACCGGTACCGACTCGCCGGTCAGCGCCGCCTCGTCCAACCGCAGCCGTTCCGCCCAGCCCAGCCTCAGGTCGGCGGGCACCACGTCGCCGGCGCCGAGCAGCACGAGGTCGCCGCGTACCACCTCGGCGGCCGGTACCAGCTGGTCCACTCCGTCGCGTACCACGCGCGCGACGGGCGCGGCGAGCCGGTCGAGCGCCGCGATGGCACGGTCGGCGCGAACCTCCTGGGTGACGCCGATCGTGGTGTTGACCACGACGACCAGGGCGATGACCAGGGTGTCGGTGAGGTCGCGCAGGGCCAGCGTGACGATCGCCGACGCGAGCAGCAGGGCGACCAGCGGGTCGGTGAGTTGCCGGCCGATCCGGTACGCCAGGCGCGGCGGCGCGACCTTCTCGACCCGGTTCGGTCCGTCGGCGGCGAGGATCGCGCCGGCCTCGACAGTGGACAGACCCGAGGCGGCCGAGGCGGTGTCGGTCGGCATGGTTCGACCGTCTCCCGTACCCGTCCGACCGGACAGTGCTGCCCCGGCCACGGCGGCGGGACTTTCGGCCCGGGTCGCCCGGGACGGCGCCCGCGCTCCGGTACCTTCGGTAAACCCGCGTTGACCTGGGCTTACGTCCCGACTGCGCGGTGTGGGCGGTCCCGACCGGAAACGGGCCGTTCGGCGTGCCGTGCCCGGGTCGTTGGCCCGCGTTCTTCGGCGTCTCGGCGCGGCAGGCTGTGAATCGAAAGCCCGAGATACCAGCGGGCAGCTGATGAGGAGGAACGAAGATGCGTAAGTCGCGCGGAATCGCCAGCCTGTTGCTGGCGCTGGCGGCGGTCGGCCTGCTCGTGGCGGGACCCGTGATGGTGGTCAAGGGCGCTCAGGCGCAGGACCAGATCCGGCACGAGCTGCGGACCCAGAAGATCGTGTTCCCGGCGCAGGGCAGCAGCGGCCTGCCCGCCGGTTTCGAGTCGTACGCGGGGCAGCAGGTCGTCACGGGCCCGCAGGCGAAGGCGTACGCCGACATGGTCGAGATCCACGTCATGAAGTCGACCGGCGGTCTGACCTACTCCGAGGTGTCGGACAAGTGGATCGCCGGCGGGCGTACCGACACCAGCCTCGCCCAGCTTCGCCAGACCGCCTTCATGGGTGAGTCGCTGCGAGCCTCGCTGATGGGCGCCTACCAGGCGTGGGAGCTGAGCTGGCTGGTGATCGGCCTCGGCGGGCTGTTCTTCGGTCTGGGCATCGTGCTCGGTACCACCGCGTTCGCGCTGCGCCCCGAGCGGATCAAGGTGCCGGTGTCGCCCGAGGCTCTGGAGAGCAGGCACCTGCAGCACAACTGAGCGTTCTTCCTCCAGCCGCTGGTCGGCCGGCCGCAGGACGGCC
>DASUXA010000003.1:0-23766 GCA_036378155.1 Micromonosporaceae bacterium | reverse complement strand
TCGGCAGCCGGCGGGTCGAGGTCGAGCACCAGGTGGGTGGGACGGTCCCACGGGTCGCCCGCCGCCGCGGGTCGGGGCGCGGCGTCCGACCCGCCGGGCTCCGGTCGACGGACCAGGCTGGGGTGGTACTCCACGGCGCGCTGGTTGGCAAACCACAGCAGGGTGCGGCGGTCGTTGCACAGCGCGTACGACACGACGCGGCGGGACGACTGCGCCCACATCTCGACCGTGCGTACCCATTCCGGGGCGTACTTCGGGACGTTCTTCTGCATGAACGGCGCCTGGCCGCGCAGCACCCGGATCACCGACAGCGGCCGGTCGCGCAACTGCGGAACGATCCGGTCACGGACGGTGTCCAGATAGTCCACCAGGTCCCGCTTGGTCGCGCCGGCGCCCTCGAAGAGCGGTTCGTCGAGGTTGGTCAGCGGTACCCCGGCCAACTCTTCGCGATCGCCGCTCATCATCCACCTTCCGGCGTCGGCGGGCACACGCTGGCGTACGCCACGAATCGGACGCGACGCTACCAGTGTCGGAGCAGTCCGCCACCTGCCGCAACGAAAGTCCCGACCCCGGCGCGGTCGACCCGTCCGAGACCAGTCCGCGTGACTCGTTCGGCGTGGCCGATCCTGCCGGCAGGATTTTCTTGACCGACTCCAGAAAATTGGTCCACACTCTCACGGTGCGCACGACGTTCGATGCCGAACCCCTGCTGCGTGCAGCTGCGCTGCGGGTGACCCGTCCCCGGCTGGCGGTGCTGACCGCGGTACACGAGCACCCCCATGCCGACACCGACTCGATCATCCGCATCGTTCGCGCGGATCTCGGTGCGGTGTCCACGCAGGCGGTGTACGACGTGCTGCGGGCGCTGACCGCCGCCGGCCTGGTGCGGTGCATCGAGCCGGCCGGGTCGGTGCCCCGGTACGAGGCGCGGGTGGGGGACAACCATCACCACGTCGTGTGCCGGTCGTGTGGGGACATCGCCGACGTCGACTGCGCCGTCGGCGACCCGCCCTGCCTGACCGCGTCGGACGACCACGGCTACGCCATCGACGAGGCCGAGGTCGTCTACTGGGGCTTGTGCCCGGCCTGTTCCCCGTCCGCTGATTCCTGATCTACGCCCGACCGATCCGCCCGGTCGCAGAGCGTCTGCGACCGGCACCGCTTCCGAGCCCAAGGAGAGCAACGTGGAAAGTGAGAACAACGGCCCCGTGTCGAGCGGAGCCCGCGCGCGCGCCGCGCGGGCCAGGTCGAACCGGGACTGGTGGCCGAACCGGCTGGATCTGAGCGTCCTGCACCAGAACCCGCCCGCCGGCGATCCCATGGGCCCGGAGTTCAACTACGCCGAGGAGTTCGCCACCCTCGACCTCGACGCCCTCAAGCGGGACATCGAGGAGGTCATGACCACGTCGCAGGACTGGTGGCCGGCCGACTACGGTCACTACGGGCCGCTGTTCGTCCGGATGGCGTGGCACGCGGCCGGTACGTACCGGATCAGCGACGGCCGCGGCGGCGCCGGCTCCGGCGACCAGCGTTTCGCGCCGCTCAACAGCTGGCCGGACAACGCCAGCCTGGACAAGGCGCGCCGGCTGCTGTGGCCGGTGAAGAAGAAGTACGGCAAGAAGATCTCGTGGGCCGACCTGCTGGTGTTCGCCGGGAACTGCGCGCTGGAGTCGATGGGATTCACGACCTTCGGCTTCGGCGGCGGGCGCGTGGACGTCTGGGAGCCCGAGGAGGTCAACTGGGGTACCGAGGACACCTGGCTGGGCGACGAGCGCTACAGCGGCGACCGCGAGCTCGCCGAACCGTTCGGCGCCGTGCAGATGGGCCTGATCTACGTGAACCCGGAGGGTCCGAACGGCAACCCGGACGCGCTCGCCGCGGCTCGGGACATCCGCGAGACGTTCCGCCGGATGGCGATGAACGACGAGGAGACGGTCGCGCTCATCGCCGGCGGACACACCTTCGGCAAGGCGCACGGCGCGGCGCCCGCGGACCGGCACGTCGGCCCCGAGCCGGAGGCCGCGCCGCTGCACGAGATGGGTCTCGGCTGGAAGAACAGCCACGGTACCGGCAAGGGCGGCGACACCATCACCAGCGGTCTCGAGGGCGCCTGGACTCCCACGCCGACCGCCTGGGACAACAGCTACTTCGAGATGCTGTTCAGCTTCGAATGGCAGCAGACGAAGAGCCCTGCCGGCGCGACGCAGTGGACCCCGACGGACCCGAAGGCGGCGGACCTCGTGCCGGACGCCCACGACCCGTCGAAGCGGCACGCGCCGATGATGCTCACGACGGACCTCGCGCTGCGGGTGGACCCGATCTACGAGCAGATCGCCCGCCGCTTCTACGAGAACCCGCAGGAGTTCGCGGACGCCTTCGCCAAGGCGTGGTTCAAGCTCACGCACCGCGACATGGGGCCCATCGCGCGGTACCTCGGCCCGCTGGTCCCGGCGGAGCCGCAGATCTGGCAGGACCCGGTACCGCCGGTCACGCACGAGCTGGTCGGGGGGCAGGACATCGCCGCGCTCAAGGAGCGCATCCTCGCCTCGGGACTGTCGGTGTCCGAGCTGGTCGCCACCGCCTGGGCCGCCGCGTCGACGTTCCGTGGTACGGACATGCGCGGCGGCGCCAACGGGGCGCGGGTGCGCCTGGCTCCGCAGCGCGAGTGGGAGGTCAACGACCCCGCCCAGCTGGCGCGGGTGCTGCGCACCCTGGAGGGCATCCAGCAGGAGTTCAACGCCGCGCACGCGGGCGCGAACAAGCAGGTCTCGCTCGCCGACCTGATCGTGCTCGGCGGGTGCGCGGCGGTGGAGCGGGCGGCGAAGAACGCCGGGTTCGATGTCGTGGTGCCCTTCACGCCGGGACGTACGGACGCCTCGCAGGAGCAGACCGACGTCGAGTCGTTCGCCGTCCTGGAGCCGACCGCCGACGGGTTCCGCAACTACCTGGGCAAGGGACATGTGCGACCGGCGGAGCAGTTGCTCGTCGACCGCGCGAAGCTGCTGACGCTGACCGCGCCCGAGATGACCGTGCTGGTGGGCGGCCTGCGGGTGCTGAACGCGAACACCCAGCAGTCCCCGTACGGCGTGTTCACGCACCAGCCGGAGGCGTTGACCAACGACTTCTTCGTGAACGTGCTCGACCTCGACACGACGTGGCAGCCGACGTCCGAGGCGGAGGAGACCTTCGAGGGTCGCGACGCGCGTACGGGCGAGCTGAAGTGGACGGCGACGCGTGTCGACCTCGTGTTCGGCTCGAACTCTCAGCTGCGTGCGCTGGCTGAGGTGTACGCGAGCGACGACGCGAAGGAGAAGTTCGTGCGCGACTTCGTCGCCGCGTGGGACAAGGTCATGAACCTCGACCGGTTCGACGTCGCCTGACGTCGGTACCGACGACTGTCGCGGGCGCCGTGCGAGCCGTACCGGCTCGCACGGCGCCTCACACGGTCGAGCGACGCCAGGCGCGCCCGAGCCGGTAGCCTCCGGTCGTACCTCTGATCGGGCGATGTGTCGGGAGGCGCGTGATGGCGTCGATGTCCCTGCGGGATGTACGGGAGAGCGACCTTCCCGAGTTGTTCGAGATCCAGCGCGACCAGACGGCGCAGCACATGGCGGCGTTCATTAACGCCGCCGCGAACGACCGCGACGCGTACCTGAGGAAGTGGCTGCGGATCCTCGCCGACGAAACGATCACCAACAAGGCGATCCTGCTCGACGGCGAACTCGTCGGCAGCGTGGCGAGCTTCGTGGTCGAGGGCGACACCGAGGTCACGTACTGGATCCGTCGGGACTGCTGGGGGCGGGGCATCGCCACCGCCGCCCTGGCCGAACTGCTGAACGAGGTCGCCACGCGACCGATCTACGGCCGCACCGCGTACGACA
Organism: Micromonosporaceae bacterium; assembly: GCA_036378155.1. GTDB lineage: Bacteria > Actinomycetota > Actinomycetes > Mycobacteriales > Micromonosporaceae > DASUXA01. The sequence goes on along the minus strand of DASUXA010000003.1, from coordinate 19,885 downwards.
ACGTCGGCTCGATGCGGGTGCTCGAACGCAACGGATTCGTCCGCGTCGGCGAGGAGCAGGCGTACGCCGAGGCGCGGCAGGCCACCATCACCGAAGTGATCTTCAAGCTCGCCTGACCTGGGCACGCGGACACCGGCGCGGCGACCGGAGACGACGACCGGTCAGCCGGCGTCGCCGGGTGGCCGCAGCGGCATCGCCGCTCGATTCCCCGGCGCCGGTGCGCTGTCTACGGCGCGTGGCAGCGCCGTTGTCCCCGGTTCCGGCGTCCTCATCGGCAGGGCTGTCGCAGCTACCGTTTGTTCGTGCTCGGCTGTTCGTGCTCAGTGAGGCACTCGACCCATCTTCACGGTCGGCGGCTGCTCGCTCGGCGCGCCGCAGGGTAGGAGTTGAGCGATATGACCACAGTGGACGTGGACAAGCGGAAACCGCTCGCCGAGCTCCCGGGAGAGGCGCGCCGACGCGAGGAACTCGGGTACTGGACCCGGAAGCTCGGCGGTGACCTGCCGGTACTGGACCTGCCGAGGGACCGGCCGCGACCGGTCGAGCCCAGCGGTGAGCGGCACACCGTCCCGCTCACCGTGGACGCCGACGACGTCGACCGCGCCAGGCGTCTCGCCGAGTCCGAGGGTGCCACGCTGTTCGTCGTCGTCCTCGCCGCGTACAAGGTCTTCGTCGCGCGGATGAGCCGGCAGCGCGACGTGATCGTGGGTACCTCGTCGTCCCGGCGCGACGACGAGATCGGGCCGGTCGCGCTGCGCACGGTCCTCGACGGGTCGCCGACGTTCCGCGAGGTCGTCCGCCGGGTCCACGACACCGTGGTGGAAGCCCACGACCACGGCAGCGTCCCGTACCACCGGATCGTCGCCGAACTCGACCTGCCCCGCGTGCCCGGCGTGCACCCGGTGTTCCAGACGTTCTTCACCGTCCAGCCGCCGGGGGAGGGGTCCGGCGGGCTCGCCGACCTCGGTGTGGACCCGGACGCCGCCGGATGCGACCTGACCGTCGCGTTGGTCGGGGACGGCGGCGCACTGTCCGGGCACCTCGGGTATGCGGGCGACCTGTTCGACGAGCCGACCGTCGCCCGGTTCGCCATGATCTACCGGTACCTGCTCGGACGACTCATCGCCGAGCCGGACCAGCGGGTGTTCGAGGCGCCGCTGCTGCCCCCGGCGGAACGCGAGCGGATCCTGGAGCGGCTGAACCCGTACCGGCGACCGGACATCGGGTACACGACGATGGCGCAGCCGTTCGAGGAGCAGGTCCGGCGTACCCCCGACGCGGTCGCGCTCACCGGCGACGAGGGCGACCTCACGTACGCGGAGCTCAACGCGCGCGCCAACCGGCTCGCCCGGTACCTGCGCGGGGCGGGGGTGCGCCCCGGCACGTTCGTCGCGTTGTGCCTGGAACGCAGCTTCGCCCAGATGGTGGCGCTGTACGCGGTGACCAAGCTCGGCGCCCCGTACGTGCCGCTCGACCCGGAACTGCCCGAGGCGCGGATCGCGTTCATGCTCGAGGACGCGGCACCCGCGGTGGTGCTCGTCGACCGGTCGGGGCGGACGCGGATCGGCGACGGACCGTGGCAGGTCGTCTCCGTCGACGAGGACGCGGCGCTGTGGGCGGACCAGCCGAGCGACGACGTGCCGGTCGAGGACGGCGGGTACGACCTGATCCACATGCTGTACACCTCGGGCACCACCGGTCGCCCGAAGGCGGTGGCGTACCCGGTCGACGGGGCGCTCGCGGACATCTTCTGGCTGCAGCGCTCGTACCCGTTCGGTCCCGGCGACACCGCCGTGCTGAAGACCTCCTACGGCTTCGACGTGTCCATCTGGGAGATCTTCTGGCCGCTGTACTTCGGCGCGACGGTGGCGATCTGCCCGCCCGGTGAGCACCGCGACCCGGCCCGGCTGCTGGAGTTCGTCGAGAAGCACCGGGTCACCACGATGTTCATGGTGCCGTCGATGATGCAGCCGTTCCTCGACGTGGCGCCGCCCGGAAGCTGCGGGTCGCTGCGGTGGGTGTTCTGCGGCGGCGAACCGGTCACGGTACGCATCCGCGACGGGTTCCACGCGCGCTTCACCGGCAAGCTCATCAACTGCTACGGACCGACCGAGGCGGGCTGCGTCACCGACATGGTGCTGCCGGTCGAGCCCGGCGCGCCGGTGCCGCTGGGCCGCCCGGCGGCGAACTTCCGGCTGTACGTGCTGGACGAGAACCTGGAACCGACCCCGGTCGGCGTGCCCGGCGAGGTGTACATCGGCGGGGAGATCGGCATCGCGCGGTGCTACCACCGCCGGGCGGTGATGACGGCGGAGCGGTTCGTACCCGACCCGTACGGTGTGCCCGGCAGTCGCATGTACCGCACCGGCGACCTGTGCCGGTACCGCGACGACGGGGTGCTGGAGCACCTGGGTCGGATCGGACGCCAGGTCAAGGTTCGCGGGATGCGCATCGAACTCGCCGAGATCGAGGCGGTGTTCGCCGAACACGCCGAGGTGTCGCGGTGCGTGGCGACCGTGGTACCGCAACGCGACGGCGAGATCGCGGTGTTCGTGGTGCCCGCTGCCGGACGGTCGATCTCGGTCCCGGCGCTGACGTCGCACGCCGCGCGGCTGCTGCCGGGGCACATGATGCCGACGACGGTCACCGAGGTCGACCGGATTCCCCAGTTCGTCAGCGGAAAGATCGACTTCGGCTCGCTGCTCAGCCGGATCGACACGGCGGGCGTCGCCGGTACCGAGGAGGTCGTCGCGCCCGCCGACGAACTCGAAGCCCGCCTCGCCGACATCTACTGCCGGGTCCTGAACCGGGACCGGGTCAGCGTGACCGAGAGCTTCTTCACGCTGGGCGGGCACTCGCTGCTGGTACTCAAGCTCATCGAGACGTGTGCCCAGGAGCTCCACGTCCGACCCGGTGTCCGGGACGTGTTCCTCGCCTCGTCGGTACGTCAGCTCGCCGAGCGGGTCCGCTCGTCGCTGCGCACGCCCGACTCCAACCTGGTGCCCATCGTGCCGAACCCCGGCCGTCCGATGCTGGTGTTCGTCCACGCCGCGAGCGGTTCCGTGCTGCCGTTCTTCGAGGTCGCCGGTCACCTCGGCGACAGGTTCGCGGTGTACGGGCTGCAGGCGCTGCCGAACGAGTCGACCGGCACCGGCGACACCGTCGAGGCGATCGCGACCCGGTACGTCACGGCGGTCGACGACGTGCGCGACGGGGTACCGGTGGTGCTCGTCGGCTGGTCGATGGGTGGCTGCGTGGCGCTGGAGATGGCGCGCCAGTGGCATGAGCGCGGGGAGGACGTCGTCGCCACGCTGATGCTCGACACCTGGGCGCCGCCGGCGTTCATGCCGACCTCGGCGGTCGCCCAGGCGGTCCGGGACACGATCCTGGCGATGGACGTTCTCGGACTGGAGGGCGCCGGTACGGACGGCGAACGGGAGGTGGTGGAGCGCCTGCAGCGCCTGGTCGACCGCAACCGCAACGCGTTCCTGGCGTACACACCGAGGTTCTATCCCGGCGCGGTGCACCTGCTGCGCGCCAGCGACCCGCTGCCCGACCCGCGCGTCGCGTTCCCGACCGGCTACCTGGACGGCGATCGGGGCTGGTCCGCGTACGTCGGTGAGGTCACCACCGGCGAAATCCACGGCAACCACCACAGCCTGCTCGACGCCGAGCACGCCGGGGAACTCGCCAGGATCATCGGCGACGCGGTCGCCGCCCGCGCGACCGTCGAGGAGCCCTGAGCGGGGGCGGCACCCGGCGGACGGGGCGACCGGCCGGCGGAATGCGTGGGATCGAGCGACGCCATTGTCGCGACGACCAACGGCGTTCGCCGGACGGTCGCGATGCCGGTGCTGTGCTCGGCGAATTGTGCGTCCTAGACTCGGTACGTCGACCCGGCGGGTGCCGCCCGGTGCGTCTCGCATTGTCACGCCGATCTACCGGTTCGTCGTACGGATGAGCGGAACTGTCACCCCGGACGCATTCCTTCGGTGTCACCAAAGAGGAATCCTCTGTTCGTCCCCGCTTCATGCGACAACGGCATGGTTGGTGACGTCGGTAGTGTCGGTGCCCGGCAACGAGGAACCGCTGACATTCGATCGCACGGGCTCTCGGTGGCAATTCACGAGAATTCTCCACGACATTTCGCGGAACCCGTTCCGGTCGCGAGCCTGATCGCAGGGGGTGGGAAATCAGCATGCGGGTGAACATGCCCATCCGGGTGGCGGCCGTCCGGCTGTGGCTGCCCAGCGGATACGAGACGACCGACGAGGCGGTACAAGCCGGTCTGGTGGACGCCGAGGCGGGCGCGAAGGACGGGTACAAGGCGTTGACGGTCAGCGACGACCTGTCCGCGCCCGAGATGGCGGTACTGGCGGTCCGCGACGCGCTCGAGGATGCCGGCGTGAGCCCCGAGCAGGTGGGTCTGGTGGTGCACGCCTGGCTCTACCACCAGGGCCACGACTTCTGGTCGCCCGCCCACTACATCGCCGCGATGAGCGGTGCGAGCCGTGCCGTCGCGCTCGGCGTGCAGCAGATGTGCAACGGCGGCGCCGCCGCGCTCGAGGTCGCGCTCGCCCGGATGCTGTCCGACCCGTCGCTGTCGAACGCCGTGGTGACGACCGCGGACCGGTTCTGCCCGCCGGGGTTCGACCGGTGGTGCGACTACGGCGTCGCGTACGGCGACGGGGCGACGGCGCTGGTGCTCGACCGGGTCGCCGGCCCGTACGAGATCCTCGCGGTGTCCACCGCGTGCGCGCCGGGGCTGGAGGCGATGCACCGGGGCGACGACGAGTTCAGCCGGGCGCCCCGCCAGCATCGCGACACCATCGACATCCGCCGCAACAAGAAGATCTTCATGTCCAACGGCGGCGGTCCCCGGTTCGCGCACGAGGCGAAAGCCGCGGTACAGGCGGCGATCCGGGGCGTGCTCGCCGAAGCCGGCATCGCCTCGGACGATCCCAGCGTGCGCTACCTCGCGCTGCCCAGGCTCGGCAGCGATCTGCTCGAGCAGGCGTACATCCCGGCGGTGGCGGGTCTGACCGGCGCGGAAATCCTCGACTTCGGGCGGGAGACCGGTCACCTGGGCGCCGGGGACGCCATCGCCAACCTCGCCGACATCCATGCCTTCCACCGACCCCGACCCGGGGAGATCACCCTGCTGGTGTCGGCGGGAGCCGGATTCAGTTGGACCTGTGTCGCGGTACGGGCGTGCGCCGACGACCGCGAACCGACGGCGGCTGCCTGAGCACCTGCCAGCGCCGTGCGCCCCCATCGGACACGGTGTGGGCGGACGGCGCTGCTGTCGTCGTCGCGCTCGGGCGGCGCCTGCGGTGCGCGCGGGGGCGGCGCGCTGTCCGTGCCGGGCTTGCCGCGCTTGACGCGCGGTCGACCTGCCGGGTCAGCTCACCGGCGCAGCACCGCGCAGCCCACGTTGCCGTCCCGTCCGACGCTGGTGAGCAGGGCGACCCGCTCGCCGGAATGCTGCCCGTCGGACCACCGGGCGATCAGCCCCGCCGCCTGGAACGCGCCCGCCGCGCTGAAGCACTCGCCGACGAGGTCGGTCATGGCGAACGTCGCGGGCATCCGACCGAGGGCGAGCACGACCGCCTTGCGTTCCGCCCAGCCGATACCGGACGGACCGCTGCCCAGCGACACCACGTCGACGTCGTCGGCGCTGACCGCGCTTCGCGTCAGGGCGCGCTCGATCTGGCGTGCCAGCCCGCGTACCAGGCTCGCCCTGGGCTGCTGGGATCCGTAGTACCCGACCTCAGCCGCCAGGAGTTCCGCCAGGACCGGGCGCTGCGCCGGGTACCGCTGCGCGAGCAGGAACGCCGCGCCCTCGCCCAGCGCGCCGCCCGCCGGGACCAGTCCGAGCCGGTGCCATCCCCAGGCGAGCTGGGGGCACAGTTCCTCGATTCCGCCGATCACCATCCCGTCGGCGTGCCCACGACGGATCATGTTCCCGCCGTACCGCAGCGCGGACACCCCGCCGACGTTGCCGGCGGCGAGCGTCGCGTTCGGACCGTGCAGGTTGTTCCAGATCGCGATCTGACTGGCGCAGCAGTTGAGCACGATGTTCGGGAACAGCGACGGTGAGATGACCGGACGCTGGTCCGGTACCTGCAGTTCGGCGGACAACTGGGCGAAGCTGCGGATGCTTCCGGTACTCGTACCGGCGACGACACCGATGCCGGCGCGGGGCTCGGCGGAACCGGTCAACCCGGCGGACTCCAGCGCCTCCTTGCTCGCCAGCAGCCCGAACCCGGTCATCCGGTCCAGCCTGCGTACGCCCTTGCGGGCGAGGCGCTCGGCGAGACTGAACTGCGGGACGGTACGCAACCGTATCGGCGGGTAGGCGACGTCGTCGGCGACGGCGGGACCGGTGTGCGGCTCGCGGGTACCGTCCATCAGCGCCCGCAGCCCGTCCATGCCGATCCCTGCCGTGGACACCACACCGCAGCCGGTGATCGCGACCGGCTCCACGACCTGCCCCGTCGCCGTCATCAGAGCCTGCCCAGGATGGTGATGGCGTTGTTGCCGCCGAACGCGAAACCGTGGTTCTGTACCACCCGCACGTCGGCGGGACGCGCGACGCCGGGGACGCAGTCCAGCCCCGGTCCGAGTTCCGGGTCGACGGTGGTCAGGTTCGCCGTCGGCGGCAGGAATCCCTCGTACAGCGCCATGCAGCTGATCGCCGCGCCGAAGCCGCTGGCAGCGCCCATGGTGTGACCGATCATCGATTTGATCGAGCTGATCGGCGGCAGGGTCGCGCCGAACACGGCGCGGATCGCCCCGACCTCCGCGACGTCGTTCGCCGCCGTACCGGTGCCGTGGGCGCAGATGTAGTCGATGTCCGCGGGGCTCACCCCCGCCGCCGAATGCGCCAGGCGGATGCACTCGGCGATGCTGTCCGCGTCGGGGTGGACCATGTGCGCGGCGTCGCAGTTGGCGCCGTACCCGAGGACCTCCGCGTAGCAGTGCGCCCCGCGCGCCTGCGCGTGGTCCAACGGTTCCAGCAGGAGAGCGACGCCCCCCTCGGCGGTGATGATCCCGGCGCGATCGGCGTCGAAGGGTCGCACGACGTCCGGAGCCAACGCCCCCAGACCGAGAAAGCCGGCGTGATTGTGCCGGTTCATGGCGTCGGCGCCGCCGGCGAGCACGAAGTCGGCGTCTGCGCAGCTGACCAGGTCGTAGCCGACGCCGAGCGCGTAGTTGCTCGCCGCGCACGCCGAGGCGATGGTGCACGACTCGCCGGTCAGGCGCAGTTCGCTGGCGACCGCGTCGGAGATCCGACCCGCCGGCGCCGTCGCCGCCAGCGTCCACTCGACGCCGTCGGGTCCTCCGCTCGACCACTGCTCGGCGAGACGTTGCAGCACCGCCGACTCACCGCTGGTGGTACCCATGACGGCGCTGGTCGTCGCCTCCGCGAGCTCGCCGGGATCGATCCCGGCGTCGCGTACCGCGAGGCGTGCCGCCGCCGCGGCGAACTGCGAGCTGCGACCCCAGTCGTCGGGCGTGATGGTCTCCACGATCGACTTGGCGTCGAAGTCGGTCACCTCACCGCCCATGATCCGGCTGAACCTCGAGGTGTCGAAGCTGCTGATCGGGGTGAAACCGGTACGACCGGCGCGGACCGCCCGCGCGAAGTCGGCGATCCCGATGCCGAGGCTGCTGACCACGCCGATGCCGGTCACCGCCACCCGGCGGCGCGTGTCAGGCATGGGGCGTCGCCTGCGTGCGGTGCCGATCGGCGAGGGCGACGACGTCGTCCGCCGTGGTCATCGCCGCCGCCTGCTCGGGCGGGATGACGATGCCCAGCTCGCGTTCCAGCCGCGCCAGGACGGCGAGCACGGTGAGCGAGTCCGCGCCGTACGCCTCGAAGAAGTCCTCGTCGGCAGCAAGCTCTTCCGGCTCGATCTCCAGTTCCTCGGCGAGGATCGTGGTGATGCTGGCTCGAAGTCCGTCCGTGGATGGCATGTGGACCACTTCTGCTCCTCGTACGCTGCCCTGTCGATCGCCGTTTCGTCGGACCGAATATCGCGCGGCCCGTAATCGAATGTTTCCTCGACGAAATTGCCGGTAGCCCACCCGATGTTAAGCGTCGACGGATGACCGTGCAATCTTCACTGGGAAGCGTCGAATACGTGCCTAAGGTGGTAGGTCGAAAGTGGCAGGAGGCGTACCACCGACGAGTCGCTCCCGGGTCACTTTCGGATGTGTTCCCCGGCTGTTCAGGGCACTTTTCATGAAGCTTTTATCCGGCTTTTATGTCGGGCTGATAGACACCGAACGCCGAAGGCGGTACGTGTCACGAGGCAACGGCAAAAGGAGGAACCGGTGCCCGATGCGGCGGTCATCGACGCGATAGGTCATTACATTCCTGCCGGCCGGGAAACCAATGACGAGCTGGCTCGGGTCATCGACACGAGCGACGAGTGGATCAGGACCAGGACGGGGATCGCCGCCCGCTCCCGCGCGGCGGCCGACGAACCGACCTCGGCGCTCGCGGCCACGGCTGGGAGGGCGGCGCTGGCACGCTCCATGCTCGCGCGGGTCGACTCGGTCGTCGTGGCGACCACGACACCGGACATGAAATGCCCGGCGACCGCCCCGGTCGTGGCGGACGCGCTGGGACTGGGCGAGGCGGGCACCTTCGACGTCAACTCCGCGTGTACCGGCTTCCTCGCCGGACTCGCCGCCGCGTCCGGTCTGATCGCGGCGGGGCACTCGGCGTCGGTACTGCTGATCGGGGCGGAGAAGTACTCGTCGATCGTCGACCGCCACGACCGCGCGACCGCGCCGATCTTCGCCGACGGCGCCGGGGCGGTGGTCCTGCGGGCGGGACGGCCGGACGAGCCGGGCGCGATCGGTCAGGTGGTACTCGGCTCGGACGGCGCGCTGTGGAAACTCACCCACGTCAAGTCGGGCGGCAGCAAGCACCCGTGGCAGGACGGGAGCGACGAGCACGACCCGTACATCCGGATGGAGGGACGGGCGACGTACCGGCAGGCGACCACCCGGATGGTCGAGTCCTGCCAGCTGGCTCTCAAGGCGCGGTCGATGTCCGTCGAGGACGTCGACTTCCTGGTCGCGCACCAGGCGAACGTCAGGATCCTCAAGGAGGTGGCGAGGGAGCTCGGTATCCCCGAGGAGCGCGCCGTCGTGGACCTCGCCGACATCGGCAACACCGCCGCCGCGTCCATTCCGATCGCGCTGAGCCGAGCGTGGTGTAACGGAACCCTGCGCGGCGGGGAGACGCTGCTGCTGACCGCGTTCGGCGCCGGTACCAGTTGGGGCGCGACTGTCCTGCGATGGCCGCGGCTGCGCATGGAAGGGGAGGACTGATGGGCGGCATCGGTATCGGCGATCTTGTCGCCGACCTGCACAGCATGGCGAGTCAGCTCGAGATCGAGGTCGTCGACGCGGACGTCACCGAACAGTCGTCGTTCGACGATCTGGGCATCGACTCGCTCGGCATGATCGACTTCCTGATCTTCCTGGAACGGAAGTACCACGTGAAGATCGCCGACGACCAGCTCAACGCGATCGACACGCTCGGCGACATGCTGGCGGTACTGAACCAGGTGGCGGCGGTCCGGTGATCACACCGCAGCTGGACAGCGCACCGCCGACGGACGCCGCGCGGATGCGCTTCGCCCGCACCGTCGACCGCGACCTGGTCCACAAATGGTCGCTCACCGAGGTGTTCCTGACCGACTACGCCGCCGTCGACGATCGTCGGTACCTGACGGCGGCGCAGCTACCGGTGACCCACGGCTACTTCAACGACCACGCGGCGGCGTGCGAGGTCGTCGATCCGCTGCTGATCCTCGAGGTCGCCCGGCAGGTCGCGACGTACGGCGCGCACGCGCACAGCGGGGTGCCGAGGTCGGCGGTCCTCATCCTCAGCTCGTACCGCCTGGACCTGGTGGAACCCGTGCCGCTCGACCGCGCCGCCCGACCCGCCGAACTGGTCGCGTCGGCATCGGTCACCGAGCAGCGGACCAGAGCGGGACGCCCGACGACCCTGTCGTTCGAGATGCGGTTGTCCATGTCGGATCACGTCGTGGCGACCGTCGACATGGCGGTGACGGCGATGGCGGGCGACCAGTACCACGCGTTGCGGGTGATGCGGCGCGGCGGCGAGCCGCCGACGGCGTTCGACGGGATCGGCGAGGTCGGCGGGGACCGCGTCGACCCGGCACTGGTGCGCCGGTTCAACCCGGCGAACGTGGTGATCCGCGGCGTGACCGCGACCGGGGACGGTACCAGCGCCCTCCTCGATCCGGGCTGCTATGCGAACCGGTCGATGTTCGACCACCCGTACGACCATGTGCCGGCGATGGTGTTGACCGAGGCGGCGAGACAGGTCACCGTGATCGGCGCGGATGTCGACACCGCGGCGATCCGCGGCCTCAGCGGTCGCTTCGCCGCGTTCGCCGAGCTGGACAGCGCGGTACGGGTGAGCACGGCGGCGCGGGGCGGCGCCGGGCGGATCGAGGTGACCGCGACGCAGCACGATCGGACAGTCGCCGATATCGCGATCGTCGTTGACTGAAGGAGATTGGGTGGACACAGCAGACACCGTCCCGGACGCCGCCACCGGCGCCGCGTTCTTCGACGTCGATGAAACCCTCATCACCGTCAAGAGCATGTTCCGCTTCCTGGCGTACTACTACCGGGCGTGCGGGTTGCCGGATGAGAAGTACGCCGAGTCGGTGGGCTGGCTGAACGACATGCTCGCGTCGGGGATGCCGCGGGCGCAGGCGAACCTGAAGTACTACGAACTGTTCGCCGGACACGACGCCGACCGCGTCGCCGAGATCGGCGAGGCGTGGTTCGCCGAGGAACTGGACGGCGGCGACCTGTTCCGACCGAGCGTGGTCAGCGCGCTGGACGCCCATCGCGCCGACGGCAAGCTGGTCGTCCTGGTATCCGGGTCGTTCGGCGCGTGCCTGGAGCCGGTCCGCCGGCACGTGGGCGCCGACGTTCTGCTGTGTACCGTGCCGGAGATCGAGGCGGGCAGGTACACCGGGCGGGTGCTCACCCCGATGATCGGCGAGGCGAAGGCTGCCGCGGTACACGAACTGATGGCTGCCCGGGGGCTTCGACCCGAGCACTGCCACGCGTACGGCGACCACTCCTCGGACCTGCCGCTGCTGGAGGCGGTCGGCGATCCGGTCGTCGTCGGCGACGACCCGGTGCTGCTCGAACACGCGCGGCTGCGCTCGTGGCGCCGGCTGTCCGGGTCCGGCGTACCGGCGCAGGCGCGGTAGAGGCGGTCGCGGTGGCGGACGACCCGGCGGACGGACCGACGTTCGTACAGCCGCGCCCGTGCCCCGCCCCGGTGCTGCGGATCTTCCTGCTGCATCACGCCGGCGGCTCGCACCTGGTGTTCCGCCCGTGGCTGCCGCTGCTGCCGACGCAGTGGGACGTCCGGCTCGTCGCGGCACCGGGTCGGTTCCGTGACACCGCGGACCTGACGGCGCTCGCCGAACGTTTCCTGGACCGGATGGGCGACCTGCCGGACCTGCCGTACGTGCTGTTCGGGCACAGCATGGGAGCGCTCACCGCGTTCGCGGTCGGGTTGGTCGCCAGCGCGCGCGGGTCGACTCCGCCGGAGTGGATCGGGGTCTCCGGTCATCCAGGCCCGGACGACCAGCCGGTCGCCCTCGGCGGCCGACGGTTACACGAACTCCGCGCGGACGAGCTGCGCGCCGCGCTCGCCGAACTCGGCGGTCTGCCGGAGCGCCTGCTGCACGACGACATCATGTGGCGTCGGCTCGAACCGGTCGTGCGTGCGGATCTGCGCGCGGTCGAAACCTGGCGACCGCCGGCGCGGCCCCGCACCGTACCGTGCGCGATGTCCGCGTTCCGCGGTGACAGCGACCCGGTGACCAGCGCGACGCCGCGGCTGCGGTGGTCCCGGTACAGCAGCCGGTTCCTCGGTGTGCGGCGGTTCCCCGGCGGCCACTTCTACTTTCAGCCGGACCCGACGCCGCTGGTACGGCAGATCATCGTCGACGTGCGGCTCGCCGTGGCGGCGGGCGCGCGCCGCGACCCGGCGCCGACCGGATCGTGACCGCTGTGCACGCACCGTCCTCGACGAAGCTACCGCAGCCCGGCGGTGTCGGTGATGAGCGAGGCGGCGACGGCTTTGTTCACCGCGTCGATCCTGGACACCGCGTGCAGTTTGCCGAAGATGTTGCGCATGTGCCGTTTGACGGTGCCCTCGGTGATGTGCAGTTGGTTGGCGATCTGGCGGTTGCTCATCGCCCTGGCGACCAGGGTGAGCACCTGCCGTTCGCGCTCCGACAGCCCGTCGGACTGGCTGGGCCAGGAGTTCAGGATGCTGGCGCGCGGTACGGACAGGACCAGCCGCTCCTCGTTGAAGCGCATCGCGACGAGCGCCGCGATGATCTCCATGCACGTCGCGCTCTTGTGCAGATAGCCGCACACGCCCAGGCGGAGTACGTCGTTGACCAGGCTGGGGTCGTCCAGCATGGTCACCACGAGCACCCGCGTGTCCGGGCTGGCGGACAACAGGTCGCACAGCGATTCGCGAAGCAGTTGCGACTGCGGTCCGCCGAGCAGTTCGATATCCAGCACCAGGATGTCCGGACGGATTTCGGAACAGGCGTCGCGGGCATTCGCCTGATCGGCTACCTGCGCCAGTACGCGGAATTCCCCATGCGCTTCGAGTTTCTCGGCCAGTGCTTCACGAAAGACGGTGTAGCGGTCGGCGATTACGACAGTGCTCGGGTTCGGCGACGCGTCCGCCCGCTTGACGGCGGGGGAGAAGCCGGCTGATTGGGCAATGTTCGCCATGTCCATTCCGTCTGATGGTAGCGGTAGCCTTACACTTTGACCTTTGATACTTCAGTCGCGTTCCGGCAATTACTCCAGACACCGTGCATGGCTCTGTCGGTTGCTGCCCCGGGCCCACGGCAATTCCGCTACGGCCCTGACGTTCATCAGAGCGCTGGCGGCGCTCCTGTGCGACCAAGACGGTCCTCCAGCGGCGGCGCCAACCTCCAGCTGCTCTGCCCGATGCGTCCCGCCTGGCAGCGATACCAGGAACAGGTGTCATCACTCAATAGCAGTGTTGTCGGCTCTGCCTGTCGCGTGTTTCGGTGACAGTGACATCGCGACTGTCGTGCCGACGCATTGCCACCTTCGACGCCTCGGCGATTCTGCAGGCGTATCCGCCTACCGCTTTCGACACATCCGATGTGCCCTCCGCTTCGGTCACGGTGCCGACCGCGTACGTCGCTTGTACGCTCGCCACGGCGTTCCCGGCGAATCGACGGCGCCGCACCCGCAGGAGGTGATCGGCATGGTACGAGTCGGCGTTCTAGGACCGTTCGAATGGCATGCCGCCGACTCGGCGCACGTCGTCCGGGGTCCGAAGCGTGCCAGGATCGCCGCGCTGCTGGCGCTGCGGGCGAACCAGGTGGTCTCGCTCGACGCGCTCGCCCGGGAACTGTGGGCGGACGCGCCGCCGGGCAACGCCGTCATGACCCTGCGCACGCACGTCTACCACCTGCGTCAGTCGCTGCCGGACGGCAGGGACCTGCTCCGCGCGCTGCCCGGCGGGTACCTGTTCGCGCTGCCCACCGACGGTGTGGACGCGGGGCTGTTCGAGCGGCTCGCGGCGCAGGGGCGATCCCTGCTGACCCAGGGCCGGGTGTCCGAAGCCGCGCAGCGGCTGCGCGCCGCGCTGTCGTTGTGGCGCGGTGAGCCGCTCGAGGGACTGACCGCCGGGCCGCTGCTGTCCGGGCACGTCGCCCGCCTGACCGAGCTCCGGTCCCGGGTGCTGCAGTTGCGTATCGAGGCGGATCTGGCGTGCGGATTGCACGCCGATCTGGTCGCCGAACTGCGGTCGGTGGTGGCCGCCGATCCGCTGAACGAGAAGATGCAGGCGCTTCTGATCGACGCCCTGTACCGGTCGGGGCGCAGAGGCGACGCCCTGGCGAGTTTCCAGCACGCCCGCCGGGTACTCGGCGAGCAACTCGGCGTGGAACCGTCCGGTGAACTGCTGCGCATGCGCGAAAGGGTGCTCGCCGGCGAGTCGCGCGCCGCCGACCGTTCCGGCTGGGCGTTCGCGGACGGCGTTGTTCCTTTGGAGGTACCCCCTAAAGGGGCTGTAGCTCAGCCTGTCCGCGTCGGGTAACGGTGACTAGCTTCGTTATCGCGGCGAATATCCGACAAGGTCCCGGCGCCGCATGACCACAGTGGAGGCAACGTGCGCCAATCTACGACGGTACTCGTGATCGGAGGCGGCCCAGCCGGGGCGACCGCGGCCGGCCTCCTCTCCAAAGAAGGCTTAGAGGTGACCCTGGTCGAGCGCGACCATTTCCCGCGCTACCACATCGGGGAGTCGATTCTTCCGTCCTGCCAGCCTATCTTCGAGTTGCTGGGTGCCTGGGAAAAGGTATTGGAGCACGGGTTCCAGCCCAAGAACGGCGCGTACTTCTTCTGGGGTCCCGAGGAATGGGAGGTCGTCTTCAGCCAGGAGGACGAGCCGCCCAAGGCTTTCCAGGTGGTCCGGGCGGAGTTCGACAAGCTGCTGTTGGACCACGCGGCGAGTCTCGGCGTGGACGTCAACCAGGGAACCACGGTCCGCGACCTGGAATTCGACGGTGACCGGCCGGTGGCGGCGAACTGGGTGTCGACCGACGACCCGAGCCGCTCCGGTCGTATCGAGTTCGACTACCTCATCGACGCGTCCGGCAGGGCCGGTGTGCTGGCGAACCGCTACCTGAAGAACCGCGAGTTCCACAGCATCTTCCGCAACGTGGCGACGTGGTCCTACTGGAAGGACGTGCAGTCGCTGGACCGGGGTCCGGGCGGTGCGATCGGCGTCTTCTCCGTTCCGGACGGCTGGTTCTGGGCGATCCCGCTGCACGACGGCACGACCAGCATCGGGTACGTGACCAGCCGGGACAACTTCAACAAGCGGCGCAACGACATCGGCAGCATCGACGCGCTCTACCACGAGGCGATCAAGGAGAGCGAACCGACCACGAAGATGCTCACCGGCGCGACGCAGGTCGCCGACGTCAAGGTCGAGCAGGACTACTCGTACGCCGCCGAAAGCTTCGCCGGTCCCGGCTACTTCATGAGCGGCGACGCCGCGTGCTTCCTGGACCCGCTGCTGTCCACCGGCGTACACCTGGCGACGTACAGCGCGATGCTCGCCGCCGCCAGCGTCGTCGCCATCGAGCGGGACGGTATCGACGAGGAGCGGGTGCGCCAGTTCTACGGCACCGTGTACCGCGACTCGTACCAGCGGATGCTGCTGCTGGTCTCGACGTTCTACCAGAGCTACCGCGGCAAGGAGCACCACTTCTACACCGCGCAGCGGCTGAGCCGCGCGGAGCGGGACAACATGAACCCGCAGGCTGCGTTCGACAAGATCATCCAGGGTTTGGAGGATCTCGAACGGGCGCAGGAGGTGCACCGTCAGGTCGCCACGTACTGGCACGGCAACGAGACGGTGAAACTCGGCGCGGTCGAGGACCCGGACAGCGCCTTCCCGGTGAACGAGTCGGACGCGGTCGCCGGGCTGTACCTGAGCCTGTTCCCGAAGTTCGGTCTGCGGGACGCGACGTCCGTGCAGTCGTAGCCGGACCGGTCGCGTCTCCACCACGGCACGGTGCGCGCTGAGAATCTCAGCGCGCACCGTGCCGTGTCCGGCTCCGAATCAGGAGTGGGTGACCAGTCGGCGGATGTCGGCGGCGGCGGGGTGTTGCGGCGCGACTTGCAGGAAGCGGCGCAGCGTACCGGTCGCGTCCGGTGAGCCGGCGGCACGTTGGGCGAGCCCGAGCAGCAGCAGGGCGTCGGGGTCGTCGGGTAGCGCGGCGAGTACCTGTCGCGCGTCGTCCGCCGCTTCGGCGGGCTGCTTGGCGCGCAGCAGCGCGAATGCGAGTTTCAGTCGTACCCCGTCGTCGGGTCGTTCCTGGTTCGCCTGCCGGTACAGGTCGGCTGCCGCGGCGTACTGTCCCTGCTGTTCCAGCGACGCGGCCAGCGCCAACTCGGTCTGTACCGGATCCTGTGCCGGGGCGGGGGTTGCCGGGTGCTGGGTCGCCCGAGCCGCCACCGCGATCACGGCGACCATGACGACGACGGTGATCGCCGCGACGTCCCATACGCGTCGGGCTGGACGGGGCGCGAGTCGCGTCGCCGCGCGCTGCCCGGGCGGCGCCCGGCGACGCACCGCCCGCATCGCGAGCAGCCCCACCCCGATCAGCGCTGCTCCCGGCAGCAGCCACAGCAGTACCCCGACGCCGTGGCTGGGCGGGTCGAGCAGCACCGAGGTGCCGTACCGCGCGACGAACCAGGACCGGATCTGGGCCGACGCCGATCTCCCGTTCAGTAAACACGGTGTACCCGGAGGACGCGGCGATCCCGGCGGCGGCGATCGCGATCCCGGCGTGCGCGAGCAGCACCCCGTACCGCCGACGCGTCGGTCGTCCGCCGGGTCGTGCGAGCCGGGCGGACCGGGGTCCGCCGACAGCTGCGCACACATGCCCGGTGACGTCCGGTTAACGCGTGGACGCGCGGGTAGGGGACCGGCGGGAGGTGAGACGGTGGGCGCGTTCGTCGGCGCGCTGGCGATGGTCACGGTCGCGGTCGCCGTGATCGTCGGGCTGTACCTGGTGCAGATGCTGACCGCGGTGCGGTCCGATCCGCTGCGTGCCGGGCCGTTCCTGTCCGGGCTGCCGCCGGTCGAGCACGCGGTGTCCCGGTTCCACGTCCGCTGGTACGCGCTGAGTCTGCTGTTCCTCGCCTTCGACGTGGAGATGTTGTTCATGTACCCGTGGGCGGTGGTGGTCGCCGCGGTGGGCACGGGCGCGGTGGTGGAGATGTTCGTCTTCCTCGCCGTGCTGATGGCGGGCGTGGTGTACGCCTGGCGGGAGGGTGCGTTGCGGTGGGCGTGAGGGCGGTGGTCCAGCGCCGGCTCGCGCGGCCGGCGGCGCGCCGGCCCCATCTGCTTCTCGCGGTCGCGCCGGGCGCGACCGCCGCGCGGCTGGCGGTGGAACGGCAAGCCGTAGCGAGCGACGCGGTGATCTCGGCGAGCCCGTCCGACGCCGACGTCCTGGTCGTGGTCGGCGAACCCGGTCGTGAACTCGCGGCAGCCGTCGACCGGGTGTGGGGGCAGATGCCGGGACCGCGCGCGCGGGCGCACGTGGTCCACCCCGATCAGGTGCGGTCGGCGCTCGGCGCGGCGGTCGGTCGGCTCGCCGACGACGACCATGTGCGCGAGGCAGCCGGACGCACCGACGAGTGGCACGACGGCGGTGACCACGGCGGCGGCGACCCCGGCGGCGGTCACCACGGCGGGTCCGGCATGGACATGCCGGGCGGGCTGATGATGGCGGAGCGCGCCGACGACCGCGACGGGCTGAAGTTGGACGTCCTCCACGTCCCGCTCGGTCCGGTGCTGGCGGACTGGCCGGCGGGGCTGGTCGTCGACGTGGTACTGCAGGGCGACGTCGTGCAGCACGCGCACGCGCGGGTGCTCGCCCCGGCGCGACCCGTGGGCGAGCCGTACTGGACGCGCGGCGGGCGCGACGAGCGCCGACGCCGGTACGTGGCGGCGCGGCTCGACTCGCTGGGTCGACTGTTGGCGGTCGCCGGGTGGGAGGCGGCGGCGACCGCGAGCCGACGACTGCGCGACGACGTGTTGACCGGTACCGACGCCGCTGACGTCGCGCCCCGGCTCGCCCGGCTGGACCGCCGGGTCGGCGGGTCGCGGCTGCTGCGCTGGTCGACCGAGGGGCTGGGGGTACAACCGGACACCGGCGAGGACGTGACCGCCCGGTACCGCCGCTGGCTGACCGAGGCGCGCGGCGCGCTGACCGGGCACGACCTCGTACCGGACCCGACCGCCGGGCGCGACCGGCTGGATCTGGCGACCCGGCTCATGGTCGGGCTGGATCTCGCCGCGGCCCGGCTCGTACTGGCGAGCTTCGATCCCGACCCGGATGCCCTGGTCGCCGGGGCGCCGGCGCCGGTACACACCGGAGACGCGCGATGATCGCGTGGTCCGCGACGGCGGCGACCGCGCTGCTGCTGACGGTCGCCATCGTCGGCGCGGTCGTCGACGGGTTGCTCGACACGGGCGTATCGGTCGCGTCCGCCCAGCGCGCCGCCCGACCGTGGCGGGAGACCGCGCGGCTGCTGCGCCAACGCCGACGGACCACGGTCGCGCCGGACGCCCTGCTGTGGCGGGTCGGGCTCGCCGGTCCCCTGGTGGTGGCGGTGCTCATGGCGACGGTGATCCCGGTGGGCGGGTCGGTGGTGTCGGACCTGCCCGCCGGGCTGGTCTGGTTCAACGCGATGGATGTCCTGCTGTGGGCGGTGCTGTGGCTTGCCGGGTGGGCGCCGAACAGCGGGTACGGGCTGGTCGGCGGGTACCGGTTCGTCGCGCAGGCGCTCGGCTACGAGCTGCCGTTGATGTTCGCGCTCACCGCGCCCGCCGTGGCTGCCGGGAGTCTGCGGGTCGGCGACGTCGTCGCCGGGCAGCGCGGACTGTGGTACGTGGTGCAGATGCCGCTCGCGTTCGCGGTGTTCCTCGGCTCGGTCGCGGGGTTCAGCGTGTGGGGTCCGCTGCGGTACCCGGTGGGTCGCGACATCGCCGGGGGGCTGCTCACCGAACCGTCCGGTGTGGATCGGCTGGTCCTGCTCACCGGTCGGTACGCGCTGCTCGCGGCGGGTTCCGGCATGGCGGTGGCGCTGTTTTTGGGCGGTGGCGCGGGTCCGCTGCTGCCCGGCTGGTTGTGGAGCCTGGTGAAGACTCTCGCGGTGCTGACGCTGCTGGTGGCGGTACGCCGCCGGATGCCTGTGCTGCGCGCCGACCGGGTGATGCGCCTGGCGTGGCTGGTGGTCCTGCCCGCCGTCCTGGTGCAGGTGCTCGTCGTGTCGGTGATCGTGCTGGTGCGTGGTTGACGTGCAGGTGGCGGCGTTCGTGGTGCTCGCGGTGGTCGCTGTCGCGTCCGGTATCGCGGTGTTCACCGTCGACTCGATGGCGCGCGCGACGTTCGCGCTGGCGGTGTCGTTCGTCGCGGTCGGGGGTGAGCTGCTCCTGTTGGGGCTGCCCTACCTCGGCATCATCACCATCCTCATGATGGTCATGGAGATGACGATCATGGTCGTCTTCATGGTCATGTACATGATGAACCCGGCGGGGCTGATGCCCATGTCGATGCTGCACAACACACGCGGGGCGGCGGCGATCGCCGCCGGTACCTTCGTCGTGCTCGCCGCCGGATCGCTGCTGGTGCCCTGGCCGACCCGGCGCGGCGCGCCACCCGCCGACCCGATCCGGACGCTCGGCGAGTCGATCATGGGCGACAAGATGCTCGTGATGATCGGGATCTCGGCGGTCCTGTTCGCGACCATCGTCGCCGCCCTGGTGCTCGCCACCGCGCGCGGTCGGTACGACCGCGACCGGTCGGCGGGACCCGTGACAGCGGGGGACCGCAGGTGACCCTGCCGCTGTTCCTGCTGCTCGCCTCGGCGCTGTTCAGCGTCGGGCTGTACGGGGCGTTGAGCCAGCAGTCGGTCGTGATGGTCATGATGGGTCTGGAACTGATGATCAACGGGGTGGTCGTCGCGGCTGCCGCCTTCTGGTACTTCCTCGCCCCGGCGGTACTGGACGGGCAGGTGCTCGTCCTGGTCACGCTCGCCGCCATGACGGTGGACATGGCGATGGGGTTCGCGGTCGCCACCCTGCTGTTCCGCGCCGGCGACGTGGACATGACCGACATGGCGCGGGAGTTGAAGCAATGACCGTCGCGCTGTGGGCGATGGTCGCCCTGCCCGCGGCGGTCGGCGCGGTCACCGCGCTCGCCGGCGCGCGGGTCGCCCGCGTCGC
>DASUXA010000002.1:0-37197 GCA_036378155.1 Micromonosporaceae bacterium | reverse complement strand
CAGGGTCGGGTACTCGGCCTTGGCCTCCTGCCGGACGGCGAACGCGGTGAAGTTGCCGTCCCCGTCCACCTCGTAGACGGGACGCAGCGTGTTGACCCCGGCGGTCTCCAGCCACTCCTTCGACCAGGCCTTCAGGTCGCGGCCCGAGGTCTCCTCCAGGGCGTCCAGCAGGTCGCCCAGGACGGTGTTGCCCCACGCGTGCCGCTGGAAGTAGCGCCGCACGCCCTCCAGGAAGTTGTCGCGGCCCACGTACGCCACCAGCTGCTTGAGGACGCTGGCGCCCTTGGCGTAGGTGATCCCGTCGAAGTTGACCTCCACCGCGCGGATGTCGGGGATGTCCGCCGAGATCGGGTGCGTGGACGGCAGCTGGTCCTGCCGGTACGCCCACGCCTTCATCAGGTTGGCGAACGTCGTCCAGGACCCCGTCCACTTGGTGGCCTCGGCCTGGCACAGGACGCTCATGTACGTGGCGAACGACTCGTTCAGCCACAGGTCGTCCCACCAGCGCATGGTCACCAGGTCGCCGAACCACATGTGCGCCATCTCGTGCAGGATCGTGTTGGCGCGCGCCTCGTACTCGTAGTCGGTCGCCTGCGACCGGAAGATGTACGCGCTCTCGGCGTGCACCACGCAGCCGAAGTTCTCCATCGCGCCGGCGTTGTACTCGGGCACGAACACCTGGTCGTACTTCGGCAGCGGGTACCTGACCCCGAACTGCGCGTGGAAGAAGTCGAAGCCCTGCTTGGTGATGAGCAGGATGTCGTCGGCGTCCAGGTACGGCCTCATCGACGCGCGGCAGAACACGCCCAGGTCGATGCCGTCGTGGCTGTCGCGTACCTCGTGGTACGGGCCCGCGCAGAGCGCGGTGATGTACGTGCTCATCCGTACCGACTGGGCGAAATGGACCCACTTGGTGCCGTCGACCGGCCCCGGCTCGGTCCGCTCGACCGGCGAGTTGGAGATCACCGACCAGTGCGCCGGTACCAGCGCGTGCCAGGTGTACACGGCCTTCAGGTCGGGCTGGTCGAAGCAGGCGTACACGCGCTGCGCGTCGGTCGTCTCGAACTGGCTGTAGAGGTACACCTCCTTGTCCGCCGGGTCGACCGAGCGGTGCAGGCCCTGCCCTGCCGTGGAGTACAGGCAGTCGGCGTCGACCACCAGCACGTTGTCGGCGGCGAGATCGGGCAGCGTGAGTCCGGTCTCGGTGGACCAGCCCGAGGTGTCCAGGGTCCTGCCGTTGAGGGTGGCGGACCGGATCCGGTCCGCGGCGATCTCGATGAACGTGCTCGCGCCCGGTTCGCGGCACTGGAAGCGGATCTCCGTGGTGGACCGGAACACCCGGTCGCCCGGTCCACCGGTTCCGTCGGTGAGATCGAGAGTGATGTCGTATGTCGCCACGTCGAGCAGGCGGGCCCGCTCAGCGGCTTCGGTCCGGGCTAGATTGCGCACTCCGGCCACGTCTGTCGTCTCCGTCCGTCACGTTGCCGTCCCCGTTGACGGCGCGACTGCTGGCGAGTCTTTCATGCGTCGCCGGGTGCATCAGCGCCGTCCCCGTGCCGGGTTCGCCGGGTCCCCGGTCGGTGCGGGACACCCATTGCGATTTGTCCATACGGCTCGTCCCGCCAGGCGCCGTTACAGTGACGTACGCCACTGACTCGCGGGTCGCGTGCCCGGTGGGCAGGGGGCACGATCGGTAAGGAGCGACCGAGCGGACGCTCCGCACAAGCGAGGGACGTACGGGAAGGAGCCACGATGAGTGAGGCGCGTGTCACGGCGGACATGTGGTTCGATCCGCTGTGCCCGTGGGCTTGGCTGACCTCACGGTGGCTGCTCGAGGTCGAACAGGTCCGCCCAGTCGACGTCAGGTTCCACGTGATGAGCCTGTCCGTTCTCAACGAGGGGCGTGACCTGCCCCCGAGGTACCGCGAAGAGATGGACCGCGGCTGGGGCCCGGTGCGCGTGGCGATCGCCGCCGAGCAGAAGTACGGCACGGACGTGCTCCGGGCGCTGTACACGGCGCTCGGCACCCGCATCCACCTGCAGAAGCAGACGTACGGGCGGGACCTGTACGTGGCGGCGCTGCGCGAGGTGGGGCTCGACGAGTCGCTCGCCGACGCCGCCGAGTCCACCGAGTACGACGAGGCGCTGCGGGCCAGCCACAACGCCGGGATGGCTCCGGTCGGGCTGGACGTCGGTACCCCGGTGATCCACGCGCCCGGACCGGACGGGCGGCAGATCGCCTTCTTCGGCCCGGTCGTGACGCCCGCGCCGAAGGGCGAGGCAGCCGGTCGGCTGTGGGACGGCGTGCTCCTGGTCGCCGGGACCGACGGCTTCTTCGAGATCAAGCGCACCCGCGACCGCTCGCCGGTGTTCGACTGACCGCGACCGCGCCCGGGGCCGGTGACCACTTCTGTGGTCGTCACTCGTCCGACGGACCGTCCGGGCGCGTCACGGTGCCCCTGGACACTCGTTGGTCAGCGCAGATACGTCCCTGCTGGACCGGCTCGCCCGGTCCGTCTGGAGATCGTCATGCGCTTCGACGAGTTCCCGCACCCGATCGAACCCGACGCGCCGGTCGCCGGTGAGGCGACCGGCGCCGGGCTCGACGGCGACGACCTGCCCGCGCCGGACGCGCCCGTCGCCGATCCGGTCGACCTCGAGGCGGCGGTGACCCGGTCGGCGTTCGACCGGGGCGCTCCACACTGGATCGCGACCCGCTCCGACACGCTGATGCCGACGTTCCTCGAGCCGGTTCCGGCGCGGCGGTACGCGCCGGGGAAGCACCGCGCGATCGCGTAGCGAGGGCGCCGCTGTCCGACCCGCGATCGCGTAGCGAGCGCGCCGCTGTCCGACCTGCGATCGCGTAGCGACCGCGCGTTTGTTGGAGCCGCGATCGCCGCCGGGAGGTGCCTTCGCGAGTCGGCTCACACCCCTGGCGATGTAGCCACATCACCAGGGGTGTGAGCGTCGACCGGTACACCCCCGGCACGGCGACGGTCATGTCGCTCGTGCCCGGAATGCGGCTCAGAACCCGTACACCTCGAACTCGTACAGCGAGAACCCGTACGACGTCGCCCGCTTCAGCCCGTACATCCGCACGTACCGCGCGCCGGTCGCGGCGAAGGTGACGTTGTCGACGCCGCCGTCACCGGTACTCGTCGAGAACACGGTCGCCCAGGTACTGCCGTCGTTGGACACGTCGATCCGGTACCCGCTGCCGTAGGCGGCTTCCCAGCGCAGGACGACCCGGCGGATCGTACGGGTCGAGCCGAGATCGACCCTGATCCACTGGTTGTCGCTGTAGCTGCTGCTCCACCTCGTGGACAGGTCACCGTCGACCGCCTTGTTCGGGGTGTTGCTGGTGAACGCCTGGGTGCTGGACGCGGTCGCGGCCCTGCCCAGCGCGTAGTTGCCCACATCGTCGCCCCGGTGCGCGGGGAACGACACGACCTGCTGGTACGTGGGCCGGTTCTGCCACGCGATGATCGGGTCGGTGATGCCGCCGAGCGGGGACTGCACGATCGCGTCGGCGCACCACTGATCGCCGGCGGAGCAGTACGAGTCGCCCGGGTACACGGTGCTCGCCGGCAGCGACGCCGCCTGCGACAGGCTGTCCAGCAGCGCCTGCCGGCACGCGTTCAGGTCGCCGCTGCCGCACCAGGTACGGGTCAGCCCACCGGCGACCGGGTCGCCCAGCGCGCTACGGATGTCCTTGTCCACGTAGCCCCACCAGCCGTACTGGAACGACGAGCCCTTGTGCGGCTGCCCCTGCCCCGCCCAGACGGGCGAGCCGTCGCGACCGCCGTTCTGCCCGCCGGACGGCGCCTCGTTGACCTCGATCGCGTCGACCAGCGACGCGTACAGGTCGCTGCCCATGGCGGGCTGGAATTCGGCGGCGACCAGCAGCGGCCACCACGCGTCGAAGATCCGGATCGCGTCGGCGTACTGGTACGCCTTCGAGCCCGCCGACGTTTCCTTGCGTCTGGATCCGGACTGCTGCCAGGTGCGCAACTCGGAGACCACGGTGGACAGCGTCGGGTCGGTCACCGGCTGGGTGTCGATGACCCGCAGCAGGTCGCCGAGGACTTGTTGACCGCGCAGGTCGGTGACGGCGGCGTCCGCCATCACCCGGACCACGGCGGCGCGGTCGAAGGTACGTCCGGCGGCGATCGCGCTCTTCACCGGACCGTCGAGCAGTTGCGCCCGCTGGACGGAGCCGAAGCTGAAGTTGCCGTCGGCGGCGCTGTAGTCGAGCGCCTGCTTGTTGTTCCAGCTCACGTAGTAGTCCTGGTTGACGGACTGCGGGTGGGCGCTGGCCGGGGTGTAGCTGGCGACATTCGTGTCCGGGTTCCAGCCCACCCACTCGTACGTCGGGTCGGCGCGGGTCGGCAGGTTCGGGTCGGCGCCGGTGGGGCGGACCGGGTTCAGTCCGGAGTTGACGTACGCCGCCTCGGTCGAATTCACGTAGAACCAGTTGAACGCGTACCCGACGTTCGCCGCCGCCGCTTGGAACGCGGCTGCCGAGCCCATCGCCGACGGATCGTTGTACATCTGGAACCCGATCGCGGAGTCCGCCTCGTGCCGGTACGTGGAACGCAGCCGGGTGAACGCCACGGGCGTGCCGCCCACGACGCCTCGGTACGCCACCAGCCCGTACTTCGTGCGCAGCGCGCGCAGGGTGTACGACCCGGACGGTGTCGAGTCGGCGGTGCTCGGCGACCACGCGTTGGTGTGCTCGATGACCTCCATCGCCAGGCACTGCCCGTGGTACAGGTAGTGGTCCGAGGCGGTGGTCGGGGTGGTGCCGTCGGTGGTGCACAGCGGCACGGCGTACGTGTCGGTCAGGTCCTGCCCCGCCGAGGTGGCGCTCCACGCGTAGTCCTGACCCCGTCCGAGCAGCACGTACAGGTTGAGCCCGGCGAACGCCGCGCCGCGCGCGCTTACCCCCGGACCCTGCAGTTCCTCGAGCATCAGCAGTTGCGGCGAGAAGTACCCGGTCTGCGGACCGAACACGGCGACGGGGTGACCGCTGGTCGAGTACCGCCCGGAGATCACCACCGCGTTGGACATGCCGTGCGCCTTGATGTCGGCGAGCCCGGACAGCATGCCGCTGGTCGTCGCGCTTCCGGCGCCGGTCGCCGTCGCGCTGGTGGCGGCGGCGGACGTGGTGGCGGAGCCGGTGGCGTTGTACACGACCGGCTCGTCGACGACGGTCCCCGCGTCGGGCAGCGCCACGCCGGGCGAGTCGGGCGACGCGTTGCCGTACGGGAAGCTCGTGCCGTCGTGCACGGTCAGGACGGTCTCCGGGTCGTTCTGTTCCCGGAACGCCTGCCAGACCTGGTCGCCCACGGTGGTACCGAACTTCGCCCGCGCCGCGACGCGCACCAGCGCGGACCGGATCTCGTCGCCGCCGCCCCCGCCGAACAGCCCGCCGACCACGCCCGCCGTGGCGATCAGGTCGGTCATCGTGAAGTGCTGCGGGCTGCCGTTGTTGGTGAGGTTGTACTCGCCGGGGCAGTTGCTGTTGGCGACGCAGGAGTCGATGTAGGCGTTGATGCCGGCGATGTAGTCGCTGACGTCGGTGTACAACTGCTGGCCCCGGGTGCCTTCCTGACGCAGCGCGTCCACCTGCGCCTGCAGGTCGGCTTCCGTGTACGGGGCGTTGCGCCAGACGCTCTGTTCGAGGTCGCGGTTGCCCTGGGCGCCGCCGGCGAACGAGGTGAGCGTGCCGCGCCCGACGTGGCGCAGCAGGTCCATGACCCACAGCCGGTCCTGCGCCCCGGCGTACCCGGCGCCGAACATCGTCCCGGACCGGGTGGTACCGGTGATGTGCGGTACCCCGGTCGCCTTGTCCCGCACGATCGTCACGTCGGAGCGCGGCTGGGTGGTGCTCTCCACCTGGCTCGCCGGTACCCCGAACGAGCTGTCGTTGAAGAACTGGTTGATCTGCTCGTCGGTCAGTCCGGCGTAGCTGTAGACCAGGTTGGCGTACTTGTCGAGCTGGTCGGCGGAGTGCGACGGTCGGGTGCCGAACAGCTGGTGGGCGAGGATCGCGGTGTACGTCGCGTTGCCGTTCTCGCCGGGCGGCAGCACGTCGTTGCACTGGTCGAGGCAGTAGTCGTTGGCGGCCAGGGTGGCCGCGGCGGCGGGCGGCGCACTGAAGGCGACGAGCGCGGTGGCGGCGGACGTCACCACCGCGGCGGCGAGCGCGAGGGGGCGACCCCGTGGGTTTCGTCGGGACATCGGCTGATCTCTCCAGGTTTAGGGGGCACGGTGGGAGCAGCTTCGGCCGAGCTGACGTGAAAATGACTCAGATCTGATCCCGACATCATCGACGCCTATATGACCCGCGGGTAGCCATCAATCGTCTTTTGTAAATGCCGACAGATGCCGCGTCTCGTCCTCCGGGATCGCCTGCGGGCGTTGCTCCACCGTTCACCGCACCAGGTAGCGTCGCGGTATGACCGCCGTGCACCCCATCGCCCGAGCCCTGCTGTCGACGGGCGGGACCGGCGCGCAGAACTACGACGAGTTCGCCGACGAACGCGAAATCACCGACATCATCGCCGCGAACCCGACCAGCGCCCTCGCCGTCGAGATGCCGCACCGCGCCCCGGACAGCCTCGGCTCCTCGTTCGCCGACGCGCTGCCGGCAGCCGCGCGGCGGTTGACCCAGGCGAAGAACGAGGGGCGGTACCGCGAACACGACCGGATCGTCGCCGTGTACCGGATCAGCGGACCGGAGGGCACCGGGTACGGGCTGTGGTGCATGGTCGACACCGACCAGATCTCGACCAGCGCCGACGAACCCGGACTGGTGATCCGCAACGAAGACGTGTTCATCGAGAAGGTACGCGAGCGTGTCGCGCTGGTCCGGGCGACCGGTCACCTGCTGTCGCCGGTACTGCTGCTGCAGACCGGGCGGGGCGAGGAGTTGCACGCGGCGCTCGAACAGGTCGCGTCGTCGGCGGGCGAGCCCGCGGTACGCGACGTCGACCAGGCGGGACGGGTACACGAGGTGTGGCCGGTCGAGCCGGGGGAGGCGCAGGACCGGCTGCTCGCCCTCGCCGGCGGCGGCGACCTGGTGGTCGCCGACGGCAACCACCGCAGCCTCGCGGCTCAGCTCGCCGAACTGCCCCGGTTCCTCGCCGTGGTCACCACGCCCGGCTCGGTCACGATCCAGCCGTACAACCGGCTGATCAGCGAACTGACCGTGACCGCCGACGAACTCGCCGCCCGGCTGGAGCGGGCGGGCGCCTCGGTGCTGCGCGCGCCCGGTACTGCCGACCTGCCGGCTCGCGGCGGCGTGGTGCACCTGTACACCAACGGCGAAGCCTGGGCGGTCACCCTGCCCGCCGGTACCGGTTCCGTGGTGGACAACCTCGACCACGCGCAGGTCGAGCGGCTGCTGCTACGCGACGCGCTCGGGCTCGACCCGGGCGACAAGCGGATCACCTACGTCGGCGGCGACTATCCGGCGTCGTGGCTGGTCCGCGAGGTGGACGAGGGGCGGGCGGCGCTGGCGGTCCTGATCGCACCGGTCACCGTGGACGATTTCGTCGCGGTCAACCTGGCGCGGCTGAAGATGCCCCGCAAGTCGACCTGGTTCACGCCGAAGGCACGCGCCGGTCTGGTCGTCGCCGACCTGACCGAGTAGCTCGGTGTGGGCGGTCGGGAGCCGACCGCCCCGCTCCGGGCGATCATGCTTGATCCCTGCGCGGCGGGTCTCCCTGCGCGGCGCGTCCGGCTTCCGACCGAGCGCCGACGTGCGGCGCGTCCGGCTCGAAGCGGGAGCTGACGCCCGACACGCGGTCGGGGTGGCGCGCGCGGCGGGCGGCGTGGCTGTCAGACTGCGCGGTATGCGCGTCTACCTGGGATCCGATCACGCCGGCTACGAGTTGAAGGTGCATCTGGCCAGCCAGCTGGCCGCGCAGGGTTACGACGTGGTGGACGTGGGACCGCGCTCGTTCGACCCGGATGACGACTACCCGGCGTACTGCCTGCACACCGCCGCTCGGGTGGTCGCCGATCCGGGCAGCCTCGGGGTGGTGATCGGCGGGTCGGGCAACGGCGAGCAGATCGCGGCGAACAAGGTCGTCGGAGCCCGTGCGGCGCTCGCCTGGAACACGGAGACCGCTCGGCTGGCGCGGGAGCACAACGACGCGAACGTGGTCGGTATCGGAGCGCGGATGCACACGCTCGACGAGGCGACCGCGATCGTGGAGACGTTCCTCGTGACGCCCTTCTCGAACGGGGAGCGGCACGTGCGCCGGATCTCCGAGATCACCGGGTACGAGAAGACGGGGCAGCTGCCGGCGCTGCCGTGACGCTTCGGTAACGGATCGTGGGCACCGTCATTCGTTACCTAATAGTTGCTTGACGAACGAAACTAATGGCGCCCATCCTGGTCGCCATGGTCAAGCCTGTGAGCACGGCCGCCACCGCCCGTCTGACGGTGGCGGACCCCACCGTGACGAGCATCTTCGTGACGGTACTGACCAGGGGTCCGATCGCGCGCAACGCGATCGCCGCGCACCTCGGCTTGTCGCCGGCGACCGTGTCCAAGGCGGTCCGCCCGCTCCTCGACGCCGGCTACCTCACCGAGTCCGACAGCGGGCCCGCGGACGGTCCGGGGCGCCGGGTGACCCCCCTGCACGTGGTCGCCGAGCGGGAGTACGTGGTCGGCGTCAAGCTCGCCGGTGACCACCTGGTCGGCGTCGTCGTCGACCTGCTCGCGCGGGTACAGGCGAGCCGCGAGGTCAGCCTCGACACGCACGACGTCGACGAGGTGGTCGCCGCCGTCGCGGCGCTCGTCGACGATCTGCGGCGGCAGGTCGCGGGACGGGGCGGCACGGTCACCCGGATCGGGGTCGGCCTCGGCGGGTACGTCGAGGGTCGGCTGGTGCGTTACGCGCCGTTCCTCGGGTGGCGGGACGTACCGCTGGCCGAACTGCTCTCCGCCGCGACCGGGCTGTCCGTGGTCGTGGAGAACGACGTCAACTCGCTGACCGTCGCCGAGCAGTGGTTCGGCGCCGGACTCGACGCGCCGTCGTTCGCGGTGGTCACCATCGGCGCCGGTGTCGGCTGCGGCCTGGTCGTCGCCGGCAACCTCGTCCACGGCGCGCAGGGGCTGGCCGGCGAACTCGGGCATGTGCCGATCGAGCCGAACGGCCCGGCCTGCCGGTGCGGCAACGCCGGGTGCGTGGAGTCGATCGCGTCCGAGTCGGCGATCCTCGACCGGATACGTGCCGACGCCGGTACCCCCGAATTGGACATCGCCGCCGCCGCCCGCCTCGCCCGCGACGGCGACCACGCCGCGATCGCCGCGTTCACCCGGGCCGGCGACGCGCTCGGCCGGGCACTCGCGATCGTGGCGAACCTGCTCAACCCGCATCGCATCGTGCTGTCCGGCGAGGGTCTCGCCGCCAGCGACCTGTTCGAGAACGCGGCCCGCGAGTCGTTCCTGCGGCACGGGTTCGGACGCGCCGTGGACTGCGAACTGATCACGCGGCCGTTGCCCGACCTGACCTGGGCGCGAGGCGCCGCGGCGGTAGCCATCTCGCATCTGTTCCACGGACCGATCACCGGCCGCTGACCCCCGGCGGCGACTGTCCCCTCACCCCCCCAAGGAGTCCAGACACCATGATCATGTCAGCCCGTCGATGGAGAGCGGCGCTCGGCGCCGCCGTCGCGGCGACCACGGCGCTCGCGCTCGGCGCGTGCGGAGACTCGAAGCCGGCGTCGAGCGATTCGCTCACCGGTACGATCACCTTCTGGCACGGATACAGCGCCGACGCCAAGGAACTCAAGACCCTACGCGAAGTGGTCATCCCCGGCTTCGAAGCCAAGCACCCGGGCGCGAAGGTCAAGGACGTCGCGGTCAAGGACTCGGACCTGCGCCAGAAGGTGCTCACCGCGGCGGCGGGCTCGGACACGCCGGACGTGCTGCGGGCCGACATCGCCTGGGTGTCGGAAATGGCGAAGCTCGGTCTGCTTGAGCGGCTGGACAAGGCGATGCCCGATTTCCAGCAGTACGCCGGTCAGGTCTTCCCCGGTCCGCTCGCGACCAACAAGTACAAGGGCAGCTACTTCGGACTGCCGTTGGACACCAACACCCGCGTCCTGATGTACAACGCGGACACCCTGGCGAAGGTGGGCGTGACCGAGCCGCCGAAGACCTTCGACGACCTGCGTGCGCTCGGCGACAAGCTGGCGGGGTCGCACACCTACGTGTACGCGGAGGGCGGCCTCGGCGGCTGGAGCATCCTGCCGTGGATCTGGTCGGGTGGCGGCGACATCACCGACCCGAACTACACGAAGGCCACCGGGTACCTCAACAGCCCGCAGTCCGTCGCGGCCGTGCAGATGCTCTACGACCTGTACAAGAAGGGAGAGATCCCGAACGGGATCGTGGGCGCAGGCGGCGGCATGCCCAACGACGAGGGCCTGGTGAAGGGCAAGTACGCCACCATTCTCGACGGCCCGTGGATGTATCCGATCTTCGCCAGCAAGTACCCCGACTTCAAGCTCCAGGTCGCACCGGTACCGGCTGGGCCGGGCGGCAGCATCAGCGTGGTCGGCGGCGAAGACGTGGTGGTCTTCAAGCAGTCGAAGCACCAGGCGCTCGCGCTGGAGTTCACCCGGTACCTGCTGTCTCCCGAGGTGCAGACCGCGTTCGGCAAGGCCGGTCAGATGCCGGTACTGAAGGATCTCGACTTCGCCAGCGTCAACCCGACCTTCAAGCCGTTCGCCGAGCAGCTCAAGACGGCGCGCCCACGTCCGCCGGTACCGGCGTGGACGCAGATGGACGACGTGCTCGGCAAGAAGTTGCAGGCCGCGTTCAAGGGCCAGATGTCGGTCCAGCAGGCGCTCGACCAGGCGGCGGCTGAGATCGACACGTTGCTCGCCAAGGGCTGAGTCGCGATGTCGACCGTCTCCACCGTGCTCCGGCGCGACAGCGCCGGAGCACGGGACGCCGCCGGACCCGGCGGGACGAGGGCGCCTCGGCGGCGCCGCCCGGTACGGGCGGGTCGGCTCACGCCGTACCTGCTGCTCGCTCCCGCCCTGGTCCTCTTCGCGATCGTGATCCTGATTCCGGTCGTCAAGGCTGTCCAGGTCAGCCTGTACGAGTGGAGCCCGATTCCGGGCGCGGACAACACCTTCGTCGGCGCGGACAACTACCTGAAAGCCTTCGGCGACCACGAGTTCGGTCGCGACGTGGTCAACGCGACCGTGTACATGCTGGTCACCGTGCCCGGGCAGATCGTCGTCGGGCTGGCGGTCGCGCTGCTGCTGTACTCCCGGCTACCCGGCCGGACCCTGTTCCGGGTGCTGTTCTATCTGCCCGTGGTGACCAGTTGGGTGGTCGTCTCGCTGCTGTTCCGGTACCTGTTCTCGGACGAGGGCGCGCTCAACTGGTTCCTGGTCGACGTGCTCGGCGTCGCCGACCATCCCGTCGGCTGGCTCGGGTCGCGGTGGACGGCGATGGTCGCGCTGTGCACCTTGGGGATCTGGAAGGGCATCGGCTGG
Organism: Micromonosporaceae bacterium; assembly: GCA_036378155.1. Taxonomy (GTDB): domain Bacteria; phylum Actinomycetota; class Actinomycetes; order Mycobacteriales; family Micromonosporaceae; genus DASUXA01. The sequence goes on along the minus strand of DASUXA010000002.1, from coordinate 25,668 downwards.
ACAGCGGTCATCCTGCTCGCCGGACTGCAGGGCGTGCCGGTCGAGCACCAGGAGGCGGCTGCCGTCGACGGGGCCGGGTACCTGCGCCGGGTCTGGCATGTGGTGCTGCCCGCGCTCCGTCGCTCGCTGCTGTTCGTCACCGTCCTGCTCGGTATCGGCGGCTTCCAGGCCTTCATCCAGGTGCTCCTGCTGACCCAGGGCGGACCGGCCGGCGAAACCGAGATGCCGCTGACGTACCTGTACAGACAGGCCTTCGACTATCTCGACTTCGGGTACGGCAGCGCCCTGGCGGTGCTGATGACCGTTGTGGTGCTCGCCGTGTCCGTCGCGCAGACGTTGGTGTTCAACCGGCTGGACCGGGGGGCGGCATGACGATGGAGACCCGCCGACTGCGGCGCACCCGGTACACCGCGCGCCTGCTCGCCCTGACGTTCGGCGCCGTGGTGCTGATCCTGCCGTTCGCATACATGGTCAGCACCTCGTTCAAGCCGAACATCCTGGCCTTCGACTGGCCGCCCCGACTCATCCCGGACCATCCCACGCTCGACAACTACGTCCAGGCGTGGACCGCCAACAATTTCGGTCGGTACTTCCTCAACTCGGCACTGGTCGCCTGCTCGACGACCGTGCTCACGGTCCTCGGCGCGGCGCTCGCGGCGTACGCCTTCGCCAGGTTCACGTTTCCGGGGCGCACGCTGCTGTTCTGGACGATGATGCTGGGCCTGATGGTGCCCGGCGTGGTCATCCTGATCCCGCAGTTCCTGGTGGCGCACACCCTCGGGCTCACCGATTCGCTCTCCGGGCTGGTGTTCTTCTACGTCGGCGGCGGGGTGGCCTTCAACACGTTCCTGTTGCGGGGCTTCTTCGAGCGGATTCCCGGCGAGCTGGACGAGTCGATGCGGATCGACGGGGCCGGGACGATGCGCCGGTTCGCCGCCCTGTACCTGCCCATGTCCCGTCCGGCGTTGGCGACCTCGGCGATCTTCGCGTTCCTCGGCGCCTGGGACGAGTACTCCTGGGCGATGACCGTCATCAACGACCCGGCGAAGAACACCTTGCCGCTTGCCATCGCACAGTTCCAGGGCGCGCACTCCACCAGTTGGGGTCTGGTCTTCGCGGCGTCCCTGATCGGCATGGCGCCGGTGATCCTGATCTACGTGCTCGGGCAGCGCCACTTCATCTCGGGCCTGACCTCCGGCGCCCTCAAATCATAGGAACCAGTACATGTTGTTGCCGTCCAAGAGCTGCTATCGACCGGGTGAACCGGTCACGATCGAGCTGTCCCCGGCACCGGTCGCCCGGCGGGCGACCGTCACCCGTCTCGGTACCACCGTGGCAACGGTCGACGTGGCATCCGATGCGGACGTCGTCACGCTGCCCGCGTTACCCGAGGGCGGATACGCGGTACGGGTGACGGACCCACCCGACGGTACCGACCCGTCGGAGGCGCAGTGGACCGCGGTCGAGGTGCTCGCCGATCCCGTGGCGCGGATGCGCTACGGCTTCGTCGCCAGTTACCCACCCGATCGCGACGTCGCCGACGTGCAGCGGTTCTTCCGGCGGCTGCACCTGACCGCCGCGCAGTTCTACGACTGGGCGTACCGGCACGCGAACCTCGTCGGTCCGACCGAGTACGCCGACCCACTCGGGCAGCCGGTCTCGATGGCGACGGTACGGCGGCTCGCGGCTGGGCTGCGCGACGCCGGAACCGCGCCGCTCGGCTACGCCGCGGTGTACGGCGTGGGCGAGCACGAGTGGCCCGACTGGCGGCAGGCTGCCCTGCTCGCGCCGGACGGTACCGCCTACTCGTTGGCGAACTTCCTGTCCCTGGTGGACCCGTCCGACCCGGCGTGGCTCGAGCACTTCACCGCGGACCTGGTACGCGCCACGACTGCCGGCGGCTTCGCCGGCTTCCACCTCGACCAGTACGGCTTCCCGCGGTACGCGACGCGCCCCGACGGGCGGCTGGTCGACGTGGCGGCCGCCTTCGACACGCTCATCCGCCGCGTCCGCGAGGCGCTGCCCGAGGCGGTGCTCGTCTTCAACAACGTCAACGACTTTCCCACCTGGGCAACCAGCCGCAGTCCCCAGAACGCCACGTACATCGAGGTGTGGCCGCCGCATGAGCGGCTGGCGGACCTCGCCGCCACGTTCAGCCGCGCCAAGGCGCTGGCGCCGACCCGCCCGGCGATCGCCGCCGCGTACCAGACGGTGTACGCCGCGCAACCGGTCGAAGTGGCGGACACCACCACCCGGCTGACCATGGCTACCCTGTTTTCGCACGGCGCGACGCAGCTGCTCGCCGGGGAGGCGGGCAACGTGCTGGTCGACCCGTACTACGTCAACAACCGCCGCGCCGAGGCGGGCACGCTCGACCTGCTCGCGCGTTGGTACGACCTGCTGGTGGCGGCCGGCGACGTCCTGCTCGGCCCCGACCTGCACGACATCACCGGGTCGGTCGCCGGCTCGTTCAACGACGAGGTCGACGTGGTCGCCCCGGACGGGGTGCCGGTCACCGGACACGCCGACGCGGGCGTGGTGTGGCGGCGGGTGGTGCACACCCCGTACGGGCTGCTGGTGCACCTGATCAACCTCACCGGGCAGGACGAGACCGGCTGGGACACCCCCAAGAAGCCGCTGCGTCCCGTGTCGGGCCTGCGGTTGCGGGTACGGCGCGCGGGGTCCGCGACCCCGACGGTCCGGGTCGCAGACCCCGATCGGGGACCTGCCTTCACCACGATCCCCACCACGACCGACGGCAACCACGCCCACACGCCGCTGCCGCCGCTGCGCGCCTGGCAACTCGTGCTGGTGTCGTACCACGCGGCCACAGAGGAGCTTCCCCGATGACGACCACCCAGCCCGCCGGTTCGCGGACCAGAGGTGCCGCCGCCCAGCCCTGGTGGCGGGACGCGGTCGTCTACCAGGTGTACCTGCGCTCGTTCGCGGACAGCGACGGCGACGGCGTCGGCGACCTGGACGGCCTGCGGCAGCGGCTGGACCACCTGACGAGGCTCGGCGTCGACGGGCTCTGGCTCAACCCGTGCTACCCGTCGCCGGGCGTCGACCACGGATACGACGTCGCCGACTACACCGATGTCGCGTCCCGGTACGGTGGACTGCCGGCGTTCGACGCGTTGCTCGCCGAGGCGCACGAGCGCGGTCTGCGCGTCCTGATGGATCTGGTACCTAACCACTGCTCGGCGGCGCACCCCTGGTTCGTCGAGGCGCTCGCGGCGCCGCCCGGCTCGCCGGAGCGGGAGCGGTTCATCTTCGCCACCGGTCGAGGTACCGACGGGCAGCTGCCGCCGAACAACTGGCGGTCGGTGTTCGGCGGACCGGCCTGGTCACGGGTGGACGACACGGACCAGTGGTACCTGCACAGCTTCGACGCCAGCCAACCGGACTTCAACTGGCGCAATCCGGTGGTCGGCGACTACTTCGAACGGGTGCTGCGGTTCTGGTTCGACCGGGGGGTCGACGGGTTCCGGATCGACGTCGCGCACATGTTGATCAAGCGTGCCGACCTGGCCGACTGGCCGTACCCGGAGGACGGTTCCGCCGACTACAACGGCTACGCCCAGAACCAGCCCGAGGTGCACGACGTGTTCCGCAGGTGGCGGGCACTGGCCGAGTCGTACCGCCGCGACCTGACGCTGGTCGGCGAGATCTGGGTGCCCACCGTCGCCGACCTCGCCCAGTACCTGCGCTCCGACGAGTTGGCGCAGGCGTTCTACTTCGACCTGTTGCAGCGCCGCTGGTCGGCGCGTGGGTTCCGGGAGTCGGTCGACCGGGCGTTGGCGGAGATCGGCGCGACCGGTGCGGTGATCACCTGGACGTTGGCGAACCACGACGTGCACCGCACGGTGACCCGGCTGGGTCTGATCCGTGCCGACGCCGCGACGTCCTTCGGGGACGCCGTCGCCGACGAGGTACGCGCGCGCGGCGAGGTGGACACGGCTCGCGGCGCGCGCCGGGCGCGCGCCGCGGCGCTGCTGCTGTTGGGGCTGCCCGGTTCGGTGTACCTGTACCAGGGTGAGGAACTCGGCCTGCCCGAGGTGCTCGACCTGCCGGACGAGGCGCGGCAGGACCCGATCTGGTACCGCTCCGGCGGGCGGGAGCACGGTCGCGACGGTTGCCGGGTACCGCTGCCCTGGACGACCGGCTCGCCGTCGTTCGGGTTCTCCCCGTCGGGAACGTCGTGGCTGCCGCAGCCCGACTGGTTCGCGAAGTACGCCGCGGACGCGCAGTGGACCGATCCGGGTTCGACGCTGCGGCTGTACGCCGACGCGCTGGCGTGCCGCCGCGACCTGGCGGACAGCCTGGTCGACGCGCCGCTGACCTGGCAGGAGTCGGCGGACCGGCCGGACGTGCTGGTGTACCGGCGCGGGGAGCTGCGCTGCGTCACGGTCTTCGGCGACGAGCCGTTCGACCTGCCCGGCGAGTGGGGCGTGGTCCTGCTGACCTCGACCCCGCTGCGGGGTCGGACGTTGCCGGGGGAGTCCGCCGCCTGGCTGCGCCACCGGGGTGGGGACGCCGGTCAGCGCTGACGGGTCGACCGGGGCGGCGGGTCGTCCCGTGGCACCCAGCCGCGCCTGACGATCACCAGGCTTGCCTCGGCTGCCGCCAGGTCGGCGTCGCTCGGCCGGGCCGCGTCCCGCGCCCGCATCGCCGCCAGGATGCCGACCTGCGAGCCGCCGCCGCCGACCAGTCCGCGCAGCCCGCGTTCCGCCTCGCGATCGTCCGAGTGCCCCGGTTCCGGTTCAGGATCGTGTACCCCGGGGGTCACCGCACTCGGCGCGGCTCTGCCCGGTAGCGGCTCGGTGGTCGCCGTGTCGGGGTCGGTGCTGCGTCCGCGGGCGGTTCCGGCCGGCTCGCCCGGCCGGAACCGTCGTCGCCGTCGTGGTACAGCCGCCATGGCGTCACGCTAGCGCAGCCCGGCGAGCGGTCAGAACACCTCGATGCCGGCGGGAGCCCGGGTCCAGCCGAGCGCGGCGCTGGCGGGTGCCAGGGCGCCGGCGGTCAGTTCGTGTATCCGTCCGCCGGCGGCGAGACTGGCGAGGCTCGCCCCGCCCAGGTACGCCGCGCTCAACGCGCCGACGTCGCAGGCGAGGTCGGCGGGCTGCGTGGTGTGCGTACAACTCGCCCCGCCGGGACCGCCGACCAGCCGGTACCGGGCGGAGTTCTGCGCCAGCAACGGGTCGGTGACGTCGATCACGACGTCGACCGGCGCGGCGTACCGGCGGGCGGACAGCGCACCAGGGACGTCGACCACCCGCACCCACAGCGCGTCGTTCAGCCGCCCGCCGATCCGTCGCGGCTCGGTGACCAGGTGCGGCAGCGGCTCGTCGACGGACGCGAACCGGTACTGCACGGTGCTGGTCAGGTCGACGGAGAGCAGGAAGCGCCAGAGCGCCAGGTACGCGTCGGCGTTCTCGGCTGCGACTTCCACCACGGACACCGTGCCCTTCGGTCCGCTGTGATCCCAGTCGCCCTTGACCCGCCACAGGGCGTACCCGTCCACGCCGGACGGACCTTCGTGCAGCAGTCCCCGTAGCGCCGTCGCGCCCTGCCGCTGCCCCTTCGGGTCGGCGAGCCGGTGATCCCACCACTGCTCGGGGCGACTCGACCAACCGGGTCGGGTCGGTCGCAGCCGCTCGTACACCTCTGCCATCTCCTTGCGGATCGCGGTCGGCTCGGCGGCCCGCAGCCGCCCGGCGCCGTGCGCGTGCAGCCGCAGCCGAGGCGTGTCGACCTCCAGCATCAGGCGCTGCGCCGCGAGCCCGTACCCGTACCGCTGGTAGATGGCGCCTTCGCTGGCCCACAGCACGGCGACGGTCTCGCCGCGCGCGGCGGCGTCCACCAGCTGCTCGTTCATCAGCCGGCGCAGCAGGCCGCGCCGGCGGTACGTGGGCGCGACCCCGACCATGGTCACGTGGGACGCCGGCAGCACGGCGCCGGGTACGGTCAGGTCGCGGGTGTACGCCCCGGCGGTAGCCACGATCTCGTCACCGTCGGTGATGATGGTGGTCCGGCCCGGCTCGAACACCAGCCGTTCCCGTGCCACCTCGTCCTCGTCGAGATCGTCGTTGAAGGCGAGGGTCAGCAGCCGGTTGATCGCGGGGAAGTCGTCGAACGTAGCGGTACGCAGAGCCAGCGCGTCGTCGGTCACGTTCTGTGTCTAGTTCACACGGCACGACGGGGCCACCGGTTTAGCTGCGCCGAGCCGATACAGTCGCAGATGGGGGAAATCGCCGGGGAGGAGCCTGATGCCTGACGAGCTGCTGGACCTCGTCTGCGGTCCGGCCAGCCCACTGCCCGAGACGTACCAGCGGTACCGGCTGGTCGCGCACCTCGGGTCGGGTGGGCAGGCGGAGGTGTACCGCGCGGTACGGCTGTGCGGCGGGGTGACCAGCGCGCCGATGACGGTCAAGGTGTTCCGGGTCGACCCGCGCCGTCCGCTCGCCGACGAGTTGCGGTCCTGGGACAAGGGCGACGCCGCGCTCATGGATCTCAACAACCGGGGCGTCCAGGGCATCTGCCGACGGGCGGACGGCTTCTACGGTCCGCCGCCGCACCGGCCCGGCGAGCCGCCGCAGCCCGGCGACGCGGTGCCGTATCAGGTGTACGACTACCTGCACGGGGTCAACCTGCGCGAGTACATCGCGCGCGGGGCGGGCGGTCGGGGCGTCGACGGTCGACGGCTGAACGCGGTAGCCGCCCTGCGCACCTTGGCCGGGGTCTTGCGGGCGCTGCACCACCCCCAGGACTTCGGCGCCACCCCGGTACTGCACATGGACGTCAAGCCGTCGAACGTGATGGTGCTCGCCACCGGCGAGGTGCGATTGATCGACTTCACCGGGGCGCGGTACTGGCGACCGGAGGAGATCACCCAGATCGCGTACACCCCCGAGTCGGGCGGACCGGAGGCGCTGCAGGGGCAGGTCGGCCCGGCGTACGACGTGCACGGGTTCGGCTCGGTGGCGTACTTCCTGGTCACCGGCGCGCTGCCGCGCGGCGCCGACACCGCGCCGGGCGATCATGCGCTGCTGGTCGACCGACCGGCGCTGCGTGAGCACCTGCTCGCCCCGCTCGCCGACAACCCGGCGGACCGGCCGGTGACGCTCGAACTGGCGGACTGGGTCGATCGGCTGGTCGTCATGGCGCGCCAGGCGAATCTGCCCGCCATCGGCGTGGACTGGACCGAACCGTCGGCGAGCCTGGTCGAGACGGTACGCGCGGTGGGGCGGGCGCGTCCCGTGCTCACCGGTACCGAAACCGACGCCTACCAGCGGATCGAGCGGCTGGAGCGGGAACTCGTCGCGCTGCGCGCGGCGGCGCGCGGGGTCGGCGACGGCGCGCCCGCGAGCAACGGCCCGGTCCCCACGAGCAACGGCGCGCCGGTGGGCACCGGCGCGGTGGCCGCGGCAGTCCCAGGCAACGGCGCGCTCGCCGGGGTGGTCGCCAACGGCGCGCTCGGCGGCGCCGGTGGTTCCGGAGCGAAGGTCAACGGCACGAACGGTGCCCGTCAGCCGGGGAAACCGCCCGCCCCGGTGGGTGCCCCGGCGGGCGCGCCCTCGGTCGCGCCGGCGGTCGCGTCCGCTGCCGGCAGCCGACCGCCGGTCCCGCAGTTCGCGGTACCGATGCCGCCGCCCACCGCGCCCATCCCGCCCGGACCGCCTGGTCCGGCGGGTGGGCAGCATCCGGGTCACGGCGACGCCCCGGCTGGTCGCGCCGGTACGCCTTCCGTCGACCCCGCCCCGGTGCGCGGGCGTGCGAGCGTGGTGCCGCCCCGCCCGCAGCCCCCGGAGGAGTCCGGGTACCTGCCGCCGACGCCTTCTCCGTCACCGTTCCGGCTGCCGACGCGGGACGAGATGAAGGTGCTGCGCCGGGGGAGCGGCTGGTCGAAGGCGGCAGCCGTGTTCGCGTTCCTCTGCTGGGGCGTGTGGGCGATCTCGAATCGCGGTCAGAACCTGGCTACCCCGCTGATCGCGTTCGGCGTGGTGGTGGTCGTGGCGGTCGGTGTGTTCGCGATGCTGCGCGTGCTCGGCGATCTGATCGTGGAGCGGTGGCTGGGTCGCGAGCGGCGCACCGCGCGCGGCGCGCACCTGGGCACGGCGGTGTTCCTGGTCGCGTCGGGCGTCGCGTACCTGCACCAGACTCTGTGGGTGATGCGGGTGTACGCGTTCCTGCGCGGTCTGCACTGACCTCCCGTCGGCGGGTCGCGATCGGGCGTTGCCGCCCGCTCGCCGCCGTCTACCCGCCATACATAGACGTCTATAAATGAGATCGGCGATCTTACTGAACCGATCGAATAGCCCGCAATCATTCATTGATGTGAATTGCATCGCCCGATCCGGCGCTGGTCGCCACGGGTGCTCCCTGATCTACTGTCGGTAGCGAAACGGTCACTGTCGATGCGGTACGCGCTGTCCCCGATACCGCCACCGATACCGACCGTCGCCTGACCGCGAGCCGACCGGAGGATCTTGTGACCGTGACTGATCGGGTGTCCGCGCTGGACGAGGTACGCGAAGCGCTTTCCGGACCGTTGTTCAACCCGGTGCTCAAGGTCCCGGTCGGCGAGGGAAAGCTCGACTACGAGGTGTACCTGCGCACCCGCGAGTTGCTGTCGCTGCAGACGCCGAGAGAGCAGCTCGTGGTCGACGACGAGCTGATGTTCCAGACGGTGCACCAGGCCCAGGAGATCTGGTTGAAGCTGCTCGCGCACGAACTCGCCGAACTCGTCGGCGACCTGGACGCCGACCGGCTGTGGCAGGCGGCAGCCCGGCTGGACCGCGCGGCACGCATCACCCGGTGCCTCGCCGCCGAACTGACCGTGCTCGAGACGTTGACTCCGGACACGTACCAGGTCATCCGGCGCAACCTGGGCAACGGCAGCGGGCAGGAGTCGCCGGGGTACAACGCGGTCCGGGTCGCCGCCGGCTACGTCGCGGCAGCGCTCGACCGGCTGTTGAGCCGCGAAGGTCTCGACCCGGCGTCGGTGTACCGCGATCGGGGGCGACCGCGTCCGGAACTGAAGCGGATCTGCGAATTGCTGCTGGACGTCGACGAGGGGTACCAGACCTGGCTGTTCACGCACTTCACGCTGGTACGCCGGACCATCGGCGTGGGGCGCGAGGTGGTGGCGCTGGACGGGGTACCGACCCAGGTGCTGGTCGGGCGGATGACCCAGCCGCTGTTCCGGTCGCTGTGGAAGGCGCGCGAGCAGCTGACCGCCGCGTGGTCGCGCGGCGGCGGGTACGCGCCCGGCGCGGAGCGCGCGGAGTCGGCGTCGTGACCGGCGCGTCGCTGCGCGAGCAGTTCCCGCTGGTTCGCGACTGCCTGTACCTGAACTCCAACTCGACCGGGGCGGTGCCCGCCGGGGTCGAGGGCGTGCTGCGCCAGTACTGGCGGACGCTGTGCCGATGGCGCGACGACGTCTGGGAGACCGAGTGGCTACCGCTGCTGCGGTCGTACACCGACGCGGTCGCCGCCTTCATCGGCGCGCCGCCGGGCACCGTGGTCACCGAGGCGAACGTCAGTACCCTGCTCGGACGCATCGCCTCCTGTTTCGACTACTCGACCGGACGTCGCACCGTGGTCACCACCGACCTGGAGTTCCCCTCGGTACCGTTCATCTGGCGCGCCTTCCAGCGCTACGGCGCCGAGCTGGACGTGGTCGGCTCCGGCGGACCCGCCTTCGACGAGCAGGCGCTGCTCGACCGCATCGACGAACGCACCCTGCTGGTGTGCGTGTCGCACGCCGGCTACGCCACCGGCGCGGTACTCGACCTGTCCCCGGTGGTGACCCGGGCGCACGAGGTCGGCGCGCTGGTCGTGGTCGACGCGTTCCAGACGGTCGGCGTGGTACCGGTGGACGTCACCGCGCTCGGCGTGGACTTCCTGCTCGCCGGGGCGCACAAGTGGCTGTGCGGGGTGGGCACCGCGTTCGCGTACATCCGCCCCGACCTGCTGCCCAGCCTGCGACCGGCGGCGACCGGTTGGCTCGCCGGGCTCGACCCGATGACGTTCGGGCCGCAACTCGACTGGGCGCCGGACGCCCGGCGGTTCGCCAGCGGTACCCCGTTCCCGCTGACCGCCTTGATCTCGCGGGTCGGTCTGGACCTGCTCGCCGAGGTCGGCATCGACGCGATCCGCGCGCATTCGCTGCGCTGTACCGAGCGGATCATGCGGCGCGCCGAGGCAGCCGGGATCGAGGTGCTCGGCGCCGCGCCGCCGGCGCGTCGCGGCGGGGTCGTCTGCCTGAGCTTCCCCGGCAGCGACATCGTGAAGAGCCGGCTCGCCCTGCGCCGGATGATCTGCAGTTGGCGCGGATCGCTGCGGGTCGCCCCGCACATCTACAACACCCTCGACGAGGTCGACGCGTTCATGGACGCCGTCGACGAGGAACGGAAGGCGCTGCGGTGAGCGGGGACCGCGACCGTCGGCGCGCTCTCGGATTCTCGCCTCGGGCGTTGCTGAGCCTGCTCGCCAACGGGTCGAAGGCGATCGACGTGGTGGAGACCGCGTGGATCCTCGGGCTGCTCGACGCGCTCGAACCCGGTCCGGTGACGCTGCGCGAGTTGAGCGTCCGGTTCGGTCTGGTGCCGGGGCGGCTGTACAAACTGCTCGACTGCCTGGAGAGCCTCGGTCTGGTGGACCGGCACGAGGAGTCGGACGAGATCCTGGACGCGGTGTACCGGGCGGTGCCGGGTCTGCGCGACGCGGCGGAGGCGGTGGTCGGACCGGCGTCGTTGGAACGGGATCGCGACCGGTACGCGTGGCGGACGGTGCACGGTCGGCTGATCGAGGTGCTGCGCGGCGACCTCGCCGTGCCCGCCGAGGATTTCGCCTGGCCGCCGGGGGACGACGAGCAGGTGGCGGCATTCGAGCGGAGCATGGCGGCGGGACTCGTCCCGATCGTCGAGACGTTCCGGCGCCACGCGGAGCGGCTGTGGGCCCACCAGGAGGGTCGGGTGCTCGATGTCGGCGGCGGCGACGGCACCCTCGCCGCGCACCTGCTCGACCGTCATCCCGGTCTGCGCATCGACGTGTACAACCTGCCGGCGGTGCGCGACCTGGTCGCCGCCACGCGGGAGCGGTACGGCTGCGGCGACCGGCTCGGCTTCGTCGCCGGCGACTTCCTGGTCGAGCCGCTGCCCACCGGGTACACCACGCTGAGCTTCGTCCGCGTGCTGCACGACTGGCCGACCGGTACCGCCCGCGACCTGCTGCGCTCGGCGTACCGGGCGCTGCCGCCCGGCGGTCGGGTGCTGATCTGCGAGGAGTTCCGCGATCGCGAGCGTCTGGCGAACCAGTTCTTCTGGACGTACTTCCTGATGGGCGTCGACAGTTGCGTGAGCCGACTGCGACCGGTCGACGACTACGAGCGGATGCTCAAGCAGACCGGGTTCGTCGACGTCGAGCTGCTGCCCGGTCCGTTCGAGCTGGTCGCCGCGCGTAAGCCCTGACGGTGGTGTCGTAGCTGTCAAAGCGCGGCGATCTGCCGGGCGCTGATCGTCAACTCCTCGCCGACCCGCAGTGTGCGGTACCGGTCGCCGAACCGCTCCGCGAACGCGTTGAAGGTCCACGGCGTGCTGTCGTGCCCGGACAGCGCGACCACGCGCGGTCCGCGCGCCTCGATCTCGTCGAGGACGTGCCGCACGTCGCCTTCGCCGATGGGCTGCCATCCGGGGTGGGGGTTGCCGAGGACCGCCTGCACCATCAGCGGGGTGCCGAGCGCGTGTACCGGCAGATGCAGCCCGCCGACGACCGCCCGGATCGGTACGTCGAGGACCTGCTCGGCGACGCCCAGCATGCCCTCGATCGGTGGGTGTCCGCACCCGCTGACCAGCACCAGTCCGAACCCGCGCACGTTGACGACGAGCGCCTGTTCGGCGACGTACCCGAGCCAGAACAGCATCCGGGGCAGCGGTGGCATGACCGCGATGCCGGGCGCGACGACGCGGGGGCGGGTCGTCGGTACCACGTCCGCGCGGGCGTGACTCATCTCGGTCGGTACGTACGCCGGTACCCCTCGCGGCTCGAGCGGCTCCCTGGCGAACGTGAACGTCCGCTCGCGCACGGCGCGTACTCCGCCGACGTGGTCGACGTGCAGATGCGAGATCACCACGGCGTCCAGGTCGCCGAGGTCGACACCCAACTGTTCGGCGTTGACGGCGAGCGCCGATCGGACCCGCCACCCGGACAGCCCGGAGTCGAACAGCAGGCGGGTGCTACCCGCGCGGATCAGGTACGACACGCCGGGCTCGCCGCGCAGCCCGTCGCCGTCGGTGATCCGTTCCACCACGGGCAGGATCGACACCTCGTCCACCTCGCCGAGACCGCTGAGCATGCGCCCCACTTCCGCCGGCCAGGAGCGGTCGGCACGGGCGACTCCGGCGGCGTACCGCGCCGCGAGCCCGGCGATCGCGCTCGCGGTACCGGCTGCCATGCCGGCGCGAGCCCACGAGTTCCACGGCATCGCGACTCCCCACGGTTGTCGGGCGGGAACCTCCTCACTCTGCCTCGCGACCACGCGTGTCCGCGCTGGAACGGCGGTGATGATCTCGACGCGGACGACCGGTACGAGTGCCTGCCGCGTGGGGACCATCGGCACTGCGGTCCGCGTGGACCGCGACCGTACGTTGGCCGGGTGAGGGGGCGATCGCGATGGCGATCAACGACACCGACCAAGCCGCGCGGGATGCTGCCGCGCGCGAGACGGTCGTACGGGAACAGGCGCTCAAGCAGCTCAAGAAGCGCCGCGACTTCTACGGGCACCTACTCGTGTACGCCCTGGTCAACGGGTTTTTCGTGGTGCTCTGGGCGATGATCGACGTACACGTGTTCTTCTGGCCGATCTTCCCGATCGTCGGCTGGGGCATCGGCCTCGCGCTCAACGCGTGGGACGTGTTCCGCCGCGACCAGTTCACCGAGGAGCAGATCCAGCGGGAGATCGACCGTCTGCGGAGTTGACTGCCCCCTGGCGGCGCGGCACGTCGGTCGCGACCCGCCGCGCCGCCAGTTGGCGCGTCACGCCGCGTCGGCGACGATGAGGCTCTGCGGTCCGGCGAGCGGGACGTGGTCGACGAAGCGCCAGCCCGCCTCGGGCAGCCAGCCGCGGACCTCGTCGACGCTGTACACGTCGCCGTCCCGCAGGTGCACCGCGAACTCGCCCGCCATCAGTGCGGCGATCACCGGGTCGGTGTGGGTCGGGTCGGTCCAGAAGTCGGCGAGCAGCAGCCGGGCGCCGGGCGGCGCGACCCGCCGTACCCGGCGGAGCAGGTCGGTGTTCGTCGCGGGCGACCAGTAGTGGACGAGGTTCGCGATGAGGAACACGTCGTGACCGTCGGGAAGGTCGTCGGTGATCGCGTCGGACGCGACGACGGACACCCGGTCGGCGAGCCCGGCGTCGCCGACGCGGGTACGCGCGATCTCGGCGACGACGGGCAGGTCGAGGACGGTGGCGCGCAGTTCGGGGTACCGCTGGGCGACGGCGATGGTCCACGAGCCGGTACCACCGCCGATGTCGAGCAGTCGCCGGTGCGCCGCGAAGTCGACCGCGTCGGGTAGGGCGTGCGCCGGTCCGACGAGGACCGCCTCGATCCCCGCCGACGCGATCCGCTGCTCGGTATCGTCGAGGTTGAATATTTCACGGGGCGGGCCGCTGGCCAGCGCCTTGGCGAGGTGCTCCCAGGTGCGGTAGCTGATCCGGTCCCAGAACCGCAGCAGGGGGCGAAGGTCGCCCGGGGTGTGCCCGGTGAGGAACCGGTCGGCGGTCGGTGTGTTGCGGTACCGGTCGCCGTCGCGCTCGACCAGGCCCAGCGCCACCATCGCGTCGACGCTGATGCGCGCCGCGCGGCGGGTCAGCCCGGTGCGAGCGGCGAGCGCGTCGACATTGCCCGGCGAGTCCGCGAGCGCCTCGAAGATGCCGAGTTCACTGGCGGCGAACAGGTGCTTCGCCGCCATGAACCCGGTCGCGAGGCGGAGGATCGGCTCCGGGCTGGGTGTCGTGGTGTCGGGTCGCGCGTGGTCTGTGACGTCGGTGACGGTCATCGGACTTCTCCCTTCCGCGGGTCTCGCTTGCGAGCGTGCGCGGCGCGGGCTCGGCGGGACCATCCCAGATGCGCGGGTACCCGCCGGTTCGCGCCCCCAGAAAACTGGGAGTGACCTTCCCGGCTTTTCGGACTTAGCATGGCGGCGTGCGGAGGGATCGCGCCGATCAGGCGCGTGACAAGGTCGACCGGCTGGCTCGGTCGGGACTCGACTGGGTGAGCTTCGCCCGCGAAACCACCGAGGTCGTCGCCGCCGCCGTGCCGTTCGACCGGTGCTGCTGGCACACCGTCGACCCGGGCACGGTACTGCTGACCGGCAGCGTCAACTGGGGCGTCGGGTGCTCCGGGTTGTGGTTGGCGGAGCACGAGTACGTCGTGGAGGACGTCAACAAGTGGTGGTTCCTCGCCCGCAGCGGACGCCGCGCCGGGGCGACGAGCCTCGCCACGCACGGCGACCTGTCGCGCAGCGCACGCCACCGGTCGCAGGAGGCGTACGGCATCGGCGACGAGCTGCGCGGATCGTTCCTCGCGGACGGCAACTACTGGGGAGCCGCCGGATTCCTGCGCGACGCGGACCGCCCCTGGTTCACTGAGGACGACGTCCGATTCCTCGCCTCGCTGTCCGAGCCGCTCGCCGCCGGGCTACGGGGAGCGCTGGTCAAACGCGCCGTGTCCGCGGAGCTGCCGGTCGTCCCGGACGGCCCCGGTGTGGTCGTGTTCGACCAGTACGGGCGCCCGGAGTTCATGTCCCCGGCGGCGGAGCATCTGATCGCCGAGATCATCGAGGAGCCACCGCGCACGAGTCCCGGCGAATCCCCGGTCGTCCAATCGGTCGCGGCGCGGGTACGCGCGCAGGGCACCGGCTGCGACCCGCTCGGGCTCGGCGCGCGTTCGCGCGTGCAGACCCGGTCCGGGTCCTGGCTGCTGCTGTACGGCACGCCGCTGGTCGGCGGCGACGGTCGCACCGCCGTGATCATCCAGCCCGCGGTCGGCAGCGAGGTCGCGCCCCTGGTCGCGCTCGCGTACGGGCTCACCGAGCGCGAGTGCCAGGTGGTACGGCTGTGCATGGAGGGACGGTCCACCCGGCAGATGGCAGCCGCGCTCGGCGTTTCCCCGTACACCGCCCAGGACCACCTCAAGTCGATCTTCGCCAAGACCGGGGTCCGGTCGCGCAGCGAACTCGTCGGGCAGATCTTCCTGGAGCACTACCTTCCGCGCTGGGACGACCTCGACGACGCGCCGCCCGGCTGGACGGCGAAACTGACCCAGCCGGTCTGAGCCGTCCGGCGGGCGGCGTCACTGCTCCCGCGCCGTCCGGCGGGCGGCGTCACTGCTCCTGCGCCGTCTCCCGGCACGTCCCGTCGGTGACCGGCGGTGGCGACGCCGGTGCGGCGGTCCGCGCCGGTGCCCCGCTGACCACCATCCGGTAGGTGACCGCACAGCCGACGAAGAAGGCGAGGCTCGCGACGATCAGCCCGGCATGCATCCCGGCGACGAACGTCGCCTGGTCGGCGATCAGCGTACCGAGCAGCGCGACGCCGATCACGCCGCCGACTTGACGCGCCGCGTTGATCACCCCGGACACGGTACCGGCGAACTCGGCTGCGGCGGCGCCCATCACGGCGGCGGTCGCGGCGGGCATCGTGAACGCCATTCCGAACCCGGTGGCGACCAGCGGGACGATCAGCGCCGGATACGGGGTGTGCGGACCGGCGACCAGCCACCCGAGCAGCCCGGCGCCGCCGAGAGCCAGACCGGTCAGCATCGGTCGGCGGGGTCCGGTACGAGCCATCACCCAGCCGGACGCGGTGGACGCGACGACCGCCATCGCCAGTTCGGGCAGCAGGAGCAGCCCCGTGGTGAGCGCCGAGTCGCCGCGTACCCGCTGGAAGTAGATGCTCGCGACGAACAGTTGCCCGTAGAAGCCGAGGTTGATCAGCACTCCGACCAGGTTCGCCCCGGAGAACGTCGGGCTGCGGAACAACGCCGGCGGCAGCATCGGCTGCTCGGCGCGGTGCTCGACCGCGACGAACGCGATCGCGGCGGCGACGGCAGTGCCGAAGCCGACCAGGACGAGCGGCGCCGACCAGCCGACGCTGCCCGCCTCGATCAGCGCCCCGGTCAGTGCCGCGAGCGCGAGTATGCCCAGGGCCTGCGCCGCCGGGTCCAACCGGCGCGGTCGCCCGGCGGGTGCCGGGACATGGCGCGCGGCGAGCGCCACACCGGCGAGCCCGACGGGCAGGTTCACGAAGAACACCGACCGCCAGCCGAACGCCCCGATCAGGGCGCCGCCGATCAGCGGTCCCGCGGCGGCGCCCACCCCGCCGACACCGCCCCAGATCCCGAAGGCGCGGGCGCGAACGGTCGGCTCGGAGTAGGCGACCTGCAACAGCGCGAGCGAGGCGGGCACCAGCAGCGCCGCGCCGAGACCCTGCGCCAGCCGGGCGGCGACCAGCCAGCCGGTACCGGGTGCCAACCCGCACCCGACGGACGCCGCGGTGAACACCAGCAGACCCGCCTGGTACACCCGATTCGGACCGCGCCGGTCGCCGATCGCCCCGGTGGACAGCAGGAGCCCGGCGAACACCAGCGTGTACCCGTCGACCACCCACTGCAGCCCGGTGATCCCGGTGCCTAGGTCGCGCCCGAGGCTGGGGAGTGCGACGTTCACCGCGGTCGCGTCCAGGATGACCATGAAGTACCCGACGCAGACGGCGAGCAGCGGCCACCAGGATGCCGAGCGGGTACCCGGCGCGCGGGTCGCGGACGTACCAGCCATGAGCCCTAGTGTCCCGGTCGGACGTTTCGGCGCCCGCCGAAGCGTTCCGGACTTCGCACCCGCTTCACACCCGTCCGGGCACCCTGGACCACCTGTCAGGTCGATCCGATCGAAGGGATGTCCATGATCCGCCGTACCTTGGGTGTCGCGGTCGCCGCGCTGCTCGCCGGTTCCGCGCTCGTCGGGTGCACCCCGGCGACCTCGTGCGACGCGGCGGTACTGACCAGAGGCGGCGGACACGCGGGTGGACACGGGTCGTCCCACGGGTCGTCGCACGGCTCGTCGCGGGGCGGCGGTCGGTCGCTGTTCCGGCGCGGCTACCACTCGGGACACGTGTCGAGCGGCTGTACGTCGCGGCCGACGCCGACGCCGAGCAGGTGACGGTCGCGCTGCGCGCCGCGCCTCGCGACGCGGCGGCGAAGGGATGGAGCGGCCGACGGGAATCGAACCCGCACCGTCAGTTTGGAAGACTGAAGCTCTGCCATTGAGCTACGGCCGCGACGTCCCGGTCCGTGTCCGGGGCGCTCCTAGCGTACTGGATCGCGACGCCGGTGCCGCAACACGGCGGACCCGGACGCGGGCGCGTCGACAGGGTGGTGCGCGTTCGTGGCGTCAACCGCATACACTTCACCACGCCACGGGGTGTGGCGCAGCTTGGTAGCGCACTCGCTTTGGGAGCGAGGGGCCGTGGGTTCAAATCCCGCCACCCCGACTTGTCACAGCTCGGCCGGGTTCTTCACGCCCCGAACGCACGCCGGTCGTTCCGGCTGCCTACACTCGTTCGGTCCCCGTGTGGACCCACAATCACGGTCAGATCCTGAGGAGTACGCCTGTGAAGAGCACCGTCGAGACTCTGGGCCCGACCCGGGTGCGGCTCGCCATCGAGGTGCCGTTCGCCGAGCTCGAGCCGAGCCTCCAGAAGGCGTACCGCGAGATCGCGCAGCAGGTCACCATCCCGGGGTTTCGCCGAGGCAAGGTCCCGGCGCGGGTCATCGACCAGCGTATCGGTCGGGGTGCGGTGCTCAACGAAGCGGTGCAGGAGGCGATTCCGGCCAACATCGTCGCCGCGGTACGCGAGCACGACGTCAAGTCGCTGGGTCAGCCCGAGGTCGAGATCACCGAGTTCTCCGACGGGCAGCCGCTGAAGTTCACCGCCGAGCTGGACGTGCGACCCGAGATCACGCTGCCCGACCTTGAGTTGATCGAGGTGAGCGTCGACGAGCTGCAGGTCGGCGACAACGAGATCGACGAGCAGGTCAACTCGTTGCGGGAGCGGTTCGCCACGCTCAAGACGGTGGAGCGCGCGGCGCAGAACGGCGATTACGTCCAGGTCGACCTCGTCGCCACGGTGGACGGCGAGGAGGTACCGGGCGGCACGGCCAGCAACATCTCGCACGAGGTGGGCAGCGGCAACCTGCTGCCGGGGCTGGACGACGCGGTGGTGGGTCTGTCGGCCGGGGACTCGACGACGTTCACCACCCAGCTGGTGGGCGGGGAGTACGCCGGTCGCGACGCCGAGGTCGCGGTGACCGTCCGCACCGTCAAGGAGAAGCAGCTGCCCGAGCTGGACGACGACTTCGCGCAGCTCGCCAGCGAGTTCGACACGCTGGCCGAACTGCGCTCCGACCTCGCCGAGCGGCTCACCCGGGTCAAGCGGATGGAGCAGCTGTACGCCGCCCGGGACAAGGCGCTCGAGGAGCTGGTGCGGCGCGCCGACATCCCCGCGCCGGAGGGCGTGGTCCGCGCCGAGGTCGACAGCCGCAAGCAGGCGATGGCCGACGAGCTCGAGCGGATCGGCATGTCGATCGAGGACTACCTGCGCTCGGAGGACAAGACCGAGGAGCAGCTCACGGCTGAGCTGACCGAGGCGGCGACCGAAGGCGTCAAGGTCCAGCTCCTGCTCGACACGCTCGCGGACTCCGAGGAGATCCAGGTCTCCGACGACGAGTTCGGGCACGAGATCGTGCACCGGGCGCAGCGGGTCGGGATGGCTCCGCAGGCGTACTACGACCAGCTCGTGCGCTCCGGCATGGCGGCGGCGGTGTACGGGGACGTACGGCGGGGCAAGGCGCTCGCGCTGCTCATGGAGCGGGCGAAGCTCACCGACACCGCCGGTAACGAGCTGTCCCTCGACGTCCTGCGCGGCGAGCAGGAGCACGAACACTGAGCGTGCGGGTCGTCGGCGACGCGTCGCCGACGAACCGCACGACCCCGCCCTGCGCTGACAGCGAACACCCCGGGTGCGGACCTTCGCCCGCCTCCACCAGCGGCTAGGGTCGGCATAACAGGGACTCACGAAGGGCTGCCATGACCGACCTGCATCTCCCGCCCATGCTGCGGGGCGCTGACCAGATGGCCGGCAACCTCGACGACTCGGTGTACAACCGGCTGCTCAGGGAGCGGATCATCTTCCTCGGCAGCGAGGTGACCGACCAGGTCGCCAACCGGATCTGCGCGCAGCTCCTGCTGCTGGCCGCCGAGGACCCGGAGCGCGACATCAACCTCTACATCAACTCGCCGGGTGGCTCGGTCTACTCGGGTATGGCGATCTACGACACGATGCAGTTCGTCACCAACGACGTCGCCACCATCGCGATGGGGATGGCGGCGTCGATGGGTCAACTGCTGCTGTGCGCGGGCACCAAGGGCAAGCGGTACGCGCTGCCGCACGCGCGGATCATGATGCACCAGCCGTCCGGCGGCATCGGCGGGACCGCAGCCGACATCGCCATCCAGGCCGAGCAGATGTTGTACACCAAGCGCATGTTCCAGGAGCGGGTGGCGTTCCACACCGGGCAGACCCGGGAACAGATCGAGGCCGACTCCGACCGTGACCGGTGGTTCACCGCCGAGGAAGCCCGCGAATACGGCTTCATCGACAAGGTCATCACCGGCGCCGTCCAGGTGCCCGAGGGCGCCGGGACCCGTAACTGAGGACATCATCAATGAGCGATCTCCAGCTGCCCCGCTCGGGCGCCGCCCAGGCCCGCTACGACGTGCAGAACCGGTACATCCTCCCGTCGTTCGTGGAACGCACGTCGTACGGGATCAAGGAATCCAACCCGTACAACAAGATGTTCGAGGAACGGATCATCTTCCTCGGCGTACAGATCGACGACGCTTCGGCGAACGATGTCATGGCGCAGTTGATCACGCTCGAGTCGGCTGACCCGGACCGCGACATCATCATGTACATCAACTCGCCGGGCGGCTCATTCACCGCCATGACGGCGATCTACGACACCATGCAGTACGTCCGGTGCGACATCCAGACGGTGTGCATGGGTCAGGCGGCCAGCGCCGCCGCGGTCCTGCTCGCCGCGGGCACTCCGGGCAAACGCATGGCGCTGCCCAACTCGCGGATCATCATCCACCAGCCGGCCACCGAAGGCGGGTACGCGCAGGGCTCGGACATCGAGATCCAGGCGCGCGAGATCCTCCGGATGCGCACCTGGCTGGAGGAGGTGCTGTCGCGCCACTCCGGGCAGACCGTGGAGCAGGTACGCCGGGACATCGACCGGGACAAGTTCATGACGGCCGAGGAGGCCCGCACCTACGGGCTGGTCGACCAGGTTCTGGCGAGCCGCAAGAAGGGCGCCCTCGCGGCGGCCCCCGCCGCGAGCTGACCGCTGCGGCAACACGTTCGAAACGACACTGGTCGGGGGTCGACCGTTTCGGCCCCCGACCGGGTACCGTCGAGGCAGGAGACCCTCTCCTGGGCACCGCCGGCAACTGGTCGGATGCCTGTTCGACCGATGAGCGCAGGGAGTACGTAGGTGGCACGGATCGGTGACGGCGGCGACCTACTGAAGTGTTCCTTTTGCGGTAAGTCGCAGAAGCAGGTCAAGAAGCTCATCGCGGGCCCGGGGGTCTACATCTGCGACGAGTGCATCGATCTCTGTAACGAGATCATCGAAGAGGAGCTCGCCGAGTCCGGTGAGGTCAAGTGGGACGAGCTGCCCAAGCCGATGGAGATCTGCGCGTTCCTGGACCAGTACGTGGTTGGTCAGGACAGCGCGAAGAAGGCGCTCGCCGTCGCGGTGTACAACCACTACAAGCGCATCCAGGCGGAGGCGCACGGCCACTCGGGCGGTAGCGACGCGGTCGAACTGGCGAAGTCCAACATCCTGCTGATCGGACCGACCGGCTGCGGCAAGACGCACCTCGCCCAGACCTTGGCCCGGATGCTCAACGTGCCGTTCGCGATCGCGGACGCCACGGCGCTCACCGAGGCGGGGTACGTCGGCGAGGACGTCGAGAACATCCTGCTCAAGCTCATCCAGGCGGCGGACTACGACATCAAGCGCGCCGAGACCGGGATCATCTACATCGACGAGGTCGACAAGATCGCGCGCAAGTCGGAGAACCCGTCGATCACCCGCGACGTCTCCGGCGAGGGTGTCCAGCAGGCGCTGTTGAAGATCCTCGAGGGCACCGTCGCCAACGTGCCGCCGCAGGGCGGACGCAAGCATCCGCACCAGGAGTTCATTCAGATCGACACGACGAACGTGCTGTTCATCTGCGGTGGCGCGTTCGCCGGGCTGGACCGGATCATCGAGTCCCGGATCGGCAAGGGCGGGCTCGGCTTCGGGGCGAATCTGCGGTCCATCACCGAGCGGTCGACCGACGACATCTTCGCCCAGGTGATGCCCGAGGACATGCTGAAGTTCGGACTGATCCCCGAGTTCATCGGCCGACTTCCGGTCATCACCAGCGTGCGCAGCCTCGACCGGGACGCGCTGGTACGCATCCTCACCGAGCCCCGCAACGCCCTGGTCAAGCAGTACCAGCGGCTGTTCGAGCTGGACGGCGTCGAGTTGGAGTTTGAGCCCGAGGCGCTGGAGGCCATCGCCGACCAGGCGAACCTTCGCGGCACCGGGGCGCGCGGGCTGCGCGCGATCATGGAGGAAGTGCTGCTGTCGGTGATGTACGAGGTGCCGAGCAACCCGAACGCGGCGCGCGTGCTGATCACCCGCGAGGTGGTGCTGGAGAACGTCAACCCGACGATCGTGCCCCGGGAGTTCGTGGGTCGGCGTCGCCGGGACCGTACCGCCGAGGAGAAGTCCGCGTGACGCGCCGCGGCGCCCGCTCAGACGGGCGCGAGCGGCCGGTGCGGCAGAGACGGTAGGTCGACCCGGATCGGGTCGCCGGGGCGCACCTCGCCGTCCGCGATCACCACGGCCATCACCCCCGCCTTGCGGATCAGCCGCCCGTCGGCGTCGCGGTCGAGTACCGCCGCCATCAGACCGGGCTGCACCCCGTTCAACTGGTGACAGGGGTTGCGCAGCCCGGTGATCTCGACAACTGCCTGGTCACCGAGGCGCAGCCGGGTACCGGTCGGCAACCCCAGCAAATCCACGCCGCGCGTGGTGATGTTCTCGCCCATCCGTCCGGGGGAGACCGCGAACCCGGCCGCGCGCAGCTCGTCGAGCAGTTCGGCGTGGATCAGGTGTACCTGTCGCAGGTTCGGCTGCGACGGGTCGCGCGCGACCCGCGATCGGTGCTGAACGGTCGCGCCCAGGTGCGCGTCACCGTCCACGCCGAGCCCGGTCAGCAATCGGATGCTGTCGTGGTTGGGCTTGCTCATGCTGTGCGTGGCGCTCCGGCTGACCGCCGTAACCACCGCCTCGACCGCGTCCACCGCCCGCTCCCGTCCGTCGGTACCGACAACGGCAACCGGGCGGCGCCTCAGCTCGGTTCGGGTGCGCGCCCGGCGGCGGGGCTCACCACCACGGCCACCGCCCGCGCCGGTACACCCGCCTCGTTCCGCGCCGAATGAGCACGGTCGGCGCGGAACTCGATCGTGTCACCGGGACCGACGAGGTACTCCCGTCCGCCCGCCGTGACGATCATCTCACCGAGGAGCACGTGGACGATCTGCCATGTGCCCGCCGGGTGTTCGGTCCCGGCGTACCGGTCGCGCGGCTGGATCCGCCACTCCCACACCTCGACCGGGCCGGGTTCGGCGAGTCCCGCGAGCAGCCGGGCTAACCCGCCGGAGGCGCCCCGCCACAGCACGGGCGCCAGATCGAGGGTGGTGACCCGTACCGTGCGCTGGTCGGCGTCGTCCAGCAGTCGGGCCACGCCGATGCCGAAGGCGTCGGCGATCCGGCACAGCGTCGCCACGCTCGGGTTGGTACGTCCGCCCTCGATCTGCACGACCATGCCTTTGCTCACCCGCGAGCGGGTCGCCAGCTCGTCCAGCGACCAGCCGCG
Source organism: Micromonosporaceae bacterium (assembly GCA_036378155.1). Taxonomy (GTDB): domain Bacteria; phylum Actinomycetota; class Actinomycetes; order Mycobacteriales; family Micromonosporaceae; genus DASUXA01. Next base: position 2,613 of record DASUXA010000002.1, on the reverse strand, counting down.
AGCCAGCCGCAACGCGCGTACGTGCCGGGCCACCGCCGCGGTCACGTCGGGCACATCGCGACGCCGCGTACCTGCGACCACCCCTGACCTCCCGGTACGACTGTCGGATCCGCCTGGTACGACTGTCAGATGCTTGCCGTGACGCTGGCCGCGATCTCCGCCGCCGTGTGGGGGACCGGCGACTTTTGCGGTGGTAAGGCCGCTCGCCGGGCGGACGCACTCACGGTCACCGTAATTGCGCAATTAGCCTCTGTGCCGCTCTTGGCGGTAATTGTCGCATTCTTTCAGCCGGGTACCCCGCGATTCGCCGACGCAGGGTGGGGTGCGCTCGCCGGCATCAGCGGCTTCGTCGGCATCGTCATCCTGTACCGCGGGCTCGCGGCGGGCGCCATGGCAGTGTTCGCCCCGGTCACCGCGGTCACGGCGGCCCTGGTCCCGTTCGTGGTGGGGCTGGTGGTCGACGCGACCCCGCAACCGCTGGCGGTGATCGGCGCGCTGCTCGCCGTCGTGGCGATCGGACTGGTCAGCGTGGCGCCGACGGCAACCCCCAACCTCGTCACGCCCCGGCTGATCGGGCTCGCGCTCGCCGCCGGCGCCTCGTTCGGGATCTTCTTCGTCATGCTGGGGCAGGCCGACCCGCACGCCGGGATCTGGCCGCTGGCCGGTGCCCGGGTCGGAGCGATCGTCGTGGGCCTGTCCGTACTGTCCGCGACCGGGCGCACCCTTCGCGTCGCGCCCAGCTCGATCGGGCTCGCGCTGGTCGCCGGCACCTTCGACGTCTCGGCGAACGGTCTGTACCTGGTCGCCGCCGCGCACGCCCCGTTGAGCATCGTCGCCCCGATCGGGGCGCTGTACCCGGTGAGCACGGTGCTGCTCGCGCTCGCCGTCGACCGCGAACGACTGCGCCCGGTACAGATCGCCGGGCTCGGCATCGCCGCGACCGCCCTGGTTCTCGTCGTGTCGTGAGCCGGGACGCCGCCTGTCCACAGCCCCGATCGACACCTACCGGCCGGCGCCCACATTCCTCTACCGTGGGTCGCATGCGCGTCGCGGTATGCCAACTCAACGCCCGCGAGGACCGGTCGGCGAACCTCGCCCAGGCGCGGTCGCTGCTCGAGCGCGCCGCAGCCGGCGGCGCCGACCTCGCGATCCTCCCGGAGTACGTCGACTACCTCGGTCCGGCGGACGGCGAGCCGAAGCCGGAGCCCGTCGACGGCGAGTTCGGGCAGTTCTTCGCGCAGGCCGCGCGCGACCTCGCGATGTGGGTGCACGCCGGGTCGTTCCATGAGGCGGGGCCCGACGATCGACGGACGTACAACACGTCCCTGGTGTTCGACCGGCAGGGCGAGCTCGCCGGCGTCTACCGCAAGATCCATCTGTACGACGTACACATCCCGGGACGCGTGGCGTACCACGAGTCCGCCACGGTCGCGCCCGGCGACACGACGACGGTGGTCGACGTCGACGCAGTCCGGGTCGGCTTGTCCATCTGCTACGACCTGCGCTTCCCGGAGCTGTACCGGCGACTCGCGGTCGACGGCGGCGCGACCGTCCTGGTGGTACCGGCAGCGTTCATGCTGCACACCGGGCGCGATCACTGGGAGCCGCTCCTGCGCGCCCGGGCGATCGAGAACCAGTGCTACGTCCTCGCCGCGGGGCAGATCGGCGATCACGAGCCCGGTCGCACCTGTTTCGGCCGGAGCATGGTCGTCGACCCGTGGGGGACGGTGGTCGCCCAGGCGCCCGACACCGTCGGGGTCACCTTCGCCGATCTCGACCTCGACCGGTTGGCAACCATCCGTGCCGAGCTGCCCAGCCTGGCGAACCGGCGGCTGCCGGTCGGCTGATCGCTCAGTGGCTGACCAGCGCGGCGATCACCGCGATACCCGCCGCTATCGAGCCGGTCACCAGTAGCGCCCGGGTCATCCGCGACGGTCCCCGTTGCAGGAGCCGGTACAGCGCGATCACCACGGCGACCGCGACACACACGGCGATCGCCGCCTGCCACCCGGGCAGCAGCAGGCCGAGCAGCGCGTCGGCGGCCACCGTTGTACGCACCCACCCATTGAATCGCACGCCCGGTCAGCCGGAGATCGAGCTTCGACGGGTAACCGGACGAGCTGTGATCACGGCCATGGCGACTGGATTTGACGATGAGTGGGTGGGCCGCGTAATTTTCTCTCTGCCCGCGGGGCCCGGTAGGAAATCGGTCGGGGCGGTGGGTGGTCAGGACCGAGGCGGTGACGCCGGTTGGGACTGGCGCCGGGCGGTAGACCGATCGGCTGGAAAGCCGATTTGGAATCTGAGAGCCGACCGGGTAGCATTGCCGAGCCGGCAGGGAGCCGGGCGGGTGGTTCCGCTGAGCGGAGCGCCGGCCGGTCCGCTGGTTCCCCCTCACTCAAGCTCACTGGCAACAGTGTGCGTTGAGCTGTGGGACCGGGCAGGACGAGGACAACCAACGAGGTTGACACCGAGGATCTGGCCGGGTAGGTTTGTGGAGTTGCCCCGGATGGTGCCGGTTTGTCCGGTGTTTGATGGTGTGTGTTTGTTCTTTGAGAACTCAACAGGGTGCTTGTAAGCCAGTGCCAAGTTTGTTTACCCCCGTCGGCGCGG
>DASUXA010000001.1:0-9951 GCA_036378155.1 Micromonosporaceae bacterium | reverse complement strand
GGTCTCTTGGTCGGTCAGCACGGCGTGGCGCTGCGAGAAGGTGCCGCGCTCGCTGTCCTGACCGGAGAGGCGCACGGGATAGCCTTCGGCCAGCAGGCTGCCGAACGCCAAGGACTCGGCCATGGCCCAGTCGACGCCCGTGCCCGTCTCGACCATCTCGCGGCGGCGGTGCAGCAGGCGCTCGATGGTGCGGTGGGCCTTGAAGTCCTGCGGGATGGCGGTGATGCGGCGGCCGATCTCCTTGAGGGACTCGATGGCGACGCCGGTGGTGCCGCGCCGCTCGTCGTCCTGGGCGAGGCCGAGCTTGGCCCAGCGGCCGTCGAACCAGTCCGCCTTGTTCGGCTTGTAGCCCTTCGCCGCCTCGAACTGCGATTCGAGATGCGCCTGGAAGTCGGCGACCATCTGCTGCGCCTCGTCCGCACTGACAGCGCCTTCGGCCACGAGGCGCTCCGCATAGAGCGTGCGCGTCGTGGGATGGCTCGCGATCTTGCGGTACATCAGCGGCTGGGTGAACGCGGGCTCGTCGCCCTCGTTGTGGCCATGACGGCGATAGCAGAACAGATCGACGACCACGTCCTTCTTGAACTTCTGCCGGAACTCGATCGCGATGCGCGAGACGTGGACCACCGCTTCCGGATCGTCGCCGTTGACGTGGAAGATCGGCGCCTGGATCATCCGCGCCACGTCGGTGGAGTACAGCGACGACCGCGAGTACTCCGGCGCGGTGGTGAAACCGACCTGGTTGTTGACCACGACGTGCACCGTGCCGCCGGTGCGGTACCCGCGCAGCTGGGACAGGTTGAGCGTCTCGGCGACCACGCCCTGCCCGGCGAACGCGGCGTCGCCGTGTACCAGCACCGGAAGGACGGTGTATCCCTCCAGCTTGAGGTCGATGCGGTCCTGCTTGGCTCGGACGATGCCCTCCAGCACCGGGTCCACCGCCTCCAGGTGCGACGGGTTCGCCACCACCGACACGGTGATCGAGTGCTCGTCGTCGCGGGTGGTGTATTTCCCGGTCATGCCCAGGTGGTACTTGACGTCACCGGAGCCCTGCGCGCTGCTCGGGTCGAGATGCCCCTCGAACTCCGAGAAGATCTTTTCGTACGGCTTGCCGACGATGTTCGCCAGCACGTTCAGCCGGCCCCGGTGGGCCATGCCGATGACCACCTCGTCGAGACCGTTGCTGGCGGCCTCCTGAAGCACCTCGTCCAGCAGCGGGATCAGGCTCTCGCCGCCCTCCAGCGAGAACCGGCGCTGTCCGACGTACTTGGTCTGCAGGAACGTCTCGAACGCCTCGGCGGCGTTGAGCCGCTGCAGGATGTGCTTCTGCTCGTCCGCCGAGGGCTTCTCGTACTTGCGCTCGACCCGCTCCTGGATCCAGCGCCGCTCCTCCGGGTCCTGGATGTGCATGTACTCGACGCCGACGCGGCGGCAGTACGAGTCGCGCAGCACGCCGAGGACCTCGCGCAGCTTCATCTTCTGCTTGCCGGCGAAGCCGCCGACCGGGAAGGTCCGGTCCAGGTCCCACAGGGTCAGGCCGTGTTCCAGCACGTCCAGGTCGGGGTGGCGACGCATGCGGAACTCGAGCGGGTCGGTGTCGGCCATCAGGTGACCGCGCACCCGGTACGCGTGGATCAGTTCGATGATCCGCGCGGTCTTGTCGATCTGCCCTTCCGAGGTGCGGGCGACGTCGCGGACCCAGCGCACCGGCTCGTACGGGATGCGCAGCGCGGTGAAGATCTCGTCGAAGAAGTCGTGCTCGCCGAGCAGCAGTTCGTGGATCGCCTTGAGGAACTCGCCGGACTGCGCGCCCTGGATGATCCGGTGGTCGTACGTGCTGGTCAGCGTCATGATCTTGCTGACCGCGTTCTCCGCGAGCTGCTCCTCGCTCATCCCGGCGAACGGCGCCGGGTATTCCATCGCGCCGACGCCGATGATCGTGCCCTGACCGGCCATCAGCCTCGGCATCGAGTGGACCGTACCGATACCGCCCGGGTTGGTCAGCGAGATCGTGGTGCCGGCGTAGTCGTCCATGGTCAACTCGCCCTTGCGGGCGCGCCGGACGACGTCCTCGTACGCCTGCCAGAACTGCCGGAAGTCCATCGTCTCGGCGGCCTTGATGCTCGGTACCACCAGGGTGCGCGAGCCGTCCGGACGCTGCAGGTCGATCGCGATGCCGAGGTTGACGTGCTCCGGTTCGACCAGCGTCGGCTTGCCGTCCACCTCGGCGTACGAGCAGTTCATCTCGGGGTGCACGGCGAGCGCCTTGACCACCGCGTACCCGATCAAGTGGGTGAAGCTGACCTTGCCGCCGCGACCGCGGGCGAGGTGGTTGTTGATCACGATGCGGTTGTCGGCGATCAGTTTCGCCGGTACCGCGCGGACGCTGGTCGCGGTCGGGATGGTCAGCGACTGGTCCATGTTCTGCGCGATGCGCGCCGCGACCCCGCGCAGGGTCACGCTCTTCGCACCGGTGGGCGCGGCGGTCGCCGGGGCCTTCGCCGCCTTGGCGGCGGGCTTGCCGCCGGCAGGCGCGGCGGGCGTGGCGGGCGCGGCAGGCGCCGTCCGCGCGGGCGCCGGCTTCGCGGGCGCCGTGGGGGCGGCGGCGGTCGCGGTCGCGGGCGGGCGCTGGTCGACCTTCGTCGGGGCGGTGACCGGGGTCGACGTCGGCGCGCTGGTCGCCGTGGCGGTGCCGGGGGAGGTCGCGACCGTACCGGCGGCGGACGGCACCTCCGGTCGGTAGTCGGCGAAGAAGTCGTGCCACGCCGGGTCCACGCTCGTCGGATCGGCGAGGTACCGCTGGTACATGTCCTCGACGATCCACTCGTTCGGACCGAAGTCCGCCAGTGGATTGTCCTGCGATGTCTGTTGAGTCGACACAGCCGCCTCTTCCACGCGTTCTCGCGAATTCAGTGCGGTGTACAAGGCTACGCGCTCGACGAAAGCTGATCCTGCGGGGCTGGCGGCGTGGCGGTGTTCCGTACGCGACAGTGGCGGCGGTCGGACCGGTCCTTACCGATCGGCCGCCGCCACCGCGGCCCGGGCCTCTCGGGTGCCCTCTTCCCTCGCGGCTTTGCCGCTCGGTCCAGACGGCACCGGCCCGGGCTTGCTGCCTTTGCTGGCCTCTCTCAGGTGATGTCGCGCCGCCGGGTGATGAGTACCCCGATGACGCCGAACACGACGCCGTACCCGATGAGCACCGCCGCGCCGACCCATTGCGCCGGGCTCTGCGGGTACAGCTTGATCACTGAGATCATGATCTGCGAGGCGATCGACGGGACGACCACCTGCGCGGTCAGTACCCAGTCCTGCTTGATCCAGAATTCGTGGATCACGAAGAACACCACCTGGGCGGCGGACGTGCCGACCAGGTACAGCACGGTGCCGGTGACCACCGCGCCGATCTGGCTGCGGATCAGTACGCCGAGCCCGACCCCGAAGACCGCCCAGATCACGTACGCCATGAGGTTGAGCAGGATCGCCCGCCACACCGGCCAGTCGCCCAGGTGCGGGCTGAACCCGTCGGCGTCGAGGTAGATCGACCCGGCGACCAGGTTCATCACCAGCGACAGCGCCCAGAACACGACGCTCGCCAGGGCGACGGTGATCAGCTTCGCGGTGATCACCCGGGTACGGCGCGGGGTGGCGAGGAAGGTCGTGGTCGCGGTCTGGTGGAAGAACTCGTTGGTGATCACCAGCATCGCCAGCAGCATCACCAGGAGCAGCCCGAAGTACTGCCCCGAGGTGAAGATGCTCGCCGCCTCACCGGCGACGTCGTCGCGCGCCGCGAGCTGTTCGCGGATCTGCTGCGCCTGCTCGGCGGACGCGCCGGGCGGGATCTGCGGCCGGACGGTCAGGTACAGGTGCGCCTGGATGATGTTGACCACGAGCGCCGCGGCGGTGAACAGGAACGTGCCCAGCCCGAACAGCCACCAGGTGTTCGTGGTGCGGATCTTCAGAGCCTCGGCGCGAATCAGGTTGGTCATCGGATCGCCGCCTTCCCCGCGGTCAACTCCAGGAACACGTCTTCGAGGTCGTGGCGATCGGTGACCAGTTCGTGCAGTTCGACACCGGCGCGCAGCGCCGCCTTGCCGACGGTCGCCGCGTCGACGCCCGCCAACCGCAGCGCGTCGCCGCCGTCCCGCTGCACGGTCGCGGCGCCGCCCAACTCGGCGAGCAGGGCGTCGGGCTGCGGCGTGCGCACCCGTACCCACCCGGTACCGCTGATCGACGCGACGATCTCCTCGACCGAGCCCTGCCGGACCAGCCGTCCGGCGGCGATGATCACCAGGTCGTCGGCGAGCAGTTGCATCTCGGACAGCAGGTGGCTGGAGACCAGGACCGTGCGACCCTGGGCGGCGAGCGCCTTGAGCAGGTCCCGCATCCAGCGGATCCCCTCCGGGTCCAGCCCGTTCGCCGGCTCGTCGAGGATCAGCACCTTCGGGTCGCCCAGCATCGCCGCGGCGATCCCGAGCCGCTGGCGCATGCCCAGCGAGTACCCCTTGAACTTGCGGCTCGCCGCCGGGGTCAGCCCGACCAGGGCGAGCGCCTCGTCGGCGCGGCTCGCCGGCAGCCCCGCTGCGGCACACAGCACACGCAGGTGGTCGCGACCGGTACGGCCCTTGTGCGCGCTGGACGCCTCGAGCACCGCGCCCACGTGACGCAGCGGCTCGTCGAGGTCGACGTACCGGTGCCCGTCGATGGTCGCCGTGCCCGCGGTCGGCGTCACCAGGTTGAGGATCATGCGCAGCGTCGTCGTCTTGCCCGCCCCGTTGGGCCCGAGGAAGCCGGTGACCCGCCCGGGTTGGACGGTGAACGACAGGTCGTCCACCGCGCGCACCGATCGGTACACCTTGGTCAGGCCGGAGACGACGATCTGTCCGTCGGACATCTGATCTCCTTATCGTCGGCGATCAGAGTGTCCGAGTCGCGCAAGCGGGTCAATCAGGGGTTCCCCCGGGCGTGACCCGGAGCGCCACCCAGACCGCCCGTGCCCGGGCGAGCACCCGCCGGTCCGCGCCGTACACCGTGGACGCCACCACCGCCTTGCGACCCGATTGCTCCAGGGTGCGACCGGTGATCACGCAGTGCTCGCCGGGAGCCGGTACGGCCTCCACGCGGGCAGCCATCCGACCCAGCACGTACGGTCGCGCCTCGACGCCGACCGACCAGCCGCCGGGGCAGTCCAACGCGGCCCACATCATGGTCGGCGAGATGTCGGCGGGAGCGACCCAGGGCGTCGCGGTGCGCCCGTCGTCCAGGCGACCGGGGAACAGCCGCAGCCCGTCGCCCGGCGCGCGCTGCGGTCCGCAGACGAAGCAGGTGGGGAACGGGTGGGAGGTGAAGCCCGGGTACCGGGCGGACGCGGCGACCGCGTCGTCCCAGTCCACCGGCGGCACCACCGCGTCGTCGCCGACGTCCGTGGGCGCCGCCTCGGCGACCAGCGTCTCGTCCGGTGTGTACACCCGGATCAGCGAACCGTCCCGCGCCACGGTGAGCGGGGTGTCGATCGGCGGCGGGCTGAGCAGCATCACGTCGGCGGGCTGGCCGACCGCCTCGGCGACCAGCCCGCACGTCCAGCCGCCGTTGCCGGACTCGGCGGGGCCGTTGTAGCGGGGCTCGACGATCACGGCACCACTGTACGGTTCCGCCGCCGCCACGCGGCGCGCACGCGAGCGGCTATCGCGAGGGTACTATCGCGATGTATCGCGAGTGCGATACGATACGTCCCGCCGACGCGGCGCAGGCTGCGCGGTCACGGTCGATCCGTGCGCCGGGCACCCCGGCGCTGTGACATTGGTGCGCCTGGGCAACCGGCGCCGCGGATACCTTCACGCCCTGGGAGGACGACATGGGTAGCTGGACCGTCAGCAAGCCGGACCGGCTGCGTTTCGACGAGCCGGTGACGGCGCTGGACGTGCGGCTGATGGCGGGTCGGCTCAACGTCGTCGGTACCGACGGCCCGCCGCGCGTCGAGGTGACCCGGATCGGCACCCGACCCGTCCACGTCACGCTCACCGACGGGCTGCTGCGGGTCGAGCACGACGCGGTACGTGAACCCTGGCAGCGCTTCGGTCCGTTCGGGTGGTTCCTGGGCGGGCACCGCAGATACACCGCGGACGTGTCCATCGCGGTACCGCCGCGGACCGTCGCCGCGTTGAGCCTCGTCTCGGGCGCGTTGGTCGCGTCGACCCTGAGCGGCGGGGCGCGGGTGGACTGTACGAGCGGTCGGGTCACGCTGCTCGGACTCGGCGGGGAGAGCTACGCGAAGGTGGTGTCCGGACCGATCGAGGCGCTGGGCTGCGGCGGTGATCTTTCCGTGGAGACCGTGTCCGGCGAGATCACCATCGCCGACTCGAACGCGGACCGGGTCAGCGCCCGGACCATCTCCGGCGCGCTCACCTGCGACCTCGACAACCCGTCCGGCAGCGACATCCGGTTGCAGACGGTCTCCGGGCAGATCACCGTGCGGGTCCGCGAGGACAGCGACCTGCAGGTCCACCTGCACGCCACCAGCGGGCGGGTGACCAGCGCGTTCGAGGGACTGAACGCGAGCTGGCCGCCCGGCGTCAAGGACGTGCGCGGGACACTGGGCGCGGGGACCGGACGGCTGTGGGCGAACGCGACGTCGGGCCGGATCGCGCTGCTGCGCCGCCCCGTGGACGACGAATTCGACCGGGACCGGTTCGACGACGGGTTGGACGGCTTCGACGCCACGGCGGGCGAAGACACGACGGGGCAGCCGCGATGACCGCCGTGTTCAGCCACGGTCGACTCCGGCTGTACCTGCTGAAGCTGCTCAACGAGGGACCGAAGCACGGGTACGAGCTGATCCGCCTGCTGGAGAACCGTTTCCTGGGTCTGTACGCCCCGTCCGCCGGCACCATCTACCCACGGCTGCAACGGATGGAAGCCGAGGGACTGGTGACCCGGCGACAGGCCGGCGGCCGCAAGGTGTACGAGATCACCGACACGGGACGGGCGGAACTCTCCGCGCGCGCCGACGAGCTGGCGTCCCTGGAGTCCGAGATCCACGCTTCGGTGGCGGACCTGGCGAGCCTGGCCAACGAGATCCAGGACGAGGTCAGCGGCTCGGTACGCGACCTGAAACGCGAACTGCGTCAGGCGGCTCAGCAGGCCCGCCCGCCGCTGGTCGACAAGCCGTGGCGGCAGCCGAAGCGGCCCTGGTGGGAGCAGCCGGACATCGCGCCGTCGCGGCGCCGGGAGACGTCCGGCGACCAGGCGGAGGAGGCGGCGTCGTCACCGGACGCCGCGGAGTTGGAGCGGCTGGGCGCGGAGGTACGCGCCGAGGCGACCCGGCTGGCGCGCCGACCCGACCTGCGCCCGGCGGAGCTGCGTACCGCCGCCGCCGTGCTGACCAGCACCCTGACCGAACTGCGCCGGTTGCTCGGTCGGTAAGCGGCGCGACCTGTCGTTCTCAGCGGACTCCCAGGCACACTTCAGGTAGGGCACAGCCGAGGGGGAGACGATGAGGCGCATGGGGGTACGCGACGGCGTTGCACAATCCGGGGGTGCGGCGCTGTCCGGTGCGGCGCAGGCAGAGGCGAGACTGCTCGTGGTGGAGGATGATCCGAACATCCTTGAGCTGCTCTCCGCCAGCCTGCGCTTCGCCGGGTTCGACATCAGTACCGCGACGAACGGCGCCGAGGCGGTGTCGCTGGCGCGCGAGGAGCGGCCCGACCTGATCGTGCTCGACGTCATGCTCCCCGACCTCGACGGCTTCTCCGTGATCCGCAAGCTGCGCGACGGCGGGACCCGTACCCCTGTGGTGTTCCTGACCGCGCGGGACGCCACCGACGACAAGATCCGCGGGCTGACGCTCGGCGGCGACGACTACGTGACCAAGCCGTTCAGCCTCGAAGAGTTGACCGCGCGGATCCGCGCCGTGCTGCGCCGGACCGGCGCCCAGCCGTCACCGTCCCGGCTCACCTTCGCCGACCTCGAACTCGACGAGGACTCGCACGAGGTGTGGCGGGGCAACCAGCGGGTGCTGCTGTCGCCCACCGAGTTCAAGCTGCTGCGGTACCTGATGGCGAACGCCAACCGGGTGCTGTCCAAGGGGCAGATCCTGGACCACGTGTGGAGCTACGACTTCCGGGGCGACGACGGCATCGTCGAGTCGTACATCTCCTATCTGCGGCGCAAGGTCGACAACGTCGAGCCGCGTCTGATCCACACCCTGCGTGGCGTCGGGTACGTGCTGCGTATGCCCTCCTAGGCCGGCGGCCGTGACACGTCTGCTCAGCCGGATACCGCTGCGGGTCAAGCTGGTCGCGGCGGTCCTCGCCCTGGTCACCGCCGCGCTCACGGTGATCGCCCTGGCGAGCACCTTCGCGTTGCGCAACTACCTGGTCGGTCGCGTCGACGACCAGCTCAACGACACCGCGCGCGGCGTGAACTGGGTGTTGCTGCTCAACTCGCAGCCCGAGGCGCCGAACCGGGCGAGCATCCTGCTGCCCAGCGACTACGTCTTCGGGGTGAGCGACCCGAACGGCGGGTGGCAGCCCAGGGTGTACGACAACAAGCGCCTGGACACCAACGACCTGCCGGACGTGCAGACCGACCCGGCGTTCGTCGCCAGCCACGCCGGCACCCCGTACACGGCGCGGGCGTTGGACGGCTCGCCACGGTGGCGGGTGCTGCTCACCCCGGAGCCGAACGGTCAGTTCCTGGTCGTCGCGCAGAACCTCGCCGGGGTGGACAGCGCGCTGGAACGGCTGCTGGTCACCGAACTGGTGGTCGGCGGCGGGGTCCTGGTCGTGCTCGCGGTGGTGGGCATCGGCATCGTCCGGGCCAGCCTGCGCCCGCTGCGCGAGATCGAGCACACCGCGGGCGCGATCGCGGCGGGGGACCTGACCCAGCGGGTACCGGACCCGGAACCGGGCGCGGTGTCGCCGCACACCGAGGTGGGCCGGCTGAGCCGGGCGCTGAACGCGATGCTCGGTCAGATCGAGTACGCGTTCAACGCGCAGGCGGCGTCGGAGGCGAAGGCGCGCCGTTCCGAGGAGAAGATGCGGCAGTTCGTCGCCGACGCGTCGCACGAGCTGCGCACCCCGCTGACCACGATCCGAGGGTTCGCCGAGTTGTACCGGCAGGGCGCGGCGCGCGCCCCGGAACAGACCGCCGACCTGATGCGCCGGATCGAGGGCGAGGCGCAGCGGATGGGGCTGCTGGTCGAGGACCTGCTGCTGCTCGCCCGGCTGGACCGGGAACGTCCGCTGCACCTGGGTCCCGTCGACCTGCGGGTGATCGCCTCGGACGCGGTGGAGGCGGCTCGGGCGGTCGCGCCGGACCGGACCGTCACCCGCGAGGTACCGGCGGACACCGGTCCGCTCGTGGTCAACGGCGACGAGGCGCGACTGCGGCAGGTGGTCGGCAACCTGATGACGAACGCGCTGACACACACGCCGACGGGTACCCCGGTGTGGCTGCGGCTCGCCCGCGACCGGGAGTGGGCGGTCGTCGAGGTGGCGGACGAGGGTCCGGGGCTGACGCCGGAGCAGGCGGAACGGGTGTTCGAGCGGTTCTACCGGGTCGACGCGGCGCGCACCAGGCGCGGCGGGGCGGGATCGGGTACCAGCGGCACCGGGCTCGGCCTCGCGATCGTCGCCGCGCTGGTCGCCGCGCACGGCGGGACCGTCGCGGTGGACAGTACCCCCGGGCGGGGCGCAACGTTCCGCGTGCGGCTGCCCCTGATGCCCCTGGTCGACGACGATTCCGCCGATCTCGCGCCGCAGCCGCCGGCGACCGGATCGACGCCCGACGACTCTCAGCTAACTTTCAGGAGGGTTTCAGGGTAGCGGTAGGTACCCGGGGAACCATCGAATCATGAACGAGCACGAGAGCGACGCCCAGCGGTATCCGGAGCAGCCGGCGGAGTCGACGTCGGCCGGCGACCAGACCCTTCATCTTCCGCACGGTGAGCAGGGC